>JAEWHK010000006.1 GCA_023387815.1 Pseudomonadota bacterium
CGACAGCCTGAAAACGGCGATTTCAGAAAGCCGACTTCCACCGGGCAGCCCCATTCCCAGCGAGAACGCGCTGTGCGAACATTTTGATGTCGCGCGCAGCGTGGTCCGGCAGGCACTGGCCCTGCTCGTTGATGACGGATATATTCTGAAGCAGGCCGGACGCGCCTCGGTGGTTGCTTCCCGCTTCAAGCACCGGCGTAATCTGCAAAATTCCCTTAGCCTGCACGTGCAGCTGGAGCGCGAAGGCACAGCGCTCACCACAACAGTGATTCGTCTTGAAGAGAGTGAATTTCCCGCTGAGGTGGCGGCGTTCTATGGTGCAGTCAATGGATTGGTGCTTGAACGATTGCGCTGCATCAACGATGAGCCCATTTCATTTGTGAAGACCTGGCTGCCACAGGAATTTGCCTCCCTGAGCACAGATGACCTGACAAATAAATCATTGCACCGTGCGCTTGCCGCGCGGTTTGGTCGGCAACCCCAGCAGGGGCGTAATCAGATACAGACGGTGCCTTGCACCAAAATGCTGGCCAGCCAGCTGAAAGTGAAGAAAAACGACGCCCTGTTGCAATTGCAGGCGTGTTATTACGATCAGCATGGCCAGCCGCTGGAATGGTTCACGGCATGGCATCGCGCCGACCGCGTGGTCTTCGATATCGCTGTGGATGCTTCGCTGGAAAACAACATTCAGGTCAAGGATTTTCAGCGGGCGATTAAATAATCAGATCAAGGATATTTGAGCCATAGGTGTTCAGGACAATGCAGTTAAGGCCATCGATGATCTGCCTACCGGTATTCAAACATCGATAAACAGCCTATCGAATAGGACGTTAGCCGCAGCGTGAAACGCGGTCGATGCAATGAAATGTGTACCAATTATTACAATTACAAATGCAATTTATTTCGGTAATGCAAATGATTTGCATTAAACTTCCGTTCTTTGACATCAATTGCAATATTTTTGCCAGGAGAGCGGTGTTATGTCCAAGCAGCCAAGTCCTTGTCTTTTAACGCAAAGTGACCGAGGGCAATACAGTCTGAGGCTTCTTGGCCGATTGGTTGTTGGTGCATTGGTGCTGCAAGGGAATGCCTTTGCTCAGACCGCCCGGAATCCGGCGCAGCCGTCCACACAAGCCTCTCCTGTTGCCACACTGCAGGCTATTGAAGCGACATCGGATGCAGACGAGGTCACAACAGAAGGTACCGCCAGCTATACGCCCAGGATCACACGGGCAAGTACCGGCCTGGCACTTTCTCCACGCGAAACACCGCAGTCTGTGACGGTGGTAACGCGTCAGCGGATTGAAGATCAGAATATGCAGTCCGTAAAAGACGTCCTATCGGGCACGCCGGGTATTTCGGTCCAGAACTATGATACGGAGAGATACAGCTTCAATTCCCGCGGCTTTTCCATCGATACCTATTTATATGATGGTATTCCAACCACCGTCACAGGTGGCAGTGGCTGGGCCGCGGGTGAGTCTTCGATTGATCCGATAATTTATGATCGCATCGAAGTGGTGCGAGGCGCAACCGGGCTCATGACAGGCGCCGGTAATCCATCGGCGGCGGTCAATCTTGTGCGCAAGCGCGCCTGGAGCAAGGACTTCAAGGCCGATTTGTCATTGGGCGCCGGCTCTCATGATACCTATCGCGCATCGGCGGATCTGCAGACACCACTGACCGAAGATGGCAGGATCAGGGGGCGGATTGTCGGAGCGCATCAGCAGGGGCATTCCTATCTGGATCGATACAGCAACCGTAAATCCATTTTCTTCGGCACGATCGAGGCCGATCTGACCGATAGCACGATATTACGTTTGGGATATCAATATCAGGATAATGCACCTAAGGGCAGCGCCTGGGGCGGCTTCCCCTTGTGGTATGCGGACGGTAGCCGCACGGATTGGGATCGCGGGCTCAATATCGGAACAGACTGGAGTAAATGGGCGACAACCACACAAGGCGCATTTCTCAATCTCGAACATAAATTCGATAATGGCTGGCGCGTAGATGCGATGCTCAATCACAGCAAAAATGAAGCCGACGAAAAACTGCTGTACACCATGGGGTGGCCGGACAAAGCAACAGGTCTTGGCGTTAGTCCCAGCCCTGGGCGTTTCTATGGCGACCGCACGCAGAACAGTGTCGATGTTAAAGCCTCGGGCCCGATTGAACTTTTTGGACGCAAACATGAACTGGTATTCGGAGCAAGTCATAGTCGCCAGAAAGCCCTGTTCTACAGCCAGGAATCGTCAAACGTCGCACCTATCGGTAACTTCTATGACTGGGATGGCTCTTATCCCGAGCCTACCTGGGGCGCCGAGTCTGTTTCAGTCGATACTCGCACCCGGCAAACAGGTTTGTACGCTGCAGCACGCCTGAATTTGACTGATTCACTCCATGTGATTCTTGGCGGACGCTACAGCCAGTGGAAAAGGGAAACAGAAGGAACGTCCCCATTCAGTTTCAGCAAAAATGCCTTCACGCCCTATGCCGGTATTCTTTATGATCTGAATGATAATCTGACTGCCTACGCGAGCTACACGAGTATTTTCAATCCGCAGGAATATCAGGATCGTGATGGCGGCTGGCTGGAACCGGTGGAAGGCAATAGTTACGAAGTGGGGCTCAAAGGCAGTTTTCTTGAGGGTCGCCTGAACGCAAGCGCGGCGCTGTTCCAGATTGATCAGGACAATCTGGCGCAACAGGATGTGGGATATCTGGTTCCAGGAACAATTAACCAGGCATATTACGCAGCAAAAGGGACACGCAGTCGAGGCTATGAACTTGAAGTTTCCGGTGAACCCCTGGAAGGCTGGAACGTGATGGCTGGCCTGACGCACTGGACTGCGCATGATGCAGAGCGCAATGCGATTCAGACCAACCAGCCTCGCACCATGTTCAAGCTGTTTACGACCTATGCATTCAAGGGCTCCTTGCATGGACTCACAGTTGGTGGTGGTGTCAATTGGCAAAGCGATGTGTTTACGCTTGCCTCGGGACCTAACGGCAAGGAAAAGGTATCGCAGGAATCCTATGCGCTGGTTGATCTGATGGCTCGTTATCAGTTCAACGATCGTGTATCTGTGCAGTTGAACATGAATAACCTGTTGAACAAAAAATACTATCAACAGATTGGGTTCTACAGCCAGGGCGCCTGGGGCGCACCGCGCAATTTCATGGCAACGGTAAGTTATAAGTATTGAACTCGCGGCAATACTTAATGGCTGCTCGCCCGGTCCATGTCCGGCTTATCAACAAGTAATACACTTAAGCCTTTTTCAGCGAACCGCTTCGTTTAAAGGGCTGTTCTTTGGCCTGGCTCAAACGTAAAGGGCGGCGCAGACTACTCTGCACCGCCCTGGTCGATTCAAGTGTATCTTCGACTAATCGACACTATGGAGTGCTTCGCCAACTGCATCAAAAAGCCGATCCAGTTCCTCGGCGGTCGAGGTAAACGTTGGGCCGAACTGTAATGTGTCGCCACCAAATCGCACATAGAAACCTTTTTCCCATAGTTTAAGGCCCGCTTCATAAGCGCGAATGGCAGGATCCCCGTCGCGTGGTGCAAGTTGAAGGGCACCCGCCAGGCCACAATTGCGAATATCAATGATATGGTTAACGCCTTTGAGACCATGCAGGGCTTTCTCAAAAGCCGGTGCCAGTTGGGCAGACTTCTCAATCAGATCATTTTTCGCCAGCAAATCCAGCGCTGCGAGTCCCGCCGCGCAGGCGACTGGGTGAGCAGAATATGTATAGCCATGGGTGAACTCTACCGCATGTGCGGGTGCATTCTGCGACATAAAGCAATTGTAGATTTCGCTGGAGCTGACGACAGCGCCCAAAGGAACGGCGCCGTTGGTGACCTGTTTGGCAATGTTCATGATATCGGGAGTAACGCCGAAATACTCCGCACCGGTACGTTTGCCCAGGCGGCCAAAGGCGGTAATGACCTCGTCAAAGATCAGCAATATATTGTGCTGATCGCAGATTTGTCGTAACCGTTGTAAATATCCTTTGGGTGGCACAATCACGCCGGCAGACCCGGCCATTGGTTCGACGATCACGGCTGCAATATTGGAGGCGTCATGCAATTCGATCAGTTTCAGCAGCTCATTGGCCAATTGTTCGCCTCCCGTTTCACTCTGGCCCTGGGTAAAGGCCTGGTCTGCCTGCAACGTATGAGGCAAGTGGTCAGCATCCATCAATTGACCGAAAACTTTTCGATTGCCGCCAATACCGCCTACGCTGGTGCCGCCCATATTGACACCGTGATAGCCTCGAGCACGTCCGATCAGTTTGGTTTTGGAAGGCTGTCCTTTCAGGCGCCAGTACGCGCGCGCGAGCTTCAGGGAAGTGTCTGCAGCTTCTGAACCAGAATTTGTAAAGAAAACATGATTCAGGTTTTCTGGCATCAAATCGGCGATTTTTTCAGCCAATTGGAAAGACAGTGGGTGTCCAAACTGGAACGCGGGGGCGTAATCAAGGGTTCCAAGCTGCTGACTGACTGCTTTCTGGATTTCCGCAGGATTGTGACCGGCCCCACAACACCACAACCCCGAGAGACTGTCAAATACCTTCCGGCCTTTATCATCCACCAGGTAATTGCCCTCGGCCCCTACGATCAGGCGCGGATCCTGATGAAATGCGCGATTTGCGCTGAACGGCATCCAGTGGGCCTGCAAATTCAGTTCACTTCTGACTGCAGTCGGAACGTGGCTTAAATCCGTCATTATTTTCTCCTCGTATAAAGCGGCTATTTGGGCTATTGTCCACCCAAAGTTAGATAAATAAAATACAATTTTAATGTAATATACATTTGAAAATGCTCACGTAATGAACAAATCCCTGGCTCCTGTTTCAGACTTTGATCTGCGATTGATTCGAGTTTTTCGAACGGTGGCAGAATGCGGTAGTTTCACAGCGGCAGAAAGCACTTTAGGTATTACCAGGTCAGCAATTAGTCTGCATATGAGCGATCTGGAGCAGCGCCTGGGGATGCGTCTGTGCCAGCGGGGCCGCGCAGGTTTTGCATTGACAGATGAGGGGCGCGAGGTCTTGCGTGCCAGCGAATCCATGCTGGCCTCCATCGAGGACTTCAGGCGCGAGGTTAATCAGCTTCACGATAGACTGCGTGGAGAATTGAATATTGGCCTGATGAACAACCTGGTAACTCAGCCGCACATGCGAATTACACATGCATTAGCAAAGGTACGCCAGCAAAGCCAGGAAGTCCGGATCAATATCAGTATGAGCCCTCCCGGAGAAATTGAACGACGATTACTCGATGGTCATCTGCATATGGGGGCGTTTCCGCTTATTAACCGATTGAGTGGATTGGAATACCATATCCTATATGACGAAAAATCACAGTTGTATTGCAGCCGAACACATCCGCTTTTCGATAAAGCGCAAGATCTGACCGTGAGAGATTTAAAAGGTATTCCGGCCGTCATACCTGGCTATCGACTGAGTCCCGAAGCAATCGCACTGCACCAGCCGCTAGCCGATGCCGCTCGCGCATCGGATCGGGAAGGCATCGCCTTCCTGATACTGACGGGACAATATGTGGGTTTTCTACCCGACCATTACGCGCAACAATGGGTTGATAAAGGTATGATGACAGCCCTCGCCCCTGAAACAAATCACTATTTCGTGAGCATTGCTGCGGTCACTCGAAAGAATCGTAGGCAGAACCTTATCATTGACCGCGTTCTGAATGAACTGGTACAGACAGTGTGATTTGGCTGCTTTGTCATTGAGGAATAAAGTGTTGCTCATTGTGGGCTGCGGTTTTTGCAAGATGGTTATTCTATCTGGAGAGTCTCGCTGCAGCGCCCGACAGGCCAGCAGCAATGATCATAAGGACGGCCAATGCGCCAAAGGCTACAGTCAAGTCAGTCAGGCTTGCGAGAAAGCCAATTATTACCGGGCCGGCAAAAACGCCCAGATAGCCAAGTGTACTGGTTATTGCGATCGCTTGATTTCCATGCATGTAAGTCTGTGAGCCTGCCAGACTAAAAAGCAGCGGAACAATATTGGCGGCACCAAATCCGGCGAGGCCGAATCCACCAAGCACAAGTGTCATATTCTGGGATGCCGCTGCAATAGCGATACCCAAGGAAGTGAGTATCGCACTTATCAACAAAGTGTTGCGGTTTCCGGCTCGCATAACGAAGCCGTCTCCTACAAGCCTGGCAATGGTCATAGTCAATGCAAAAATGACATATCCTGCTCCGGCGGTACTTACAGGTCTATGTTTAACTTCGGTCAGAAGTACGGCTCCCCAGTCCAGCACAGCCCCTTCAACCATAAAGATCATAAACGCCAGGATTCCCAGCAGGAATATGGAACTGTGGGGTTTGAATTTATTCTTCTGTGTAGATGATAGGCATTGTCTTTTGAGGAAATTCCTTGCAGCGATAAGGATGACAACGAGAATGACCGAACTTGCCAGGAGGGCGCTTGTGATAAGATCCAGTCCGAGAGAAAGCAAGAGAGTAATGACACTGGCACCAGTTAAACCGCCAATGCTGTACAGTCCATGAAAACCGGACATTAAGGGTTGACCAGCGATTCGTTGTACTACTGTGCCATGCACATTGGTTGCAACATCGACGGCTCCAAGTGAGAGTCCAAGCAAAAATAGCGCCATACCTAGAATAGAGGCGTAAGGTGTGATGGCGAGCACAGGCAATGCCATAATCAATCCGAGGCTGCCGGCGATGATAACCGGCTTACTGCCGATGCGATTGGACAGAATGCCCGCGATTGGCATGCCCAACACGCTACCAAAACCCAGGCAGAGCAGGATAAGACCCAGCTGGGCATTGTTTGCCCCTACGCTCGCTTTAGCGTAGGGAACCATCGGAGCCCAACAAGATAATCCAAACCCGGCAATGAAGAACGCCAGTCGAGTAGCCAGTTTCGCCTGGTCGAGGCCGGATTTTTTAATATCCTCAATAGCTAATGGCGTTGCAACATTCGAATTTTGCGAATTGGGCATATCTATTTCCTCATTTCGAATAAATAGATCATATCCATCGAATGATGATATCTGGTATCGATATAATGCCAATTAATGTTGATAAATAGCCAAACTTTATCTAATCCGGATCTCGCAACGGCTCTTTGTGTAGGTAGAAAAGAGCAATGGCTCCCCACGGGCAGGATTGACACGCATGTGCATCAACGCCATCAGTTCATCCATTCAACACGGGGCATGTTGCATATGACAACTGAGATGGGCGTCTGGATACTTCCACCGACCAGAGCTCTGTGGATTCGCGCCGGAACCGCCCATGGATTCCTATCTAAACATCCCGTAGAAGTCACTGTTCTTTATATTGACAAGACTATCCCGGAAATACCCGATTGGCCGCCTTGTACCGTTCTTAATGTCAGTCCGCTGGTTCGTGAATTAGTGACCGTTTGCGCAACGCATCCGTGGGACTACTCTGTGGATTCCAAAGCTGCAAGATTGGCGAAGGTACTGCTCGAGCAACTCGATACACTTGCTCAGGCTCCCTTGCACTTGCCTGAGCCAAGCGACCCGCGCGCTATTCGCCTGGCTGAGCGCCTGAAGAAACATCCTAATGACACGTCGAATTTGGCAACACTGGCTGGCGCGGTTGGTGCAAGCTTAAAAACCATGGAGAGATTGTTTTTGGCACAAACCCAAATGACGTTTGGGGAATGGAGGCTGCGGTTGCGTATGATTGTCGCTCTGGAGTATCTTGCTCGAGGCGAAAGTGTATCTGACACCGCGATGGCCGTGGGTTACGAGTCACCTTCCAGCTTTATCGTGGCTTTTCGACGATATTTCGACACAACACCGGCCAGATATTTCGAGCTGGGGCGTGGGTGACGACTGGTTTAATTCACGCTACGCAAAGTACTTCGAGATGTCCGGCAGCATCTGGGGTCTGCTCCGGCCCAATAACAATTTGCACTTCCCGACCTAGCAGTACCAGACACGCGAGCATTTTCGCTTCGCTAATCCCGCGAAACTGGCCGCGCAATAGGTTGGATAGTTTCGGTTGAGTTAAGCCTAGCGCTTTTGCTGCCTGCTGTTGCGTCCAATCTCGGGATCGGATGATTTCTCCAATTTTAGCTGCCAGCTGGGCTTTGATGAACATCTCATCGGCGTCTTTTGCCGCAATGTCAGCATACACATTGCCACTGCTTTTTTCGATTTTGATCATTTTTTCTCTCCTAAGAGATGAGCCTGAAGGGCTTTTTGGCCATGCTTATATTCACTTCGACAATATGATTTGTTCCGGACTTTTCGGATTAATCAATATCGGTACGGCCATGCCTGGTTTTAATATGTCGTAATTTTGGGTTTCGACATAATCCCGAATTATTGAAACCATCTCACTGTTATCTTGCGGATTCGAATAGGTAATTCGAAATCTGAACTCAGGCTGCAAGTTCTGAAATCTATTGGTTTGCGTGGCTTCCAGAATAGTTCCGGTGCCGGCCACACCTGTTTTTTTCAATTTTTTGACCAGACTCGTGCGCTTCAGTTCGGGGAGATGAAATTTCCAGAATACGACGACGCTTATGACCGCTGCAAACAGGCAAACCCCCACCGCCATATTGCTGCCTGCATACCGGTAGGCAAATATAGCGAGACCGATGCAATAGATTGCAGCAATCAAGGAAATGAAGTGTCCGATCCTGATTAAGGCTTTCATTCTTTCACACAGTTGATCCAGGTTTGTTCATCATATTTTCTTTCAATACCATGCAGAAAGATTTTGTTAAAAATTCATCTTTTCTGCTAGTGGATTCTCTCTATTGTATGCACTGGTTGGCAATATTCGCTATCTAAAAGACACGAAAAAGCTCGCGATCGAGTTCAACTAGCGATCGTTTAGTTACCTTTTTATGACACTTTCTTTCCACTAAGTAGCCAGATGTAGCTGTTATCTGCTGATGCGTCATTACACGTCATTGTATTGAAAAACAAGACCAATACACTGCATTGATTAAACGCATAACGTCAGGTGGCTGGCAGAACAGAATCTAAGAGGAAGGCTGCGCACTGCAAGAGCGCGCTTACGCCATCACAAACATGGAAAGAATAATACAGGCTGCGACGATCAAGGGGCCGTCGCACTTTTTATTCCGGCAGCTGCAAGGCCAGGAATCACTATCGACACTGTTTGAATACACGGTAGATCTCGTAGCTGATAATCCCGGCGAGGATATTGAGTCGTTGCTGGGTAGTCCGCTGACGGTAACAATCAGAACAGACGCGGGTGCGCGGCATATCAGCGGCATTATTACCGATGCTCAGTTCATAGGCAAAGAAAGTCAGACTTCGTCCTATTACGTCTACCGCTTTACGCTGCACCCATGGCTGTGGTACCTGAGCCAGACTTCGGATTGCCGTATTTTTCAGGACCAGACCGCGCTGACCATTATCCGGCAGATTCTTGCGAAGTATCCATTCGAGGTGGATTATTCATTGCTGGAATCTTATCGCAAGTGGCAATACTGCGTGCAGTTTCGTGAGTCCGATTTCCACTTTATCAGTCGTCTCATGGAAATGGAGGGAATTTATTACTGGTTCCGTCACGAAGAAGGTAAGCATACGCTCGTGCTCGCAGACGATGCGTCATCTCACCAACCAATAAAAAAGGGCAGCGAGATTCCGTATATCTCTCCAGACAGGCTGGTGCGCGCCCGTGTTGCGCATATCGATGAGTGGAAGACTTCGCGACATATCAGACCCTCTGTCTATGCCACTGTGGATTTTGATTTCAATAAACCCAATGCCAGTCTGGATGTACAGCGGAGAATCCAGAGTCCTGCCGGACGGGATCTTGAAATTTACGATCCTATTGGCGGTTACGCTGAGCCGGAGGATGGCGACCATTATGCCCGCGTGGGATTGGAGGCGATGGCTGCGGATAACGAGCTCGTTATCGGGCATGCCGATCATGCAGGGCTGGCGGCCGGTGGGGTATTTTCTCTGAAAAATCATCCGGAACAGGTGCAGAACAGAAAATATCTTGTTGTGCAGACTCAGTTTTTTCTGAAAGAGGCGCCCGCCACTTCGTCTGGCGGTGTTCCCTTATGGGAGCACAGGATTGACGTTAACTTTACTGCCATTCCAGATACGGTGCAGTATCGTGCACCACGCATTACACCGGTTGCAAAAGCGGCAGGTCCGCAGACTGCGATCGTGACCGGGCCCGCCGGTGAAAGGATCTGGACCGATAAATACGGTCGCATCAAAGTGCAGTTTCACTGGGATCGTGAAGGTATGCGCAATGATCAGAGCTCATGCTGGATTCGTGTATCGAGCCCATGGGCTGGCGGTGGTTTCGGCGGAGTCCAGATCCCTCGCGTCAATGACGAAGTCGTCGTCAATTTCGTGGGAGGATTTCTGGATCGACCGATTGTTGTGGGGCGTGTGTATAACGCGAGCAATATGCCCGCGATCAATCTGCCGGCCGATGCTACGCAGAGTGGCGTCAAGACTCGCAGCAAAGAGGGTGGGCCGGACAATGCCAATCATATGCTTTTTGAAGATCGCCCCGGACAGGAGAAACTGTCGTTTGGCGCCGAGAAAGACCTGGATACGCTAGTCAAGAACAATGAAAATCTGAGTGTGATTGGGTCGCAGACCGGTAGTCATGGTGGTACGACTGCAATGAGCGTTGGAGGGACGGATGACAATATTTTCAAAGGATCGTCAATCGAGTCCAATGGTGCTGATCACACTCGCACGATTACGGGTATTTCAAATGAGATTGTGAATGGAACCCGCAAGCACAGTGTCGGCGGGTCAGCGAAAACAACGATGGGGCGCGGACTGATACGGTCTGTCAATGGCGGTCAGGCAACACTGAACTATAACGGTGGTCGCAGCAGAATTGTGGATACAGATTATTCGCACACGGCTACCAGTCAGCTGAATCGTATTGTCAATGGTTCCGAATCCAGCAGTGTTGCCAGTAACTATTACAAGGAAGCCAAAGGCGGACATCTAAGCATGAAAGCCGGTTCTGTTGACATGACGGCCAGAGGTGGCAATGCCCAGCTGAATGCCAGAACCGGAATCACGATGCAGGCCGGCGGTAATCATTCTCTCAGTAACCCATCCATGCTTGATCACACTTGTCAGGTACATACTGAAAAACATGATTTTTCCTTCAAGGCCAAGCTGATGAAAAACAGCACGGCGGCTACGTACACATCCAACGGAGTGATCAATATCAATCTGTATGGCCTCTCGTCAACAATGGCGTCGACCGCCACGCGGATGTCTGCTATCGGGCTTGTAGGCGCGCCGTTGCATGAGGATATGGAGGCTATTCGCGTTGATATTTCGGGTTTCAAATTCAAAAAGTACGGTTTCGCAACGGAGCCCTATGCGGCCCATATTCTGCTTGCCGGTTTGGTCAATAGGCTGCTTTAACAAAAAAAGGAGGAACAGCAATGCTGGGTTCAACGCAACTGATGGGGCTGGATCTTGCCTTTCCGGATGTCTGCCTGACTCCGCCGGCTCTGCTGCCGATTCCGTATCCGGACATCGGTCTGCCCATGATGGCCATTCCGATAGCAGTCACTATCCTGTTCACCGGTGCCTTCGCGCACAACATGATGACTACAACGCCCATAACGCTGGCTGATTTTCCCGGTGTCGGGACGGGCGTGCTGTCGCATACCGTTGTGGCCCCGTCTCGTCGTCTGCTTCTGAACTCATACACAACGTTTCTTTTCGGTTCCCCTGCCAATCGCCTGTGCTGCATTGGGCCACAAAACATGATCAATACCATTGGCTTCTCAATCATTCCCGGTACCGTCGCGGTGCTGTTTCTGGCACCTTAGGAGCGGAGCGCACAAAATGAATCGAATATTTCAGTTGCATGGGCTACCCGATGATGTGATGATGCGTTCCCTTTCCGGCAAGGAAATGCTCTCTGATCTGTATGAATTTACGCTAAGAATGGTGAGCAGTTCTGCATCGCTGGACATCAATTCTTTGTTGGGATCGCAGGCTTCCATCGAAATAGCGCAGACTGGAGAATCCAGATATTTGAATGGAGTGATGACGCGTCTGCAGCGGGTGGGGCGTGATGCCGATTCGCCACGATATTACATATATGAAGCAGTGCTGCGTCCCTGGCTATGGTTTGCCACCCAGACGCGTGATTACCGGATTTTCCAGGAAAAAAGCGTTGTGGAGATCCTGCAGGAAGTATTGAGCGACTATCACTTCCCTTTTGAACTTCGACTCATAGAAAACTACCGAAAGTGGACATATTGCGTGCAATATGACGAAACCGATTTTGATTTTCTGAATCGGCTGATGGAGCATGAAGGTATTTATTATTGGTTCGAACACAAAGCAGACGGGCACACGCTTGTGCTGGCGGATGAAAGTGGCGCCCATCGGAGCGTTAACGGGCTTGCAGACATACCGTATTACAGTCGACAGGCGTTGGTAAACCCGCTGGAGGAATATCTGCATATCTGGCAGCCACGCTACTCCCTGACTTCGACAGCTTTTGCCGCGACAGAGTATGACCTGAATAAGCCGCAGGCACGCCTGGATGTAAAGCAGCATGTTGGGCAGACGGATGCAAATGCTCTGTATCTGGAACGTTACGAACCTTTGGGCAATTACACGGAACTTGAAGACGGCGAACGTTACGCCCGAGTACGCATGCAAGCGCTGCAGGTGCCCCGCCATACCGTTACTGCGCAGGGTAATGCGCGCGCGCTTGCACCAGGACATACATTTTCCTTGAAGCGCCACCCGAGTACCGTACAGAACAGGAAGTATCTGATTACGCGTGCAGACTATTACTTTGTTGAAGCCCCGTATCACACCGTCAGCCGGTCAGAGCGCGAGGAGCGGAACGCACTTCAAGTGCAGACCGGAGTGCTGGATTCAGAAAGCGCAAATCATGCATCAGTAGAATCTGCCGATGAGTCATTGCTCGATATCCGTATTCAGGCCATTCCTTTTTCTACGCAGTTTCGCAAGGAAGCGACCACGCCGATCCCGCAAACCCGTGGCCCACAAACCGCAAGGGTGGTTGGTCCTGGGGGCGAATCCATATGGACTGATCAGTATGGTCGTATCAAAGTCCAGTTTCATTGGGATCGCTACGGTAATAAAAACGAAGAGAGTTCCTGCTGGCTCCGCGTTTCCAGTCCATGGGCAGGAGGTGGATTTGGAGGTTTGCAGATCCCTCGGGTAAACGAAGAAGTAATTGTAGACTTTATTGGCGGGCATCCGGACCGGCCACTTTGTGTGGGACGCGTTTACAACGCAGAAAATATGCCACCTGTGAATCTGCCTGATGAGGCCACGAAAAGCGGCTTCCATACCCGCAGCAAGGATGGTTCGCCCGATATGGCCAATCAGGTCATGTTTGAGGATAGCCCGGGCAATGAGCTGATGAACATGATCGCGCAGAAAGACATGGCGATGGCGGTCAAGAATAATAGCAACCATAGTGTCGGCGGCATGTCCTCTGCCAATATCCTGGGCGCGCATACCTGGAACTACGGAGGTCTGTTCAATAAGAGTGTGGCAGGTGACACCACTTATCAACATGAGAGTGGTCACCGTTTTAGTGTAGCGGGGAACTCCAGTGATAGCGTGAGTCTGCGCCAATCCCGCTCCGTGAGCGGAGCCAATACGCAAACGGTTGGTGGCTCCGAGAACCTGACGGTTGGCGGTGAGCCGGCTCTGCACGCCTATAACCAGGGTCTGGTTCGAACGATCAACGCACATAAAACCGACAATGTAAGTGGATCGACGATTCGCAATTTTGGCGCCGGAGAGAAAACGACAGTGAGCGGCAGTTATGCCAAGCGTGTGGGTGGGGGTGCTGCGGTTCTCAAGGGCGATAACCTGAAAGTGAACGCTAGCGGGAATTACAACGTGAAAGCGTCGGGTAATTTTGAAGCCTATGGTTTGAATGACGTCAAGATCAAAGCGGGTGGCATGACCCGCGAAACCACCGTCATGCAGGCTGTGAATCCTTCTGTAAGACATGTTCAGGATATCAAATTTGTCATTGGAGCTCATTTGCTACGTTCAGCAGCAACGGACTCCTCTACAACCAATCTGATTCTCCGACTGGGCGCGGGTGGCATTTATGATTCGTCGCAGGTGCTCAGCCTCAAGATGGTCGGCGCTCAGATAAAACTGGTCAGCAATGCGGCAGCAATGAACGCAGTCAGCGTCGGTTTTTCAGCTGTGAATATGAGTCTTGGCAGTACTACCCGTCCGCATTTCTTCAGATTCGAGCTATAGGCAGGCGCCATGTCAAACCGAGTGGACTCGCGATTATGAGAATTTCCAAGCCTTTTTGTTTGAGCCTGCAGGTGCGCCCGTACCGCTGGCGTGGCCAGACACAAATTGGACTGTCTGCCTCTATCCTTGTTGATGTACGTCAGGGGAAGCCTGTGCTGCAGAGTGAGCCTGCCATGTGGCAATGCGTGACTGAAAACCTGGGGTCGGACGGCATTCTGGATCTGGGGTTTCCAAAACCTCGCGCCGAGTTCCTGGTTTCCGGGAATGCTTACACAGCACATCAAAAAGACAAAACCTGCTGCAGGGTGCGCGTAGAAGTCAATGAACATACCAAGGAGCTCAACGTTTTTGGTGATCGCTACTTTCTGGATGAACGCGTGTCTGCTCCGCAACCTTTTGATCGGATGAGCATTGGCTGGGAAAACGCATATGGCGGACCCTCCTTCGAGAATAATCCTCTGGGCAAGGGAAACGTTGAAGACGTCGTGAATGGAATACGCGTACGCCATATGCCCAATGTTGAGTCTCCAGCTGCGCCAATCCGCAACTTGCGCGATCCTATTGAGCCAGCGGGCCTGGGTGCGCAGAATATCGCCTGGCCGGTGCGTTTTGGGAAAGTGGGTAGTTACAGCGAATTGTGGAAACAAACCGATGCACCCGGCTTTTTTCCTGACATGGATCCTGGGATCTTCAACGCAGCTCAGCCGGATCAGATTTTCAAGGCAGACGCATGTTTGCCCGATAACACGCAATTTCGGGTCTGGAATATGCACCCGGAAAAGGCCGTTTGGGAAGGAATTGTTCCCACGTGGCAGGCGCGTTGTCTGGTAGAGCTGCAGAAGGACGAGGATAGCTTACCGCAGATACACGATGTTGAACTGGCGCCGACCACACTTTGGCTCGTACCTCATCTGGAGCAATATCTACTCGTTTTTCACGGCGTACTGCCCTCCTGGTACGAAGATGGAGAGGACATTCGCCATGTGCTGGGTGCCCTGGAGTGGAAGTACTCTCCCAAATCGCATGAGCATTATCGTGACTATATGACAACGCGTGAAGACCGGGATGAGTCTGCACTGCTGGCCTACGAAGACGCTCAGCTGTTACCGGAGAATCTGGAAGCGGCCAGTTTTATACCCAGGCCCGATCTGAACGGAGCAATGTGGGAGAAGCAGTTCCGGTTGCAACATTACATGACGCAACATGCAAGAAATGAACTGACGGAAATGGGACTGGATGCAGACCAGTATTTGCCGGAGTTCACGGGTCCACGACCTCAGGCTGATTTGAGCAATTTGAGAGTTCGGCAGAAAGAGCGCGAAGCAGAAAGTCGCAAGCGTCGAGAAGAACTGAATCGCATCAGGGCAGCCGCGAAACGGTTCAAACTTTCTGGTGGACGCGACAAGGAATTGCCTGAATTGCTTGGAGAGAAGGACGTAACCAGGCAGATTGAGACAATGCGCAGGCATGAAATATCCAGGCCGCGTGCCGATGTTCCTCCAAAAGCGATGGATGCGCTCATGCAGCAGATTCGGGATGCCCAATCGTCGGAAGCGAATCAGAAAGTGATTGAACGCCAGCAGCGTCGCGGCCACATTCTGTCTGCGCACTATCGCGGTGGCGTATTTGTCCTGGATGAAGCGGCAGCCAGGACGCTTCGCGAGGAAGTCGTACGCATTCTGGAGAGTGATCGCGACTTCGAAGGAAAGGATCTTAGCGGTGCAGACCTGAGCGGACTGGTATTTGACAACTGCAATATGCTGCACGTGATACTGACACGTGCCGACATGAAAGATACACGATTTGTCAATTGCAATATGGATGAGTCTGCTCTGCATAATGGTATATACGGCAACACGCGCTTTGAAAAGTGTCGTTTTACGCTCGCAAACCTCTCGCGCACACACTTTCACAAGGTCAGTTTCAACGACTGCACCTTTGACAGGGTTGTACTTGATGAATCCCGATTTGAATATTGTGACCTGAGCCGCAGCGCTCTTGGTGAATGTGTATTGAAGGATGTCGTACTGGACCACGTAATAATGAAAGGTACCGTACTGGAGTCAAGCGTGCTGCTCAATTGCACACTCACACATGTCGCAGCAAGGGAGGCCACGTTCCATAAGTCCGCTCTGTATGAATGCGGGTTGAGCGACACCGGCTTTGTCGATAGCAGTCTGATTCGCTGTGCGCTGGCGCTGTGTGAGATGGAGCGTGTTTCGTTTGCCGAGTCGCTGATGAGTACCTTTACCCTGGCGACCGACAAACCCATGGTCGATTGCGACTTCAGTGAAACGCAGATCAGTGATGGAAGCATGCGAAACGTCCGGTTCGTTCGTCCGGATTTCACACTGGCCATCATTCGCAATACCGATTGTTCAAAATCAATATTTGAATCGGCCACGTGCCGCGGACTGGAAACACCGGATGGCGTCTTTATGCGTTCGCAATTTTCGGATAGCGACTTTACGGCTGCCAATCTGAGCGGAACGATATTCCGTAAATCTCGATTCATCAGGACAAATTTCAGCAAAGTGAATTTCTTTCGTGCCGATCTGGGTGAAGCCGATATTGATACGAGTACGCTCCAACATAACAACTATACGCGCGAAGTCCAGCTTGAACCGACAAAGCGTGAGGTGCTGACATGAATATGCATGCAGTTGCTATCGGCTCGACGCTGTCGGATCAACAGTTGCGCGAGTTGATCCATAACGGCGTGCCTATCATGCGCATTTGTTTGGCGGGCAGAAATCTCCGGAACTGGGACTTGTCTGGCGTTGTGTTTGAAAGTGTTGATTTCACTGGAGCAAACCTGGAAGGAACGCGCCTGGATGAATGCCTGTTCAGTGATTGCTGCTTTGACGATGCCTCCCTGAACGAATGTTACGCAGATTCGGCTTTTTTTAACAACTGCGAAATGAATAATACGCAATGGCGCCATGCCATGCTTGCCCGCGGCAAATGGCAAAAGTGCAATATGAAAGGCGCCCGCTTTGACGGCTCCATCCTGTATGAATCTGTGCTCAACGCCAGCAAGCTGGATGGCGCGAGTCTTGTCAATGCGCAAGCGCAGGAAATGAGTTGCGTGCAATGTTCTGCAGATCGCACCGACTTTACCGGAGCAGACCTTTTCAAGGCCACCCTGATGGAAATGGACTTGCGTACTTCCATTCTGAGCGGCGCGAAGTTGGTCAATGTGATATGGCTGCAATCAGATTTACGTGGGCAGGACCTGAGCGGGCAGGATTTGCAGCGCGGCGTATTCACCGAAACGCGTCTGGATGGCTGCCATCTTGTCGGAGCTAACCTCAGACAAGCGGCATTCAAGTCTGCAGGTATGCGACAAACCGATTTGACAGGAGCCCAGGGCCAATTTGCGATGTTTGCCGATGCCGACCTCGGGCAGGCCAATTGCCGTGGGGCGCGGTTTCCTCAGAGTGTTTTTGTTGATGTGCTGGCCGAAGAAGCTGATTTCGCCGACTGTGATTTATCGCTGTGCAGCTGGCATCGTGCCGTGGCGCGCAATGCCTGCTTTGATCGCACTTATCTGGATCATACCGATTTCTCTTACGCCGATCTGTTTCGTGCTTCCTTTGTTGACGCGCGCATGAACCGTACCCGATTTCATCGGGCTGTTACTGATGATCTCAACCTGAAGCGCCGTAGAGGGGCGCTGGAGAATGATCCGCAGCTATTTGAAGCCGAGTTGTGGAGTGAAACGCAGCGCGCCGCGCTGATCGAGGAATAAATGAGACGCGAGCCGCCGGAAGAGATACCTGGAACCTTGTCATGAATCGTACCGTAAACGCAATTACCCCTCTTGGCGACAAGCTCAGATTCAAAGCCCTGAAAGGTCATGAACAATTATCTGACTTGTTTGAATGGACCATTGAGTTCGTTTCAGAGAGTCCTGGTCTGAACCTGCAGGATATGCTGGGTAAAGCTATTGCAATTGAAATTGAAACTGCCGGATCGCCAAGATATATGCACGGTATCGTTACAGATTTCGGGCTGATACATCGGGAATCGGAAACGCGCCGTTATTACGTTTACGAAGCGACGGTGCGTCCATGGCTTTGGTATGCAACGCAGGTCACTGATAATCGGATATTCCAGGACCAGACCGCAGTGGAAATTATCACGCAGGTATTGAATGGCTACGATTATCTGGTAGACAATCGTCTGGTGGGAAATTATCGCAAGTGGGGTTATAGCGTTCAATATCAGGAAACCGATTTCAACTTCATTTCCCGGCTGATGGAACATGAAGGCATTTATTACTGGTTTCGTCATGAAAAAGATCGGCATGTTCTTGTTCTCATGGATGATGTGCATTCGCATGATCCGTTGGCCACGACGCCTGACATTGCCTATTACGACGAAGATCGTCATCTTGTTCCACATGAGGAATACATTCGTGATTGGCGGATCGCAGCAGAACTGACGTCCACCACGTATTCGACCATGGATTACGATTTTCAGAAGCCTCAGGCCGACATGAGTGCACGTCGCTGGGTGAAGAGGCAGAATACCCAGGGTCTGGATCTGGATTGGTATGATCCCATGGGCGGCTACGTTGACTCGGCCGACTCTGATCACTACGCTCGAGTGCATCTGCAATCCATGCAATGTCTGCAGGAGCAGGCATGGTCGGTGAGTAATGTTCGCGCGATGGCACCGGGCTACCACTTTTCGCTGAAACATTATCCCAATCGTACAGAAAACAAGACCTATCTGATACTGCGTACCGAGTATCACTTTCGTGATTCGTCCTACGCCACGACGACGGATAGGCACGCACGGGCCAGTTTTGAGATCAGATCACAGCATATTCCAGCGACCGTTCAGTTCAGGGCACCGCGTATCACTCCTGTTACAAAAATGAGCGGGCCTCAGACGGCTATCGTCGTTGGGCCCGAAGGGGAAGAAATCTGGACTGACGCGTATGGCCGTATCAAAGTTCAGTTTCACTGGGATCGTCAAGGTACCATGGACGAGCGAAGTTCCTGCTGGCTGCGCGTATCCAATCCCTGGGCGGGAGGTGGCTTCGGCGGTGTGCAGATTCCACGGGTGCGCGAAGAAGTGGTCGTGGACTTTATCAATGGTGATGTGGACCGGCCAATCGCGGTGGGACGTGTCTATAACGCGAATAACATGCCGCCCGTCTCATTGCCTGGCGATGCAACGCAAAGCGGATTCTTCACGCGATCCAAAAACGGCACGCCGGCCAATGCCAACAAGCTGCTGTTTGATGATCGGCAGGGTAGTGAAATGTTGTCCATGGTCGCCGAAAAAGACATGAATATGCATGTCAAGAATAATCAGCAGCATGATGTGGCTGGAAATGCGATCTCTTCCATTGCCGGATTGCGTTCCCATACTGCGCACAGTACCTCTGCCATTCTCATGGCATCAGGAGCGATCAAATCGTATGCATCAAATCACAACCGGACGGTACAGAGCTCGCTGGAAGACAACATTGGTGGAAATCTGGAGCAGACGCTGAGTGATGGCGTGGACGAAGTGATTACCGGCCAGCACAGCCATACAGTGGGCGGCTCGGCGTCGCATCAGTTACTGGGCTTGCACGTTAACACCGCGGCACTGGACGACGAGACGGTCAACGGGACCGTCAGCGAGACGATTGGCGCTGATGACATCAACAACATCACGTCCAACTCCGATCTGGATGCTGCCGATATTACACTGGACAGTCCCAGTCTGTATAAAGAGTCGACGCAACGGGACATCGATATACAGGCAGGCGGAAATCTGGATGTGCTATCTACTGGACCAGGCATTGTCCAGACGCCAAACAATATCACAAAAGAAAGTCCGGCCAATATCGAGGCCGCTGCCATGCTGGACAATAACACCGTCGTTCGCGAAGACAAATATATTCTGAAGCTGAACCTTGACGCGATGAGTGACGTCATGGTCAGCGGCACCAAGACCGATTCCAATATTGCAGATCTGGCCTTTTATGGCATGGGTGGTACCATGCAGGCCGCCAATATCGGACTGTACGGCGCCAACCTGCAGATAGGCTCAACGGATACAAAAATGGGCCTGGCAAATGTGTCCATTACGGTACTGGAGCTGGATAAAGGCTTCAAGATCAAGACGATGGGTGGGGGTGGCCGGTTTGGTTACAAAGGAAAACACAGGGCGTCTGGCGGTGGACGAGGACCGAAGGGGCCAAAAGGCGGCAGGCACCGGGCTGGCAGAAACGGCAACGCGAAAAAGCCGCACGCAGACTGCAAGGAATGCCGCGGACGTATAGGGGGATCAATTGGCCTGGACGTTGGCGATGAACGGTTCAGTCATCTTGACTTTTTTCTGCCTGGTGCGATTCCCATCGAATGGAACCGAACTTATCGTTCCAATATGATTGCCAAAGATGTTCACGGTGAATTGGGTCCGAGATGGCTGACTCCATTCACCTTGACCGTCCTGCCGGACGAAGATGGTGGGTTCGAATATATATCTGAAGTTGGTCGCTCTGTAACGGTGGTCAGCCTTGAGACGGGTGAAGAGTGGTACGACCGAACAGAAGAACTGATTTGGAGCCGTCCCGATCCTGACACACTTGTGGTCAGTCATAAGTACGAGCGCACTGAAACGTTCGAGCGATTCGGTGATGCTTACCGGCTGAAAGCGATAGCAGACCGCAACGGCAACAAGATTGATCTTTTTTACGATGAGGAGTCCGGATTACTGGACCGGCTGGAAACCGCCATTCATACGATTCATTTCAGTCACGATGCGTCTGGCCGAATGACAGAAATATGGCACGAAACGACGGGAGATGAGGGCGACACTGAGCAGAGGATTCTCGCGCAATATCAATATGATGATGCAGGCGATCTTGTCCTGGCTCGAGATCAATATGGTCGATCTTACTCCTATGCGTATCAGAATCATTTGGTGATACGCTATGGCGACAGAACGGGGCGCAACATCAATCTGGAGTGGGATTCGGACCTTCACGACGCTAAGTGTGTTCGGGAATATCGGGACGATGGAAGCGGTGAAATGCGCTTTCGCTGGGACAAAGAGGAGTCTAAAACATATGTCACAGATGCATTAGGCTCCACCACGATCTATACCTTTGACGACTTCAATTATATTTCTCACATTGATTTCCCCGATGGTACGCGCCAATCCAGGATCAGGGATGAGTTTCATAACATTATCGAAGTTCGCTATCCTGATGGTTCCTTCGAAAATTATGAATATGACGATTTTGATAACATCCTGAAGTTGACTCGGGCAGATCAGACGGTAGTGCGATGGGAATACGACAGGTTCAGCCGTGTGACCAGAATTGTTGATCCTGCAGGCAACGAGTGGCGACGAGACTACGATCAGTATGGAAATATGATCAGGGAGACGGATCCGAAAGGACATGCCTCCGAGTTTCAATATACCGCTGACGGACTGCTGATTCAGTCAGTGAACCCACGAGGTGGTGTCAGTACGCTGTCATATAGTGCAGCCGGTTTGCTTATTCGATATTCCGATTGCTCAAACAAAACACGACGCTGGGAATATGATCAGCTTGGTCGCCTGGTCAGACAGACAGACCCTTGCGACAATACAGAGACGTATGCCTACAATGAATTCGGGTTTATCAGCGAAGTGCAACGTCCGGATGGAAGCGTTCTGACAGTGGAATTTGACGAAGAAGGGCGGTTATTGTCCTTTATCGACCCACTGGATAATCTGACCCGTTACGAATACGATCAGGCTGGGCGCATCAGCCGGAAAACGGATCCGCTGAATCAGTGTTTTCTTTATCAGTATGATAAAAAAGGACGTTTGTCCCGTCTTGAAAATCAGAACGGCGATGAATTTACCTTTCAGTTTGATCCGGTCGACCGTTTGATTCGTAGTGTTGGTTTTGATGGGAAAGTCAGGAAATATCACTACGACAAGCCAACGGGTCTGCTTTTTTCAATGGAAGATGCCGGTCGGAAAACGCACTTCGAGTATGACATCATGGGCCAGTTGCTCAAACGTCATGCTGGCGACCTTACAGAAAATTTCGAATACGATATTTCAAACAGAATTATCAGAGCACATAATCAATACTGCGATCAGCGTTTCGAATACGATGTCCTGAACAATCCCATACGCGAAACACATATATACAGCGCATTTGAAGAAAGCCGGAGATATGTCTGGGAGAATGAATTTGACGAAATGTCAAATCGAATATCTACCCGCCGCCCGGATGGAGAAAAAGTCAGCTGGCTACGTTATGGTGCTGGTCATGTACATGGCATTCTACTGAATGATCGTGAGATCATTGCGTTTGACCGTGACAATAGTCATCGCGAGATACGCAGACACCAGTCAAATTCACTTGTTGCGGTGACCGCCTATGATGTCATGGGCAGGGTTAAAGAACAGAAACTGAATATGGCGACAGGTATCCGCAGTAACCTGCGTTCGCGTCACTATTCTTATCTGAAAGATGGTTCATTGGCGGGCTTTGAGGACTCCAGGCATGGAACGGCCAGCTATCGGTATGATGCTCTGGATCGCCTGATTTCGGCGACGCTCTTTGATGATACCGAGATTTTTTCCTTTGATCCTGCCAGCAATCTGGTTGAGAAGGACAGGGCCGCGGTTCCAAAACCGGATAATACTTTCCCGAAGAATGTCTCAAAAGTGCTGGGCAATATCCTGAAGCGATGCGCAGGCATGCATTTTGAGTACGATGCTCAGGGAAATTTGACCAGTAAACGTAAACCGGATTCGTTCCAGGAACTTGAATGGGATGCATTCGGTCGACTGAGCAAAACGGTGAACACCGATTTTCGTGATAATCAGGTGTCCGAGGCGAAATATGTTTATGACACATTTGGTCGACGTATTGGGAAAGCATGTAGTCACAATACGTCGAAACCCACTGTGACGTTTTACGGATGGGACGGCCAGCATCTGGCGTTTGAGGACAGCAGTGTGGATGTCGCTGGAGAGAAAACGCATTACCTATACAACGACGACAGCTTCGTGCCTCTGGTTCAATATCGCTATGGCAATAGCGATCAGGCAATGAACAGCGGACCTGCGCTGGCAGTAAACCATTATCAATGTGACCATCTGGGTACGCCACTGCTTCTGACCGATGACAGCGGTCAGATCGTCTGGGAAGGCAAGTATTCTGTACTGGGAAAGCAACTGGCTGCAGGCGGAGAATCAGGTCAGGATCGGCGGACAAGGAACAACCTCTGCTTCCAGGGGCAGTATCACGACCGTGAATCCGGTTTCCATTACAACCGTTTTCGATATTACGATCCGGATGTTGGCCGATTCATTCAACAGGATCCCATAGGACTGCTGGGTGATTCAAATTTCTATACCTATGCACCGAATTCAGTGAACTGGATCGACCCATTTGGGTTGATGAAGGGTATTTTACGCAGTACCTGGAATTCCATTCGCAGGAATTATTACAAAGGTAAGGGAGGGGAGGTCAACCATGTGCCTGCCTTCGCTTCATATGACGGACTGGATGGGGCGCCCACCAGAGGGCGCGGGCCGGCGTTCTGGATGGAATATGACGATCACCGGGCGATGAGGAGCACGGGCAGTGCACCCGACGCTGGTGATTTTCGACGTGCACAGAGAGCCCATATTCGAAATGGACGTTGGGATCAGGCCATAGCAATGGATATAGACGATCTGAATGATAAGTTTCCAGGAAAATACAATGAAGACGTTGGACACCTATTGGATGAGCATGAGAGACAAGGTAATATCAATAGTGAACAGAATCAGAAATTGAAAGACAGATTGAAAAATCAACCAGGGGTATGTTAATGGATTATGTGATCGAACCTTACAAAGCAGTGAATGAGATATCGTTTGGCATGACGCAGGAGCAGGTTGAAAAAATTGCAGGGCCTGCTGATAAATCTGAACCCGATCGTATCCTTGGATATGTCAAGGAAACGCGTGGAGACTGCCGACTTAAATACTATGAAGACGGTGACCTGAAAGTTGTCGAGATCCCTAAAAGTGGCAATCCCATCGTGAAGGGCATTGCTGTCTTCAAAGCGGGAGGCTTTGAAAAGCTTTGTGATCTGGAAAAACCCATTGTTGGAAGAACAAACACCTATATGCTTTTCAGAAAGCTGGGCCTTTGTCTTGGCGGCTATGCCAAAAAACGGGTGCCAGACGGAAAAGTATTGATTGCATTTTCTGAAGATGCGTTAGCGCTTTACGAAGACTTTATTGATGTGTGATCGTATTTTCTCCCTCCAGCGCCACGAGCAACGCGGATAGGTGAGAGTCTAGCTCCTTGAGCACGTTAGCCGATAACAATGACAGAATCCGGCGCTCGTTTTCTACGTGAGCCTCGACGGCACGATCGATCAGGCGCAATCCTTTTGGGCTGAGCTGCACCAGGAGGCTTCGCGCATCCTGTTCGTTGGGTACGCGCTGGATATATCCGCTGAGTTCCAGCTGTTTCAGACGATGAGTCATGGTGCCCGATGTCACCATCAGCGTGGAGAACAATTCAGTAGGACTCAGCCGATATGGTGCGCCCGCACGCCGCAGGGTGGCAAGCATATCAAACTCCCACAAACTAAGCCCGAATTCCGAGAAGCCCGCTTCCAGGCGCTGCTCCAGCAAGGCAGCACACCGCTTGATGCGCCCGATGGGCGCCATGGGACTGACATCCAGGTCGGGCCGCTCGCGTTTCCATTGATCCAGGATGATATCTACGGCGTCGGATTGCTTGCGATTGTTTAAATATTTCATTTGTCTTGACTTCAAGATAGTTGGCGTACACAATCATATTATCTTGAATTGAAGATAAATGCCATGTTTAATTCTCATTCGCCAACTTATTGGTACACCCGTTGGCACGATGTCCTGGTCACAGCGCTGGCACCCGTCATCTGGGGATCGACCTATATCGTGACAACAGAGATCCTCCCGCCCGATAGGCCTTTTACTGCCGCACTTATTCGTGTCTTGCCTGCGGGCGCGATCCTCTTGCTACTGACCCGACGGATACCGGCGAAAGGTGAGTGGTGGCGTCTGTTGGTACTGGGCGGACTCAATATCGGCGTCTTCCAGGCGCTGCTTTTCGTCGCCGCCTATCGGCTTCCGGGTGGTCTGGCCGCTGTGCTGGGTGCACTTCAGCCGCTGTTCGTCATGACGCTGGCGTGGATGGCAGATGGACGGATCCCTTCTCGCGCGATGCTGTGGTCGGCAATCACGGGTGTGATTGGCATGGCGATATTGCTGTTGTCGCCCCAAACGGTATTCGAACCGGTGGGCATATTCTCCGCATTGCTGGGCGCGGCAAGTATGGCGGCGGGAGTGTGGCTGACACGTCGCTGGCGACTCAATTTACCGGTACTCGCGCTGACGGGCTGGCAACTTTTCATTGGTGGCCTGATGCTTGTGCCCATTGCCTGGTTGGCTGATGCGCCATTGCCGGCGCTTTCTTCCTTACAGGTACTGGCCTATGCGTATCTGAGTGTTGCCGGTGCTTTGCTTGCATACGTCTTGTGGTTCCGTGGGATCGCCCGGCTGCCATCTGTAGCCGTGGCGTCACTGGGGTTACTGAGTCCGCTGACTGCGGTGGTGCTGGGGTGGGTGCTGTTGTCCCAGTCGATGACGGGCCTGGCTTTCACAGGACTGGCGATTGTGCTGGGCAGTGTGTTTGCCGTCCAGTGGGCGGCTATGCGAAACACATAGCCTTCATTCATTCACAATATTCTTCAGAGGATAGTTTTTATGACATACGCAATTCAGAACATTATCGAGTCCCGGTCTTCCATCAATCATTTCCTGCCTGACCGACCTCTGGACGATGAGACCATTCATGCACTGATTGGTCTGGCCACGCGAGCGCCTTCAGCTTATAACCTGCAGAACTGGCGTTTTATCGCGGTACGATCCGAGCACGGCAAGCAGCGTTTGAAAGAGGCCGCCTATGGACAACAGAAGGTGGTCGATGCCTCGGTGTCAATTATCGTATGCGGTACGCTTGCCTCACATCTGGGGCTGGGTGCCGCGCTGCAGCCTAGTGTGGATCAAGGCGTCATGCCGCAAGGCGTAGCTGATGGCTGGGTGGAACAGGTGAGTGTCATGCATCAGGACAATCCCGGCCTGCAACGAGATGAAGCCATTCGTTCTGCTTCGTTGTCTGCCATGACCCTGATGTTGGCAGCTGAGGGAATGGGGCTGGGCTCTTGCGCCATGGTGGGGTTTGACCCCGTGAAGGTTGGTCAGGAGTTTGATCTTGGTGTCAATGATATCCCGGTTGTGATTGTGACAGTGGGATACCCGACAGGCAACAACTGGTCGCAGAAGCCGCGTAAACCCTTGTCTGAAGTACTTGCGGTTGCCTGAAAGCTTTGCCAGTAATGCAAAACCCAGGATGGCGACTGTCCCGAGTGCAGATCTTGCAGGTGCGCGACTGAAGTGACGAAGAAACGAGGTGACGAAGGAACGAGGTGTCCAAGAAACGAGGTATCGCTTGCCGAATCAATCACTTGCAATACACCCCATTCCTTTCAGCGTGAGTTCGACGGCTTCATCCAATGGGGTATGCGGTTCGTGGCCAATAGCCGCTTTCAGAAGATTGCCATTCAGCCGTAGCGGCCGATCCCACAGATAGCGCATTTCCTGCATTTCACGTAAAGTTGGAATCAACGAGGCAAGCAGCTTTGTCTGCCACCATGGGAAGGCTGATACTTTCGGGTGCAGACCATGTTGGCGGGCGACGCGGCAAATTGCAGCTGTCATTTGCGTTCCGTCTGCATCCCAATGTCCTTCCATGTGAAAACGTGCAAATGAGGGCAGCGAGTTACGTTGATGGATCAGCGTCACCATGGTGCGCGCGACATCCGGCAAGAAGGCCCACTGATGGCCGATGCCCAGTTTCCCGGGCCGAGAGACTTTCTTCAATGGTTGATTGGGTTTGACGAGTGCCTGCGAGAACCAGTTGTTTCCGGCTCGCGGCCCGAAGAAATCTCCCGCTCTGACCACGATGACGCGGGCGCCTTGTGTGGTCGCATCCTGCAGGCGCTGTTCCATCTGAACGCGTATACGACCTTTGCGAGTCTGTGGATTTTGCGGGGCATCCTCTGCAATCAGTGGAAAGGCGTCGAAACCATAGTTGTACACCGTGCCCGGCAGGACGATTGTTGCTTTTTCTGCGATGGCAGCTGCAATCGTGTTGTCTACCATAGGCAGCACTTGTTCAGCCCAGTGCCGATATCCGGGCGGGTTGACGGCATGAACAATGACCTGACATCCTCTCGCAGCTCGAAGGACATCCTTTGAGTTCATTGCATCGCCACGCAGCCAGGTTATCTCGTCTTTCGTCTCTGTTTGGGAATCCTGCCTGCGGCTGAGTGCCGAAACCTGCCATCCATTGGCCTTCAATTGGCGCAACACTTCGCCGCCGATACCGCCACTGGCGCCCAGAACAAGCGCGCATTTGTCTGATGAATTTACGTTTGTCATAAAAGTTATCCTCATTTCGAATGAATGAGTTCTATGATGTTTGAAATCAGTCTATTTGAAAATTACCTATCATGTGTCATCTGCTATACAATTTTGTATGACTGAAATGATTGGATGGGAACACTACCGCAGCTTGCTGGCGGTGCTGACTGAAGGGTCTTTATCGGGAGCCGCAAGGGCGCTTGGCATGACCCAGCCTACGATCGGCCGCCATATCTCGGCGCTTGAGGCCGCTTACGGACAGAAACTGTTTACCCGCACGCAAAGCGGCATGCAGCCGACTGAACTGGCGCTCGCTCTTGAACGGCATGCTCAGGCAGTACACGACAGTGTCGCGGCATTGGAGCGCGAAGCCTCCAGTCAGGGAGAGGGCATTCGCGGTACGGTTCGCGTTTCGGCAAGCGAGATCATTGGTGTAGAAGTGTTGCCCAAGTCATTGGCACGCCTGCGACAGGAACATCCCTTATTGAAAATAGAGCTTGTGCCGACCAACCGGGTACAGGATCTGTTGCAGCGCGAAGCAGACATTGCTGTGCGAATGACGGCGCCTTCGCAGCAAGCCCTGGTCGCACAGCGCGTGGGGAAGATCGAACTGGGGTTGTATGCCCATGCAGATTATTTATTGCAGCATGGCACACCGGACACGCTTGCTGATCTGAAACACCATGCGCTTATTGGTTTTGACCGGGAAACCCCATTCCTGCGCAATGCCACTGCCAGATTCCCCTTCTGGAACCGTGAGGCTTTCACTTTCCGCAGTGACAGTGATGTCGCGCAGTTCGCGCTGATTCGTGCTGCAGCGGGAATTGGCGTGTGTCAGGCGGCGCTGGCACAGCGAGATGAGAATCTGGTTCGCCTACTGGCTGATGCATTCGCTTTAGAACTGGATACATGGGTAACAATGCACGGAGACCTGCGCGGCAGCCGACGATGCAGAATCGTTTTTGATGCCTTGGTTGCATGTCTGCAGGAACATGCGGGTGTTTACAGCTGAACAAGGCTATTGCAAAGCGACCGCCTCAAAGCTGGCGACAACCGCTCCTTTCGAATCCAGCACTTCAAGACGTTCGCCCTGAATTCGGTAACGCTCAACGGTCTGTAGTGCCTGGAGAAACTCGGCTTCCTGTTCCATACCCGCCGGGCATGCCATCCTGGTGCCGCCCAATGATTTGAACTTCAAATGATTGGCACTCTCTTCGAATCCGCCCATCATGCGATTGCAGCCGCTGCTGCCGGATATCCGATTGTTCTGAGCGGAGAAAACAATATGGGCTTCACGTTGTTGCGCTGCTGTTGTTACCGGTTTGCCGTGCAGTGTCACCAGTTTCCAGTAGGTATTTCGCAAGGGGCTGTCAGATTTGCTCATCGTGGTGTTGGCAGGCGCTGAAGTTGGGGAGGTGGTTGGCGATGTCGCCGCGCAGGCAGATAGACCCGTTGCGAATAAGGCGGCGATCAGAAATCGGTGGAATATGGCTGGGGGCATGAGTACTTCCTTTGGATAATGGTATTCAGACAATATCAACATAATGATATTGTCTGTTCGCTTACTTTTCAGTCAGTGCGAGCTTGACTCCCAATGCAACAAAGGCGGCGGCAAAGCTGCGACGAAGCCAGGTCATGACTGTCGGGCGGGAAATGACATGATGGCGAACTGCCGCCGCAAACATCCCATAGGCTGTAAAAACGAAGAACGTCATCGCCATGAAGACACCCGAGAGTTCCAGCATGACTGGCAGCGGGTGATTGATTTGGTGATCGACAAACTGTGGCAGAAACGCGAAAAAGAAAATGGACAGCTTGGGGTTGAGTATATTGACCAGTATGCAAGATCGGATAAGTTCGGCATTGGAGCGCGTTTCGGTATCAGTCTGCACTTTGAGCGCGCCATGTTCACGCAGGGTCATGAACGCCATATACAGAAGATAGGCAACACCGGCATATCGAATGATCTCAAATGCGACCGCGCTAGTGTGCAGCAGTGCCGCAAGGCCGGTGATGGCAGCGAACATATGCGGCAAAATACCCAGCGTACAGCCGAATGCGGATACAACTGCAGCGCGTCTGCCACGTGCGAGGCCTGCGCCCACAGTAATAATTACGCCTGTTCCAGGGGACAGAACTACGATCAGGGACGTCAGGAAAAATTCGATACTCATGCGCAGGCTCCGGCAAACGCGGCGTTCATGAAACGAAAGCCGCTATGGTCTGCGTAGAATACAGCAATGTGCATAGCAAGTACACATGCCGAAAAACGCATAGCAAATGTCATAGGCCAAATGTCTTGCAGATATTCAATTGTGATATAACTTTGTTATCCAATCCTCAATTCACTTACCTTAAACTAGCGCTAAAGCAGGGTATGTCGCAATTTAATTAATAATCTGAAGAGTTACGGAGGCCACATGTTCAGAAAAACGTTGTTGAATACCGCCATCACTTGTCTTGGCTTTATGGCAGTCGTGACCAATGTCAGCCATGCCCAGTCACAAAGCGACATGAATCAGAGCGCCGACGCGGATTACAAAAAGGCCGATGCAGCGTTGAACAAGACCTATCAGAATGTGCTGAAGAAATTGGATGCATCTGGCAAGGCCGACCTGAAGGCTGCGCAAAATGCCTGGATCAAGTATCGTGATCTTGACTGCAAGTTTCAAAGCGCCGGATCTGCTGGTGGCTCCATTCACTCGATGGTCGTCGCAGGTTGTCTGACCGATAAGACCGAGGCGCGCTCAAAAGAACTCGATAGCCTGCTTCACTGCCAGGAAGGTGATGTCAGCTGCGTGATTAAAGAGTGAACGAGAGATCGGATAGAACGTATCGGATTCACTTTTTAACTCGTATTTTTTCCGGACCTTGTCAGCGTTTCAACCATTGATGTGATCTGGCAAGTTCTCGAAAATAACTAATATGTAAGATTGTTTGTCCATAACCCGAAAAACAAGCCTCATTCCCAAATATTGGAAACTCCATTTTGTTCATGTTTAGAAAAATTCAGTAGTATTTTTTTACTGATTGAGTGCCTCTGTAATAGGAGAAACTTTGCGAGTTAACCAAATTTCGGTGCGCGAGCCAACTGGATATACAAAACTTTCACTAACTCATTTTGTTACTATTTCGTGACTGGTCACACATAGTCTTTCATCTGGTTTTCATGTAAATTCTGCCGCAGATTAAATAAAAATAAAAAAAAGGAAATAGATCAGTCAGCAGATAATCTATTGAGACAAAAAAGCATTTCCCAAATCACCAAAGAATTCATTATTGACCAGTTCTTCACAAAGGAGGGGTGAAAGGGTGGATATTCCCAATTCAATCCAGTTTCGCTCTATTGTTGCACACACACCGCTAGGCAGCAGCCTTGGTTTTCGTCAAATGAGCGGCTCGGAAGGCCTGTCGCAGTTGTTCGATTTCGATGTCGAACTGATTGCCGACAACTATAGCCTTGATCTTAAGAGCTTGCTTGGTAAGCCGCTCACCCTGGAAATGGAAACGCTCTCCGGGTCTCGCTATCTGAATGGGCTTGTCACGCGCTTTGAGCTGATTGGTCGTGAGAACGCCAGTTCCCGCTATTACATTTACAAGGCGACCGTGCGTCCCTGGCTGTGGTATCTGACCCAGACCTCAGACAACAAGATCTTTCAGCAAAAGACTGCGCCCGATGTCATCAAGGAAGTGCTCGGTGAGTATAGTTTTCCGTTCGAAATGAAGCTCAGCAGTTCCTATCGGAACTGGGAATACTGCGTGCAATATCAGGAAACCGATTTTGCGTTTGTCAGTCGCCTCATGGAACATGAAGGTATCTATTATTACTTCAAGCACGAGAACGGCCAGCATACGCTGGTGATGACAGATGACATTTCCTCCCACGAACCCACGCCGGGCTATGATTCCATTCCCTACTATGGACCGGATCGCTTTGGCAAACCGCAGGAGGAATTTATCTCCATGTGGGAGGTGGCCGCGCAGATCACTCCGGATGGCTATGCCACAGTTGATTATGATTTCACCAAGCCTGGCGCCAGCCTTGACGCTGTCTCCAAACGTTCCGGCGGATCGCAAAACGGCAATCTGGAAATGTTCGAATGGCAAGGGGGCTATCAGGAGCCGGATCACGGCGAGCAATATTCCAGGATTCGTCTACAGGAATTACAAAGCCTTCAGGAACAGGTGCGCGGCATTGCCAATGCCCGCGGTATTTCACCCGGCCATACATTCAATCTGAAAAATCACCCGAGAAAATCAGAGAACAGAGAATATCTGGTGCTCTCGGTGAACTATCGCATGAGCGTCTCTGGCTACGCGACAGGTACCGGCTCTGAAGATTTCTATGAGGAATCTTTTATTGCGCTGCCTGCCACGATTCAGTATCGCGCGCCACGTACCACTCCAATCCCACGCACCCATGGCCCACAGACGGCGCGCGTTGTTGGTCCTGAAGGCGAAGAAATCTGGACCGATCAGTACGGCCGCATCAAGGTGCAATTTCACTGGGATCGTTACGGCAAGAAAAACGAAAACAGCTCCTGCTGGGTTCGCGTCTCCAGCCCCTGGGCCGGCGGCGGTTTCGGCGGATTGCAACTGCCCCGGATCAAGGATGAAGTTGTGGTCGACTTTATCGGAGGCTGCCCCGACAGGCCAATCGTATTGGGACGGGTCTATAACGCGAGCAATATGCCGCCGGTGGAATTGCCGGCGCAAGCGAATATTAGCGGATTCAGGAGCCAGTCGGTATTTGGTGATCAGAGTACGACGAGCATGCTGATGATTGACGACACGCTGGCTTCAGAGCTGGTGACGCTTAGATCACAAATGAACATGGTTATTCGTACCATGCAAAAGCTGGAAGTGGATGTAAAGGGTGATCTGGTCGCATTCGTCAAGGGCAACGCCGATATTACTGTCAACCAGAAGGAAACGCGTTATGCCGGATCTCAGGATCAGACAGTACAAGGGGCGACTCGACACGCCTTTAACAATGACTTAAGCCGGTACAGCAAGGGCACTAAAATCAAGGTGGAGGGCACGTTGGACAAAACCGTTACTGACGCGACCAAGCTCAGTGATAAAGCAATGCACCACTACCGTGACGGCGAAACCAAGACCAGTCTGCATGGCGCACTGACACAGTATGTAACGGGCGCGACGAAAATCTACTTCGACTCCAGTGTGGACCTGGTTGTAAAAGGCGACTGGGGAACGGGCGCAGCAAGTGACCCGGGTGACCCTGGCGCAGCAGCTCCCGATGCGCCGGTTGAACCGGCGAAGCCTTGCCTGGTGACACCAAAGTAATCGCCAGACTAACAGCTAATATTGAAAACCAGAAGTATCACAAAAATCCGGAGATAACGCATGGCTTGGTACCAGGGCACCTATACAGATCTCTACACCGGACACGCGCAGTACAACATTACGGGGCCAGATAGCAAGACTGTCATTGGAAAATCCACCCAGTATTACAAAGGTGGTATGAAGCTTACTGTAGAGTCTGGCACGCTGGAGATTCGTGCTCACACGCGTCGCGATACGGCTAAGGTAGCCCATTTCAACTTTAAACCTATGTACTGGGATGAATCAAAAGTCTCTGCGGTATCGGGTGTTGCAATCAATCTGAATGTATTTGGAACATTCAATGTCTTTCCGGGTTTTGTCTATGCACAAGGCAAGACTGTCACGAGCTGGGGTATGTACCGTTGGGTCAATGCCTATTCTCTGCAAGTTCTGGTCACTGTACTGAAAAGTGATTTCGTAAAAAATACCCGTAAGCGATCGAAGAGAGAGCAGATCTTAGCCCTCGTCAAGTATCGGACTACCGCGGCTCATACAGTCGTAGCCCAAAAATCTCAGGTTTCGTAGAGGCGTAAATGGCACATTATCAAGGGACTTTCACGAATAAGTATGATCAGGAGTTGACATCGCTGTTCAAGCAGAAAGAATCGATTACCGTAACAGGCATGACAAACTATACATTCAAGAACGGTTTGTTGATCGACGCCAGCGGACAAACATTCAAGCGCGACGAAAGTGCCATCACCATTGATTGTCAGGATGTGACGACGACTTCAAACAGAGATACGAGGTATGTGGGGTTTCAGTTTGGTGCTGCGCTGTCCAATTTCTCTATCAGCCTGGCTACGGCCGCGCTTTCGCTCACCTATAAAACAGAAATGGCTGGCATTTACTTTCTGTCAGGACTCATTTTTTTGAACCCCTCACCTTTCAAAGTTGTGCATTCCAACAAGGAAGACAATCGCATGCCGTCTGTTAAGGAATATAAGCTGATTGATATTGACAAAGAGGCCTATAAGCAGAGCATGATGAAAAAGGATATCAATTTTTTTGGACTGACCATTAAATGGTGAACTTGTATGGCCCATTTTATTAAACCCGCTACAGACCATTATGATAAAGATTCGGTTTTTACATACGAATCCACTATGAATCGCGAGGTAACGGCAGCATCAGTACACAATCACGATGGAGATCTTGAATGGAAAACCGACGCACATATCACTTGCGAGGCACCCACACTAGTTGAAACCTACGACACCATCGAAACAACAACCGGTATCGAGATTTCAGCATATTTGCTTCGTCGGAAGCTGGCGCCGATCAATTTTGCCATGTACGGATATAGCATTAATGCTTCTGGTCTGTATGCCAACACGTCGCTGGTTACTGTCAATGTGGGTTGTCCGACCTTTTTGCTGCCTTCTCCCAACCGGATTCACTTCGGAAAATTGCAGGTGAAAGTCGGAGTGATTGAGAAGAAGACCGGGGCGACGGAAACTGAAACTGTAAAAAGCCAAAAATCAACCAATGGCGGTTTGAACATCAAGAGCATCGGTGGGCAGGAAACACAGTTGTGAATGTATATTAAAGATCGCACTTGTGATCGCATAATAAACGTAACCTTTACGGGGATCCAGTGAAAATAATCAAGCCGCTCACGGCCAGCCTGTTGACCAGACCTTATCGCTGGCGTGGAGCCAATCGGCTGGCTGTAGGCATCTATATTTTGCTGAGTCAAGACGAGAGCGGTCAGTTGCTGGAGCCTGATCAGAAGCTTTGGGCGGAAATGCTGCCTCAGTTGGACAGCGGTGGATTGCTTGACCAGATCATGCCTAAATCACGAGCGGAATATCTGATCAGCGGGTCTGCTTACACAGCACATCAGAGCGATAAAACGCGATGCATGGTGCGGGCTCAGGTCGCCGACCTCGAGAAAACATTGCTCGTCCACGGAGACAGATACTGGAATGCAGGACGTGCAAGCGCTGCGCAAGCTTTTGAGAAGATGCCGGTAGATTGGTCGCATGCATTTGGAGGTCCTGATCATCCGGAAAATCCACAGGGTAAAGGACTTTATTCGGTGGAGCAGAAGGGCGAAGGGACATACCTGCGGAGCACTCCGCTGCCAAATATTGAAGACCCGCTAAAGCCTGTAGAGAAAGCCTCTGACCGGCCAATGCCAGCAGGATTTGGTCCAATCGGACCCACGCATCCCCGCCAGATGGAAAAAATGGGAACGTACTCGGAAGACTGGGAAAAATACGATTTTCCGGGTTTTCTTCCTGATATGGATCCATCGATTTTCAATATGGCGTCCGACGATCAGCAATGGGCCAGCCAGAACGGCCTACCTTTAGGAAAACCCTATCGAATCTGGAATATGCATCCGAAACAGCCTTGCTGGGAAGGCGTGATCCCGATGTTGAAAGCAAGATGTTTTCTGCAGCGGCGTGATATTGACAAACGTTGCAAATTTGAAGAAGTCGGTAACATGCAGGCATCGACCATCTGGTTTTTGCCGGACGCGCAATCGATGATCATGATGTTTCATGGATCAGTGATGGTGCACGACTCCGAGGCGGATGATATCGAAGTGGCGATGGCGGCAGTCGAGGACGTAAATAGCAGCAGATCGTCTGATCATTACGAGCGCATTATGCAATTGCGCCTGGACCCGGAAACGGCCGCTCTGCATCATCCTCAGGATACGGAATTAATGCCGCAAGCCTTGTTGCGGGCCAGTCGAGCGATTGATTACCGGCTCCCGCAAGGAAAAACAGGTGATCGCGTCCAGGCGTTCGTGGAGAACCAGCAGAACGCACTTCAATCCTGGATGAAGACGAGAGGCATGAACTATCACGATTATGTTCCCGAGCTTGTCGGTCCACCTGAGCAGTTTGATAACAGCTTGCAGAGCCAGGAGCGTAGTGACCAGATTTTTGAAAGCATGAAGGCGCAGGTGCAGGAACAGCTGCGCGCGAGTGAAGAGCCGCTACTTGCCGAGTATGCTGACTCGCTCGACGAGGATGAATCAGATCAAGCAACAAAAATCACATACGTCAAACAAAGTGGTCCTCCTGATTTGAGTGTTGTGGATGCTTCATTTAGCCAGACCGCTTATGCGGGTGAATCGGGCGATTCATCCAGTCTGGAAAAGCGTGCACGCCAGACCAAAAGTGATTTGCGCAAGGGTTATTTGTATTCTGTTCAATACCAAGAACCCGCTGCACGACTTTCGCCTGAGCTGAACGATCCGGTAAGACGTGAAATCCAAAGACGCTATCAGGAAGATGGCGATCTCACCGAGCTTGATTTGACTGGTGCGGATCTGAGCGGGCTGGATCTGAGTGGGGCGGATTTTTCGCGCTCCTTCATGGAAAGCGTGAAATTTGCGGGTGCACGGTTACATAACGTGAATTTCACGGAGACCGTGCTCGCGCGTGCCCATTTCGAGGATACTCATATTGAGGACTGCAACTTTACCCGCGCAAGTCTTGCAGAGGCGATATTTTCGGGCTGTACAGTGCGAAAATGCGAGTGGATCGAGACCCAGTGCGACCATCTTCGCATCGACAATTCAACGCTGAAAGAATGCCGATTGATACGGCTCATGTGTGACGGATGGCTGGTGCAGGACAGTATTCTGGATGACTGCTTGCTGGAGGCATGTATGTTGTCCGAGTCGCAGCTGAAATCAGTGCGTTTTACAAAGGGCAATTGGATGAAGGTGGCGTTTACAGACTGCACCTGGAAAGATTGCCATACCATCAATGCGAATTGGGATAGCGCTTCGTTCATGACCTGCAGGATCGAGGGTTGTGAGTGGGTCAGTAGCAAACTGGTGAACATGTTGTTTGAAGACGATCTCATACTCGCGGATTGTCAATGGCGAGATTGCAGCCTGCTCGAATGTACCTTCCTTGCTGTGCAGGCAGAACGCCTCGCGTTTACCGGCAGTGATCTGAGCGAATCTGACTTTACAAAGGCTAAGCTGCGCAATTGTTCGTTTGATTCCGTACTTGCCCGGGACGCCATTTTCCATAAGGCAGATTTGCAGGGCGCTACATTTCGCAATGCCGACCTGATTCAGGCATCCCTGGAGCAATCAAGGCTGGAAAGTTGCAACTTCGAAGGCGCCACGCTGTTTCGGACCAACGTGTCAAAAGTCAGTGTCAATGCGCGTACACGACTGCGCAATGCTTACCGCGATCAGCTTGAAATTTACCCCATATACCGGGATCGTGAACAACAGATTGCGAATTTAATGAAAGATGAATGAGTTTCGACTGAAGCAGTATCTGGATGCATCTGCACCATGTTCTGATGAACGATTCGAGCGATTGACCCTTCAGGATTTGAATTTATCAGGTATGACATTTGACCGGGTATCATTTGCAGGTACGCGCTTTTTACGCTGTGATTTTGGTGAAGCGATGCTCAATGAATGTTGCTTTGCGGGTTGCGAGTTTGAAGACACGGATCTGTCGTCTGTTGTTTGCAATAAGGTGGACTTTTCCAGTGCAATTTTGAAAGGATGCCCGCTGGAAGAAGCAGTATTTAATGAGACGACATTCGAAAACGGCATTTTCAACGGAGCGACAGTAGACAATACCTTGTTTTGCCAGTGCCAGCTCCAGGGAGCCGTGCTGCAATTTGCATCGGCCCGCAAATGCGTATTTCAGGATAGTGCTCTGGATACGTGCCGATTTGGCGATGATACGCTTGAGCAGTTCGTTTTTTATGAAACGGACTTGCGCAAGACTGAATTCGCATGCGAAGCATTTAACCAGGTTATTTTCGTAGGTAGTGATTTGAGTGGACAGGATTTTTCCGGCAGACGCTTTGTTGCCTGCCAATTTACCGAAGCCCGGCTGGAAAAGTGCAATTTTACGGGCGCCTGGGTACAGCAGTCAGTTTTTGCCAAAAGCAATCTGCGTCAGTCGGTGATGAATGAATTGGATGGTGAGAATACGCTATTTGCGCAGGCCGATCTTACCGGAGCTTCGCTGCGTTCTGCCAGTCTGAACCAGACGCTGTGGACGAGAGCAGGGCTTTCAGGTGCTGACTTCACGGGCTCTAGCATGCAAAACGCTGTATTGGAACGTGCTGATTGCAGATCGACCGTCTTTAGAAAATGTGATTTGTCCTACGCCATATTCGATTATGCTGTGCTAACGGATGCGGAGTTTGAGGGTGCCCGGCTTACGCAGGCCAGCACTCACGGTGCAGTGGATAAGTCTGCTTCCATGCGATGGGCTCCCGATATTCGGGCAGAAGACACGGCGTTACGCCGAGCGGAGCGACATAGCATTGGAAAACGCATGACCCAATAAAGGAGAATTTTTATGTGTTACAACATCACTTCACTCGGCGGTGGTTATATTGGCTGGCCGGACTGCTGCAAAACACCGCCAGCGATGCTTCCCATTCCTTACCCAAATTTTGGTACGCATTTGCTTGCGCCCAACCCCTGCTTTCGTGTGCTGTTCTGTTGTGGACCCGTACACAATAAGGGGACTAAGAAAGCGATTTCCTTTGGGGATCAGCCAGGAGTAGCCGGGGGATTGGCGTCGCAAGTGTTTATGAATCAGACTTCTCACCTGGCAAATTATTCGAATCGATATAAGATTTGTAATAAGGCATCGGTCAGGCTTTCGGGGATAGAAAAAAGCAATCGACGTAACGTGTTCGTGCTCGATGCAATACCCAGCTTTCAGTTTATTAATCTGACTCTGGCGGCCTGAATATTCCTTCCGTCGAACCGGGAATATAGCGTATAGGTAATTGGCCTGCTTTCCGGAATTCCTCGAAAGCAGCTTCACTCATGCGCACTCTGACTCGGACCTGCTCCTGAGTGCGTTGTCCCTCGGTTTGCGGAATCACTTCAAAATCATAGTACTCATCAAGATAGTCCGAATGACCGGACGAGGCTGCGCTGACGATGCTACCGATACCGTCCACGCCGTGGCGTTGCACCTTTTCTTCGAATTCCTTGCGTTTTTTCAGATAGCGGCCGTTATATACAATATAGGGAATTGTAAACACCTGCAGTACCAACAGAAACAGCAGATAATCCATCTGCACACCAGCGATCAGTAAAATGACGGCGAGTATTGCGCTGAGGATTTGAACATTTACCGCAACGCGATAGGCGATCTTTTCTTTCCGGGGGACGTCGCTGAGGCGGGAACGCAAATTTCAACTCCTGTGGATGGATGAATCAACTGTTATCGCATTTCCAGATTGTACGACTATTCGTATATCCGATACACAAAACGGTCATTGGCGCGTCGACCTTGTCGCGCCAGGCGGCCTTGGCCGTTTCACGGACAAATGCTTCGAGCTGCTACTTTATCCATTTTATCTATTCTCTCTATGTCAGGGCTTAATGACGGACGGTTTACACCACTTTATTGACAGGCCCTGTTTGGAGAAACTCAATCGAGTCCAAAATTCTTTATATTCTCAAGTTCGTATGGCGCATCCTCGGCAGGATATCTTAGCGTTTTATTGCCGTTTTCTTTGGCAATAGACCAGATGATACTTTCTCCGGCGGGAAGTACATTTGGTTTTTTCTTGTATAGAGGATCAGCATAGGCCGTTTCCGTATCGATCCAATCCCAGCCTTGCGCCTTGAAAGCTGTGATGATATCGGTTAGTGATTCTGCATTGATCTTGCTGGTGTGCAGCAATATGACGTGCTTTGGGGCGTATCCGAGTGTCTTTTGCGCTAACTCATCATAGTAGTCGGCTCGGCCCAATAGATGCTTTATGTACGCCTTTTTCAATGTGGTCAGTTTATCGACATTACCGTTTTTCGAATATTCCAGATATTTCAGGTTATAGAACCAGTCACTCGCGTCAATGCTCACTGCGCCAGATAGATAACCATGGTCGTCCAGCCATTTCCGCACCGCATCACGCTTCTCTTTCGTGTCCCCTTCTTTGAGAAACGGGAAGCGATATCGAGGCGTCCAGCCTACAAGAGGTTTCAGCGTGCGCTCAGTATTTGCAATGCCTTCTATATAGTCTTTAGCGTTCGTATCCGGTTTGTTCAGGTTGATATGTCGCTCACTATGATTCCCGATCTTGTGGCCTTGCTTTCCCCATTCGGCAATCAAGTCTAATCCCGCAGTGCCGCCCAGCTTGATCAGGCTTGGGTAGACAATTGAATGAAGATGAGCTTGTTTCAGTTGGCTAAGAATTTTGTTATTAATCTCGGCGGCTTCTGGGTTTGCGTCCGGATTCAGTCCGTCATCGAAACTGAATGCCAGTTGTTTTGCGTGAATTGATGCGCTTGCGCACATCATCAAAAGCAGGAAAATCCTGGAAATGTTAAACATATTTGCGGTATGAATTGAGGGGGAAGTGAATGAGGGGAATCAGGAACTGAATTGTATTGGGGCTTGAGGTGGTATTTAAATTGCAACGAGCAAAATCTGAAATAATTTTAGTCTGGCAAGGCATGCACTCCCAATAAACGCTACCATAGTGTCAAGTGCGATCAATGAATATTACGAAAGTGATTGAACGCCCGATGAGAAACATTTGACCCACGACCTTGGTCGAAAGCAAGTGGGTTACCTTTTCAGCGAGACAAAGGCACCATGCAGATCGAAACATTCTTTGATGAGAACAGCAGCACTTTCAGCTATATCGTGATAGACACGAAAAGCGGGCAGTGCGCCATTATTGACAGCGTGCTCGGCTATGATCCCAAATCCGGCCGCACGTCGCGTGCCGGTGCGAACCATATCGCTGAGCGCGTGCGAGCGCTGGGGGTGAGCGTCCAATGGATACTGGAGACTCATGTGCACGCCGATCACCTGAGTGCCGCACCGTATCTACAGTCGCTTCTGGGCGGACGAACCGGCATCGGGGCAAACATTCGTACGGTACAAAAGGTTTTCGGCGATATCTTCAATGCAGAGCAGGAGTTTGCGCGGGATGGTCGACAGTTCGAGCATTTGTTCGAAGATGGCGAAACCTTCATGATCGGCGCGCTGCGGGTGCGAGCCATGCACACTCCGGGCCATACACCCGCGTGCATGACATATGTGATCGAAGACGACGCCGCGCCTGATGCGCCAGCCGCAGCCTTTGTGGGTGACACGCTGTTCATGCCCGACTATGGCACAGCCCGCTGTGACTTTCCTGGTGGTGATGCGCGCACATTGTTCCGCTCTATCGGCCGGGTATTGTCGCTGCCACCGGATACCGAGCTCTATATGTGTCACGACTATCGTCCCGGTGGACGCGAACTTCAATGGAAGACCACCGTGGCCAAAGAGCGGGCAGAAAATATTCACGTGCGTGATGGTACCAGCGAAGATGAGTTCGCAACCACGCGAGAGAAGCGCGACGCAACGCTCGCTATGCCCGTGCTGCTATTGCCATCCGTGCAGGTGAATATGCGGGCTGGTGAATTGCCGCCAGCAGAATCCAACGGCGTTCGTTATCTCAAGATTCCTGTTAATGTCATGTGACAGAGGGCGATGCTCTTCGGTCGCGTGGGCTGGTGCCTCAATAACGCATGTTAGCCGCTTGCCCCGGACTGGCGAGTAGCTTGAGTGCCCGGACGATCCGGGCTTTTTGTTGCTTTGGCACGCCTGAACGCGGAAGATTCTAAACAGTAATGAGAATTATTGTTATCATACGGGCATCCGTCATTTACTTTCCTGGCTGGCATGTCCGATTCGCCTACTTCGTCCAAGGGTTGGCTCGTGTATTATCGCGGGCTGATCGGATCCTGGGCAAAAAACAATTCCCGCGCTTCCGACGCGGAAGATGCGGTTCAGAATTCCGCCCTGAAGATGCTGGGGCAAAGCCAGGAGGCGGTGCTCGATCCAAATGCCTACCTGTTTCGGGCGACCCGCAATCATTTGATCAATGAAGTCAAACGTCAGGCGCGCCAACCCCTTACGTCCCTCGAAGCGCTTGCGCATGACGATCACCCGTTGCTCTCCGATCCCGAAGCCCCGGTACGCGCGCGTCAACTGGTCGATGCACTCGAAGCCGCCCTGCAACAATTGCCCCTTAAAAAGCGGCAGGTCTTCATTTATCATCGCCTGGAAGGGTACACGCATCCCGAGATTGCCGCCAAAATGAACATCAGTCTGAACACGGTGGAACGATACGTCATGGATGCGACCCGTCATATTCGTGAAAAGTTACAAAATTTTTGCGAAAATTGATCCGGTATTGTCCCTACATATTTGTCTTTATGATGACAACTGTCTTGTCCTCCACACTCCAAGTCCACCGCCCGTTCCTGCATGGGTTTTGTTCCAAAAGAGATAGCACCATTGGTTATGACTGATACTGTCCAGCCTGTTGATCCTGATTCTTTGCCCGATACCGCCAGTGTTGCCGCATACTGGTTCGCACGCGAAAGGTCTGGCCGTATGACTGAAGAGCAGCGCATGCAACGCGATGCATGGTTAATGGCCTCGACAGACCATGCTCTTGAGTACGAACGCGCCCGGGGTATATGGAATGCAGCGGGCCTGGTGCCCGCAGAAAGGCTGCAGGCGCTGATGAGTGAAACGCCGCAAGAGAGCAGGGCTCGCAGTCATGCTTCTTCTTATTCATCCTCCAGTACTGACACCCGCCACCGACGTACTGTCAGATCAGACGCCAGTCGTCGTCGCTTTGCATTCGGTTTGGGTCTTGCCTGTACCGTTGTCGCAGCAGCAGGAATCGGCGTTTATGTCAACACATCGCAATCGTCATATAGCCTGCAGGTGGCTTCTGCGGTCGGGCAGTACCGCCAGGTCACCCTGCCGGACGATTCAATTATTGAACTTAATACTGGGACACGAATTACGGTGAACTATTATTCTGACCGCAGGGAAGTTGTGTTGCAGGAAGGCGAAGCTGCCTTTACTGTCTCACCCGATGCCCAACGGCCTTTCTTTGTCGAGGCAGGTGACACCTCAGTCAGGGTCACGGGCACGCGCTTCGGGGTTCGCCGACAAGCACAGGCGGCCAGTATTGCAGTGCTATCGGGAGCAGTGCAGGTCCGGCAGGGACCGTGGTGGAGCCGGGAGCAGGCAGATTTGCGGGCCGGTCAGACGCTTACATCGGACACCGACAATCACTTCACCGTTCTGAGTGACCAGGATACGGCCTCTGTACTCGCATGGCGGCAAGGTCGTGTGGTCTTCCGTGATACGCCTCTGGCCAGTGCGGTCAATGAGATCAATCGCTATGCCAGTAAGCCCATACGCCTCAATATTGCGAATGCCAATTCAATTCATATCGCAGGCTCGTATAGCACTCGTAATATAAACGGCTTTCTTGATCTGCTTCCGGAGATTGCACCCGTTGCCGTGCAGCGACTGGCTGACGGATCGGCTGTCATTGTTCGTAAGTAAGATCAGATAGCGATCATTTTTGAAATAAATAATTACAAATTTCTCAGGCCAATTCATCCGGTATTTCACGCTGACGATTGTCTTTATGGCTGAACAGGTTGTTCCGATGGTTGAGCGACCTCCCTCGAATCACCTTTGTACAGTTGTGAAAGAACACTCAGCCAGGCAACGATAGCGGGCATGGGTGTCGCTTTTGTTCTCCTGTCCTGCTTTCTGGAAATGACAAGTGTCAAGAAAAAATACTGCCGCGCCCGAAACTGCCGTTTTCCATACATCCAAGCACACCGGATATTGCCGTCCTTCGCGAACAATAAGATCCATGATTGCATCTGGATCTCTCTGCCTGTCAGCAATTTGGCTTGCAGTGCCTCAAGCCGTTTACGCGCAAGACAGCACCATACAGGTCAGCATTCCCGCACAACCGTTAGGCGAAGCGTTGATTGCTGTGGCACACCGTTACTCTCTGGAAATGGCTTATTCCCCCGACCTGATACGCGGACTGCGATCATCGAGTGTTTCTGGAAGCCTTTCTGCCGAGCAAGCCTTGCAGCGTGTGCTGGCAAACACACCAATTTCGTATCGGATCAGCGGACGTAATGTAGTGTTGCTTAAACGCCCGGAACCGGCCGCAAACGCAGCGCCTCGGACTGCGCAGGTACTGACTCCCATCGTCGCGACAGCATCACGCAGCGACATCGAACCCGAGAATGCACCGCAAAAAATTGTCATTATTGAGCCGGAACAGATCGAACAGCAGTTGGCCATTTCGAGTAATTCGTCGAATGTTCTAAGCAATATGCTGCCTGCCTATACCCCCAGCCGGGAGAAGATGAACGGCAGCGGCGAAACGCTGCGCGGCCGCACTCCGATGATCATGATTGACGGCGTGCCTCAGTCCAACCCCTTGCGTCCGACTGGCCGTGAAGTGCACACGATTGATTATTCGATGGTCGATCATATCGAAGTCATCAATGGGGCAAGTGCGTCCAATGGAATCGGAGGGACGGGCGGCGTCATCAATATTATTACCAAAAGCCCGGAGCCCGGCACGCTCAATCAGCATTTTGGCATACAGGCCACCACACCGACATCACAGCTCAAATCCGAAACCATGAGCTATAAAACCGATTATGGGGTGAATGGGCGTGAGGGGCCGTGGGAATACCTGCTGGCAGGCAGCTTTGAAAGCCAGGGTCTGGCGCTTGACGGGTGGAATAATCCCGTGGGGGCAGATAACACGCAGGGCGATCTGATGAGTTCGCGCGCCTATAACATTCTTGCGAAACTGGGTTACTGGATCGATGATAACCAGAAATTGCAGTTGAGCGTGAATCATTACAAAATCAAAGGACGGATGGACTATATCGGCATCGCGGGTGATCGCGAAGCCGGTATTCCGACAACATCTGAGCGAGGAGACCCGGAAGGAATCGCCCCGCACAACGAAGTCTGGACCTCTGCGCTGAAGTATGAAAACAGTAATCTCGCGGATACGGGCATCAAGCTGGACGCCATGGTATTCAATCAGCGTTTCGAAGGACTGTTTGGCGCAGATAATTCCAAGACCTTCCAGGATCCGTCGATTGCGCCTGTCGGTCAACTGTATGATCAATCGCGTGCGACCGCAGACAAATGGGGAACCAAACTGAGTTTGACCAAAGACGAACTGTTGGACGGCAGGCTCAAACTGACTGCGGGCTTCGACACGCTGATGGACAAGGGCAAGCAGGACCTTTACTTGACTGGCCGCACCTATGTGCCCGAGTCCAAGTACACCAGTTACGCCCCTTTTGTGATGGCAGAGTTCAAATTACTGGACAATCTGACGCTATCGGCCGGCTACCGCTACGAAATGGGTCAGCTGGATGTAACGTCCTACCGGACCCTGGCTGCATATAACAATGCTGCCGTGCAAGGGGGCAAGCTCAAATTCAACGAAGGGCTGTTCAGCGGCGGGCTGGTGTACAAACCGCTGGATAACCTGACCTTCTTTGGTAGTTTTTCCCAGGGTTTTGATATGCCTGATGTTGGACGTGCATTGCGTTCGATCAACTCAGAGGGCCAATCCATTGACAACTTCCAGGCGCTCAAGCCCATCCTCACGGATAATTATGAAGTTGGCATGCGCTATCGGAATGACCGATTCGACATGGACCTGAGCCTGTATCAATCGAATTCGAAGTATGGCAATCGGGTTGTCCCCGTCAACGGGCAGTTCCAGCTTGCTCGCCAGAAAACCCGGATCCAGGGATTTGAAGCGGGCCTTGGTGTCCAGATTAATGACAAACATCATGCACGTATCGGCTATTCCTATATGCGCGGGAAATACGATAGTAATGATGATGGCAGCCTGGACGCAAAACTTGGGGCGCTTAACGTCGCACCCAATCGTATCGTAGCCAACTGGTCTGCCAAATGGACGGACAAGTTAAGCTCATTCTTACAGGTTAACTATGCCTTCAGCCAAAAGTTTGAAGAGCAGGACTCCAACTTCAATGGCTATGCCCTGGTTGATCTGGCATTGAACTATTCATTGCCCAAAGGAACGGTCAGTTTGTCTGCATCGAATCTGCTGAATAGAAAGTACATTACCTATTATTCGCAAAGTGCGTTGGTTGAGCCCCTGAGATATTTTGCGGGCAATGGACGCACCGTGACCCTTGGCTATTCGGTCAACTTCTGATGCATCGCGTGGACATGGCAAGGGTACAAAGATGGCCCGTTGCCGATCGCACACGGAACGATCGACGAGCGTTTTGTCTGCGCCTGTTGGGTTTGCCCTCCATTCTTGCCCTATTGCCCGATCCGGCAGGAGCCGTTCAGGTAGAACATGCCATGGGACGCGCTCAGGTACCAGTGCGGCCCGAGCGGGTTATCACGTTATTTCAGGGAGCCACAGATATTTCACTTGCATTAGGCGTAAGGCCTGTTGCCACCGTGGATTCCTGGACTGAAAAGCCAGTCTATCGGTATTTACGCCCACAATTGGGGGACGTCCAGTCGATTGGATTGGAAACGCAACCCAGCCTGGAAGACATTGCACTCTTGCAACCGGATCTGATCATCGGTTCAAAGTTCAGAAATGAAAGAGCGTTCGACCTGCTTTCGAAAATCGCACCCACGATTCTGGCACAGGACGTCTATTCGTTTGAGTCCAACACTCGCCTTATTGGCGCTGCGCTGCACCGTGACGCACAGGCTGCCCGATTGCTAGCACAATTGAACAAACGAGTTGCAGCATTGCGCATTAAACTGAAGCAGAGATTTGGTCCGGCCTGGCCCCTGACCGTATCCGTGCTCGATATCCGCAGCGACCACATCCGGCTGTATCTGGCGGACAGCTTTGCCGGTGCGTTGCTCAGTGCGCTGGGGTTTGCATGGACCTCGCAGTGGCGTGAAGGATCACGCTCCATCATCAAACTGACCAGTAAAGAACGTATTCCGGTCATGGATGCCGATGTTTTTTTTGTACTCTTGCGTTCTGATAGCGCGGTGGTCCGGAATAACTACCTGGCGTGGTCGCGCCACCCACTTTGGCAACAGCTGCAAGCAGTCAAATATGGGCGCGTGCATCACGTCAACAACGTGTACTGGAGTCTGGGGGGAGGAATCCAGAGTGCATTTCTGATGCTGAACGAATTGGAGGCGAAGATGTTTGGCGAGCAATCCACGTGAAAGCCGCGTTGGTTCCGTCTTCACCTGCAGCGCTGCTGGCAATTGCAAGTGTGGTTACCATACTCTGTGGGGTGATCGCGCTGAGCGTCGGACAGGAGCACATTCCCCTGCTTGATGTCTGGCGGGCATTCGCTCAGCCCGACCCGCACAATATGGATCAGGTCGTGGTCCAGACCAGTCGCCTGGCAAGGGTCGTCGTTGCCGTATTGGTGGGCGCAAGTCTTGCCGTGGCTGGCGGACTGATGCAGGCACTGACGCTAAATCCGCTGGCCTCGCCCGGCATCTTCGGTATTAATGCGGGAGCCATGTTTGCGGTTGTGTTGATTGCGCCCGTGATGGGTGCGGAGTCATTTTCCCACTTCATGTTGCTGGCGTTCCTTGGGGCGGGAGCAACCGGTGCGCTGGTTTATGCTGTGGGCATGCGCGGGCCCGCCCGCTCGGACCAGGCCAGACTGGTTCTGGCAGGCGCGGCGATCAGTTCCCTGCTGTTCTCCTTTACCCAGGCCGCCCTGGTAATCAATCAGGATGGGCTGGACAGCATTCTATTCTGGCTCGCAGGCTCAACCGCAGGGCGCGGGATGAATGAGGTGCGCCTGGCCTGGCCACCCATCGTGCTGGGACTACTGGCCAGCGTTGCGCTGGCGCGGCACCTGAATATCCTCGTGGCTGGCGAAGCGATTGCGCGGGGACTGGGACAAAATGTGAGCCGCTTGCGGCTGCTGCTTGGCGTCTGTGTGATTCTCCTGGCGGGCACGGCAGTCGCGTTGGCGGGTACAGTGGGCTTCGTTGGCCTTGTGGTGCCGCATATTGTACGTCGGCTGTTCCCCAATGATTTTCGCTGGCTGCTGCCAGGTTACGCTCTTTTCGGCGCATTACTGCTGTTGATGGCCGATCTGCTGGGACGGATTGTTTTGCCTCCCGAAGAGATTCCGGTTGGAGCGATGACGGCGCTGATTGGCGCTCCGTACTTTATCTATCTGACGCGCCGGAGCGGCAAGCATGCGTGATGTGCTCGTGATTCGTACCGGATACTTCTCCAGACTGCTTTCGCGGCGTGCACATGTGACGGTCGGCATTCTGCTGCTACTGCTGTGCCTGGTAACTGCCTGGTCGCTGATATCCGGAAAATATACCTTATCTGTTTCACAAATCTGGCAGGCGTGGACGACTCCCAATCATCCCGCCAATGCCTTCATCCTGACGTGGTTGCGCTTGCCCAGGCTTTTGCTGGCGGTCATGGCTGGCGCTTCGCTCGCTCTGGCAGGGCTTTTGCTGCAGACACTGGTGCGCAACCCGCTGGCTTCTCCCGATATTGTGGGGGTGACGGGAGGAGCATCCGTGGCGACAGTCGCATGCCTGTCATTCTGGAGCGGCACAGTGAGCGTCCAGTGGTTGCCGCTGGTGTCGATGGCTGGCGGTTTTCTCGCAGCAGGGATCGTCTATGGGGTGGCATGGCGTACTGGGCTTTCTCCGACCCGGCTTATCCTTGTAGGTATCGGTGTAGCAGCCATGTGCGGCGCGCTTACCAGTACCTTGCTGGTTTTCAGCCCTATCGCCTCTACGCTGAATGCCTATGTCTGGCTGACCGGCAGCGTGTACGCCGCACGCTGGCACGAGATTGCAGCGCTGACCTGCTGGCTGGTGCCAGCCCTCATCATCGTCGCCTGCAATGTGCGCTGTCTGCCTTTATTCGAACTGGATGCCAGCCTGATGGCAAGCCTCGGGCTGCAGTGGCAGCGACGCCGTATACTGCTCCTGGGACTGAGTATATATCTGGCCGCCATCGCTGTCGCCTATACCGGCGCCCTTGGTTTTGTCGGATTGCTGGCACCCCACATTGCACGCAAGCTGGTCTATCGCCCTGGGGCTGCGCAGTTATGGGCAGCAGCGGCAACAGGTGCCATATTGGTGTCCCTGGCAGATCTGGTGGCGCGCACGCTTTTTCTTCCCATGGATTTACCGGCCGGCATTTTTGTCTCCGGCATCGGTGCTCCGTACTTCCTGTACCTATTGCTCACTGCAAGGTCGTACGTGCCCAGGAATTAATCACGATGGAAATAAACGAAATCCCCTGCGCGATGAACACCCTGCAAGCGCGAAACCTCACACTGAAATATGACAGTCATATTGTTATTGATTCGATTTCAGTTGACATTCCTCGCGGCAAAATCACTGTACTGATTGGCAGCAATGGCTGCGGTAAAAGCACCATGCTCAAAGCCTTTGGCCGGCTATTGATGCCAGCTTCCGGGCAGGTCCTGCTTAATGGGAAGGACATTCAGCGCTACGCCAACGCAACAGTCGCCCATGAAATCGCCGTGCTGCCACAGACCCCGATCGTTCCGGAAGCCGTGACCGTATTTCAGCTGGCATGCCTGGGGCGTTACCCACACCAGAGTTGGTGGCAACAATGGACACACGAAGACGAAGCCGCCGTCGATCGCGCTCTGCAGCAAACACAACTGACGAAACTGAAAAACCGACGAGTCGATTCATTATCAGGCGGCCAGCGCCAGCGCGCGTGGATCGCAATGACCCTGGCGCAGGATACCAACACCCTGTTGCTGGATGAACCGACCACATACCTGGACCTGGCACATCAAATCGATGTGCTGGATTTGCTTTATGAGTTGAATGTCCGGCAAAACAAAACCATTGTGATGGTATTGCACGACTTGAATCTGGCCTGCCGATATGCTCATCACATCATTGCCTTGAACAACGGATCGGTCTATGCCCAGGGCGCTCCAGAGCAAATTATGACGGTATCAATGGTCAAAGCCGTATTTGGTTTGGGCTGTCACATTGTTGCCGATCCTCTTTACGGCTCGCCCATGTGCATCCCAATTGGCAAAGGCCGGGCCCATGGCTAATGACGATTGTGAACACGCTGGTTCATCAAGGAGGGCGGCGACCAGTCTGCTGTCAAACAGGTGCGTCGTTTCAGGATTGACCAGACAGCAATGGCAAATACTGCGCGACCAATGTCGGCTCATTCCCGCCAGCGAACGCGACATGCACTTTTCGGTGCCGCTGACTCAGTTGCTTGATCCCAGGTTTTGCGACGCATTCCTTGACGAACTTTCCGGCCCCCTGGGGGCACCAAATCCAAAAATCACGGCGTCCCTTCTGTGCAAGCGTCTGGCTTTTCTCTTCACTGCTGCGCCGCTGGTCAGCATGACGCTGTTTAATCATGCGCTGGACCTCAGTGTTGGGAATGTGATTCTGGAATTTCGACACGATCGAATGTGGCAGTCGCGATTGCCTTTATTGCAGCTACAAACAGATCGGCTCAACACTGAGCAAAGAGGGGTAGATCGTGACGCCTGGCGTGAGCGCATACTGCGCCAGCTTTTTGCCGGAAACCTGTCAAAAGTGTGGGATGCGTTAAAAACCAGTAGCGGCGTGTCATCGGCTATCTTGTGGGAGAACCTCGCTGTACGCATTTTCTCACTGTACGAGCGCAGAATGCAGTCCCTCGCTACCACGGATGCGGAAGGAGTGCACATCGAAGATGATTTTGATTACATCATCAGACGCGCCCCTGGCGAGATATTTGGCTTATCCCGGAATCCGTTGACGCGATTTCATTTGCCATTGACCGCTCATGCGGGCAAGCGTGTGCGCTTCCGACGCACCTGCTGCTTTTACTTCAGGGCGACACTGCCACCAGAATATTGCTCCGTTTGCCCATTGCTTCGATCTAAAGAAAAGTGAATTTTGAGCGAGTGCTGGGGGCGAGCGTTCAGTAATGGTCTGCATGCAAAAACCGAAGCTCTCCAGCCTTACCTCACATTGACGGTTTTTTTAGTTAGAAAGCTTGATGTCCAAATCTCGAATCAGTTTTCCCCATGAATCATGCTCAGATTTGGCAAAACTTCCCAGCTCTTCAGAACTCATTGGCATAGGCTGAATTCCAATTTCAGAGAATTTTTTCTGAATCGTCTCGGAGCCAAGAGCCTCGTTCAGCGCTTTATTCAGAATTTCCAGTTTTTCTTTTGGCAGATCTTTGGGGCCTACCAGGCTTTGCCAGGCGTAGGCTTCAAAGCCTTTTGCACCCGCTTCGTCAAAAGTAGGGACATCAGGCAAAATATCCATGCGTTCAGGCGTTGCGACGGCCAGCACTTTCATTTTTTTCGCCTGAATCATCGAAATGGAGGGGGGCAGATCAACAAAGATGGAGTCTACCTGCCCGCTCATCAGATCCTGTACCGCTGGTGCGGAGCCTTTGTAAGGTACATGCAGCAAATTCAGTTTCTGTTGGTGGTTGAATAATTCAAGTGCCATATGCAACGGTGAACCATGGCCTGAAGACGCGGATGTTACTTTACCCGGTTCGTTTTTCGCCTTCTCCACAAATTGCGCCAGGTTATCCGCGGGAAATGAGTTGTTAACGGCCAGCACAATCGGCATTTTTCCCAGGCCGCCAATAAACGAGAAATCTTGCATGGCGTTATAGGTCAGTGATTTGTATAAAGCCGGATTGAAGGCGAGTGTTCCGGAGTCTACGGTGCCGATCGTATAACCGTCTGGGGCAGAGCGGGCAATGGCGGTTGCGCCGATAATGCTGGCAGCTCCTGGTTTATTGTCTATCACAATTGTCTGTTTCAGGATTTTACCCATTTCTGTAGCAAGGTGACGTGCCATCACATCTGTGGTGCCGCCCGCGCTGTATGGCACTATCCAGCGAATTGCCTTGTCTGGATATGTCTCTGCGTGTAATTGTGCTGAGAATACCAGCGCTATGCCTGCAACCAGGGATTTGATAACGCGAAATTTTTTCATAAAGGTCTCCGTTAGGAATAATTATTAAAATGAGTTCATTGTTGTTGATTGATTTCCAGCTTGTAGGCCAGGGATAGAAACAGAATTTGTGCCAGGCAGATGGACGCTGTAAGCGATCTGAAGGATAGCGTCTGGTTGTCGGTAGAACACAGCAGAAAATCTGCAAACTGGCTGATGGGCGACAAGGCGCTATCGCTGATAAGAACAATTTTTGCCTTCGATTCCCGCGCGTGTTGAAGGCAAGTCTGCGTTTCACCTGCATAGGGTGAGAAGCTGATGGCAAGCAGTACGTCTTCGTGATTCATGGTCCGCATGTATTGTTCAAGCACACCGCCTAAACCATTGAGAAAAATGACGTCTCTCTCGAGATTTTGCAGTGCATAGACCAGATAGGATGCAATTGGAAGTGACCGACCCATCCCCGCGATATAGATTTTTCTCGCCTTCGCAAGAGAGTTGACGGCCTTGTTCAACGCTTTCTGATCCAGACCCTTTTGCAGTTCTTTCAGGCTACTGATTCCACTGGATACAAGTCTATCGCTCAGGCTTAGGGAGTCATATGCAGTGTCGTCGGTAAGCTCCCTACGGATACGCTCGCGGTATTTATGGTGTTTGGGGTTCGTCGTAAGCAACTGATCTGTAAAGACTGCCTGCATTTCGCTGTATCCGCTAAAACCAAACCGCTGAGCGAATCGCACGACGGCAGAGGACTGCACCGAACATTCCCTGGCGATATCCTGGACGCGTAATACTGGAATTTCGTTCTGGCGGCTTTCAACAAACGAAGCGATCCGCTTGAGTTGCTTTGGCAGATCGTTGTACTCAGTGACCAGAGCGGCAAGAAATTTTTCTACAGTCATTCCATCACCTTTGTTGTGGGTGTCATGCATTCTAATCTAAATAGAATAAATTTTCCATAATATTATATATTAGAATTATTATTGCATTTTTGAACAAACCTCGTTAAAGTCATGTCTCAGTTCCAATTGCCACCTCTGAATAATAATGACATCCACACAAAATCCTCGTTTCCTGCAAGACAGACCGCTTGACGTTATATGTCTTGGCCGCCTCGCCGTCGATCTTTACGCACAGCAAGTGGGCGCGAAGCTTGAAGACGCCCATTCGTTCGCGAAGTATCTGGGCGGTTCGTCTGGCAATATTGCTTTTGGCACAGCACGTCTGGGATTGAAGTCATCCATGCTCACCAGGGTGGGAGATGATCATATGGGCAGATTTCTGGTTCAGACCCTGGAAAACGAAGGGTGTGACACGAGCCATGTGCGTGTCGATCCACACCGGCTGACAGCATTGGTACTTTTGGGCCTGAAAGACAGGGATACATTTCCGCTGATTTTCTATCGTGAAAACTGTGCAGATATGGCCGTGTCCACAGAGGATTTTTCCGAGAGTTATATTGCGTCGTCAAAAGCATTGCTGATTACGGGGACCCATCTATCCAATCCCGACGTGTTGCGCACGAGTTGCGCTGCTCTGGGCTTCGCGCGCAAGCACGGTGTAAAAACGGTTCTGGATATTGATTACCGGCCAGTACTTTGGGGGCTGACTGGCCAGGCTGATGGTGAAACACGGTACATCGCCAGTGACGATGTCTCACATCAGTTGCAGGCTATCCTGCCAAAATTTGACCTGATCGTTGGTACGGAAGAAGAAATTCAAATCGCTGGCGGATCAACTGATATTATCCAGGCGCTCAAAGCTATACGCAGCATAACTTCTGCAACAATCGTGTTGAAACTGGGTGCAAAGGGTTGCAACGTATTTGAAGATGACATCCCCGCGCAGTTGCCGCCCGTCTATCCGACTTTTAAGGTTGAAGTATTCAACGTACTGGGAGCGGGCGACGCGTTTATGTCGGGATTGCTCAAAGGATGGATTGACGGTGCTGACTGGGAGCAAGCGTGTCGACTGGCGAATGCTTGTGGTGCACTGGTGGTGTCCCGGCATGGATGTGCGCCGGCTATGCCGACTCTCGCCGAACTGGATTATTTCTTGTCTCGTAAAAACGGTAACACCGCGCTGGACAAAGATAAGTCGCTGCAAAGACTGCATCGCGTTTCTTGCAATCGGCGTGAATGGGACAATATCTTTGGTTTTGCGTTTGATCATCGCAGCCAGTTTATTGAGCTGGCAGAGCAGGTCGGCGCCGTTCCTCAAAGAATATCGCAATTGAAATTGCTCTTTGTTCAGGCTGCCATTGAAACCGAAAAGAAATACCTGTCTCGCCTTGGTAGCAAGGATTCGATTGGCATTCTTGCCGACGAAAGGCTCGGGCTCGACGCCCTGAGTGCGGCCACTGGGCGCGGCTGGTGGATCGGACGTCCGGTAGAATTGCCCGGATCCATGCCTATCCAGTTCGAGGCTGGGCGAAGCGTGGGATCAAACCTGATTCATTGGCCGAACGAGCATATTGTCAAATGCCTTGTTTATTATGATGTCGATCAGGAAAAGTCACTAAGGGACGAACAGGAAACGCAAATACTATCGCTTTATCAGGCTGCGCAGATAAGCGGACATGATTTGCTGTTGGAAATCATTCCCCCAAAAGACGCTTCGAAAGACAGGGACGCGCAGATCATCAGGGCAATCCAGCGTTTGTATCAACTTGGCGTGTTGCCAGAGTGGTGGAAGATAGAGGCTTTGTCTTCCGACGGCTGGAAATTGCTGGACGAACTCATTAAACGCAATGACCCGTACTGCAAAGGTGTTGTTTTGCTGGGTCTTGCTGCGCCGCTGGAATCAGTCGCCAGCGGATTTGAAGAAGCCGCAAAATGGCCAGTATGCAAAGGATTTACAGTCGGCCGATCCATTTTTCATGAACCTGGTAAAGCCTGGCTGGAGGAATCCATAGACGACAATCAGTTAAAAGAGCAAGTTAAACAACGATTTGAATTTCTGATTGAATCCTGGCTGGCTGCCAGATCAACCGGGAAAGAGGGACAGTCATGACGTTAAAAGTGAAGGCAGGTACCGATACATTGGTAACGGATGTGCCATTGGGAACGAGCGGCCTGACGTACGTAGGATTTCAGGCTTATCACTTTGATAAACCTGAGGCCAGAGTCTTCCAGAGTAAAAGCAATGAACTGTGCCTGATCATTCTGAGTGGCAAGGCGTCGATAACGGTCAATGGCCCGCAAGGTAAACAGCAGTGGAATGACCTGGAAGGTCGACAATCCGTCTTCGAGGATAAATCTCCTTATGCTGCCTATATTGCTCCGGATTCCGAGGTCACCGTGATTGCAGATCCAGGCTGTGAGCTGGGCGTTGCAATCGCTCCTGGGAATGGTGCGCAATATCCGTCTCGACTGATTCATCCTGAAAATATGAAAAGGAGCGTTCGCGGGCAGGGGACCAACACGCGTTACGTATGTGATATTTTGCCCGAGACAGAACCCGCGCACAGCCTGCTGGTTGTTGAAGTCATTACGCCACCGGGCAACTCGTCAAGCTATCCTCCTCATAAACATGATCGTGATGCCATACCCGAGGAGAGCGCATTGGAAGAAACGTATTATCATAGACTGAACCCACCCCAGGGCTTTGCGTTTCAGCGAGTATATACAGACGAACGTGATATTGACGAAGCGATTTGCGTTGAAAATCATGATGTCGTTAAGGTTCCCAAGGGATATCATCCCGTTATCGTCCCTCACGGCTACACTTCATATTATTTGAACGTGATGGCCGGTCCGACTCGCGTCTGGCATTTTTACAACGATCCTGAGCATGAATGGATGCTGAAGGTGTAATCACTGGAATAGATCAGACAGGAATTCAAACCGGGGTAACGCCGTAAGGCAAAGCAATGTGCATTTGCTCATAGAGACCATTTGTGGCGACTCTAGCGCTCCATTGTGTCCAACTTTTCCATACCAGTTCAAAATAAGAACTTTGACATGTTATAGAATATTCTAAATCCATGCATGAAGGAGCTTGCATTCAAAGATAAAGACCATGCCCACCGACACTCCAGATCAATCCTCACCGCCGTCCGATAAGTCTTGGGAAGTAGATGGCTCGGCAATGTTCCGCGCCATCAGTTTTGCCGTGGCCCTGCCTGCTTTCATGGTAGGTACTGCCCTTTTTATGCTGGGGTTTTCGCTAGAGAACAAGACAGTGCTTCACGCCGCTTGTGTACTGTACAGTGTCGCGTTCTCTGGGTTTGCCAGTCGCATCCTCGTTGGCAAGCGCGTGTGGCACACGACGTTACCATATGTAGCCTGCATCGTTGTGGTAGCTGTGATTTGCTATATGTTGCTGCGGATTGTTCTGCTGCTCATGTACTAGATTTGCGCTAGGTTCGCTTTTAAACAGACCGCCAATCTTTCTACGCTGAGGCCATAACCAGGCGAGTACGTCGGGCGATAGTTGACCAATGCCATTGAAGTTTCATGACTTGCGACATACGTGGGCAAGTTGGATGTGAACCTAATTAAAGAAAATAAAACAAAAATTGATGCGTTGCTGGAGCAACTGGGCAAAAAATCCATAATCCTGGACGATCGACATTGATCTTTCGTGGTGATGGAGCGGTGATTGTGAGTGTTCAACTCACAGATCCATCGATCTGCACGTCTGTTCCCATAAATTTCACTTGATGCTGGAGCGCATGCAAATCTGCATTGCACAGGCAACCTTTCGGATCTCGCAAGATGAAGCCTCGAGCGTCATCAAGATGCACCTGTGGCCAATTCGTGGTGGGGTATTGTTTGCTATGCATGATGGCGGCAAGCGCGTTTTCCATATACCGCTTTTTGGTCATGTCGCGCAATGCCGGTTTGAATATTTTGCCAACATTAGTGACGGGCAGGGCTGGTAAAATTTCTACATATCTGGGTCTGGCGGGTGGTTCGTCCACGTGCCGGGCAGCGAACGCTTTCAATATTTCGGCGTCTGCTTCGTGGCCTGTTTTCAATGTGACAAACGCAACAGGCAGCTCGCCCGCGTAGGGGTCGGGTGCGCCTACAGCGGCGCAGGCCTTGACTGCCGGATGGCATTCCAGCGCCTGTTCAATGACTTGGGGATCAATATTGTGTCCACTGCGAATGATCAAATCTTTTGCACGCCCCTGCAGTTTGAGCAATCCACTGGACGACAATGAGCCCAGGTCTCCCGAGATCAGCCATCCGTCGTCAGTGAGATACTCTTTCCTTTCGATCCGCCCGAGATAGCCCGAAAATAAATTAGGCGACTTGAACAGGATGATGCCGACCTCGCCGGGCTCGGCTTCGTTTGGTGTAGGGTTGCCGTCAGTATCCAATGCGGCAATTCGGATGCGGGCATGGGGTGTACGAAAACCGACGTATCCCGCAGGCGCAACTACGCCGGGCGGTGTGATGGTAGAGATGCCGGTCATCTCAGTCATGCCAAGGCTTTCATGAACATGCATACCGGTGTGGGCCTGGAAGCGCTGGGCAACTTCTTCGCTAAGCGGCGCCGCGCCCGTTCGGAAAAAGCGGATCGAAGAGATATCCGACCCATTGATCGGCTGATCGGCAAGAGCTGACAGAACGGTAGGCACTGCGGACATGATTGTCGGTTTGAATTTGTCAACGAGCTGCCAGAAGTTTGCGATGACTTCTTTATTTCTGAACAGGCTTGTTGTCGGAATAATGACATGGGCCCCGGCTGAAAAGCAGGCCAGCGAGCCGGGCAGCACGCCGGCGACATGAAAGAGCGGATAACCGTTGATGGTGCTGTCACACGAGTTAAGTCCCTGCATCTGCACGCTGGCCCATGCAGTGTAGACCTGAGCGCCGTGTGTCTGGATCGCCAGCTTCGGCGATCCGGTCGTGCCGCCAGTATGGAAATACGCTGCAATGTCATTAGCCTGGATGTTGCGGTTCGACACCAGGCGATCTGCGGGCTGCTCAGCAATCAGCGATGAAAAATGATGTACGGTTGCCTTGATGCCGACGGTGTCAGGCACCGTATCCTGATGAGTCACGTACAGGACATGTTCGAGGTCGGCGGCAAGTTGTTTGACTTTGTCCCAGATATCAGCGTCGTCAGGGTCAGCCCAGGCAATAAGAACCTTGGCCTGTGTCGCGTTGAGCAGCGATAATATTTTTTCCGTGGTCAGAAGCGGGTTGAGCGGCTGCACAATGCCAGCCGCTTCGCTTCCCCAAAGAGCAAAATGATATTCAGCGCAGCCCGGCAGCAAAATTGCGACTGTATCCGTATGGCCTACGCCCAGACTGAGCAGGGCATTGGCAACCTGGTTGATTTTACGCAATAGATCTGCGTAAGAGTAGCGATACAATTCGCTGTCGGCTGCACCGGTCTTGAGAAAAGTGATAGCAGGACTCTGGCCATTGTCGCGGGCGGAGATTTCGAACAATGCATGGGTCGAGGGTACCTGAATCAGCGCCTGCAGAGGCGTTTGTTCAATGAATTCGATGTCTGCCATACTGCGTATGGGTCGAATGGGACAAAACATGATCTCTCCAACAGTCGCGTTATTACGAACGAAATAATGCAGGCCCGCGCTCGAACGCAGCGCGACACTCCACAATCATGCGGTCAATCAACTCCTGGCAGGTCGGTACGTCATCAATAAGTCCGACGCCCAATCCGGTCGAAATCACAGCGTCATCGTAGTTCCCTGTTTCCAGTGCCGCTTTCCCTCGCTGGCCGGTAACAAGATGGCGCACGTCTTCGAAACGACATCCTTCAGCACGCTGTTCGATCGCGACTACCGCTTCCGTGATGGTGCTTTTCAACGCGCGAACGGTATTTTTCAGCGTGCGCAAAACCAACTGTGTATCGGTTTCGGAGGCGTCCACCAGCGCGTTCTTCACAGCGGCATGAATGGGGGACTCAACGGTCGCCAGAAAGCGTGTTCCCATATTGATCCCTTCCGCGCCCAGGGCCAGGGCGGCAGCCATGCCCGCGCCTGTTGCAATGCCGCCAGATGCAATGACGGGCACCTCCAAAGCCTTGACGGCGGCAGGAATGAGAACTAGCCCTGGAATATCTTCTTCTCCCGGATGGCCGGCGCACTCGAATCCATCGATCGATACAGCGTCAACGCCGATTTTCTGCGCCGAAAGAGCATGACGTACAGTCGTACATTTATGGACCACTTTGATACCTGCCTGATGCAGCCGGTCGATATATTCCCTTGGGTTATTGCCCGCCGTCTCCACAATCGTGATTCCACTTTCTATGATGATATCGATGAAACCATCATAGGGTGGTTTGTTTTGAGTCGGCAGAAACGTCAGATTAACCCCAAATGGAGCTGATGTCAGTGCCCGGGTTTTTGCGATCTCCATGCGCAGATATTCTGGCGAGGGCTGTGTCAGTGCGGTCAGCACGCCCAGGCCGCCCGCATTGGATACGGCGGCGACCAATTGGCTGCGCGCGACCCACTGCATTCCACCCTGGATAATCGGGTAACGGATACCCAATAACTCTGTAATGCGTGTTTTCATGATGATGCGATTAGTCCTTCTCAGAACCCAAATGATTATCTTTAATGACCTCGCCCCATTGGGAGAAGTCATGTTTTAGAAGTTTTTGCGTGTCATCGGGCGTGAGGTAGGCTGGTACGACACCAATCTGTTCGAAGCGCTGAGTCAGTTCGTCGCTGTTCAGTATTTCCCGAGATTCTTGGTTCACCCGCTCGATGATGGCTCGCGGTGTCTTCAGGGGCGCCACCAGACCACCCCACGAGGACGCTTCGTTACCCCCGAATCCTTGCTCAGCCATGGTTGACACTGCCGGAAGGGCCTTGATTCGCTCGGGCGTGCCCACTGCGATGGCTTTAAGGCGTCCTCCTTTGATCTGTGGCAGTGCTGTCACAATGTCTGCGTAAATCACTGGCACCATGCCCCCCACGGTGTCATTCATTGCCGGCGCGCTACCTTTATAGGGAACGTGCTGCATATTGGTCAGCCCTTTTGATTTCATCAATTCCATACTCAGATGTCCCGAACTGCCAATACCTGAGCTCGTGTACATCAAGGGTTGTGAAGCGTGCATGGATTTGTCAAAAAGCGATTTCAGGTCGTTTACGTCGGGTAACGATTTCTCGTTGATGGCAATCACATTTGGCAAATCATATATTTTGGTGACAGGGGCAAAACTGGTTGCCGGATCGAATTTGGCTGTTTTGAAAAAATGCGGCGCCAGAATGGTAGGCGTCACCATCATCATGAATGTGTATCCGTCAGCTGCAGTGTTCATCAGTTGACCTGCCGCGATCGCGCCCGATGCGCCGGGTTTGTTGTCCACGACGATTGTCTGGCCGAGTCGCTTACCCAACGCTTCGGCATATACGCGCGCAGCAGAATCGGTCGGCCCACCAGCTGGGAACGGTACAACAAGCTTGATAGGGTGATCGGGCCAGTTTGCGGCGCAGGCTTGTATTGTGGCGGTAGCCATGATCAGACCCGAGGTCAAAACCGATAGTCTTTTCAAGAAGTTTGAACGTGTTCGTGCCATGCTGTCTCCTAATAGTCGTTTTTTGAATTAATTTTCGCTGTTTACTTATTCTATGAAGCAATATTGGCATTGACAATGCCTTGATTTGATTACAATATGTTCAATATTATTTGACATGAACGATCGCAAAATGGACTTACAAGCATTGACTATTTTTGTGGAAATCGTCGATGGCGGCAATTTCAGCCAGGCAGCGCGCAGTTTGAATATTTCACGCGCCAATGTCAGTTACCACATCACCCAATTGGAGAAGGCTCTGGGTGCAGAATTGTTGCGGCGCAGCCCGCAAGGTGTCGAGCTGACGAATTTGGGGCGGGAAGTCTATGAATATGCCCGGAATATCGTTCATGAAACCACGTTGATGAAAGAGGCGGTAAGCGCTAGCGAAGGGCGTCTGGTTGGCAAGATTGGCGTCAGCGCGCCAACAGGGTTCGGTCAATTGGTGATGGGACCGTGGTTGATAGAATTCAAAAAGAAATACCCAGGCATCGTTCTGGACGTGCGTCTGGAAAATTTCATCGATAACCTGGTAAGGGATGGTGTTGATGTGGCTATTCGGGTCATCGCGGAACCGCCACCCATGGTGGTGGCCCGAGACTTGGGGGCAATACGTTATATCTTATGCGCTAGCGCGGAGTGGGCCAGCGAGCATTCGTTGCCGCAGACGTTAATGCAACTGAGGCGCACGCCGATTATCACATCTGGCGGCGTTACTGGCAGAGTCCACTTACGCGCCAGGCTGGAGGATAACGAAGAGGATATTGAATTCGAACCGACATTAATGTCGCGAAGCTACCCGTTTATCGTCGATTGCATCTTGAATGGTTTGGGGCTCGGTCTTGTTCCGGATTATTTGATTAAATCGCATTTGCAGACCGGACGAGTGGTTCAGGCTCTTGCAGACTATCGATTGAATATCAATCACAATCACATGTACTTAATGTATATGCCCAATCGATATCAGTCACGATTGACCGTTACCTTTATTGACTTTCTGACAGACAAAATGGGACTGCAACGGATGGTCAGGCGTTCCGACGGTCAAACTCAATAACTTCCTCGTTGATTAAGCCAACTTTTTCCGAATCATTGCAGCGAAGGCTGCTATGAGTAAGGCACATGTCGCTGCCCATCTGACGGAGAACGCCTTTCGGATTCCAGTTCAATCGCGAGCAATAAAAAAGCCGCTTTGAAAGCGGCTAATTTACGTAAAGAGGTTTTTGGTGGCCTGGGGCAGAATCGAACTGCCGACACAAGGATTTTCAATCCTCTGCTCTACCGACTGAGCTACCTGGCCAACAAAGAACGAAATAATACACTAGTTTTTGGTGGCTGTATAGATTTTGCTGCGGTGCTGACACAAATATTCAAAAAAGGGGCAGCGAAGGACTATAATTGCTTCTATTAGCAGATCATAAAAGAAATTTCAAGATACTAAGGCCATGTCACTTGACGTTCTTACCTTCGGTTTGAATCATCATTCGGCACCGGTGTCGGTGCGCGAGCGGGTATCCATGCCTGCAGAATTGCTGCGTCCGGCGCTCGACGGCCTGCGCTCAGCTTTCGGAACCCGGGTCCGGGAAGCCACCATTCTGTCTACCTGTAATCGTACGGAAATCTACTGTGCTGCGCAGCCGGAAGTGGCGGAACACATCCCCTCGTGGCTGGCAGACTTCAATTCCCTGGAAGCCAACGAACTGCGCCCCCATTTGTATCAATACAACAAGGATCTGGCCGTCCGCCACGCGTTTCGCGTTGCCAGCGGCCTGGATTCCATGGTGCTTGGCGAGCCGCAGATTCTGGGACAGATGAAAACGGCTGTGCGTGCGGCCAGTGAAGCCGGTTCCCTGGGAACCCTGTTGCATCAGTTGTTCCAGAAAACATTTTCGGTTGCCAAGGAAGTCCGCACTCAAACCGCCATCGGCGCACAATCGGTGTCCATGGCGGCGGCGTCGGTGCGCCTGGCCCAGCGCGTGTTCGGCGATCTGTCCAAAACCCGTGTGCTTTTCATTGGTGCGGGCGAAATGATCGAGCTGTGCGCAACGCATTTTTCAGCACAGAAACCGTCCTGTATGGTCGTGGCCAATCGCACGCTTGAGCGTGCCGAGACGCTCGCTTCCCAGCTTGACGGTCAGAGCATGAAGCTGGCAGATTTGCCGGAGCGGCTTGCCGAATTTGATATTGTTGTTTCCTGTACGGCCAGCTCCTTGCCCATATTGGGTCTGGGGCTGGTCCAGAAAGCATCAAAATTGCGCCGTCATATGCCAATCGTGATGATCGATCTGGCCGTCCCGCGCGATATCGAGTCCGAAGTGGCACAACTTGATGATGTTTACCTGTATTCGGTTGATGATCTGGGTCGCTATGTGCAAATGGCCAGCGATTCACGCCAGGCAGCGGTGGTTCAGGCCGAAGCGATCATCGACAGTCGCGTGCAGAATTTCATGCACTGGATGGACTCCCGTGCCGTGGTGCCGGTGATCCGCAACCTCAATCAGGGCGCAGATTCCATTATGCAAAGCGAATTGGAACGGGCTCGCCGACTGTTGGCTCGTGGTGAAAACGCCGATCAGGTACTGGAACAGTTTGCTCATAGCCTGACACAGAAGTATCTGCATGCCCCCATGGTGGCGCTCAATCGCAGTCAGGGAGAGGAGCGCGCTGCCCTCATGAATATGTTGCCTCGTCTTTTTCCCTATCAGGATTCCAGCCATTAGCGCTGCTCTTTGCAGTTGCCGCGGGCGACGCCTTTCAGGATTTCCTCATTTGGACACGGTATAGTGTCACCTGTTTCCTGAATCGTCGCCCGGTCTGAAGTGTCTCTCGATTCCTGACTATTCCGAATTTCTTCCCAATTTCATATGAAATCTTCAATGCGCTCCCGTCTGGAGCAAATTTCGCATCGCCTGATCGAGGTTGATGCCCTGCTTGCTGAACCGGACACCGCCAATGATATGGATCGTTTTCGCAAACTCTCGCGTGAACGCGCAGAAATTGATCCGGTGGTCGCGCTCTTTCGCGACTACGAAGCGACCGAGGCTGATCTGCAGGCAGCGACCGAAATGATTGCCGATCCCGAACTGCGCGAGATGGCCGAAGAAGAGCTGAGCACGGCAAAGGACCGATTGGAGGAGCTGGAAGCGCAATTACAAGTGCAATTGCTGCCCAAAGATCCTGACGACGGGCGAGGCGTCTTTCTTGAGGTGCGTGCTGGCACGGGTGGAGACGAAAGCGCGATTTTCAGCGGCGATCTGTTCCGTATGTATAGTCGCTATGCCGAACAGAAGGGCTGGAAGGTGGAAATCGTTTCAGAAAACCCTTCGGAAATGGGCGGTTACCGCGAGATCATTGCGCGTGTGGACGGTGATGGCGTGTACGGACGTCTGAAATATGAATCCGGGGCCCACCGGGTGCAGCGGGTTCCGGAAACGGAATCTCAGGGGCGCGTGCATACGTCAGCGTGTACGGTAGCGATTCTGCCGGAGGCCGATGAGGTGTCAGAGGTAGTGCTGAACCCCGCCGATCTGCGTATTGATACCTTCCGTGCCAGCGGCGCGGGCGGACAGCATATCAATAAAACGGATTCTGCCGTGCGCATCACGCATATTCCTACCGGTATCGTGGCCGAATGCCAGGATGACCGCTCCCAGCACAAGAACAAGGCGCGCGCCATGAGTGTGCTGGCAGCCCGCATCAATGACATCCAGCGTCAGGAACAGCAGATGAAGGAAGCGGCCGAACGCAAGAGCCTGGTGGGCACAGGGGATCGCTCCGAGCGAATCCGAACCTACAATTATCCTCAAGGCCGGGTGACAGATCACCGTATCAATCTGACTTTGTATAAACTGGCGCAAATTATGGAAGGATCGCTGGATGAATTGACCGGCGCGCTGATCGCCGAAAGGCAGGCGGAGCTGCTGGCTGCGCTGGGCGACGAGTCCTAGGAAATAGCGAGGCTTTATTAAAGGAAGAGGTTTCTCCTCTTGTTGCGGTTGTAGGTAGTATCAGAAGGAGCAGGAATGGCGCTGGCCATTACGATTGAATATTTGACGCGAAACAGCGGGCTGCCGCCCCTTGAGACGCGCATGCTGATTGGCAGGACGTTGAATGTGTCGCGTTCCTGGATGATTTCGCACGATCGCGATCCGTTGACCCATGAGCAGATCGAGCAGATCCGGGCGCTGATTGAAAGGCGACTCAGTGGAGAGCCCATGGCCTATATCATGGGTGAGCGTGAATTCATGGGTTTGTCTTTTGAAACCTCGCCCGCGGCCCTGATTCCGCGTCCGGAAACCGAGCTGCTGGTGGAAACTGCCATTGAATACGTAGAACAGAACCCGCGCGCGAATGTGCTGGATCTGGGCACCGGTACCGGCGCGATTGCGGTCTCTATTGGCCGGTTTTGTCCGGGTGCCCTGGTGCTTGCGACCGACAAGAGTCCCGATGCCCTGGCGCTGGCTCGCCGCAATGCCGAGAAGCATCGTACTGGGAATGTACGATTCCTGGAGAGTGACTGGTTTGAAGGCATTCCGCCGCAGGCGTTCGATCTGATCGTTTCCAATCCGCCCTATATTCCGCGTAACGATCCGCATTTGCAGCAGGGCGATCTGCGATTTGAGCCTCCAATGGCCCTGACGGACTATTCCGACGGGCTGTCAGCCATCCGGCGCATTATTGCCGGGGCACGTGCCTATCTGGCCAGTGGTGGCTGGATGTGGATTGAACATGGCTGGGAGCAGGCACAGCAGGTCCGTTATATGCTGGCCAAGGTCGGATTTACGCAGATTGAGTCCCGCAACGATTTATCCGGCATAGAACGCATTTCGGGCGGATGCTATCAGTTTTAGCGTTACACTACTTAAAGATATGGCCAGTTGATAGCACTGGTTTCTTTCAATGCTGACACAGGTGAAGACAATGAGTGAAGTACAGAATTTTATCCGCGAAACCGTCACAGAACATCCGGTCGTGCTGTTCATGAAAGGCACGGCTCAGTTCCCACAGTGCGGTTTCTCGGGCAAGGCGATCCAGATTCTGCGTGAAACTGGCGTGAAAAAGCTGGTAACGGTGAATGTCCTGGACGACCAGGAAGTGCGCGAAGGCATCAAGCAGTATTCAAACTGGCCGACCATCCCACAGCTGTATGTCAAAGGCGAGTTCATCGGCGGTTCCGATATCGTCAGTGAAATGCATGCAAGTGGCGAGCTTAAAACGGTTCTTCAGCAGGCAGGCGCATTCGAATCCTGATCGGAAGATAGCGACAGCGTCCGGCATGTCTTCAGGGCGCTGCCGCTGATTTTGTCGTCGTTGGAACCTGTTTCTGGCATTTAGGTTTTCGAGAAGAAAACCTGCAATTAATTCAGACCGCCAGCCGCTGTACTGTGATTCTCCAGTGCCGCTCGCTGCGCGCGGACGGCCTTCAGCGCCATTAACGCGAAGTGCGTGCATACCAGAATGGAAAAGACCGGCATGATGAATCCGGCAAAGGGCACTAGTGCGATGGCCGCGCAAATCAGGCCAATCATCCAGAAATCACGACTGTAATAGCGCAGGACAAATTCCCGTTCCTCGGGGGTTGCGTGTTCAACAATGGCGTCCAGGCGGGTCATGTGTGAGAAGGCATAGGCGCCCCAGAACAATGACAGGGCAATGCCCGCAAATGGAATCAGCCATAGCGGCAGGGTAAACAGCCAGCCGATCACAAAAATCGTACTTACCTTGATCGTGTTGGAAAGGCTGGTGAGGGTCGCATTTTGCCCCTTTCTTTGCAAATCCGGGTAGCTGTTTTCACTGATCACCTTTAATGCCATGGGCATGACCAGAATGGCGGCTGCAGCCAGGCCGGCAATGCCGCTGACGGCAAGCAGGGCAACAAAAGACAGGATGCCGGTGAGCCAATCGCTCATGGTGGCAAATCCCCAGCCAGATAATCTGCCAGACACAGACTGGAACCAGCCCCAATGCATGGTGGTATTGTCCAGCCAGTGATCCAGCGGTCCCCAGGCGAACACCAGCAGAATGATGGCCGCAACAAGTGCAATCACAAATGGCAGAACGATGGCAAACAGCATGGCCGGGCGTAGCTGTGTGGCCAGCCCTTTACTGAAGGCTGCAGCGATGCTGACATGAGGTCGGGAGATAGTAACTTTATTGGCGGGCATTTCGGGCGATGGCTGGCTCAAAGTTTGCGTCGGTACTGCGCCATGGGTTGATATCCAGGCCGCCGCGGCGCGTATAGCGTGCGTATACGGACAGACTTTCGGGAGCGCAGGTACGAAGAATATCGCAGAAAATCTGCTCCACGCATTGCTCATGAAAGCCATTGTGACCACGGAATGAGATGATGTATTTCAACAGGGATGCATGGTCAATGGCCGCGCCCGAATATTCAATTTGCAGGCTGCCCCAGTCCGGCTGACTGGTAACCGGGCAGTTGGATTTGAGCAGATCCGAACGCAGGGTTTCCTGCCGTGACTGTGTGGGATCGGCTTTCAGCAGCGATGCATCCGGCTGGTAAACGTCAATTTCAACATCCAGCGTATCGATCAGCGTGCCTTTCAGTTCGCCCACCGACTCTGCTTTGAAGCTTGTCGGCTCAATCAATGTTACGCCTACCGTCGCACCGGCGGCTGCGCTCAGATCCTGCTGCATATAGGCAACAAGCGCTTCATGGCCCGGCATGCGGGTCTGATTAAAGGAGTTCAGATAAAGCTTGAATGATTTGGACTCAATAATATGCGTACTGGTTGAAGGTACAACAAAGCGTGCCAGGGCGACTTGCGGTTTGCCCTTCTCATTCAGCCAGGACAGCTCATAGGCGGTCCAGATATCTGCGCCGTGCCAGGCAGGCGGCGGCTGCAGGCTCAGATGCGCACGTCCTGTTTCCCTGGCGATGGGAAACAGCAGGGAAGGGTCGTAGTGGTCTGGGTATTCTGTGTCTTTACCCAACGGCGCATTGTGAAGAAAAGACTCGGTCATAGAATGGTTCAGAGTGATTGAATGCGGATGGTGCGCGCGTAAGCGCGGTTTGATCCATTACGATCGTCATTAAAGGCAATATCTCGTCTGTCATCGCCGCTGTCTGCCTCGTCATCGGTATCGGCTGGTGCTGCGCTTAACGTATCGTCAAAAGTTTCGGCATCGAAGGCCTTGTCACCATTTTCATCTGCAATACCGGTGGGCTTGAGACCAGCAAAGTCAAACAGGTTACGGTCCATCAAATGAGAGGGCGCAATGGCCGACAGTGCCTTGAAGGTATTCCACACTTTCTTGGGACTTTCTTTTTCCCAGGCGGCAATCATGCGACTGACTTCCTTGCGTTTGAGGTTCTCCTGAGAGCCGCAAAGATTGCAGGGAATGATCGGGAACTGTTTGAGTTCCGAATACGCAATCAGATCTTTTTCTGCAATATAGGCCAGCGGGCGAATCACGGTATGACGACCGTCATCAGAGACCAGTTTGGGCGGCATGGACTTGAGTTTTGCCGCGTAGAACAGGTTCAGAAAAAACGTCGCCAGAATATCGTCGCGATGATGGCCCAGGGCGATCTTGGTTGCACCCAGTTCGCTGGCCACGCGATAGAGGATCCCGCGGCGCAGTCGTGAGCAGAGCGAACAGGTGGTTTTTCCCTCTGGAATCAGGCGCTTGACAATGGAATAGGTGTCCTGGTTTTCAATGTGAAATGGGATACCCAGTTTCGTGAGGTACTCAGGCAGCACATGCTCAGGAAAGCCCGGCTGCTTCTGATCCAGATTGACGGCAACGATCTCAAAATTGATGGGGGCGCGCTTTTGCAGGGTCAGCAGGATATCCAGCATGCTGTAGGAGTCCTTGCCGCCCGACAGGCAGACCATGACTTTGTCACCTTCTTCGATCATGTTGTAATCGACGATGGCGGTGCCGGCTTCGCGCATGATGCGCTTGGTCAGTTTATTCTCGTGCTGGCGCTGTTTCTGGGCTGCCTGGTGGCTGGCTGTGGCGCTGGGGGTGGCTACGGTAGTCATGTTCGGACGTGTCTGTTTTCGCGCTGGAGCGAATCAGCGGCTGGCTTCCACTTCTATGCCGACGGCGGCACAGTCAGAGAAGGCCAGGGGTTTGCCGATACGCAGGCGTACCCGGTAAACGGCGGGAAAGTCGTTCAGAAGCCGGGCAATAACCATGTCGCCCAGCGTTTCAACCAGATGCACATGCGCGCGCGTACATTCTTCAATAATCGCTTCTCGCAACTTGCGATAGTCCAGTACACTGCGGATATCGTGATCGTTGACTTCCTGGTCAACATGCATGTCGATATCGGCGTCAATATGCAGAGGCTGGGTGGCGCGCAGTTCGTGCTCCAGAATGCCAATTCGGGCATCCAGCGCAAGACGGCTGAAAAATATACGGCGAGTGGTCATGATAAATCAGTAAAAGGCTCCGGGAATTCCCGGATTTTGTTCAGGCTGCTATTGTAGTGTTTTCACCCCGGACTGGGGGGTACAATAGTGCCGGTAAAGATAAATTCATGATTAAACGAGGATTTTTCCCGAATGCAGCAGGCTGTTTATGATGCCATTGTCATTGGTGCCGGTCCCGCAGGCGCCTCCTGTGCGGTCTGGCTGGCACATATGGGTTTCTCCCCCCTGGTTATCGAATCCAGTGGTCGGGCAGGGGGGCTAAGTGCCAGCAATCCCTTTGAAGATACCTGGAACGTGACCGCTCCCGGCCTGACTGGAGAGGAAGTTGCCGCAAAAATCAAGCTGAGCCTGGACAGTGCCCGCGTGCCGGTCCTCCTCAATTCTCATGTCACCCGCATTGAACGCGATGAGTCTGCGGCAGACGGCAAGGGACATTTCAAGGTCTTTTTCGGCGCAGATCTGCCCTTGCATGCGCGTTTTGTGGTCATCGCCAGTGGCGTAGAGCCCAGAAGACCGCCCGAATGGAAAAAGGATAAATACGAAAACGTGCTGATAGGACCGGGCAAGCACGTGGCCAACTTTGAATTTGCGCTCAAGGACGTGGCCATTCTGGGTGGCGGCGATAATGCATTTGAAAATGCAATTTTCCTGAAGGAGCGCGGTGCCAAATCTGTGCATATCTATGCGCGTACGCTGCGCTGCCAGCGCCACTGGCTGAAATTCCTGAAGGATTCGGACATGACTACCGGCGCCTATACCTTCGATCCGGAAACCCGTCAGGTCAATGGTCGAACCTACGATGCGGTTCTGGTGCTCTACGGTTTTCGTGCGAGACTACAGGGCATGGAAGATCTGGGTCTGGCGTTGAATGATCTGGGCTATGTGATAACAGATTTTCATACAACCGAGACCAATCTGCCGGGCATTTATGCAATTGGTGAGGTCACACACCGCCAGCATCCTTGCGTGGTTACGTCCATGGCCGATGGTGTGGTCGCCGCTAAGGCGATTCAGAAGCAGCTTGAGGCAGGCGGCGCCTGATCTGATCTATCTGCTCGCATAGTGCCGGCAAGCTGCGAATCAGCCTGTCGGTCGGTCGAAAAAGGATATCCGGGTCCTGGCCAATAATCTGGTCGGGCTTCAGCTGCAGGCCGATACTGGCCAGTGTCCGCGAAATCGCCTGTTGCTCGGTATCCTGATCTTTTGCTGCAAACAGTACTATCCGCGGGCGCGCGATAAGCAGCTGCTCCCGGCTCACAATCGGCGCGGGCGCCGTCAGCGATGTAAACGCCGATTCAGCGCCACAGGCATGCAGCGCATCCATCACAAATGAATTGTTTCCCAGCGTATATAGCGGTTCGCGGCTGACCAGCAGAAAGACACTGACCGGGTCTGCATGTTCATATCGGGCTCGGGTCGAAGACAGGATGGTCTGCAATTGCCGCAAATTGGCTCCTGCCACCTGTTGCGTCCCGAACAGACTTCCCAGTTCTCCAATATCACGAATGACATCGTCCAGGGATTGAGGAGCCTGGTAGCGAATGGGGATGTTAAGTTTCTGCAGGGCCGGGTCACCCTGGTTTGTTCCGTTTCTATAACCCCATGCCAGAATCACCGAAGGATGAAGCACGGCAATGCGTTCGATATTGGGTGTCACACCGCTGCCCACCTTAGGCAGCGCGGCGGCAGCGGGTGGATAGTTGCTGCCTTCCGAGACACCCAGCAGATGTGCGCCGGCGCCGGCCGCATAGACCAGTTCAGTCAGATGGGGAGAAAGGGTGATGGCGGTTTTCTGTCCCCAGGCTGTCGGTGCCGCCAATAGCAGCGCCGCAAATACTGCACCTGTCATTTTCAGAACACGTTTGTATTTGCGGCTGTTCATGGTTCACATGCGGAAGGCGAGATTGAAGAAGACGTTGGTACCGGCCTGATTGTAACCGTACGACGTTTCATACTTTTTGTTCAGCACGTTGTTCCAGCTGACCTGCGCTTCCAGGTTTTTGCTGAATGCATAGCTGGCTCGCAGATTCAGCAGTCCGTAACTACCCAGTCTTCTTTCGCGGGTGTTGTCCTTGTCATCGTAGCGCCGTCCCGTGTGGGTGAAGTCCGCAGCCAGAGTCGCCTGACCGAGGTTCTGAGAAGCACCCAGTCGATAGACCTGACGCGCACGTCGGATCAGCTGTTTGCCGGTTTCGTCATCTTTGGGACTCATGAAGTCGGCGCCGGCATAGACTCGGGTGTTGTCAAACTGATGTTCAACATTCAGCGAAATGCCGCGGACGGTGGCCCTGTCGGTATTCTCAGCCGTACAGTTGAACATCTCGTCGCAAACGTACCCGTTGATCAGATCGCGATATTTCGTTTGCCATGCGTTGACCGACAGAGTGGTATCGTCAGTTTTCCAGGCGGTTCGCAATTCGATATTGCGGGACGTTTCCGGTTTCAGGTCCGGATTGCCCTTATAGCCGAAACTCAAAGGGGTATACAGGTCAGCAAAGGTAGGAACTCGATAGCCCGTATTGCCCGCCACGCCGACAGACCACTGGGACGTGATATCAAAGTCATAACTCAGGCTGCCGGTGGTTTTGCTCTGGTAGCCGGAGACATTGTCGTTGCGCAGGCTGGCCTGCAGGTGATGACGATCGAAATTGCCGCGGTAGATCAGGCCGGCAGCGTTGGTATGACGTTTGTCTTTTTCGTAGGTGGTTGTGCCGAAGATGCTTTCGTCCTTGCGTTCAAGCAACAGGGACAAGCTATTCTGCTTGTTGATGGCAAAGTTGTTCTGCCAGGAATACGTGCGCTGAATGCTGCCGATGACGGAATCGCCATAGGATGCACGCGAATCATAGAGGTTGCGATTGACGCTGACCTGCAGCACGCTTTCCCACCAGTCGGTCAGACGGTTATTGCTTGTGACGGCAACAGACTGCTGACGCATAATGCCAAATGTGTTGGTGTCATAGGCGCCGGTATCAAACTCGCCATTCGTATAGCCATTATAGAATGAGACGCCCAGGCGGTTTCCGGGTTTCCAGGTATAGCCTAGCGAGCCGGAGAGTGAAGCCTGTTCGTAGCCATCACGATCAGGGTTGTATGTAAATTCACCCAGTTTTTCACGTGTGGCATTAAAGCCGTCGCTGCTGGCGTAGCTGCCCGCGAGCCGATAATCCCAGCCATCTTTGGCACCGGAAATTCCCAGGCTGCTTTTGAACAGGCTGTGCGTGCCGACACCAATGTTTCCAAAAACGCTGAGTGGTTTGTCGGCGCCGTCAGGGCGCGTGATGATATTGATGACGCCACCCATTGCATCCGAACCATACAGACTGCTGGCTGCGCCGCGCAAAATCTCCACGCGTTCGACGGTGGTGGGATCGATCGCGCTCAGATAAGTACTGCCTGTGGCCGGATCATTGATACGCTGACCATCTACCATGACCAGCGTCTGCTGCGGACTGGCGCCGCGCATGAAAATCCCGGACAGGGTCTGCGGGCCTCCCTGCTGATAGGCCTGAATCTGAGGCTGGCGGGATAGCAGTTCGGTCAATGAGGCAGAACCGGCACTGCGCAGCGTTTCATTTGTGATAACGCTGACGTCTCCGTAAACATCGGACAATGGCTGGCTGTCACGCGCGGGCGTAACCACAATCGTATCCAGCCGTGTGACGTTTGTTTCAGGTGCAGTGGTAACAGTGGGAGCGACAGCGGAAGTTGAGGTTTGTGCCACAGCGGCGAAGGGCAGCAGCGCCAGGGCAAGCGCCATGGGCGTAAGAGAGAACTTCATATGTGATACCGGTAAAGGATGCGCGACCCCGCACATCAGGTTCGAATGGAAGCGGCTCCGGTTCAGGAGCCAACGGCAGTTTCAGGGCCGATGTCGGGCTGCAGGCCAGAGCCTGTTTACCGTTGCGGGGGCAGCACAGGTTGCAGTGACTGGCGTGGTCACTTTCCTGTTTCCCGTTTACCATTCACCCCATGCCAGGCATGGTGAATGCACCCTGAAAATGCAATTGTAATAGATTGGTACAGTTGATGACAGGCGTAATTGCACCGCCACACGCCTGAATCGCGCTAAATAGCTTATATCTGCCTTGATATCCGCCAGATCGATGCACTTATTGAAGCGGGACGGCCACTTCAGATTCCGCGCAGAGCGCGCCAAAGCGCTGTCAGCGCCCAATTGCCCGCTGGCGTCAGGGGTTTGAGGGCGTCATGGTTGCAAATCCGCTACAATTTTGTATTGAATTCAAATAAATAGATCGAGCCTGAACGTGCCATATCCTGCCTTGCCTTATCCAATCGAATCCTACACATCTGGTGCCCGCTTTGTAGAGGAACTGCAAAAAGGCCGGATTCTTGTGCTGGACGGGGCCATGGGCACCATGATCCAGCGTTACAAGCTGACCGAATCCGATTTTCGTGGCGAACGGTTCGCGGAACATCATCAGGACGTCAAGGGCGACAATGAACTGCTTTCGCTGGTTCGGCCGGATATTATCAGCCAGATTCATGAGCAGTATCTGAAGGCCGGGGCCGACGTTATCGAAACCAATACCTTCGGTGCAACCTCAGTCGCCCAGGGGGATTATGATCTTCCTGATATCGCATACGAGCTGAATCTTGAGTCGGCGCGTCTCGCCCGCAAGGCCTGTGATGCCTGGAGTACTCCGGATCGGCCCCGGTTTGTCGCCGGCGCATTGGGACCTCAGCCCAAAACGGCATCGATTTCGCCGGACGTCAATGATCCGGGCGCACGCAATATCACATTCGAACAATTACAGTCGGCATATGAAGAGCAGCTCAGGGGGCTGCTGGATGGCGGAATTGATATTGTTCTGATCGAAACCATTTTTGATACGCTCAATGCCAAGGCGGCCATCTTTGCCGTCGAAACCATTTTCGAGGAGCGTAAGATCCGGCTGCCGGTCATGATTTCCGGCACCGTCACCGATGCATCCGGCCGTATTCTGTCCGGCCAGACGGTGGAAGCGTTCTGGAATTCGGTGCGTCATGCGCGTCCCGTCACCATTGGCCTGAACTGTGCCCTGGGCGCCGCGCTGATGCGGCCTTATATTGCAGAACTGTCCAAGATCTGTGATACCTGGCTTTGCGTCTATCCGAATGCCGGTCTGCCTAACCCCATGAGCGATACGGGTTTCGATGAAACGCCGGACGACACCTCATCTCTTTTGCAGGAATTTGCACAAGCGGGTTTCGTAAATATGGTGGGTGGCTGCTGTGGCACCACGCCCGAACATATTGCCGCCATTGTTGAGAAAGTGCAGCAGCTGCCTGCACGTACCGTACCCGATGTCCCTGTCAAAACACGGCTATCCGGGCTTGAAGCGCTCAATATTGATGACGAATCATTATTCGTGAATGTGGGCGAACGAACCAATGTGACAGGCAGCAAAATGTTCCTGCGCCTGATTCGCGAAGAAAAATTCGACGAAGCGCTGACCGTTGCCCGCCAGCAGGTAGAGAATGGCGCACAGATCATTGATATCAATATGGATGAAGCCATGCTGGATTCGAAAGCGAATATGCGCCGCTTTCTGAATCTGATCGCATCTGAACCTGATATCGCGCGCGTTCCCATCATGATTGACAGTTCAAAATGGGAAGTGATTGAAGAAGGTCTCAAATGTGTTCAGGGCAAGCCCATCGTTAATTCGATTTCCATGAAGGAAGGCGTCGAACCCTTTCTGGAGCACGCACGCCTGTGCCGCAAGTACGGTGCGGCTGTCGTGGTCATGGCGTTTGACGAAGAGGGTCAGGCAGATACCCTGCAGCGTCGCAAGGACATTTGCGGCAAGGCTTATCATCTGCTGGTGGATGAGCTGGACTTTCCGCCGGAAGATATTATTTTCGATCCCAATGTGTTTGCGGTCGCAACAGGAATCGATGAACACAATCACTACGCAGTTGACTTCATTGAAGGCACGCGCTGGATTCATGACAACTTGCCGCACGCACGCATTTCAGGTGGCGTTTCCAATGTGAGTTTTTCGTTCCGCGGGAACGAGGCCATGCGCGAGGCCATCCATACCGTCTTTCTGTATTATGCGATTCAGGAAGGCATGACCATGGGCATTGTGAATGCGGGCATGCTGGGTGTCTACGCGGATCTGGATCCGAAAACCCGTGACCTGGTCGAAGATGTGATTCTGGACAGACAGGAGCCGGTGGGTAAAACCGATCCCAATGATGAGCGCACATCAACCGAGAGGCTGGTGGAATATGCCGATTCGGTCAAAGGCAGCGGCACGAAGAAAGAAGAAGATCTGAGCTGGCGTGAACAGGAAGTGGAAAAGCGCCTGTCTCATGCGCTGGTTCACGGTATTACACAATTCATTGTAGAAGACACGGAAGAGGTCAGGCAGAAAATCGCTGCGCGCGGCGGTCGTCCCATTGAGGTGATTGAAGGTCCGCTGATGGATGGCATGAACGTCGTGGGTGATCTGTTTGGCGCCGGCAAGATGTTCCTGCCTCAGGTCGTGAAATCGGCGCGTGTGATGAAGCATGCGGTGGCGCATCTGATTCCTTTCATTGAAGAGGAAAAGCGTCAGATTGAAGCGGCAGGTGGCGATGTGCGCGCCAAGGGCAAAGTGGTTATTGCAACTGTGAAGGGCGATGTGCACGATATCGGCAAGAATATCGTGACCGTGGTTCTGCAATGTAATAATTTCGAAGTGGTGAATATGGGCGTCATGGTGCCGTGCGCGCAGATTCTTGCCAAAGCCAAGGAAGAAAACGCCGATATCGTGGGGTTGTCCGGCCTGATTACGCCAAGCCTGGAAGAGATGGCCTATGTGGCATCGGAAATGCAGCGCGATCCTTATTTCCGCGAGAAAAATATTCCTCTTCTGATTGGCGGTGCAACCACCAGTCGCGTGCATACTGCCGTCAAGATTGCGCCGCATTACGACGGACCGGTCATTTATGTTCCGGATGCCAGCCGCTCTGTAGGTGTGGCGACCAATCTGGTTTCCGATCAGGTGGAGACGTATCTGTCGCAGGTGCGTGAAGAATATGAGCTGGTGCGTGAGCGTCATGCCAATCGCAAGGCAACGCCTATCATTACGCTGGAAGAAGCACGCAAAGCAGCGCCGGCCATTGACTGGAGCAACTACACACCACCACGTCCGAAATTTCTCGGGCGGCGAGAATTCAAGAATTTCGATCTGGCAGAAATCATACCGTTCATTGACTGGACACCGTTTTTTCAGACCTGGAGTCTGTTTGGTCAGTATCCGAAAATTCTGGATGACAAGGTTGTGGGTGAACAGGCGCGCAAGCTGTTTGACGATGCGCAGGTCATGCTCAAAAAAGTAGTGGAGCAGCGCTGGCTGACAGCGGGCGGCGTTATTGCCTTTTATCCGGCCAACACCGTGAATCATGAAGATATTGAAATCTACACAGACGAATCACGCGAAGAGGTCTTGTTTACCTGGCGTAATCTGCGGCAGCAGGGTGCAAAGCGCGAAGGGGTGGCCAACAAATGCCTCGCCGACTATATCGCGCCGCGCGAGACTGGCGTCAAGGATTACATCGGGCTCTTCGCTGTCACAGGTGGCATCGGTATTGAAAAATACGAGAAAAAATTTGAAGCCGAGATGGATGATTACTCGTCCATTCTGCTGAAGGCGCTGGCAGATCGACTGGCCGAGGGCTTTGCGGAATGCATGCACGCCCGGGTTCGCCGCGATCTGTGGGGTTATGTGAACGACGAAGATCTGGACAACCAGGCCCTGATTGATGAAAAATATCAGGGAATCCGTCCGGCGCCGGGCTATCCCGCGTGCCCGGAGCATCGGGTAAAAATTGATATGTTTGAAGTCCTGCAGACAGAAGATATTGGCATGCAACTGACTGACGGCATGGCCATGTATCCGGCGTCCAGTGTGTCTGGCTTCTATCTGAGTCATCCGGAATCGAGTTACTTCAATGTGGGTACCATTGGCCAGGATCAGTTGCAGGATTATGTGGCACGCAGCGGTATGTCGGAAGAAGAGGTCCGGCGTTCACTGATGAGCGTGCTGGGTTAACAATACACGCTAAGGTAACAGCAGGCTGGAGCGTTATGGCTGAGAAACATGGGGCATTTCGTAAAAAGGCGCTGGGCGATTTTGTGCGCAGCGCGCGCGATCGCGTCACACCACAGCAGGCCGGGATTGCCGGCGGGCAGCGTCGGCGCACGCCGGGTTTGCGACGCGAAGAAGTCGCTCAGCTTTGTGATATCAGCGTGACCTGGTATACCTGGATCGAGCAGGGCAGGAATGTTTCTGTCTCGCCCGCTGTCTGGGCAAGGCTTGCCACAGTTCTGCAAATGACCCGGGCCGAGCGCGCCTATCTCTTCGAACTCGCCGATGTCAGTGATCCCGATCATGGCACCACAACAGCCAGCAGCGCCCCCGCTGCATCGCTACAGGCCTGCGTCGACAGCATCAATGCCCCTGCTTATATTCTGGACAGACATTGGGATGTATTGGCGTTCAATGCCGCGCTGGATGACGTCTTTGCAGGATGGATGGGCGCACAGGGGCAGCCTAACCTGTTGCGGTTCATCTTCCTGGATGAACGGGCGCAGTCGCTGGTGGTTGACTGGGAAACCCGTGCCCATCGGGTTGTTGCCGAATTCCGCGCGGATATTGGGGCCTATCTGGACGACGCCGACACGACCAGTCTGATTGATGAACTACTGACAGGCAGTGCCGTGTTCCGTCATTGGTGGACGCGCCAGGTTGTGGTGGAGCGAGAAGGGGGCTTGCGAGCATTCAATCATCCAGATCTTGGCTATCGCGAGTTCGAACAGATTACTTTCCGGCTGGCCACTCAAGCTGACTGCAAGCTGGTCATGCTGCTGCATTGTCCGACTCCATCTGTAAACCTGTAACCCGCATGAGGCTTGCGCTTTGACCGGGTCTCGGTTATTGTATGTGCACCGTGGATGTCGTCGGTGATGTCCCGTCTTGCTAGTACATAAACAAATCCAATAAGGAGAAGTCCATGTTTATTCGTCAAACTCGAGTTGCGGCGATTCTGGTCACTGGTGCGCTGCTTGCCGGTTGCGCAACGCAGGGCGGCAATACGGCCGCAGGTACCGGTGTGGGTGCTGCGCTCGGCGCTGGCCTGGGTGCACTGATCGGCGATTCCTCAAAAAGTGCAGGAATCGGCGCCGGCATTGGTGCGATCGGCGGAGCCATTGTAGGATACAACTGGGATCGCATTGTTGGTCGCGTCAACGATGCGGGCGGCAAAGAGCTGGGTATTTCCACCACCAAAATGCCTGATGGCAGCCTGAAGGTGAATATTCCTGAAGGGGCAACGTTTGACACCGCCAAATATGATCTGAAGCCAGCGCTGTTCCCTGTGCTGGATGCCCTGGCCCAGTCCATGAACGAAAGCCAGCAATTGCGTTTGAAATCTGTCGGCCACACAGACAGCACCGGTCAAATGGCATTCAATCAGCAATTGTCAGTTAATCGCGCGCAGAGCGTTGTGAATTATCTGAACGGCAAAGGTGTGAACAGCAGCCGTATGAGCATCGAAGGCCGCGGTCCTAACGATCCGATCGCCGACAATGCAACAGCCGCCGGACGCGCGCAGAATCGTCGCGTCGAACTGTATCTGTATGCTGTCAAATAAATGATGCGCGTGATTTGATCAATACGGCGCCTGACCTGGTGAATACTGCGTTGGACTTGATATGAGCCACGCAGTGTAAAACCCGCGCAGTCTGTAAGCCGTGCGGAAAGAGAGGCCTCAAAGTATAAGGGTCATGCCGTATCAGGCTCACGCGGTATAAGGGTCGCGCAGTATAAAACCCACGCAATAAAAAGCCCGCTGTCCGGATTCATGCCGGCAGCGGGCTTCGCGTTTGATGTTCCCTGGAAAAGTCTGACCTCATGTCAGGGCGGTGTCTCGTTGGTATTGAGCGTTTGAGAGGGCGTGCTCGTTATTGGACGTTCCGGCTTATCAATAAAATTGTGTCATCCATGACACGTTCTAACCAGGGATAGTGTTAAAGAAGGTTATTTTTCTGTGCGCAGACGAAATTGCGGCTGGTTCATCACAATGCCCAGTTTGAAACCCACGGGTTTCGCTGGTGTGTTCGCAGCAGGATGCTGCTGATTGTTGTTATTGTTCTGAGGGCCAAATTCCTGGCGAAAGCGTTTCAGTAACTTCATGTTCATTTCCTTTATTATGAAATTATAGTTGTTGGGATTTCTGCTCCGGCATATCCGGTTCAGCTTTGCATAGCGTAGCTGATGTTTATTGCAGAATGATGGCGCCCGAGATGATTTTGGGTTTAGGAATACGGGCGCACTCATTTTTAAAGAGGTGCATTGGCTGGGAACATTATGTTCATGCTGGCCAATGGCACATGCAATATGACGTCTGAAATATTCCCCTGGAATGCATACGCCTGGTACGCCGTTTTTATTGGGGGTTTGTCTCGCATCGTGAATTGTGAGAGACGTCTTATTAGTGCCAATAGTAGCAGTATTTTCTTAATAAATCAAGCTAAATAATTGAAAATCCTGAATATTTTCTGTCTGAGTCGTTTCTGTTTGTAATTGAATCCGGTTACGAGCCAGCGGTGTCGCGAATGGCGCCATATCGTGCTTCCAGATCTTTGCGCAGCGCCCGGCGCATTTTGGCGGCCTCGTAGCGGCATTGTTCCAGGTCGTTGGCGGGCGACAGCGGCGGTACGGTAACTGTATTTCCTTCGTCATCCACCGCCACCATGGTGAAAAAACAGCTGTTTGCATGACGAATCTGCTTGCTGCGGATGTTTTCGGTCACAACCTTGATGCCGATTTCCATCGACGTATTGCCAGTGTAATTGACCGAGGCCAGAAATGTTACGAGTTCGCCCACATGAATGGGTTGACGGAACATGACCTGATCCACGGAAAGCGTCACCACATAACGGCCGGCGTACCGGCTCGCACAGGCGTAGGCCACCTGGTCCAGCAATTTGAGGATCGTACCGCCGTGGACATTGCCGGAAAAATTGGCCATATCGGGCGTCATCAGGACGGTCATGGTGAGTTGGTGATTGGGCAGGTCCATGGTGTTTTCAGTGGTCTCGGCAATGGGAAAAGAAAAAAAGAAAAGAGAAAAGCCAGGACTCTACGGGAAATGACACTGGCTTCGGGAAAATGGAAGTGGCCTAGTTTACCGATATTGTCTGCGCTGCGCCATCGCATACTGCCTGCAGCCTGCCGCAATGGTCGTCGAATGATCTGCGCCACTGGCGATAAGTATGCCCGATACATGACCAAATGCGCCTTGACCTTCCCATCATGGTAAGCTTTATAGTGAAAGCACTTGAGCTTTTCTACAGGAAGTTTCGTCATGAACCATTCTATCGCCACACGCAACAGCTTAGCCGCCGTTCCCGCCAACAGTGAAGACGCAGGTCGGATGATTGAGCTGTCCGTTGAAGGCATGTCCTGCGCCTCCTGCGTGCGTCATGTTGAAAAAGCACTCGCTGGGGTGGAAGGTGTGCAGGCGGCAAATGTCAATCTTGCAACGGAACGAGCGCAGGTTCGGATTCCGCAGAATCTGGACACGATGTTACTGACGCAGGCTGTCGAACGTGCAGGCTATGAGGCGCAGGTGATTGACAATCCGCGTCAAAGCCGCGATCAGCAGGCGCAGAATCGTGCGGCGGAACGCAACCGACTCAAACGTGATCTGATTCTGGCGGTGATACTGGCCCTGCCGGTATTTGTGCTGGAAATGGGTGCGCATGTCAGTGGCGCATTCCATCACTGGATTGATGAAACCATTGGTACACAGAACAGCTGGTATCTGCAGTTTGTCCTTACCACGGCAGTACTGGCCGGACCCGGTCGTCGCTTCTTTGCAAAGGGAATACCTGCATTGCTGCGTATGACACCTGACATGAATTCCCTGGTGGCCGTGGGAACGACGGCTGCCTATCTGTTTTCTGTCGTCGCAACGTTCGCGCCACAGTGGTTGCCGGACGGGACTGTGAATGTATATTTCGAGGCCGCCGCTGTGATTGTAGCTCTGGTATTGCTCGGCCGATATCTGGAGGCGCAGGCACGGGGCAATACCTCAGAAGCAATCAACCGGCTTGCGGGCCTGCGTGCCACGACTGCAAATGTGCGGCGTGATGGTACGGTTACCGAAGTGCCTATCGAGAATGTGATTGTCGGGGATGTGATTGAATTGCGCCCCGGTGAACGTGTTCCCGTTGATGGTGAAGTGATTGAGGGCAACAGTTTTGTCGACGAGTCGATGATCAGTGGCGAACCCATGCCCGTGGAGAAAACGGCCGGCGCCTCGGTGGTAGGAGGAACAGTGAACCAGAATGGCATCCTCACGCTGCGCGCAACCGGCGTTGGCGCGGATACCGTGCTGTCGCAAATCATCAGTATGGTTGAGCAGGCGCAAGGTGCCAAGTTGCCGATACAGACGCTGGTCGATCGCATCACCATGTGGTTTGTGCCCGCCGTCATGCTTGTTGCCGCAATCACCTTTGTGATATGGATGCTGGTGGGGCCGCAGCCGGCTATCGGTCTGGCACTGGTCAATGCCGTGGCCGTACTGATAATCGCATGCCCCTGCGCCATGGGGCTCGCAACGCCGACGTCGATTATGGTGGGGACGGGTCGTGCTGCGCAGATGGGTATTCTGTTCCGGCAGGGTGAAGCCCTGCAAACGCTCATGAATGTGCGTGTCATTGCAGTCGACAAGACCGGAACGCTGACGAAGGGAACGCCTGAATTAAGCGAGATGGCCTTCACCGAAGGCTATAAGCGGGAACAGGTCCTGGCGCTGGTCGCTGCTGCTGAGTCCCGCTCTGAGCATCCAATAGCCCGGGCCATTGTGGCCGCGGCGCAAGAAGCGAATCTGAATCTGATGCCTGTTGAGACATTCGAGGCATTGACGGGGCTTGGGCTGCGTGCTCAGGTCGATGGAAAAGCGCTACTCGTCGGCTCTGATAGCCTGATGCGTCAACAGAATCTGGATCCTTCCGTTTTTGCTGAAACGGCTGAGCGTCTGGCTGACCAAGGCAGAACGCCGCTTTATGTCGCTATCGATAACAAGCTGGCCGCCATTATCACCGTGGGCGATAGCATTCGTGATACCACGCCTGAAGCCATCAAAGCCATGCACGAACAGGGTCTCAAAGTGGTCATGATCAGTGGCGACAATCATCGTACGGCGCAGGCGATTGCTCGTGAACTGGGGATCGATGAGGTGGTGGCGCCGGTCATGCCGGATGCCAAGGCAGAGACGGTGCGGCAGCTGCAGAAAACTGAGGGCGCAGTCGCTTTTGTGGGTGATGGCATCAACGATGCACCGGCCCTGGCCGTTGCTGATGTCGGTATTGCCATTGGATCAGGTACGGATATTGCCATTGATTCGGCTGATGTGGTTCTGATGTCCGGTGATTTATCCCGGGTACCCAAAGCCATTGCGCTGTCGCATGCGACCATGCGCAACATCAGACAGAACCTGTTCTGGGCATTTATTTATAACGTCGCACTGATTCCTGTTGCTGCGGGTGTGCTGTTTCCTGTCAATGGCACGCTACTTTCCCCCATGTTTGCCGCTGGTGCCATGGCTCTGTCCAGCGTGTTCGTGGTCATGAATGCACTTCGATTGCGCAGGTTTGTATGAATATCGGTCAAGTATCGGCGGCCAGCGGCGTAAGCGCCAAAATGATCCGCTATTACGAGAAAATCGGCCTGATCCGGCCGGCAGGTCGCAGTGATGCCGGGTATCGCAAATATACGTCCCAGGATCAGCAGATCCTGTCGTTCATTCGTCGTGCGCGCGAACTGGGTTTTTCGCTGGATCGAATCAGAACTCTGATGGGACTTTGGGAAGATACCTCGCGCCATAGTGCCGATGTGCAGCAGCTGGCGCAGCAGTATATCAACGAGCTGGACGAAGATATCGCCAAACTGCGTTCCATCCGGGATGAACTGGCCTATCTGGCAGATCACTGTCATGGTGATAACAGACCCGACTGTCCGATTATTGAAAGACTTGCTACGGGAGACTGAATACAAGGCTTTCGCGTGCAAATTGCTGCAGATGGCTTAGAATTCAATTGTGATACCGTCCATGACTGGCAGGAAATGGCATGGACGCCCCCGACCGGGTATATACGAAGCTGAGAAGCCAGGCCGAGGAGGTGTTCAGAATAGGGAAGGATAAATGCGGAGGCTGCCATGGAAAGCACCAGATTCATCACGCCCGATAATCAGGTCCCTGACCTGAAAAACATTAATGTCTTTGAATGCGATCCGGCACTGCAGCGAGCGCTGGAAGTCTTTTCTGCCGAGAGTGCAACGCAGGACTGCCGGAATTACGGAAGCAGACTCGGTACGGAAGATGTTATGCAGTTGGCGCAACGAGCCAATACGCATGGGCCGGAACCGGCGCTCTATACTCGCACCGGTGAACGCCAGGACCGCGTCATCTTTGATCCTGCCTGGCACGCACTGCTGGGCATGCTTTTTGAACAGGGGGTACATTCCTCTGCCTGGCAGGACGGCAAACACGTTCGTCGCGCTGCCCTTTTTTATCTGCATGCGCAGATTGAAGCAGGCAGTCTGTGCCCGGTTACCATGACTTTTGCCTCTGTCGCAGCGCTGCATGATCAGCCTCTATTCTCGCACCTGGCGCCGCGGATTTTCAGCAAGCGGTACGATGGTTCAGATGCCCCTCTTGCGCAGAAGCGCAGCATGATGATTGGCATGGGAATGACTGAGAGGCAGGGTGGGTCTGACGTTAGAAGCAATATCACAGTTGCAATCAATAACGGCCAGTATGAATCACAAGCGGCATACGAGCTGCATGGACATAAATGGTTTCTCTCTTCTCCTATGTCCGACGCACATCTGGTGCTGGCCAATGAGGACGAACAGCTAAGCTGTTTTTATGTGCCGCGCTGGCGTCCGGATGGAAATCGAAATGGTGTGCGTATTCAGCGACTCAAGGACAAACTGGGCAACCGTTCCAATGCCAGTGCCGAAGTGCAGTTCGAGGGGGCCTGGGGATTGCGGGTAGGCGAGCAGGGAGCCGGTCTGCCTATGATCCTGCGCATGGTCAATCAGACCAGACTTGATTGTGTGCTGGGCAGTGCAGGCCTGCTGCGTCAGGCAGTGGTTCTGGCCATTCATCACGTTCGTCATCGTATGGCATTTGGAAAAAGACTGGCTGATCAGCCGCTGATGCAGTCAGTGCTTGCTGATCTGGCGCTGGAGAGCGAAGCGGCAATGTGGCTGGGCATGGCGTTGGCCAATGCCGTCGCGCATCAGGATGATCCGCGAGAGGCGGCCCTGCTGCGTATCATGTCGCCAGCAGCAAAATTCTGGGTATGCAAGAGAAGCGTAGCGGCTATCGCCGAGTGTCTGGAAGTGTGGGGCGGTAATGGCTATGTTGAAGATGCTCCGCTGGCCAGACTGCTTCGTGAGGCGCCGGTCAACTCTATCTGGGAAGGCTCAGGAAACGTGATGTGTCTGGATGTGCTGCGTGCGCTGTCAAGGCACCCGGAGGCAGCGCAACTGCTGCTCGAGTCATTGACACAGGAAAGCTCGGCGCATCCCTTGCTGGCAGCAGGTGTGAAGGAACTGACTCTGTGTCTTAACGAAAAGGACGGGCATTTGCAGGCGCAGGCACGCGGCATTACCCAACGGCTGGTGCTGCTGGTTCAGGCAAATCTGCTGTACCGGCATGCGCCGACCTGGGTGGCCGATGCATTCGTAAGCAGCCGGTTTGAAGGCAATGCAGCAGTGTTTGGCAACGTTCCGTATGCGGAAGCGCCCGCCATGCTTGAGCGGGCGTACGTCAGTGCAGCTTGACCCGCGGCGTGCTTCGCTTTAAAAGCAGCCGGCCCAGCGCAACGGCGCCGGTTCTTGGTATTCCCAGTATCGTCATATGGTGCATCAAATGCAGGCTCATATACATCAATCGGGCCAGCAGTCCTTCCACAAACAGGCTTTTCCCCGTGAGCACACCCATCAGGCTGCCCACGCCTTTGTTGTGCCCGACAGAGACCAGTGAGCCATAATCCTTGAAGACAAAGGGCTTGCCTGAAGCGGGGCGGTTTTCAATGCGCGCGCCCAGTTCTCTGACCAGGTAATCTGCCTGCTGATGTGCGACCTGAGCCCTGGCCGGCAGAAAATGGCCGTCTTCCCACTCCACCTGGGCACAGTCGCCCATTGCATAAATGGCCGGATCGCTGGTACGCAGCGTTTTGTCAGCAACAATCTGATTGATCCTGTTGGTTTCCAGGCCAAGCTGCGTCAGAAAGCCCGGCGCCTTGATACCAGCAGCCCAAACAGTCAGGTCTGCCGGGTAACTATTGCCATTGGAATCGGTCACTTCTTTTGCCTGCACCGATGCAACCAGGACAGACGTCTTCACCTCAATTCCGCGCTGCTTCAGCAGCTTGCTGGCAGCGGCCGAGGTTTTTTCGGGCAGGGCGGCCAGAATGCGTGGGCTGCCTTCGAGCAGCGTGATGTGTATATCTTTTTCCGGATTCAGTTCATTGATGCCGTAGAAGCCCAGATCTTTACCGGCCTCCAGCAATTCAGCGGCCAATTCGACACCGGTGGCACCACCGCCCACAATTGCAATATTCAATGCGGGGCCGGTGGTTGATGCCTTGCGTTGTTCGGCACTGATCAGTTCCCGCAGGAATTTCAGACGAAATTTTTCGGCCTGTTCTGTTGAATCCAGCGCGGTCGCAAATTCTTCGGCACCTGGCGTATTGAAGAAGTTGGACCGACTGCCGACAGCCATCACAAGTGTGTCATAAGGGATATCTCTGGCAGAGAATATCTCTTCGCCTTCACTGGATACGGATTTGACGTGAATGGTCCGTGCCTGTCGATCAATGCCGTCCATTTCACCTGGCACGAACGTGAAGCCGTGATCTTTGGCCAGCATCGCGTACGACAAACCTTCACGATGGATATCCAGCGTGCCCGATGCCACCTCGTGCAGTGACGGCTTCCAGATATGAAAGACACCGGCATCCACCAGAAAGATGTGCCGCGGACCAAATTTGCGTCCGAGCTTGGCCGCCAGTTCAAGTCCGCCTGCACCGCCGCCCACTATGACGATCCTGTGTTCCGATATTTCCATCGTGATTTCCTGTCAATTCAGTTGAAATAGGAAGAGCCAGTCTCATTCTAGTGGAAAACCATGAGTTTGACAGATAAAAACCGCAACATAATGTCCCGATTCGACTGGCCGCGTCCCAAATTTCGGCACATCCGCAAGGGCAATTGCGGGGGCATAGTCGCGTAGGGAATTTGTATTCCTGCGCAAAGGCCTATTGACACGATACCTATATCTTTAGTCACCATCCAGGATGTCAGTTTGTTACTATGTGTGGATTCACTACACAGACTTTCGACATTCGCAAGGTGAAAATGAATAGGCATGACGTAGTTCAGCAGTCGCTGTGGCAGGCTTGGGGTCTGCAGGCCCGCAAGAGCCCCAAGGTTACGATGGGTTTGTTGGCGGCAGGCCTTTGCTTGCTGCTTCTGATACTAAGTGGTCTTTATACCGCGTTCACCACAGTGGATGCGTCAGCATTTCATTATGCGCTGCTCGGTGGCATGGCCGGTTTTGCGGCGACTGCTGTGGGGGCGCTTGCCGCGTTTGCTTTGCGCACGATTCCTGAGCGGGCTCAGGACACGATGCTAGGATTCGCCGCCGGGATGATGCTTGCGGCGAGTTCATTTTCACTTCTTCTGCCGGGTCTGGATGCGGCGCAGGATATCATGGGCAATGCAGTCGCGGGCTCCGCGATTGTTGTGCTGGGTCTGGCCTTTGGTGTGCTGTTGATGCTGGGTCTGGATTTTTTCACGCCGCACATGCACCCGCAGGTTGGTACCCAGGGACCGGAATACAAACGGTTGAATGGCGTGTGGCTTTTCGTACTGGCCATTATTTTGCATAACCTGCCCGAAGGGATGGCGATTGGCGTCAGCTTTTCCAAATCGGATATGGCAGTTGGACTGCCGCTGACAACGGCTATTGCCATTCAGGATATTCCAGAGGGGCTTGCCGTGGCGCTGGCCTTGCGGGCTACCGGCATGTCTGCAGGACGTGCCGTGCTGATTGCTGCCGCTTCGGGTTTGATGGAGCCGCTAGGCGCTATTGTCGGCGTGGGTATGTCCAGCGGCATGGCGCTGGCCTATCCAATGAGTCTTGGTCTGGCGGCCGGTGCGATGATATTTGTGGTATCGCACGAGGTGATTCCGGAAACGCACCGCAATGGTCACCAGACCTTTGCAACGATTGGTCTGATGGCCGGGTTTGCGGTCATGATGTTTCTGGATACTGCTCTTGGCTGAGATTACTGCTTACTGAGTAATGACGTGCCACACGTCCTTGACCCCATCGCCCGTTTTATCTCCAGGCTTGGCGTCTTTCTTGAACAGATACAGCGGCTGGCCTTTATATGTCCACTGTGATTGATCATCGTCCCGCTTGATGACATCGTAATCGCCTGATTTTTTATCTTCCGCGGTCGCCATCAAAGGAGGCCAGTTTTCGGCACACTGGCCGGAGCATGCGCTTTTTCCTGGCATTTCTTTGTCTTTATCGAAGGTATAGAGCGTCATGCCTTTGCTGTCAACGAGGATACCGTTCTCTGCCTTGACGGGAGGCTCTGCTGCGCTGGCAACACTGCCGACCAGACCAAGACTGGCCACTGCCAGCATGCCCGAAAAAATCACATTCTTCATTTCTATCTCCTTAATGATGTTCGCCGGAATCGACGATACACAGCAAAGCATACGCCTTCCCGTCGATTTTAGATATGACACAGGACGAGGAGTTCCCGTAATTGATGTAACACGAGGTCGGACAAATCCTGTAACACACGCCGTCACGACACAGTACGGACTCAATGCAGCGATATAGTGGGGGCTCGTGGCCTTGCTTGCAGTGCCTGTTATCTGGATGCGTCTTTCCTATGAAAAATGAAGAACACTATTTTGAAGAACACCATTACATTCGCAATACTGAGCAGTTGACCGGCCTTTTCGGACCGGTAGGGGAGGCGTCGCTGAAAAAGGAAGTCGACCATATTCATCCTTTGTACCGGCCGATGATAGAGGCATCTCCGTTTGCGATCCTGGCAATCAGCGGGCCGGATGGGCTGGACGCCTCTCCACGAGGCGATCCTGCAGGCTTTATCCACATTCAGGATGAACATACCCTGCTGCTTCCGGAACGACGTGGCAACAACCGTATTGATAGCCTGCGCAATCTGCTGTCAGATCCGCGTGTCGCGCTGCTGTTTCTCATTCCTGGTGTGGGCGAGACACTGAGGGTCAACGGCCGGGGGCGCATCAGCGTGGATCCGGCCTTGCTGGCGCAACTGGCCATGAAAGGCAAGCCGCCGCAGTGCGTCATCGAGATTCATGTGGAGCGTGTCTATTTTCAGTGTGCGCGCGCCATACAACGCTCGGGGCTATGGAATCCGCCAGCAGAGCGGCAAGATCTGAACGTGCCTTCAGCCGGCAAGATTCTGGCGGGACTGACCAGCGACGGTATCGATGGAGAAAAATACGATCGGGAGCTTCCCGAAAGGCAGCGCAAGACGCTTTACTGAGTCATTCGATTTGGCGAGGCAGACCAGAAACAAATTGATTCTCTGAGAAAGCAGTCGATCAGGGTAAACACCATTTATTTCAAACATCATACGTATTATGATTGTGATAATGAATTGATATTTGTGATTATGAAACCAAGACCAACCATACACGATGATGTGCTGAACAGACTGGGCGCGGATATCTGCACCGGCGTCTATTCAGCGGGAAGCACATTGCCTTCAGAGCCGGACCTTTGCGATCTGCTCGGTGTCAGTCGCATTGTTGTGCGAGAGGCGATCAAGTCTCTGAGTGCGCGCGGGCTTGTTGTCGTTCGACGACGCACCGGCACGCTGGTCCAGCCGCCGGACAGCTGGCAGTTATTCGATCCCAAAGTGGTCGGATGGCGTGCGAGTGCGGGAATGGTCGATGAAAAATACATTGCCGATCTTATGGAGTTGCGGCGCGTGATCGAGCCGGCGGCTGCCCGTTACGCCGCCTTGCGCGCAGGCAGTGAAGACCTGGCCGTCATGCGTCACAATCTTGATGCCATGGCAAATGCCATAAACGGCGTGGGTGAGTACGTGCCGGCGGACGTGGCTTTTCATGGCGCAATTCTGGACGCGTGTCATAACCAGTTTCTGCGCCATATGCAACAGGCGATCAATGCAATTCTGGAAGTCAGTTTTGATTTGTGCATACAGGTGCCCGGTGGACCCGCCAGTTCTCAGCCCTTGCATGAGGCGCTGTTTTCAGCTATTTCCTCACGCAATCCTGCGCAGGCCGAGAGTGCTGTACTTGAAATCATCGAGCGGGCAGAAATGGATTTGCGCGCCACTGTATCCACTGGTCTTTATCCGGAGCAGCCATGAAGATAACCAAAATAGAGACTTTGCGAACGCAGGAATTTTTCAATGTCATCTGGGTGCGCATCCATACCGACAGTGGCGTCATCGGACTGGGCGAAACCTTTTATGGCGCAGGAGCCGTCGAGGCTCATATTCATGACACACTTGCCATACGTCTGCTGGGTCAGAACCCCTTGCATATCGAGGCACTGCACAAGGAAATGCTGAATCTTCCCATGGCGCAGTCCTCTACGGGGGCGGAATATCGGGCTGCGTCAGCAATCGATATCGCACTTTGGGATATTTTTGGCAAACTCTGCAATCAGCCGGTACATCAAATGCTTGGCGGACTCTGCCACGACAAAATCAGGGTATACAACACCTGCGCAGGTTCCAGTTACGTGAGATCGAAGAATATCAAGCCGGTTTCCAACTGGCAGATGCGATCGGGCGGGACCAATGGTAACTATGAAGATCTGGACGGGTTCATGAATCGTGCAGATGAACTTGCCCAGGATCTGCTTGAGCAGGGCATCAGCGCCATGAAAATCTGGCCATTTGACCCCGCGGCGATCGAAAACAAAGGCCTGTTCATTACTTCATCACAGATGAAAAAGGCGCTGGAGCCATTCGAAAAAATACGCCTTGCCGTCGGCGACAAAATGGACATCATGGTCGAATTTCATTCCTTGTGGAATCTGCCCGCCGCCAAAGAAATTGCCCGAGCCATCGAACCCTATGCGCCAAGATGGTATGAAGACCCGATACGCATGAACTCTCCCCAGGCGCTGGCAGAATATGCGCGTTCTACGCCAGTATGGGTGTGTGCCAGCGAAACATTGGGGTCCAGATATCCATACAAGGATATGCTGGATCAGGATGCGATGTCAGTTGTGATGGTGGATCTGTGCTGGAGCGGCGGATTGACCGAAGGACGCAAGATCGCTGCGCTTGCCGAAACCTGGCATCGGCCGTTTGCGCCACATGACTGCATCGGCCCAGTGGGCTTTGCAGCGGCAATTCACTGTTCGTTCAGTCAGCCCAATACCCTGATTCAGGAGTCGGTGCGCGCGTTCTACAAGGGGTGGTACAACGAACTGGTCACTGCCGTCCCCCGAATTGAAAATGGCTATGTCTACCCGATGGACGGCGCCGGACTGGGTGTGGAATTACGGGAAGAGGTCTTTGAGCGGGACGATCTGACTGTCAGAGTCAGCAATCTTTGATAACCATAGAAGAATATTATGTCTGAATTATTCAATCTGCAGGGAAAAACGGCGCTGGTAACCGGCTCCTCACGAGGACTGGGCTTTGCCTTTGCGCAGGCGCTGGCCGAACACGGTGCGTCGGTCATTCTGAATGGAACCCAGTCCGGGCGCCTTGACGCCTCTGTGCGACAACTGACGGAGCAGGGGTTCAACGCCAGTGGTCTTGCCTTTGATGTGGCCGATGAGTCCGCAGTGGACGCGGCCTTTGCGCAACTGGATGCCCAGGGTACGCAGGTGGATATTCTGATCAACAATGCGGGCATTCAGCTCAGAAAACCGCTGACGCAATTGCAGGTGGAGGAATGGCATAAGGTTGTGGATACCAACCTGACCAGCGCGTTCCTGGTCGGGCGTGCTGCAGCAAAACGCATGATTGCGCGCGGCCGCGGCGGAAAAATCATCAACATTGGTTCTCTGACCAGTGAATGCGCCAGAGCGACCGTTGCTCCCTACACAGTATCCAAGGGCGGGGTGAAAATGCTGACCCGTGCCATGACCGCCGAGTGGGCGGCACACAATATCCAGATCAATGCCATCGGTCCGGGTTATATGGCAACTGACATGAACGAAGCCTTGCTGAACAATCCGCAATTTGACGGCTGGGTCAAAAGCCGCACGCCTGCAGGACGCTGGGGACTTCCTGATGAACTGGCCGGTACAGCCGTCTTTCTGGCGTCACGGGCATCGGATTATGTCAACGGACAGATCATCTATGTGGATGGCGGCATGCTGGCCGTACTCTGAATCTGAAAATCAATCATTGCACCTGCTGATTTTGCATGGTGATTTCAACGCGTCTGTATGTGTGCGGGCGCAGTCAGTTGGCGCGCGTAAGCAGGATGGGCAGGGCGATCCACGCACGTGAAAGCGTGCCAAACAAGGAGACAAAGAATGAAATTGACAAACGTGATAAACATGAGCACGGCAATCCTCCCCGTTCAGGGGGAGGAAGGATAGCGCGGACAGCGTAACTGTCCTTCTACTGCTTCAGTGCGGCGTTCGCTGCTGCTCGATGTACTGACGCACGATTGCGATGGGCGCACCGCCACACGCCCCCGCAAAGTAGGATGGCGACCAGAGTGCGCCGCCCCATAGCTTGCGCCGGATTGTCGGATAGTTTTTCTGGCGGATCATCCGGCTCGACACGCCCTTCAGGCTGTTGACCAGCGCCGATACCGCCACCTTCGGCGGATAGTTCACCAGCAAGTGCACATGATCGTCTTCGCCGTCGAATTGCACTAGCTCCGATTCGAAGTCTGTGCACACCCTGACGAAGACGTCCCGTAGGTCGTCGAGGATTTCCTTCGTAAACACTCCGCGACGGTATTTCGTCACGAAGACCAAATGGACGTGCATACGAAAAACGCAGTGTCTTCCGTGCCGAATGTCGTTGTCTTTGCTCATAGACCAAATTATACTATGGCCTTATGCAACGACTCCAAGCCTTTAAATTCGAACTGATGCCGACCGGCGAGCAGGCGCGAAAGATGCGCCAGTTCGCGGGCGCTTGCCGGTTCGTCTACAACAGGACGCTGGCGTTGCAGAAAGAAACGTATGAGGCAGGCGGCAAGTACATCGGCAAGTTCGCAGTCGGCAAGCATCTGACCGAATGGCGAAACAGCACCGATACGCCGTGGCTATCTGATGCTCCTCGTCACGCGCTGATGATGGCGCAGCAGGCATGTGACCGCGCATTTCAGAACTTCTTCGCCAAACGCGCTAATTTTCCGCGCTTCAAGCGCAAGGGCGAGCGCGATAGCTTCCTGTTTCCCGACAAGAATCAGATCACAGTCGATGCTGGGAACGGTCGCATCAAGGTTCCGAAGCTCGGCTGGTTGCGCTATCGCAATAGCCGCATAGTGCTCGGCGAAGTTCGCAACGCGACCGTCTCTCTGCGTGGGGGTAAATGGTTTGTCTCGATTCTCACAGTACGCGAAGTCGAACAGCCGGTTCCGCATGGCTCGGCGGTCGGTATCGACATGGGCGTGGTTCGCTTCGCGACCCTGAGCGACGGCACGTACATCGCGCCGCTCGCCAGCTTCAAGAAGCACGAGAAGCGTCTGGCGAAGTATCAGCGCCGCATGGCCCGCAAGGTCAAAGGCTCGGCGAACTGGAAAAAGGAGAAGGACCGAATCCAACGTATTCACGCGCGTATCGCAAACGCGCGGGCAGACTTCCTGCACAAGGCATCGAACAGGATCAGCAAAAACCACGCAATGATTGCCGTCGAGGACTTGCAGGTACGCAACATGAGCAAGTCTGCCAAGGGCACCACCGACGCGCCGGGACGCAACGTCCGCGCGAAATCGGGCCTCAACAAGGCGATTCTCGACCAGGGATGGGGCGAGTTCCGTCGCCAGTTGGAATACAAAGCGGCATGGAACGGCGGTTACTTCGTCGCCGTGTTGCCGAAGAATACGAGCCGCACCTGTCCGTGCTGCGGTCATATTTCAGCCGATAACCGTAAGACGCAGGCGCTGTTCGCCTGCATCAAGTGCGGACATACGGCAAACGCCGACCACGTCGGCGCGATTAATGTTTTAGCGGCGGGACACGCCGTTTTAGCCTGTGGAGAGAAGGTGCAGTCGGGCCGCTCGAAGAAACAGGAACCCACCGAAGCGACTCAAGCCATCGCGGCCTAAGCACAGTAGGAATCTCCTTCCTTCAGGGAGGGGAGGATGTCAAAATGATCAACTTTACGTCCGATGATTTTGTTCCCGTTGCGAAGCTCAATGGTGATCCGGGGACCATCGTGGTCAGGTCAGACGCGCCCTGGAAAAATGTGCCCGAACTGATTGCCGATGCCAAAAAGAACCCAGGGGGACTCTCAATGGGTAATGCCGGCGCAGGGACGATCTGGCATCTGGCGGCAGCCGCCATTGAGCGGGATCAGGGCGTATCGTTCAATAATATTTCCTTTCAGGGTGCAGCGCCAAGTGTGACGGCACTGCTTGGCGGGCATGTACAGGCTATTGTTGTCAGTCCAGTCGAGGTCAAGACCTATATAGAGTCGGGCAAACTCAAAATGCTGGGCGTCATGACAGATGCGCGACTTACCGGAGAATACGCCAATATTCCCACACTTAAGGAAAGCGGCATCAAAGTGTCCGTGGGTACCTGGCGCGGTTTGGGTGTGCCACTGAATACGCCCGAGCCTGTCGTTCAAAAACTGCGTGAAGTGAGCCGGAAAATCGTAGAGGATCCCAAATTCGGGGAAGGGATGGCAAATGCCAACCTTGCCGTATCCTATCAGGACGGACCGGAATTTGCGCCATTCATGACACAGCAATCGGATTATTTCAAAGGTCTAATTTCAACTGTGGATATGAAAAAGTAGAAAGAATCAGGCCGGTTCCACAACCGACCCTGACCCCTCAACTTGGCAACTGCGCATACTCCGGCTCTGCATTCTGCGGTGCATTCAGCGCATGGCTGCGGCCCCGCGCTGAGCGTTCAACCAGCGTCCTGAAACCGTGCAATCATTGCGTCCAGTGACTGATCTTTTGGCAGTGCACCCACATCTCTCAGCGATTGTTCAAGCCAGCTGTAGATCAGCTTGCCACCGGCAATATCCTGTCGGCGTTTTTGCTCAACTTTGACCTTTTTATCTGAACCCTCAAGTACCGTATCAATATTTTCCCGGGGAACGATCAGAACGCCGTCCTGATCGGCACGGACCAGGTCTCCCGGATTGACGGTAACGCCGCCCACTGACACAGGATGGCCAATGCGACCAGGCAGATTTTTGGTGGGGCCGTTGGGATTGCTGGCGCAGGCAAACACAGGAAATGCGCCGTCGCGCAAGTCGCTGCGATCACGAATGGCACCGTCAATGACCAATCCGGCCAGTCCGGCTGCTATGGCATGGGTGCACATCAGTTCGCCCATCAGTGCGGCACGCGTGTCTGCCTGACCGTCGATCACCAGCACGTCTCCGGGTCTGGCCAGGAGCAGGGCTGCATGAATCATCAGGTTATCGCCGGGACGGACCTCAACGGTAAATGCCGGACCACATAATTGCATGTGTGATCCTAGCGGCTGGATGCGTCCATCTGTCGCACCGCGCCGGCCCGCTGCATCGGCCATAATGGCCGCAGGATATTGGGCAGCTGCCCTGATCTGGGCAGAGGTGGGACGAGTGAAAACGCTATTGATCATTGACATATAAGTCTCCTGAATCCGCGTTCAGAAGGCATCAGTGACGCGGGGATAGACGCACTGATAAGCTTCCGCATATTTGATTTTCCGATCACTATTGCGGGAGGCCTGGGCGCCTCGCTGCAGACCAACACGCGTGTAGTATTCCCACAGATGCTCCTGCGCATTCATGGTTTTGAAGGCTTCATATTTCTTGTCCCATACAGAGGAAATATCAAGAAAGAGTTCCGGCTTCCACTCGCACTGTTCGGGCTGGTGCGGTTCAAAGAGATAGACGGGAGGCGCGCCAATCACCGGCGTCGCGGGATTGTGTCCATGTGCCTGGGCAATCACGCGCGCTTCAAGTGCCAGATGATTGGCAAAGGGATGATCAAAGTTATACGGATCGCGCAAGGAATGTGTCAGCACAAATTCCGGTCTCAGTTCGCGATAGCGATCTGCAATACCGAAAAGCACTTCATCACTGACACGCAGCGGATAGTCGCCGCAATCCAGAAATTCAGCGGTTGCGCCAAGAATACCAGCAGCTTCCTGTGCTTCCTCGCGCCTTGCCTGCTTCACGGCCTCAAGCGTTACGCCGGGCGTTTTCCAGATTTTGGCAGATTCTCCACGTTCACCAAATGACAAACACAATATGTGGATTTTCCAGCCCTTGCTGGCGTAAAGGGCGATTGCACCGCCCGCCCGCCACACGAAATCGGCGGCATGGGCGCTGACCACCAGTGCGGTTTTTTCTTGCATGTGTGATTCCTGAAATGAGGATTTGAGTTAAATATTTCAAATGGGATAGATTGAATGGGGTACCAACGCTATCCGGAAACAGGAAACCGATCTTCCGATTCCCTTGTCCGGATGCGTTCAGTCCAATCAGTCCACTTTGATATTGGCGCTTTTGACCAGGTCAGTCATGGATGCGGTATCTTTCTTCAAAAAGTCGTCGAATTCAGCCGGAGTACCACCTGCGGGTGTGGCGCCGAGCTTGGCAAGACTCTGGATGATCTCATCCTTTTTCAGGGCATTGTTCAGCGACGTATTCAATTTTTCGACAGCCGCATCGGGTGTGCCTGCAGGGGCGACCAGTCCCCACCAGACAGTTGCATCCACGTCTTTGACACCGGCTTTTTCAGCGGTCGTCAGATCAGGCAGTAACACCGTCGGCTTGTCACTCAGAACAGCCAGCGGGCGCAGTGAACCGGATTTGATATGCGAGATGACTTCCAGCGGATTGATCGCCATGAATGACAGCCTGCCTCCGAGCAGGTCAGTAATGGCAGGAGATCCACCCTTGTATGGCACGTGCAGCGCCTTGAAGCCGCCCTTGCGCAAAAGTAATTCGCTTGCCATATGGCCGGAACTTCCTGTACCCGCGGTCCCGAAAGTGAGTTCACCGCTATGTGCCTTGCCATACTCCACCAGATCACCCAGTGTTGTGAATTCCGAGTCTTTGGTGACAACGACAACCAGCGGTGCATCTCCGACTTTTCCTATTGGCGTAAAGGCAGTGGCCGGGTCAAAGCCCAGATTGGAGTAAAGCGCCTTGTTGGTTGTCAGCGTATTGGACGCCATGTACAGCGTATAGCCGTCGGGCTTGGCTTTTGCTGCATAACCCATGCCAATGTTGGTGCCGCCACCGGGACGGTTATCGACAATGATCGGCTGTTTCAGATCATCGGACATGGCTTTGGTTACGATGCGCGTGACGATATCAACACCGCCGCCTGGTGAATAGGGCACCACGACTGTGATAGGCCGTTCCGGATACTCAGCCGCCGATGCGGCGGCCATGGCCGTCAGGCAAAAGGCAGTTGTTATTGCAAGTGAAATGGGTTTGTGCAGTTTCAGAATGTTCATGCGAGGTCTCCTGATTGTTATCTCGATGTCGCTCCTGTCCAGGATTCGACGGGCGTTGCGTGTTGAGGGATTTTCAATGTTATTTTCGGGTATTGCACTTATATGGTCTAATACTATTTAAATCTCATATTTATATAATTTTCGAATAACAATGGATTTTCGCCAGCTCAACTATTTCGTCGCGGTTGCCCAGACGCTCAGTTTCAGTAAGGCGGCGCAGCGACTGCATATCAGTCAGCCACCGCTGAGCCAGCAGATAAAGCTGCTGGAGCAGGATCTGAATGTTCAGCTTTTTGAGCGCACGCGCCGTTCAGTTGAGCTGACGCATGCCGGTCATCTTTTCTATCAGGAGGCCATGGCCATACTGGAGCGTTACGCATCGGCAAAGGAACTGTGTGCGTGGACGCTGGATGGCAAGGTTGGTAAATTGCGAGTGGCATTCACTGCATCGGTGCCGCTGTTTGAAGATTTTCCCAGACTTCTTCAGGGATTCACCCGCCAATATCCGGGCATTGAAATCGATCTGCGGCACATGTCTACCGGCGAGCAGATCATCGCGCTCAATGACAACGAGATAGATATTGGTTTTTTGCGGCCAGCATTGAATTTTCGGCCACCGCGCAGTATCCGGACTACGGAGTTATGGCATGACGAACTGATGCTGGTTACCTGTGCAGAGGCCGATCAGACAGTGATATCTGAGCCGGTGCATATCGACAGTCTTGCCGACGAAGACTTTATTCTGTTTCCCAGCGCGCTGGGTTGCGGCCTGTTTGAACATATTTCCACCATCGCCACTGCGGCGGGCTTCGTTCCCAGAATTGTCCAGCAGGTTCGGGAGAACAGTACCACTCTGGCGCTGGTCGCCGCAGGACTGGGTGTGTCCATTGTTCCCAGTATCTATAGCAATACCAGCCCGCCTGGGGTCGCCTTTCGGAAGATTGCCGGTGCGCAGGTCAATTCCCGTATCGTTCTGGCGACACACGTCAGCAGAAACCTCGCTTCCCTGCAGCTCTTTCGCGAGTATTGCGATCAGCATTATGCTGCGTCGACTGCACAGGCATAGTCAACATCTCATTACAAATTCTTCACAGTTTTTGATTTCACGAGCAAGTTATTGCAAATATAATGTTTTTGATCAACAAATCATCGTAACTGTATGATTTATAAAAAATTAAACATTTGTAATTTCCGCTGCTTCAATCTTTTCACAAATATTGTCAGCCGCCGATCCGGTTCCGTCATACAGGCAGGACTGCGTCCATTGCTGCTTCCGGCCTTTGCTGTCCTTGCTCTCGGTCTGGCCGGATGCCAGTCACTGGTGCTTGAAGGTTCCTCTGCGGGAGCCGGTATTGCTGGCGCTGCGATTGCGCAGAAGGTGACAGACAATGCGGCGGTCACAACCGGCATTGGTGTGGGCGTACAGGCGGCAACGCGCTCTGCTGTTCAGTATGTGCAGCGGGAAATGCATGGTTATACGCAGGAAGTCATTGCCACCGCTGCGGGCAAACTGAAAGAGGGTGAGGTCAGTCAGTGGCGGTCTGTACATTCTGTTCCCATGGAGCCGGATGAACAAGGCAGGGTAACGGTCAGCCGGACAATCAGTCAGGGCATGCTCGAGTGCAAGGAAATCGTTTACTCCATTGACAGTGAAGAAAATTCCGTGCCACGCAACGAGTTTTATGTCGCGTCCATCTGCAAGGATAACAATCATTGGGCATGGGCCACTGCAGAGCCGGCGGTCAGTCGCTGGGGAGCCTTGCAGTAATGCGCCGGCGGCTTCACGCACTCATTATCACACTTGCGTTATCGGCAGGCGGCCTGGCCGGATGCGCCGTCATTGCCACAGTTCCGGGTATCACTGCGGGCGCAGCCACGTCATCAATGACAGGCAATCCGGCACTCGGCCTGACCGTTGCCGTCGCAACCAATGCCGCAGTGGACGCAGGGGTCAAATACGTTCTTAAACGTTTCAGTGCTGCAGAACAGCAGGAAATTGCAAATGCCATTGCGGTAAGTGAACCCGGCGAGGAACGACGCTGGCAGGTAAAACAGCCTATTCCATATGGCAATAATAAAGGTCGCACGATTGTGATCAGCGAATCGGTCAATGCACTTACCACCTGCAAGAAAGCGCTGTTCTCGGTCGAGGAAACGGTAGATTCCAAGGTTGTTGAGCACTGGTATACGCTCGATGTCTGCAAAAACGGACGGTACTGGCTGTGGGCCCAGGCAGAACCAGCGGTCGCGCGATGGGGCGCACTACACTGATTTCGGTAGTGTGAATATTGCGCCCCTTTTTTACATGTGCAATAGTCTGAATTTTCCACATCGCATCGGCTAACAGAAAATAGGCATAAGGATACCGAGCCGGCCGATAACGCCGCGCTAATTTTTTCTTTTCTTCATATCTGGCGCTGCGTTGCGCCGCTTTCTGGTGCGTTTTCTTCTTGCGTTGCACAAACGGCGGGCATTCCTGAGAATCCCGCCTTTGCATGGCATTGTGCTGATGCAGCAATGCCTGATTCTGGATCATTTCTTTGCTATTTTCTGGACTCAACGATGAGCAGAAACTGGACCTAGACCAGCCCGCGAACTTCTTCTATCTTTGATTGAAATTTCAAAGCAGGAGAGAAACATGAGTAACGCGGTAGACATCCAGACACTGGAGGCTTTTTCCAAAGCCTGGAACGATCATGACATCGATGCCCTGATGTCATTCATGCATGACGATTGTGTATTTGAAACTGTTGCCGGTGACCAGGTTTGCGGCAACCGTATTCAGGGCAGAGAGGCAGTTCGCAAGGCATTTCAGGCGGCATGGGAGAACATTCCCGACGCCCAGTGGCTCAACGGCACGCACTGGGTTTCCGGAGATCGCGGGGTATCAGAAACCACGTTCACCGGTACGCAAAAAGACGGTTCACGTATCGAAGCGAACATGGTTGATCTGTTCACGTTCAAAGACGGCAAAATTCTTGTGAAAAACGCCTTTCGCAAGAACCGGCCCCCATTGACTGTCGGGAAGTAGGCGGAGTCAGCATCATGGCAACTTTGACACGCGCGTACGATCCATTGTTTGATCCACTCATCGACAAACCCACTCAAGGCCAGCAGTATGCGCCAACTTACTGGGTGGCAACGGCCGGCGAGCCGCCTCCGGATGACGGGCCGGCCCCCGATGGTCTGATTGCAGATGTGGTTGTGGTCGGTTCAGGCTTCACCGGCCTGTCAACTGCGCTGCACCTGGCGCAGGATCATCAGGTACAGGTTGTCATCCTCGAGGCCAACGCCGCCGCGTGGGGTTGCACCAGCCGCAATGGCGGTCAGGGCCAGAATTCCATGGGACGGTTGTATCGATCCCAATGGATCGCCAAGTGGGGCGAACAAACGGCAAAACGCCTGGATGCGGAAATACGTTCCGGATTTGAATACTGGGAGTCGCTGGTGGCGCAATTCGATTGTGATGCGCAGCCAGGCGGCCATCTCTATACGGCGCACAGGGATAAAAAAATTGACTTCCTGCGCAATGAAAGCCAGTTGATGAACAAGGTGTTCGGCTATAAAACCCGCATGCTCAGCGCTGCGCAGTTGCGCGAAGAATTTGTCAATGATCAGGAAGCCAAAGCCGCGCTATGGGAGCCTCAAGGTACGGGCGTACACCCGTTGAAGCTGGCTTTTGGGTATCTGCGCCGCGCGCGTGAACTGGGCGTCAAGGTTCATACTTCAAGTCCCGTGATGAAAGTGGAGTCGCGCGATGGCCTGCTTCACCTGCATACGCCTGGCGGTATTGTAAAAGCGCGCAAGGTGGCATTCGCTACCGGTGGCTATACCACGCAGGGCGTCCACGCCACCACACACTCGAAGCTGATGCCTATCCAGTCAAACTCGATGGTAACGCGACCACTGACAGAACAGGAACGCGCCCAGGCGGGTCTTCGTTCCACCGTGTTCATTACCGATACCCGTACGCTGCGTTTCTACTATCGTCTGTTGCCCGATGGCTCCATGCAGATCGGCAGCCGAAGTGCTATCAGCGGACGGGATGCGGCCAATCCAAAACATCTGGACCTGCTCAAAAAAGGCCTCTATCGCAAGTTTCCGTCGCTCGAAGGCATCCCTATTGCCTATAACTGGAGCGGCTGGGTAGACGTCAGTCACGATATGATGCCGCGCATTGTTCAGCCCGATCCTGCCATTCCGCTTTATTACTCGTTTGGCTATGGCGGCAATGGTGTGTCGTCGTCGGCCTGGGCCGGTAGGCGTCTTGCGCAGCGCGTTGTGGGTCAGGACGGTGCACAGTGGGACCTGCCTATTTACAACTCCCCGTTGCCGGGACATCTGTTCGCTCCTTTCCGACGCCTCGGACAGGCCATGCTTTATCACTGGTATTACCTGAGAGACGAGGTGATCTGATGACCTTCAGCAACTGCCTGCACGCATGCCATCAATCTGCATACTATCTGGCCGGCCGTTGCCTGCATGCATGTCGTCTGTCCGTCATGCATGCATATCGGCTGACGACGGCAGTTTTGTTTTTGCTGTTTGTAATGTCAGCCGTACCTTCGGCTCAGGCTGCAGATACAGCACAGGCGGAAGCACTGGTCGTGGCAACCGATACGGCGTATTTGCCCTTTGAATTCAAGGAAAACGGCAAGTATGTGGGTTTTGATATCGATCTGCTCAATGCTATTACGAATGAAATGGGCGTCACTTATACGCTTTTGCCCATGGATTTCTCCAATATCTTTCCCAATCTGACCGCGGGCAAGGTGGATATGGCTATCGCCGGCATCACCATTACCCAGGACCGGGAACGAAGTATGGACTTTTCCGAGCCGTATTTCAGGAGTGATATTTCCATGGTAGTCGCCAACGATAACAGCGAACTTGCAAGATTTCAGGATCTTGCAGGAAAGCGGGTAGGAGTCAAGCGCGGTACCGATGCGGCAGATTACGTGAGTCGCACAATTCCGGATGTCAGGATCACCTACTTCCAGAACATGGACGTCGGGTTTCCGTACCTTGAAGTGGCAGCGGGTCGACTGGATGCACTGGTGCATGATTCGGCAAACGTGCTTTATTACAGTCAGCATACGGGTAAGGGATTGGTCAAGGTAACCGATACAGTGAGGACCGAGAACAATTTCTACGCAATTGCCCTGAAAAAGAACAGCGCATTAACGCAGCGTGTCAATGAGGCGTTGCGTAAGACAATCCGCTCGGGTGCGTATGCCACCATTTACCAGAAGTGGTTTGGCGTGCCTCCTGATTCGGCGTCATTGCAGATGCAATAGTCCGGGGTAACGGTAGTTAAAAGAGAAGGAAACAGCAATCAAAGAGCAGTCGTCAGCAATCAAAGTGCAGTAGTCAGCAAGCAAAGTGCAGTAGAGAGTAAACAAAGCGCAGTAAATAATATCCAGTAAACAGGACATAAAAAGTATTAAACCATCGTGCATATCACGCGCGCTTACATAACGATGTAACCACCATTCATGGAGTCAAGCATGAAACATACATACCTGAAAAAATGGCTGTTCACAGCAGCCACTGCATCGACCCTTCTCTGGTCGGCTCACGCGGCCGCGGCAGAAGAAGTCACCATAGGTTATCAACAGATTGTCGGGCCGTATGTGTCGGCGATCGCCATGAAAAAATTTGACGAACCTTTGAAAGCGGCGGGTTACACCGTCAAGTGGAGACAGTTCAGCTCAGCGGGTGATATTTCCAGTGCCCTGGCCTCCGGAGGCATTCCGATAGGCGTGCTGGGATCCACCGGCATTGCCGCCGCCGCAACGCGCGGTGTGGATATGCAGCTGTTCTGGATTCTGGACAATATCGGTCACTCAGAGGCCCTGGTCGTACGCAAAGATTCCGGCATTGCCAAGCCAGAAGATCTGAAAGGGAAACGCATCGGGGTTCCATTTGTGTCCACTTCGCACTTTCACCTGCTGGTGGCACTGAGCAAAGTGTGGAAAATGAACCCGCGCGATGTACGCATTCTGAATATGCAGCCACCACAGATTGTGGCCGCCTGGCAGCGCGGCGATATTGATGCGGCATATGTCTGGCCCCCAGCGCTGACCACGCTCCTCAAGGACGGAACGGTGCTGACTGACTCCGAGGAAGTCGGCAAAGCCAGTGTCCCAACCTTCGATGGCATTGTGGTCAGCAAAAGCTGGGCCGAAGAAAATCCCAAATTCATGCAGGCTTACACCAAGGTGCTTGCCGATGCCTATGAGGATTACAAGCAGAACGGTGCAAAATGGACCGAGAGCAGCCCGGAAATCAAAGGCAATACGCAGATGATCGGTGGCGAGCCAAAAGATATTATGGAAGCCATGAAAATGCTGGTATTTCCTACAGCCGGTGATATGGCTTCCAAAACCTGGCTGGGCGGTGGTGCTGAATCCGGTGCAGTCAAGGCACTCACGGAAAGCGCCAATTTCCTGAAGGAACAGAAGCAGATCGATTCCGTGCTGCCTGACTACAGCGGCTTTGTGAATTCGACCTGGGTCGAACAGGCAGCGAAGAAGTAATTGCGAATGCAATAAACATCAAAGGCGGGTTCGTCCCGCCTGCGAATGAATAGAAGTATTGTTGGAGACCATCGTCATGCAACCTGTTGCAGAAAATCTGTATGTCAAAGATGTCAATGTGGTGTACCCGGGATTTCGCCAGAATGATCAGGTGGTGGCGCTTAGAAACGTCAATCTCACGATCAACAGCGGAGAATTCGTGGTCGCACTGGGCGCATCAGGGTGTGGCAAAACCACCTTTCTGAATTTACTTGCCGGATTCATGTCGCCGACATCCGGCTCCATTGTTCTGGGTAACGAACCCATTTCCGGACCCAGCGCCGACAGAGGTGTGGTTTTTCAGAAGCATGCCTTACTGCCCTGGCTCAATGTCATAGAAAATACCGAATTCGGCCTGAAGCTGCAGGGCGTGTCCAAGGCAAAGCGGCACGAAATTGCGGCACGCAACCTGGAACTGGTCGGGTTGAAAGACTTTCATCATCACATGATCTATCAGCTTTCCGGCGGTATGCAGCAGCGCGTCGGAATCGCCCGGATCCTGACCTGTGATCCTGCAATGCTGCTCATGGATGAACCCATGGCGGCGCTTGATGCGCTCACACGCGAGACCATCCAGGAATTGCTGCTCAAAGTGTGGGAAGTCACTCACAAAATGTTTTTCTTCATCACGCACAGTGTGGAAGAGGCGCTGTTTCTTGGCTCCAAGCTGATTGTGATGTCACCGCGCCCAGGTCGGATCACCAATACCTACGAACTGTCGTTCAACAGGCAGTTCCTGGCAGGCAAAAATGCCAGGGAAATCAAATCCAGTCCTGAATTCATCAAAATGCGGGAAACGGTGCTCAATATTATCTACAGCGATGAGCGGGAAGGGGGGCAGGATGTTTAAGCGATTGTTTGGCAGGTCTGCAGCCGTGCCAGGGCAGGTTTACGGCGCACCCGGCGCCGGCGCCAGCGTCTTCATCAGTATTGCAACTGCGATTTCGCTGTTGATCATCTGGTCTCTTATCACCTATTTTGGCTGGGTCAAGCCTTTGTTCCTGCCTTCGCCTGTGGCGGTTTTCAACAAGTTCATGGTGGGTATGACAGATGGCATTGCCAACGCCACTATCGGTGAACATACGGCGGCAAGTCTGACGCGTGTGTTTTCGGCATTCTTCCTGGCTCTGATTACCGCTGTGCCGGTGGGTATCATGATGGGTGTCAACCGCGTCGCTCGCGGGCTGTTCGATCCTATCATCGAGTTTTATCGTCCCTTGCCTCCGCTGGCCTATCTGCCGCTGGTCATCATCTGGTTCGGCATCGGCGAGTTCCCCAAAGTCTTTCTGATCTATCTGGCGATCTTTGCGCCTATGGCCATCGCGGCACGATCCGGTGTCAAGTCTGTGTCCATAGAACAGATCCATGCCGCCTATTCCATGGGCGGCAGCAACCGCCAGATCGTCTGGTATGTGATTCTGAAGTCAGCGTTACCCGAAATCTTTACGGGCATGCGCATTGGTATAGGCGTGGGCTGGAGTACGCTGGTTGCCGCCGAAATGGTGGCGGCCGATCGCGGGCTGGGCTTTATGGTGCTAAATGCAGCACAGTATCTGGCCAGTGACACTGTTATCATGGGAATCATCATTATTGGCTTTTTTGCCTTTATCTTTGATGCGCTGGTGCGGTATATCGAGAAGCTGATGGTTCCATGGAAGGGTAAACTGTAGAATCGCGGGCTGCCGGTATAAAAAGACATGCTATGACGAATCTCAAAAAACATGTGAATGCAACAACCAAAACCGTGACAGCCCCCAGCCGCGCAGCACTCAGCGCATTGCTTTGGGAAAAGCTGTTTCGTGAAACCAGCGAATCGCTGGGTTTGCAGGGAAGAATCCGGCAGATGCTGGTGGCCGCCATTACGCAAGGCCACCTCACGCCGGATTCGCCGGTGCCTTCAAGTCGCTTCATGTCCGAAACACTGAAAGTGGCGCGTAACACAGTTGTGTTTGCCTACCAGGAACTGGTCAGTGAGGGATATCTGGTGACGCGCAATCGCAGTGGACACTTCGTGGGTCAGGCAGCACAGCAACGCAATATGCTGGATATCACGGCAAGTGCGGGCAATGAAGATCAGACCGATTTCTGGCACAAACGAATTCACGCCCGGCCCAGTCAGCAGCGCAATATTCGCAAACCGGCCAACTGGCAGACGCAGCCTTATCCGTTTGTATACGGCCAGTTTGACCCGGCGCTGTTCCCGACAGCAGAATGGCGCGAGTGCTGTATGAAGGCGCTATCCATTGTGGATATTCGCAGCTGGGCTCAGGATCTGATCATGCTGGACGATCCGGAAATCATTGCTGCCATACAGAATCAGGTGCTTCCGCGTCGCGGGTTTTCCGCGGCAAAGGATGAAATCATGGTGACCGTTGGCGCGCAGCATGCCCTTTATCTTTTGGCCGACCTGCTCCTGCGACCAGGCAACAAGGTTGGTGTGGAAGAGCCAGGCTATCCCGATGCGCGCAATATCTTTTCCAGCCGCACCCGACACGTGGTGCCCGTGCCCGTCAATGAAGAAGGTGTAGATACCGACGCAATCACACCTGAAATGGACATGATTTTTGTCACGCCAAGCCATCAGTGTCCGACAGGGGTCACCATGTCCATGGCAAGACGTCAGGCCCTTCTGGAAAAGGCCAATGTCTGTAATACAGTTATCATTGAAGACGATTTCGAGTTCGAGAACAGTTTCGTCGATAAACCTTTTCCTGCCCTGAAAAGTCTGGATCAGAATGGTCGCGTGATTTATGTCGGCAGTCTGTCCAAAACCTTTGCGCCGGGGCTGCGATTGGGTTTTATTGTAGGCCCCAAGCCACTCGTGGACGAGCTGCGGGCACTCAAGCGACTCATGCTCAGGCATGCACCGTCTTTTCTTCAACGGGCCTTTGCACTTTTTGTTTCGCTCGGACATTACCAGTCGTTCCTTCGCAAGCAGTCGCAGACCTACGGACAACGAGAGCGTGCCTTGCGTGACGCCCTGCAGCGGTATCTGCCCGATTTTTCCATTATGTCTTCGCCAGGAGGTTCATTCTGCTGGGTTCGCGCGCCGGAGCACATTGATACCACGGCGCTGACTGCAGTTGCACTGCAAAATGGCATTGTGCTGGAGCCGGGCGAGGTGTTTTTCAGCCGCCCCTCAAAAAACGCCCGACGCTTTATCCGCTTCGGCTATGGTTCAATCGATGAGCCACGCATCGCGGCGGGTATTGAAACACTGGCGAACCTGGTCACACAGCACTTTCCTGCAGCAGCAAGAAAACGTTGATCGTAATTCCACTTATTGGTATAATTTATTTCAATAAATGAAATAATCACAGGCAAGTGGAACTACCATGGATATGATGGAATCAGAACGGGTCGAAGGCAATACGCCCACGCTGCGGCTGTTTGCGCTTCTGGAAGTGATTGCCGAAAAAGACAGCTATTTCTCTCTGCAGAGCCTCAGCGAAGAACTGGGTATTCCCAAGCCTACCCTGCATCGCATGCTTCAGCAACTGGAAAGCGCCAGGCTGATTATTCGCGATGGCGACGGCCGGCAGTACAGCACGGGCAGACGCCTGCACCAGATGGCCGAGAAACTGTTGCTGAACAATACCATCCACGGTTCACGCCGTGCCGTATTGCGGCATCTTGTTGAAGAGATCGGTGAGAGTTGCAATATCACGGCCTGCAGCGGCAACGAAGTCCTTTACCTGGATCGTGTTGAAACGGTTGCTCCTCTCAGGTTCTATCTGCATCCTGGGTCGCGCGTACCGTTGCATTGTTCGGCCAGCGGCAAGCTGTTTCTGGCTCAGATGTCACCTTCCCAGTGCCGACGGCTTCTTGAAGCGGCGCCTCTGGAACAGTATACCCCCAATACGCTGACCCAATACGATGCCATAGAAAAGGAAATCGAACAGGTTCGACGTCAGGGCTACGCCATGGACAACGAGGAATTTCTGCCAGGGCTTATCTGCATCGCAGTGCTGGTTCCAGGAGAAAACGGCAAGTCCAACATGGGCATTGCGGCGCAGTCGCCCATCATGCGAATTACCCGGGAAAAGGCGCTGGAGTTTCTGCCCGTATTGCGGCGCGCCGCTGACTCTCTGGCAGAAATTGAGAAGGCCAACGCAGCGATGTAAAAGACGTACAGGGTGACATCGCAATTAGATGTCGCCCCCGTCTTGGTAAACAGAACACTGCAGCGTGTTAACGCAGCAGATGGCAATGGAGACAGATCCAATGAGCAGCAGGCAGGATTCAGAACGTCCAACCAGGCAGATTTCCGTCCGGGAGGTTTTCGGTCTCGACACCGATATGACCGTGCCGACATTTTGCGAAGCAAGCGAACATGTACCGGACATCGATACCGCCTATCATTTCAATCGTGATGTGACGCTTGCCATTCTTGCCGGCTTCGTACAGAACCGGCGTGTGCTGATTCAGGGCCTGCATGGCACCGGCAAGTCTACCCACATTGAACAGGTCGCAGCACGGCTGAACTGGCCTTGCGTGCGTGTCAATCTTGATGGTCATATCAGCCGCCTGGATCTGGTTGGCAAAGATACCATCGTTCTGCGTGAAGGCCGGCAGGTTACCGCTTTTCAGGAAGGCATTCTTCCCTGGGCACTGCAACAGCCCATGGCCCTGATCTTTGATGAATATGATGCGGGCCGTCCTGATGTGATGTTCGTGATACAGCGCATTCTTGAACGCAACGGGCATTTCATGCTGCTTGACCAGAACCGCAGTATTGCACCGCATCCGGATTTTCGGCTTTTTGCTACGGCCAACACACTGGGCCTGGGCAATCTCAACGGGCTGTATCACGGCACCCAGTCGCTGAACCACGCCCAGCTGGATCGCTGGAATATCGTTGCGGCGCTCAATTATCTGCAGCCGGAAGACGAGGTGCAGATCACGGCCGCGAGGGTGCCTCAAATGGACAATGAGTCGGGCCGCAAGACCATTCGCAGGATGGTAGACCTGGCAAATCTCACGCGCAAAGGCTTTGAAGCCGGTGATATTTCGGTTCTCATGTCGCCCAGAACAGTCATTACCTGGGCGGAGAACCGGCAGATATTCGGTGATACAGGCCTGGCATTTCGCCTGTCATTTCTCAACAAATGTGATGATGCAGAAAAAGAACTGATTGCCGAATACTATCAGCGATGCTTTGAAGAGGAACTGCCGGAGGCCTTCGCAGGAACGCTGCTCACGTGAACGATATTGCGAACAGCATATTCCAGCAGCACACTGACGAACTGTGTGGTGCTGCGCTTCGAGCGCTTTGCGGAAAGACCAACGCGCACTTCCGACGAGGCAGGCTGTATCTGGACGATACGCTGGTGCCGGTGCTGTCACCTCATCTGAGACTGGACAATACGAATCACTCTTTCCGTGATTTCAGGGCGGTGGCCGACGGATTCGCGCTGCGTGTCCTGGCGTGTGATAAGCAGGTATATGATGCTGCCTGTCCGGAGGACGAGACAGCAAGACTGCTTTACGATTTCTTTGAACAGGTACGACTTGAAGCCACCGTATCCAATGCGTGGCCGGGATTGCGCGCGAATGTGCAGGCGCGCTTTCGCGCATGGGCTCACGAATTTGAACATTCGCCATTGCTGGACACCAGTCTTGGCATTTTGCTGTTTACCGTGATGCTGACCGTCTGGTCCCGGGTTACGGCATGGCCTCTCAGTGAGGCCCAGCAGGATCTGTTGGAAGCGACCCGGGCTGGAATGGCAAGTGAAATAGGCGACGAGTTGCTGGGCCTGCGTCGCCAGCGCCATGACCAGGCCGCCTATGCCATTCATGCCGCCAGTCTGGCTAAAAAAATCAGCAGCAATCTGGCGGCCGAAATGGCGCTGGATCGTCGCGACAAGCAAACTGATAAAGACAAACGCGCCCTGTTTTCGTTGCTGCTTACCCCTGAGTCCCAGGAGGAAGAGGGATTTGATGTGGCGCCTAGCGGTCAGAGTCGCATCTTTGATCAGCATCAGGGCGGCTATCGGGTCTTCACCCGTAAGTACGATCGTGTTGAATTTGCGGCTTCACGCGTCAGGCAGGCCGAGCTCAAACAGTTTCGTCAGCAGATTGATGATGACCGCAGTACATTGTCGCTAGGCGTAACGCGTCTGGCACGGGTATTTCGTCGACTCTTCCGGATTCCACAGAATGATGGCTGGATTTTCGGGCAGGAAGAGGGCATTCTTGATGGCCGTCAGCTGAGTCAGCTGGTTGCCAGCCCATCCGAAACCCGGATATTTCGTCAGGATCAGATTATTGATCGCGTAGATCAGGCGGTGACGATATTGGTGGATTGTTCCGGTTCCATGCGAACGCATGCACGCAGACTCTCTCTGCTTCTGGATACCTTGCTGCGTGCACTTGGAATGGCAGGGGTGCGTACCGAGTTGCTGGGATTCACGACCGGCGCATGGAACGGCGGTCGTGCCATGAAAGACTGGCAACGTCAGGGCAAACCTGAGCATCCCGGACGGCTCAATGAATTATGTCATTTGATTTTCAAAGAGGCAGATACCAGCTGGTCCCGCGCCAGACTGGATATTGCTGCCATACTCAAAAATGATCTGTACCGGGAAGGCGTGGATGGCGAAGCGGTGCAATGGGCCACACAGCGGCTTCTCGCAAAGCCCGCGCGTCGGCGCAGCCTGATGGTTGTATCCGATGGGTGTCCTATGGACAGTGCTACGCAGCAGGTGAATGACGATTATTATCTGGCTTCGCATTTGCAGCAGGTGCTGAAGCAGTCTGCTGGCCAGGGCATTGATGTGGTTGGGCTGGGTGTGGGCCTGGATCTTAGCGCGTATTATGCACGCAGTCTGGCGGTGGATTTGCGCCAGACCCTGACGCCTGCCGTGTTTTTTGATATAGCGCGATTACTGGCTGGCGGACACAGACGATAGATCGGCGCGATTCCCGGCATGATTCTGTTCCATGGCCGATTGTTGTTGCGCCTGCACGCAGGTAACTGCAATGACGTTATAGACATCATCGGCGCTGCAGCCGCGTGACAGATCATTGGCGGGCTTGTTCAGACCCTGAAGCAAGGGACCGACTGCCACAGCCCCCCCCAGACGTTCAGCCAGCTTATATCCGATATTGCCCGCGTTGAGATCAGGAAAAATGAGTACATTGGCCTGTCCGTGAATCTGCGAATCCGAGATTTTGCGCGAGGCGATCGCAGGGATAATGGCTGCATCAAGCTGGATTTCACCGTCGATCAGTAATGAGGGATCTGCCTGACGAACCAGGTTGGTGGCTTGCTGTACCTTGGTGACATTCTCGTGTTGGGCGCTGCCCAATGTGGAGAACGACAGCATGGCAATGCGCGGAGATTCGCCCAGCAATGCCTGCGCGCTTTTGGCCGAATCCAGGGCGATGCGCGACAACTGTTGTGCATCAGGATCAATCACCAGACCACAATCGGAGAAGATCATGCCACCTTTGGTAGGATGATGTTCGTGTTCAAAGATCATCAGAAAAAAACTGGAAACGATACTGCCGGGTGACGATTTGGCCCCCACGATTTGCAGCGCGCTGCGCACGACATCGGCTGTTGTGTGAACAGCGCCCGACACGGAGCCATCTGCATCGCCCTGCTGCAGCATGAGGCTGGCAAAGCAGAGTGGCTGCAGCACGGCGTCTGCAGCCTGTTCAGGCGTCATGCCTTTTTTCTGTCGGAGCAGGAACAATTGCTGTGCGTAGGATTCGCGCGAGTCGCTGTCTGCCGGATTGATGAAGGTCAATCCGGACAGGTCCAGATCATGCTCGCGCGCCACCCCGGCTGACTGCTCCGGGTTGCCCACGAGTATGACATTTGCAATTGCATCCCGTTTGGCGCGAACGGCCGCTTCCAGCACGCGCGGATCCTGTGCTTCGCACAGAACAATGCGTTTGGGCTCGGACTTCGCCTTTTCAATAATGCCTTGCAATACGTCCATGATCTGCTCCTGCGATCGCGCTGACGATCAGACGTAGTCTTTATATTTGTCCAGGAACCGCACAGGTTTGGACAGTGCATCACGACGGAATGGATCGCCCAGTTCGCGAGTACACATGATCTCGATGACGCAGGTTTTGCCTTCGTTCATTTGCATGTCAATCGCTTTTTTCAGGGTAGGCCCTACGTCTTCCAGTTTGTCCACCACAAAACCAGTGGCACCCATGGCTTCGGCAATACCTGCAAAGCTCTGGTTGTCCAGTTCGCCGGCGACAAAGCGGCGGTTATAGAAGTCCACCTGGTTTTTCTTCTCGGCACCCCACTGGCGATTGTGGAAGACCACTGCCGTGACTGGAATGTCGTGACGTACGCAGGTCATGATTTCGACCATGCTCATGCCCCAGGCGCCGTCCCCGGCGTAGGCGATGGCAGGGCGATCCGGCGCGGCAACCTTGGCGCCGATGATTGTTGGCAATGCGTAGCCGCAGTTACCGAAACTCATGGGAGCAAAGAAACTGCGGGGTTTCTCAAAGCGCAGATAACTGTTGGCCACAGAATTGATATTGCCGATGTCGGTAGAAACCATGACGTTTTCAGGCATGGCTTTCTCAAGTTCGCGCAGCACCTGACGAGGATGCAGATATTTGCCGCCTTCTTTTTTGGCCTCTTCAATCATGTCCAGGCTGTAGGGGTCTTTCTCGTGCGTCCATTCGTCCAGTTCTTTTTCCCACGCGGCTTTTTCATCTGCAATGGTTTTGGCGCGAGCGTCTTTGCTTGCATCGCAGGCCAGTTCCTTGTCTTTCAGACGACTCAGCAATGCGACGGCGGCAGCTTTGGCGTCTCCGCAAATGCCTACTGAAATTTTCTTGACCAGACCCAGCATTTTGTTGTCGGCATCGATCTGGATGATTTTGGCTTCTTTGGGCCAGTAGTCCATGCCGTGCTGAGGCAGGGTACCGAAAGGTCCCAGACGTGAGCCCAGCGCGACCACCACATCGGCCTGAGCGATGAGTTTCATGGCTGCCTTGGAGCCCTGATAGCCCAGCGGACCGGCCCACAAGGGATGGCTGGCAGGGAACGAGTCATTGTGCAGGTAGCTGTTAACTACCGGTGCGCCCAGTCTTTCGGCCAGCGCTTTACATTCTTCGACCGCATCGGCCATGACCACACCACCGCCGGACAGAATGACCGGGAATTTTGCGGTGGCCAGCAGTTCGGCTGCTTCGTTCAGGCTTTTCTCACCACCCGCGCCACGATCAAGGCGCTGCGGTTTGGGAATTTCCGCTTCGATTTCGCCATAGAAATAATCCCGCGGAATATTCAGCTGGGTGGGGCCGATTTCCGACAGGGCACGGTCAAAGCAGCGGGCCGTGTATTCAGCCATACGCTTGGGGTTGTTCACATGGCCCTGGTACTTGGTGAATTCCTGGAACATGGGCAATTGGTTGGCTTCCTGGAAGCCGCCCAGACCCATGCCCATGGTGCCGGTTTCCGGTGTGATCATGACAACCGGGGAGTGCGCCCAATAGGCTGCGGCAATGGCTGTCACGCAGTTACTGATGCCAGGGCCGTTCTGGCCGATTACAACACCATGACGTCCGCTGACGCGTGCATAGCCGTCGGCCATATGCGCGCCACCCTGTTCGTGAACCACAGGGATCAGACGAATGCCCGCGGGGGCAAAAATATCCATGGCATCCATAAAGGCGGAGCCCATGATGCCGAAAATATTGGTCACGCCGTTGGCGACCATGGTTTCAACAAAAGCCTCCGATGGAGTCATTTTCTGAACGCCGGTAACGGCCTTCTGCTGCGTTGACGTATTCATGATTGACGTATCCTCACTTTGTTCGAGTAGATATGAATATTCGGTATGAATAATTCCGATTTTTGTTAATCATAAGTGTCTCGACCCGCTTTGGTCAACAAAAATATCAAAAAACGAGATAAATAATCTCGTAATATAGAATTTTTGCCCTGTGTCTGGTGTAAGATGAGCAACATTCAGGAGGAGAAAAATCATGTCCGAGCCCAGCCAAGGCGGTTCAAAATCAAATTCACAAGCGACCAGTACGTCAACTACCGGTACTTCCACGACTCGGGGTTCAGAAATCCGTATTTACCAGGCACGCAGTATCATCACCATGAACCCTGCCCGGCCCCGGGCCACACATGTGGCGGTCCGGGACGGACGCATTCTTGGCGTGGGCGACCTTGAGTCCCTGCAAGGCTGGGGACCGGCCGAGATGGATGATCGATTTGCGAACAAAATCATCATGCCTGGCCTCATCGAAGGACACAGCCACCTGCTTGAAGGCGGCATGTGGAGCTTTGTCTATGTGGGTTTTTACGACAGGCGTGGTCCTGACGGCCGGCTCTGGAAGGGCCTGAAGACGTTGGACGACGTTGTCTTGCGGCTACAGGAGGCAGAGCGCGCCATGAGCGAGAATGCGCAGCCACTGTGCGCGTGGGGGTTTGATCCGATCTATTTCCAGGGGCAACCGTTCAGCACCGTGCATCTGGACCGGGTATCGAAGACAAGGCCGGTGGTGGTACTGCATGCCAGTGTGCATCTGATGAACGTCAATACCGCCATGCTGGATGAGGCCGGTATCACGGCCGATACCGGTATCGATGGTGTCGAGATGGATGCGGACGGAAAACTGACCGGCCAGCTGCAGGAATTCGCCGCCATGTACCTGGTTTTCAGAAAAATTGGCAACGTTTTTTTCGACGAAGGACAGACGGCTCAGGGCATCTGGAATTTTGCCCGCGTCGCACAGCTTGCCGGTGTTACCACGGCAACCGACCTGGTCAATGACCTCAGTCCTGAAACGCTGACTAGTCTGGAGGATACAACGGGCAGCGAGGCATATCCGCTGCGCCTGGTCCCCGCCTATGCGCCTCTGCGCGATCCCGAGGGCAGGGGACTGGACCGGGTACTTCCCAGCATGGCACGCAATACCGGCAAGCTGCGTTTTGGCATTGTGAAACTCATTGTAGACGGGTCTATCCAGGGCTTCACTGCCAGACTGCGCTGGCCCCATTATTACCGGCCACCTGCAGGCGCGGCAGAAAATGGGATCTGGGTCATCCCGCCGCAACAGTTGCGCGAGCTGATACAGACCTATCACGATGCGGGTCTGACCGTTCATATTCACACCAACGGCGACGAAGCCACTGATGTGGCACTGGATGCCCTGGAAGCCGTGCTGGCTGACAGTCCGCGACGGGATCACCGGCATACGCTGCAGCATTGCCAGATGGCCAGTACAGCGCAGTTTCGTAGAATGGCCAGCCTTGGCGTGTGTGCCAATCTGTTTGCCAATCATCTTTACTACTGGGGTGATGCCCACTATGAAATGACAATGGGGCCAGAACGCGCAGAGAGGCTGAATGCGGCGGCTACCGCGCTGGCGGCAGGCGTGCCGATTTCCCTGCATTCGGACGCACCGGTCACGCCGATAGCACCGCTATTTACTGCCTGGTGCGCTGTCAACCGGATGACGGCGTCTGGTCGTGTGCTTGGTAAGGAAAACCGGATTTCAGTCTATGAGGCCTTGCACGCCATGACGCTGGGCGCAGCCTATACATTGAAACTGGATGATCAGATCGGCAGCATTGAAACGGGCAAGCAGGCAGATTTTGCGATTCTTGAAGAGGACCCGCTGCAGGTTGATCCCATGCACCTTAAGGACATCCGTGTCTGGGGCACCGTTCTGGGCGGACAGGTGTTCCCCTGCCCGCAAGCAGAATCGTGACGGGTCCGCTACCGCTCACAGTTCTGGGCGGATTCCTGGGGGCGGGTAAAACAACCGTGCTCAACCATCTGCTGCAGGCCCCGCATGGCTTGCGCCTGATGGTGCTGGTCAACGATTTCGGTGCGGTGAATGTGGATGCGACGCTGATCGAATCGGTCAGTGGCGATGGCGTCATTTCCTTGCGCAATGGCTGCGTGTGCTGCTCGATGGGCGCGGAACTGATGAACGTCCTGATGAACATTGAAAAGCAGGCGGACCGGCTGGACGGTCTGATTATCGAGGGCAGTGGCGTCAGTGACCCCAGAAAAATTGCCCAGATCGGCATGCTGGGGCAGGGCTTTTCCCTGCAGTCGATTATTACCGTTGTCGATGCGGCTGCCGTGCTTGAGCAGCGCGACGATCCTTATGTGGGTGAGATGGTTAAAGCGCAGATTGCCGGCGCACAGGTGATTTTGCTGAACAAGGCAGACAAGGCAGACCCTTTGCGGCGACAGGCGGTGCTGGCCTGGATTGCGCAAATCGCAGGCAGTGTGCCTGTCTTTATTGGCAATCACGGCCGCTTTGACTGGGAGACGCTGCTGGGTGGCGAACACAACGCGGCAGCAAGAGATGGACTGTTCGACTCATTGAAGCGCACACCAGCAGCGCCACGGATATTTCAATCGTGCTATGTCGAAGCCAATTACGCGTTTGATGAAGTCGCGTTGCGGGAATACTTTGCCGATATCGATGACACTGTATTGCGCGCCAAAGGCTTTGTGGACATCGGTCCTGACCGTATCACACATGTGTTGCAATACGTCCGTGGACACGCGCTGGTACTGACGCCCGCCACGCAGGCGATCTCACAGCGGGCGCTGGTCTTTATCGGGACTGCAGCGCTGGATGAATCATCCCTGATCCCGAAACTGAACACCACGACATTGCAATTGAAATCGCAATAGCAAATGTCATGGTGGCTGTCTGCACAGCGATTAAATGCAGGGTTGTTCAGTTCGCCTTGAAGCCCGATTCCTTGATAATAGGTGCCCAGATTCTATTTTCTTCGGCCAGCAGTGCTTTCATGCTTTCTGCCGATTCACCGGTCAATTCCAGCCCCAGTTTTGCGAAATTTTTCTTCAGCTCAGGCTTTTGCGCAATAGCGATGAAAATCTTTTCCAGCTTTGCGGCAACTTCCGGCGGCGTTCCCTTGGGCACATAGGCACCGTACCAGATTTTTACGTTTTCAAATCCCTTGACACCTTGTTCCTGCAACGTTTTCACTTCAGGCAGGAAGCTGACAGGCTGGGTGCCTGCTACGCCCAGAAAACGGATTTTTCCCGCCCGATAAAGTTCCATCTGCGCGCCTGCTGCATCCACACCCGCCGGAATATGGCCGCCCATTTCATCGTTGACCAGTTGCGGACCACCGGAATAGGAAGCGGCTTCGAGTTTGAGGTCGTGGTTCTTTGCCATTTGCAATACGCCGAAATGTGTTGGTCCACCCAGTCCGGCAAGGCCAACAGCGCCCAGGCCCGGATCGGCTTTCACCGCAGCCATATATTCCTCAATATTCTTAAACGGTTGCTGGCTTCCTGTAGACATCACGATAGGGACGTTGGCCAGGTTGGCTACCGGCACCAGATTGTCAGGCGAATAAGTGAGTTTGGCATAGGTATAGGGATAGCTGGTCATGGGCATGGAATGCGACAGCAGCACTGTCCTGCCGTCCGGCCTGGCGCGCGAAACTTCCGTGGCCGCGAGCATGGTGGATGCCCCCGGTTTGTTTTCCACGAAAGCCTGTCCGCTCCCGCTTTTACGATACTCTTCTGCAACGGCGCGGGCCAGTGCGTCAAGAATACCGCCGGCGGGGTAGCCGACCACAATTTTGATCGTGTCGTTCTGCGCGATTGCAGCGGGCGCAAAGACAGTGGCAAACGCCGGGACAGAGAACATCAAAGTACGAAGAAGCATGGCGGAACGAATGTTCATGAAATCACCTCGATAGCGGTTTGGGCTGGTCGATACTGCGTTGAGAAAAAAGGCGGATCAGCAAGGATCTGCGAGTGCTTGTGCTTCCTGGAGATCCGGGTGTCTGACATTGCCGGTCAGTACCCGGCCAATCTCTTCAGCCGTTTCCTGCATGAGGCCGGAAAAACTGAAGAGATCGGAAAACGAATGGGTGGCCGTGGGTGCATGGCAGGCCACGGCGGCAATGGCGCGCCCTTTATCATCCAGAACCGGTACTGCAATGGCCACCATGCCTTTGACGAATTCTTCGTTGTCGGTGCCGATCTTCTGCTGGGCAATCAACGCCAGTTCATGGCCCAGGCGCTGACGATCCGTGATGGTCCGGGGAGTCAGGGCCTGCAAGGGCAGGCGGTCCATTAACGGTTTTCGATAGATCTCGGGCATCATTGCCAGAAACAGCTTGCCGCTTGCCGTGCAGTGCAAGGGAACATGCGCACCGGTTCGCAAATGCAATTGCAGACGCATGTCACTATCGGGTTCAACACGGGCCAGATAATGGACTTGCGTATCGTTCAGCGCCGTCAGATTGCAGGTTTCTCCTGTGGCCGCCACCAGCTGCCCCAGCAATAACCGACACATGCGATCAAAGTGCGTCGAACTCAGCACTGACAACGCTACCTGATGCGAACGGGCACCCAATACGTAGCCGCGATCTTCCGGCAATCGGGTCACATAAGCTGCATCCTGCAGTTGTTGCAGAAGGCGCAGGACACTGGCTTTGGGCAAGGAAGTGCGCTGGGCAATCTGCGCAAGCGACAGCGGATAGTTGGCGCAGGCTAGCTGCTCAATCACATTCATAATACGAAGATGTTTTGAATCCTGGCTGGTCATATCTGTCTCGCATCCTTTTATTCATTGTCGGATAAAAAATATGAAATATCCAATTATTTGAAATTATACGTTCCGATAAATGAAACGAAATTGGCACTTTTCGTTTCAAAATTGAAATCATTGGTGTATACCCCTAAAAAATAATCTGACCTCCGTCGCACACTTGCCCGAACGACAAAAACACGAACGCAATAAAAGAGGCAGGTGCAGAGGACTATGGATGAATGTGTTGACTACATCGTGGTGGGAGGCGGTTCAGCAGGATGCGTGATGGCAAGCCGGCTGAGCGAGAACGGCAAGTATTCCGTTTGTCTTCTGGAGGCGGGTCCCGCCGATCGCAATATGTGGATTCATATCCCCATCGGTTACGGCAAGACGATGTTCAATCCGCAACTGAACTGGGGTTTTTATACTGATCCGGATCACAATATGCTGGATCGGCGCATTTACTGGCCGCGCGGTAAAACGCTGGGGGGAAGCAGTTCCATCAACGGCCTGATCTACATTCGCGGGCAAAAGGAAGATTACGATCACTGGGGTGAACTGGGTAATACCGGCTGGAGCTGGGAGGCGTGTCTTCCTTATTTTCGCAAGCTGGAAAACAATGATCTGGGGCCCGGCCCGACACACGGAACCGAAGGTCCGCTCAACGCCACTTCGATTCCCACCCGCCACGAACTCGTGGATGCACTGATTGAAGCAGCAGGCAGTTTGGGCATACCCAAACGCAAGGATTTCAATTCAGGAGATCAGCGTGGCGTGGGCTATTATCAGTTGACAACCCGCAATGGCCGTCGTTGCTCAACCGCTGTGGCCTATCTGAATCCTGCCCGCAAGCGCCCGAATCTGCGGATCGAAACCGAAGCCCAGGCCATGAAGATTCTGTTCCGTGGAAAGACGGCAGCAGGCATTCAATATCGGCAGCACGGCAAGGTGAAGACGCTGACGGCGCGTCGTGAGGTCATTCTGTGCGCGGGGGCGCTGCAGTCTCCTCAACTGCTGCAGTTGTCCGGCGTAGGTGACGCGGATTTGCTGGGCAGTTTCAATATTCCGGTCGTACACAATCTGAAGGGCGTCGGTGCAAACCTGCAGGATCACCTGCAGTTCCGCCTGATCTACGAGGTGAACAAACCAATTACCACCAACGATCTGATGCGCAGCTGGACAGGCAAGGCTCGCATGGGTCTGCAGTGGGCGCTGCTGCGTGGCGGTCCGCTGGCTATCGGCATCAACCAGGGCGCGCTGTTCTGCAATGCCCTGTCGGAATCGGATCCGCGTCCGGATGTCCAGTTTCACTTTGGCACGCTCTCTGCCGATATGGCAGGCGGCAAGGTTCATGATTTCTCCGGGTGCACGTTCTCAGTGTGTCAGTTGCGCCCTGAATCGCGCGGGCATTTGCGGATTCGCTCAACGGATCCGTTTGAAGCGCCTTCCATGCAGCCCAACTATCTGGATACCGATCTGGACAGACGCACTGCCGTTGCAGGGGTCAGGCTGACGCGCAGGCTTGCTGATGCCGAGCCGATGAAATCCTTGATGAAGGGCGAGGTCAAGCCTGGTCGTGACGTCACGACAGATGACGAGATTCTGCACTTCTGTCGCGAGAACGGGGCGACTATTTTTCACCCTTCCGGTACGGCAAAAATGGGCCAGGCAGGCGATAGCATGGCGGTCGTGGATCATCGCCTGCGTGTCCATGGCCTGCAGGGATTGCGTGTGGTGGACGCCTCCATTATGCCTACGCTGGTGTCAGGCAATACAAATGTCCCGGTAGTCATGATCGCAGAACGGGCGGCTGAGTTTGTGCTGGAAGAAGCAGGTATGCAGGGCAGTGTTGCCGATCTGCAGACGGGTGATGTTTTGCCTTCTGCAACAGTCAGCGAACACCGGGTCGCTGAAAGCGTGCATGAGCATTGAATGCATGAGCATTGAATATTTGTCATAAACAGGCGCACTGCCTGGAAACATAAATAGACCAAATCAGGAGACAAAAATGAGTGATGAAAAAGGTTTGCGCAGGGTGGTAGCCGCCTCGCTGGTGGGCGCCACAATCGAGTGGTACGATTTTTTTCTGTACGGGGTGATTGCAGGACTGGTTTTCAATCATCTGTATTTCCCAGGGAATGATCCCTACATCGGCACGCTGCTGGCCTATGCGACATTCGCTGTCGGCTTTCTGGCTCGTCCGCTGGGGGGCGTCATTTTTGGTCACCTGGGTGACAAAGTGGGGCGCAAAAGCGCACTGATCATGACATTGATGATCATGGGCATTTCCACGGTCGCTATCGGACTTATTCCGTCCTATCAGAGCATCGGTCTGTGGGCGCCAGTGCTGCTGCTGTTTTTCCGCGTTCTGCAGGGTATCGGCCTGGGCGGCGAGTGGGGCGGTGCCGTGCTGATGACCTATGAATATGCGCCACCCGAGAAACGTGGCCTGTATGCTTCACTACCGCAAATTGGGCTGTCTCTGGGACTGTGCCTGGCTTCCGGTGTGGTTGCACTGCTTTCCTTCACGCTGACGGATGAACAGTTCCTGAGCTGGGGCTGGCGCGTTGCTTTCCTGCTGTCGGCGCTGCTTGTGTTTGTTGGCATGTATATCCGGCTGGCCGTCAAGGAAAGTCCTGAGTTTGCCAGGATCAAGGCACAGAACGCAGAAAGTAAAATTCCGTTTATTGAGATGATCAAAAACTATCCCATGAACATTATCAAGGGCATGGGTGCGCGCTATATCGATGGGGTCTTTTTCAATATCTTTGGCGTATTCATTATCAGTTATCTGACCAAGAATCTGAATCTGACGCGTACCGATGCACTGACAGGTGTGATGATCTCTGCCATTGTCATGTGCTTCTTCATTCCGTATTTCGGCGCTATGTCGGATCGCATTGGTCGCACACGTACCTATTTCTGGGGGTCACTGATTACGGGCTTTTCTGCCATCCCGGCTTTCTGGCTGATGACGACTTTCTCCGATAACGTCTTCATTGTCTGGCTGTCGATTGTGATTCCATTTGGTGTTCTGTACGCCATGGTGTACGGGCCCGAAGCTGCACTGTTCTGCGAACTGTTCGATACCCGTGTACGGTATACCGGCATTTCATTTGTGTACCAATTCTCGGGTATTTTTGCTTCCGGCATTACGCCAATGATCGCGACCGCATTGCTGCACGAGAATGACGGACAACCCTGGTTTGTCGTGGCATATACCGTGATTGTGGGTATTATTTCAGCCGTGAGTGCAGCATCCATACGAACCATCAGAACCGATAAATCCGCAGTTTCGAAATCCACGACGTCGCCGGCAACAGCAGGCGTCCGCTGAAACGCTGCAGTGCAACATTGTTGCCTGTGTAAGGCCACGCAGGCTGTAACACAGGCAACAAGTTGAAACCTCAATACGGGAAACTGCACACAGCGCGCGCCAGCGGTATTAGAATGAGGCGTTTCCCGGACTCTTTCCAATCATTTTTGCCACGCGCATCCTGCACGTAGTCCGGTACAAGACGGAATGGTATGAACAGACGCCTTCAAAGGCGTTTTTGCTTTTGCCAGAAAATACGGAGACCTTTATCTTATGAACGCAGCTCGTCCTGAAACCACAACTGAAATTAGCGCACCGGACTGGGTGCGGCATGAGGGCCTGAAAGCCTGGGTGGCGCAAATCGCCGCTCTTACCCAGCCGGATCGTATTGAATGGTGTGATGGATCACAGGAGGAATACGATCGCTTGTGTGCGCAGATGGTCGAGTCCGGTACCTTGCGCAAGCTCAATCCTGAAAAACGTCCCAATTCCTATCTCGCCTGGTCAGATCCCGATGATGTGGCGCGCGTTGAAGATCGCACGTTTATCTGCTCAGAGCAGGAAGCCGATGCCGGCCCCACCAACAACTGGCAGGCGCCCGCGCAGATGCGTGAAACGCTGGATGGCCTGTTTGATGGCTGCATGCGTGGTCGTACCATGTATGTGATTCCGTTTTCCATGGGGCCGCTAGGCTCTCCGATTGCACACATTGGGGTTGAGCTCTCCGACTCGCCCTATGTCGTGGTCAATATGAGAATGATGACCCGCATGGGCCGCAAGGTTTACGATATTCTGGGCAAAGACGGCGAATTCGTGCCTTGCGTGCATTCGGTTGGCTGCCCGCTGCAGGACGGTCAGGCAGACGTGGCCTGGCCTTGCAACAAGACCAAGTACATTGTGCATTTTCCAGAGTCCCGCGAAATCTGGTCCTTTGGTTCGGGCTACGGTGGCAATGCTCTGCTGGGTAAAAAATGCTTTGCGCTGCGCATTGCGTCCACCATGGGCCGCGACGAAGGCTGGATGGCTGAGCATATGCTGATTCTGGGCGTGACATCGCCGGAAGGGCACAAAATGCATGTGGCTGCGGCGTTTCCCTCTGCCTGCGGCAAAACCAATTTTTCCATGATGATTCCGCCTGAGTCGCTGCCAGGCTGGAAAATCACAACTGTGGGTGATGACATTGCCTGGATCAAACCGGGTGCTGATGGCAGGCTCTATGCCATCAATCCCGAAGCGGGCTATTTCGGCGTCGCTCCTGGTACCAATGAAAAAACCAATTACAACTGCATGGCCTCGCTGCGCGAAAATGTGATTTTCACCAACGTGGCGCTGACCGATGATGGCGACGTCTGGTGGGAAGGCATGGGCACGCCGCCGGCACATCTGACAGACTGGCAGGGTAAAGACTGGACACCCGATGCGGGACGCAAGGCAGCGCATCCGAATGCGCGTTTCACCGTGTCAGCGACACAGAATCCCGTGATCGATCCTGAGTGGGACAATCCGGCAGGGGTGGCCATCGATGCATTCCTGTTTGGCGGCCGTCGTTCCGATACTGTGCCTCTGGTAACCGAAGCTCGCAACTGGGTAGAGGGCGTTTACATGGCTGCCACCATGGGTTCAGAGACGACAGCGGCTGCGGCAGGTGCCCAGGGCGTAGTGCGGCGTGATCCGTTCGCCATGCTGCCATTTTGCGGCTATAACATGAGCTCCTACTTTCAGCACTGGCTGAATCTTGGCGAGCGTCTGAAAAAATCAGGTGCGACGCTTCCTCACATCTTCTGCGTAAACTGGTTCCAGACCGACGACAATGGCAAATTCATCTGGCCTGGATTCGGTGAGAATATGCGTGTACTCAAATGGATGCTGGAGCGTATCGAAGGAAAGGCAGAAGGGCAGGAGCATCTGTTCGGCATCTCTCCTCGCTTCGACGATATCGCCTGGGACGGATTGTCGTTCGATGCGGCGCAATTCAATCGGATTACCTCCATCGAGCCCGAAGCCTGGCGCAAGGAGCTGGACCTGCACGCTGATCTGTTCAATCGGCTCAGCGATCGGCTTCCGGCAGAACTTACGCAGATCCACGATCGGCTGGACAATCAGGTCAGCGCCTGATTGATTTCGCAACGGGCGGGTGGGGGTTCAACATCCGTCTGTGCGATTGACTGGCACGCAATCACAGGCGCCAGTACAACTGTAATAAAGCAACTGTAATACGGCGAAAGAATTACCCGCCCGTAAAAGAAGTTTACCTTTGTAGTTTTCCTTGTAATTTGCTACAATATCACATATGGAAAACAAAGCCCTGAGTCCCGAGCATGTCCGAGTTTCTGAGCTCGCGGCAGAACTGCGCATCCTGGTTTCATCAGTGACGCGTAAGCTGCGGGCGCAGGCCAGCGCGGGCGAATTTACGCCGTCCCAACGGTCTGTCCTGTTGCGCCTGGAGCGTGACGGTCCAACCACGGTCACCGCGCTGGCACGTGCTGAAGGGGTCAGGCCCCAATCCATGGGCGCAACGGTTGCCAGTCTTGAAGCGGCTGGCCATATCCAGGGTACGCCTGATCCGGCAGATGGTCGCCAAACCATTCTGTCGCTTACGCCGGCCTTTCTGACCATGATCCAGGCCAGTCGTGCCGCCAGGGAAGACTGGCTGGTACGCGAGATTCAGGCCTGCTACAACGCAAAAGAACAGGAATCGCTGGCAAAGGCCATTGCATTGCTACAGCGACTCGTCAGCCAGTAATCGATGGATCAGCAAACGGTGGCTCTATCATCGATGCGTCAATCATCAATGATTCATTCACCGATCACTCAGTAACCGCACACGCAGCGGCAACCCTTGCGCAAAAAACATTCGCCGACGACATCGCGGCGTCTGCCGTCCATTTCAGTACAGGACAGCACACCTATTCGTCGACCTTCTGAACCAGTTTTCGGCTTTGCCGGGAGGAGTCTGTGGGTACCATCAAAAGCGGAACGTTTCGTTCTCTCGCCATTCGAAATTATCGAATCTGGGCGGGTGGCGCCATTGTGTCCAATGTGGGCACATGGATGCAGCGTACCGCCCAGGACTGGCTGGTTCTGGTCTATCTGACTCATAACAACGCTACGGCCGTGGGCATCGTGATGGCCCTGCAGTTCGGGCCGCAAGTCTTTCTTTTGCCGATCACAGGACTGGCAGCCGATTATCTGGACAGACGCAAGTTGCTCATCGCCACGCAGGCGGCTATGGGCATTCTTGCCCTGGGGCTGGGCACACTGACGCTGACGGGCCTGGTGCAGTTATGGCACGTCTATCTATTTGCCCTGTTACTCGGTTGTGTGACCGCATTTGACGCTCCGGCCCGGCAAACGTTTGTGTCGGAACTGGTTGGTGATACGGATCTGTCCAATGCTGTCGCCCTGAATTCTGCTTCGTTCAATGCAGCACGCATGATCGGGCCTGCTGTGGCCGGTGTGCTCATTGCGGGTGTCGGCATAGGATGGGTGTTTATCATCAACGCGATTACCTATCTTGCCGTGATTGCATCGCTGTACCGACTGCGCGTGAGTGAACTGAAGCGGAGCAAGCGCGTTGCCCGTACGCGGGGCAGCCTGGTGGAAGGTTTTCGCTACGTGTGGGCCCGTCCGGATCTGAAAGCATTGTTCACGATGCTGTTTTTGATCGGAACTTTCGGGCTGAACTTTCCCATCTACATTTCCACGATGTCCGTGACGACATTCCAGGCCGGGGCCAATGAGTATGGGCTACTCTCGTCGACCATGGCCATTGGTTCGGTATTCGGCGCGCTTCTGGCCGCTCGCCGTGCCCGCCCGCGTATTGCGTATGTGTTAACGGGCGCCGGTGTCTTTGGTGTGGGGTGTATGCTCGCCGGGCTCTCACCAAACTATTGGATTTTCGGAGTCATTCTTGTTGTGCTGGGAATTTCTGTCCAGACCTTCAATACGACGGTGAACAGCACCGTACAGATGTCTACCGACGCCAACATGCGCGGACGGGTAATGGCTATCTATATGGCCATTGCACTTGGCGGAACGCTGATAGGCGCGCCGTTTGTAGGCTGGGTGGCCGATGTCTTTGGTCCTCGCTGGGGACTGGGTGTCGGTGCTGCGGCAGGTATACTGGCTATGCTTGTCGGTTTGCGCTATATGTTCAAATATCGCGCACTGGGTATAAAACTGGTTCAGCATCGCGTGCACTTCAGTCTGGATGGACATGAAGTGCAGTTACGCGAACAGCGTCGTCGTCGCGTCCGTGTTCAGGCCAGATAGCCGTATAGGGCCAGCGCGCTGACATACAGCGCAAAGCTGAAAACAATATGGTTGACCACAGTGCGCAGGCGCATGCGCAGTGGATCGGGCGTGCGGCTGGCGGCAATGCCCAGCCCCATGCCCGGCTGCATGACAAACCAGGCCGCGCAGGTGGCCAGTACCAATCCGACCAGAAAGGGTGCTGCCAGCGTTGGATATGCGACGCCCTGCAAGGTCCAGATGGCCACAACCAGCAGCCCATACACAATTCCAACAACATAATGGGCAATCCAGCCGATGGCCAGTTCACCGCGCACTTTCATTGCATCTGCAATACTGTCATGCCGGTATTGTCCGCCACGCATATGGGCAAACCATCTGCCTGCCAGTGCCCAGTTGGCCGGCGCGGCATCGTATGCACGTTTTGCGACCAAAGCCCAGATATCCAGAATAACGGTTGCAGCAGCGCCAATAATGACGCCATGAAGAAAAAGGGCCGGGAAACTGTACATATCAGACTCGATTGGGAAAATATTGGAAAGGCGACGATTGACAAAGGCGCAGTATTAGAAAAAGGTGAAGGCTGCCATCTCGATAACTGCCGTCACGATGACTGCCATAAGCATAGCCTAAATTTACCGGTGCGCCGTGCATGCAACGCATTGACGCAGCACGCAATGGTATTGTGCATCATCCTAGGGTTTGTACCAGTATGGTGCGTTTTTTCTTAAAAAATTCAACGATTTACCGCTTTCTCTGCTGATATGTGCTGGCACGCAACTTGCTTTATAAAAACTGAGAGCTGACAGCAGATGTTTTATTCTCGCCACCGCAGCTCCGTTCTTTGTATTTTTTCTTGTAAAGGGGTATCACCATGATCCGCAATCATTTCTACAGCGATATGTTCGATTCTGTCCTGGACAAAATCTGCAACGCCATCGTCCTGCTGGAATCCATGAAAGGCGGCCAAAGGGAAACATACTGGGATTAAAGAGCGAGACAAGGGCTGCTGCCGTGCAATGCGAAACAGCCCAACATGCGTAGCCATAATACGCAGTTGACATCCTCCCCTCCCTAAAGGAAGGGGATTCCTACTGCCTTAACCGGTGAGGGCAAGTGCTTCGGTGGGTTCCTGTTTCATAGAGGCCGCACAAGAACCAACCGCATTCTTATGTCTGACTACCTCTCCGCAGGCTGCTACGCGGTGTCCCCGCGCCAAAATATTAATCGCACCAACAAGATCAGCGTGGGCAAGATGCCCACAGCCTATGCAGCAAAACACTGCCTGAGTCTTACGATTATCTGCAGAAACATGCCCGCATTTTGGACAAGTTCTGCTGGTATTCATTGGATTGACGGCGATCAACTCGCCGCCGCACCAGGCTGTCTTGTATTCCAATTGACGTCGAAATTCAAACCATCCCTGATCCAGGATAGACTTGTTAAGGCCGGATTTAGCTCGCACATTCCTGCCCGGGCTTTCTAAAGTCCCCTTGGCTGATCGGCTCATATTTCGGATTTTGA
>JAEWHK010000041.1 GCA_023387815.1 Pseudomonadota bacterium
GTAGTCAGACATAAGAATGCGGTTGGTTCTTGTGCGGCCTCTGTGAAACAGGAACCCACCGAAGCACTTGCCCTCACCGGTTAAGGCAGTAGGAATCCCCTTCCTTTAGGGAGGGGAGGATGTCAAGTCACAAATTTGCCACGGACGGCGGATTGCGCGCCTCAGCCAGGGTGTGCATGGTCTCCCGCAGGGCAGGATACAGGTCCTCATAAACGCCGAATAATGTCTGATAGGCCTTGTGTGCGTCTGCGTTGGGCGTTGCCCGGCAGACGACATGCGTCCACCCCTGGTCGGCCTGCGCTTCACTGACCAGACCCAGTCCGACCGCGCCCAGCAGCGCCGCCCCCATGGCAGCCTCGACCGCCTCTTCAATGGTGTAGACAGGATAGCCCGTCACATCGGCGATGATCTGCATCCACAAGTCTGAATTGACGGCGCCACCAACCACCACCAGACGACTGTCCAGTTCCCGTCGGCGTTCTCCTACGGCCCGCATATTGTGCCAGAGAGCATAGGCAATGCCCTCGATGACCGCACGATACAGGTGCGCCCGCGTATGTGTCAGGTTCAGTCCCACGAAGGTGCCGCTGGCACGGGCATCCCAGACAGGGCTGCGCTCACCCATCAGGTAGGGCAGAAATACCAGACCATTGGCGCCGGGTGGCAAGGGTGTCGCCCGCGATTCCAGCAGCGAAAAGACCGAGATACCCTGTGCTTTGGCTTCGGCCTGTTCAGCCTGGCAGAACTGCTGCACAAACCAGGTGACGGCTCCGCCCGCTGTGGCCGCGCCGCCAAACACATAGCGTTGCGCACGACCTTTGTACACATAGGGCATGCAGACCAGATCACGACTGCTTTCGGCATCGGACTGAAGATAGCCCCAGCACATGCTGGTGCCCAGCATGGCAACATGATCACCCGGCTTGCGCACACCGCCCGCAAAGGTCGCGATGGCCGCATCAATGCCGCCCAGCACGATGGGAATGCCCTTTTCCAGCCCCAGTAACGCAGCCTTGTCCTGCATCACGATTCCTACGACGTCGGTACTTTCTATCAGTGTCGCAGGCATTTTTTCCGGATCCAGTCCGACCATTTCCATGGCTTCGGCGGACCAGTCGTGGCGCTGCATATCGTAGACACCACCAATATTGCCCGCCGAACTGTGATCCACGGCCAGCTCACCGGTCAGAAAATGGGCAATCCAGCTATTGGGCGGAAGAAACCAGCGTGTTTTCGCCCATACCTCAGGCTCATTATTCCTGAGCCAGAGCATTTTGGTGAAGCCATAATAGCTGTCCACGCCATTTCCCGTGATCGCCAGCAGCTTTTCCATATCCACGTTACGCAAAAGCGCATCGGTTTCCGCGGTTGCACGCCTGTCCATCCAGATCAGGCAGGGATACAGGGGCTGGCAGTCAGCATCTACCGGAATGCCGGCGCCCCCATACAGGCTGCTGATGCACAATCCGGCGATCTGTTCTTCGCCGATTCCCTTTTCCCGAGCCTGGGCGACGCATTCGCGCACGCTTTGCAGGAAAGCATCCAGCCAGACTTGCGCGTCCTGTTCGGCCCATAAGGGACGCGGCGTGTCCGGGTGATAGGCCACACTGGCCTGAGCCAGCACGCTGCCATCAACCCCGGCAATCAGTGCCTTGGTACTTTGCGTACCGATGTCTACACCAATAATATATTTTTCCATGATCTCAATTGCAAAAGCGATTCCAGCCGCGGCTTGCGCCCATCATCGATGTCGTCATTATTGCCGCAGGCGCTGCCGGAGCGCCGAAAAAAATTCACTTGTTATGAAATTAACATTATTGTTAGAATGTTAACATTACCATCATAACGATGCCCTAACACAGCAGGAGACATTCTCTTGAGTCCCCAAAACAAACCCGCTGCTGCGGCAGGCGAGCGGTCCCCGGTTGCACGCAACGAAATTATGCCACTGGATCTGGCCCTGGTTGAAAGCCAGCGGGCCAATCTGAGCGCCATTGAGCGTCGGATCGCTTCACTGCCCGGTCGCCGGACCGTCAAGAAGGAAGCCCAGGCCGCCTGGCTGCTCAAGGCTGTCAGCTGCATTGATCTCACAACACTCAACGGCGATGATACACCGGAGCGGGTGCGCCGTCTGTGCGCCAAGGCGGCTCAGCCTGTCCGCCAGGATTTGCTTGATGCCCTGGGCTTTTCGCTGCCACTGACTACCGGGGCGGTCTGCGTCTATCATCGTTACGTGGCAACGGCTGTGCACGCCCTGGCAAATACACATATCCCCGTGGCCGCCGTGTCCACGGGTTTTCCGGCAGGTCTGTCACCGCATGAACTGAAGCTGCAGGAAATTGCCGCCTCGGTTGCGGCAGGCGCCAGCGAGATTGATATTGTGATTACCCGGGAGCATGTGCTCACAGGTAACTGGCAGGCCCTGTATCAGGAAATGTGCGAGTACCGTCAGGCCTGCGGCGATGCCCACGTCAAAGCCATTCTGGCAACCGGAGACATCAAAACCCTGCGCAATGTGGCCCGCGCCTCTATGGTCTGCATGATGGCCGGTGCCGATTTCATCAAAACCTCAACGGGCAAGGAAGGGGTCAACGCCACGCTGCCGGTATCACTGGTTATGCTGCGCGCCATTCGCGCCTTCCATGAACTGACCGGCTTTCAGGTGGGTTACAAACCGGCGGGCGGAGTTTCCACAGCCAAGGACGCAATCAATTACCTGATTCTGGTCAATGAAGAGCTTGGCCGTGGCTGGCTTGAGCCCGATCTGTTCCGCTTTGGTGCTTCCAGCCTGCTGGCCGATATTGAGCGCCAGCTTGAACACTTCGTGACCGGCCGCTATTCGGCCACCAACCGCCATCCAATGGGCTAACGCCATGAACGTCACCGATTACTTTACGACCATGCAATACGGTACCGCCCCCGAAAGCGACAGCGCCGCCCGTGAGTGGCTGGCCTCGCATGACTCCCGCTTCTCTCATTTCATCGCGGGGCAGTTTACCCGCCCCGGCGGTACCACCTTCGAGACGCTGGAGCCCGCGACAGGCAAGGTGCTTGCCACGCTTGCCCAGGCCGACAAAAGCGATGTGGATGCCGCCGTCAAGGCCGCCCGCAAGGCCCAGAAGGAATGGCAGAACATGGGCGGTCACGCGCGGGCCCGCCATCTGTACAGCCTGGCCCGCATGCTGCAAAAGCACAGCCGGCTATTTGCCGTGCTCGAATCCCTGGATAACGGCAAGCCCATACGCGAGTCTCGGGATCTGGATGTGCCCCTGGCTGCCCGTCATTTCCTCTATCACGCTGGCCTGGCCCAGTTGCAGGATACGGAAATGACCCAATGGCAGCCCTACGGTGTGGTGGGTCAGATTATCCCCTGGAATTTTCCCCTGCTGATGCTGGCATGGAAGGTCGCACCCGCACTGGCCAGCGGCAATACCGTGGTGCTCAAACCCGCCGAATTCACCTCTCTGACTGCCCTGCTGTTTGCAGAACTGGCCGCCAGAACCCTGCCCGCCGGCGTGCTCAACGTTGTGACCGGCGACGGTTCCGTGGGCGAATATCTGGTCGACCATGCCGGTGTGGATAAAATTGCCTTCACCGGCTCTACCGAAGTGGGTCGCCTGATCCGCCGTCAGACTGCCGGTTCGGGCAAGGGCCTGACACTGGAACTCGGCGGTAAATCGCCGTTCATTATTTTCGATGATGCCGATATCGATAGCGCCATTGAAGGCATTGTGGACGCCATCTGGTTCAATCAGGGGCAGGTGTGCTGCGCCGGCTCACGGCTGCTGGTGCAGGAGAGTGTTGCCCCGCGCGTGCATGCCCGACTGCGCGAGCGCATGAAAACGCTGCGTGTAGGCCCATCGCTGGACAAGAACATTGATATGTCCGCGATTATCGATGAGTCTCAGCTCAAACGCATCCGCAAGCTGGTCAGCGAAGGTGTCAGTCAGGGCGGCGAGCTGTGGCAGGCCGATACTGAATTGCCTGCCAAAGGCGCCTACTATCCGCCCACGCTGATTACCGGTGTACATCCGGCCTCTACGCTGGCGCAGGAAGAAATCTTTGGCCCGGTGCTGGTTTCCATGACCTTCCGCACACCACAGGAAGCCGTGGAACTGGCCAATAACACACGCTACGGTCTGGCTGCGAGCCTGTGGAGCGAGAACATCAATCTGGCATTGGATATTGCACCGAAACTGCGCTGTGGCGTTGTCTGGGTTAATGCCAGCAATCTGTTCGACGCCGCGGTGGGTTTTGGCGGTGTTCGCGAATCCGGCTACGGTCGCGAAGGCGGGCTTGAGGGCATCTACGAATACCTCAAACCGGTTTCCTGGGCAAATGCGCCCGCCTACAAATCCGGGAAGGCAGTGAAATCTGCCAAGCCTGCCAAATCGCTGAAAGGCGCGGCAGGCAAGAGCACAGCCACGTTTGTGCCCGCAGCCGACAGCTTTGATCTGCCGGGAATTGACCGTACAGCCAAGCTTTATATTGGCGGCAAACAGGTTCGCCCCGATGGCGGCGCGAGCCTGGTCGTGACCGACAGCGAAGGCCGGATTGCCGGTGAAGTAGCAGTAGGCAACCGCAAGGATATCCGCAACGCCGTCAGTGCGGCGCGCAAGGCGTCGGGCTGGCAGAACGCCACTACCTTCAACCGTTCGCAGGTGCTTTATTATCTGGCAGAAAACCTGTCTTACCGCGCCGAGGAACTGACGCGACGTCTGGTCAGCCTGACCGGCATGGGTAAAAAAGAGGCCGCGCGCGAATTTGAACTGGGGCTGGAACGCCTGTTTACCTTTGCCGCCTGGGCGGACAAACACGATGGTCGTGTGCATACGCCCCCGCTGCGTGGCGTGGCGCTGGCCGTCAACGAACCCATCGGCGTGATTGGCATCGTGTGCCCCGATGAATCGCCCTGGCTCTCCATGCTTTCCCTGATTGCCGCCGCCATGGCAATGGGCAATAGTCTTGTTGTGGTGCCGGGTAGCCGTGCCGCGCTGCTGGCGACCGATCTTTATCAGGTGCTGGAAACTTCTGATGTGCCTGCCGGCGTCGTCAACATTGTGACCGGCGACAGCCAGGAACTGGCCGCGGTGCTGGCCGATCACGATGATGTGGACAGTGTCTGGGCATTTGGAACAGAAGCACTAATGCAGACCGTGCAGCAGCGTTCTGTCGGCAACCTTAAACGCACTTTTGGCAATGAGGGCAAGGCGATCGACTGGCAACAGTGGACTGCCGCCGAAGCCCAGCTTCTGCTGCGTCATGCGACACAGGTCAAGAATATCTGGATTCCCTACGGCGACTGATTATAATACCCGGCTGAACGAGGACAGCTTATGCTCAAAAACATAGACCCGCTGCTGAATGCTGATGTACTGCATGCCCTGCGCTCCATGGGCCACGGTGATGAACTGGTCATCAGCGACGCTCATTTCCCGTCCGACTCGATTGCCCGCCAGACCGCCATTGGCAAACTGTTGCGTATTGACGCCAGTGCCGATCAGGTCGCACGCGCCATTCTCTCGGTGATGGAACTGGACAGTTTCGTACCGGATCCGGCCCTGCGCATGGAAGTGGTGGATCAGCCCGATCATATCCCTGAAGTTCAGCAGGACGTGCAGGCGCTATTGCCGGACGGCATGCAGCTGGCACCCATTGAGCGCCACGCCTTCTACGAGCGGGCGCGCCAGGCCTATTGCGTTGTTGTCACCGCCGATACCCGCAGCTACGGGTGTTTCATCCTGAAAAAAGGCGTGCTCAATCCTACCCAGACCAACCGCCAGTCTTCCTGACGCTTCCCTATTGTGCCGATAATGAGCCAAACCCGTCCACGTATTGTTATTGTCGGCATTTATGTTGCCGATCTGTTGTTCAAGGCGCCACGCATGCCGGTCATTGGTGAAACCCTGCTGGGCAGTCACTTTGCCATGGGTCCTGGCGGTAAAGGATCCAATCAGGCCGTTGCGGCGGCCAGAGCTGGCGCAGAGGTGTATTTCTGCACACGACTGGGCAATGATGCCTTCGCGGCTAATGCCCATCAGACCTGGCAGGAGGCCGGTGTTGTTTCCCGCGCCACGCTGCACGATGATCTGACTACCGGCGCCGCCCATATCTTTGTTGAAGACGAGACCGGCCGCAACGCCATTATCGTTTATGCCGGTGCGGCCGCGCATATGGTGCCAGCCGACCTGGACGCCATCGAAGAGGACATCGCTGCCTCACAAATCTTCGTCACGCAACTGGAGCAACCGCTGGAGGTGGCGCTGCATGGCCTGCGCCTTGCCCGAAAACACGGTGTGACAACCATTTTCAACCCAGCGCCGGCGCCGGCCACGCCCCTGCCCGACGAGATTTTTCCGCTTTGTGACTGGATCACGCCCAACGAAACCGAAGCCGGCATGCTGACCGACCTGTCCGTGACCAGCGTTGACGAAGCGCGCGCGGCAGCAACTAAACTGCTGGCCAAAGGCGTCAAAAATGTTGTGATTACCCTGGGCGAGAACGGTTCGCTTCTGCATACTGCAGAAAAAAGCGTACATATTCCGCCTTATTGCGCCGGCAAGTGCATCGACACCGCCGGTGCTGGCGACGGCTTTACCGCAGGCCTTGCCACGGCACTGGCCGAAGGTCAGGAACCGGAAGCTGCCCTGCGTTTTGCCTCTGCCCTGGCCGGCATTTCCGTGACCCGTAGCGGAACCGCGGCCTCCATGCCCGAGCGCGCCCAGATCGACGCGCTGCTTCTTACCGGAACCCAGTCATGAGCAATCCCTTTACCGACAGGCAACTCACATTTCTGCTGGCCATCAATATCGTGATTGTGATTGCAGGATACTTCCTGTCTTCGGGCGGTGATTTTGTCAGCGTCTTCAATCTGCAGTCCATGGCCATGCAACTGCCGCAAATGGGTCTGCTGGCCATGGCCATGATGATGTCCATGATCTCGGGCAACGGCGGGATTGACCTGTCGGGCATTGCGCTGGCCAACCTGGCCGGTGTGATCGGCGCCCTGCTGCTGCCACAATGGATCGATGCCGAAGCCGCACCGTGGCTGTTCACCTTTGCCTTCGTGGCACTCATGCTGTGTGTCGGACTGCTGGGTGGCCTGCTCAATGGCATTATTATTGCGCGCTTTAACCTGACACCCATTCTGACGACGCTGGGTACGCAACTGATCTTTACCGGCATTGCCACCGTGCTGTCCAACGGTTCTTCCGTAAATCTTCCCTACATTGAGCCCCTGTCTGCCATCGGCAACGACAATTTTCTGGGCATCCCTATTGCCTTCTATATTTTTGTGGCGGTTGTGCTGTTCCTGGGCTGGCTGCTGAAACGCAGACCTTTCGGCCTGCGCCTGTATATGCTGGGCACCAATCCCAAGGCGGCCTATTACGCTGGGATCCCACGTCAGACCATGCTGATCTGCACCTATACGATGTGCGGTGTGCTGGCTGCCTGCTCGGGTCTGATCTCTGCCAGTCAGGCGGCCAGTGCCAGTGCCAAGTACGGTGACTCCTATCTGCTGATTGCCATCCTGATTGCCGTGATGGGCGGGGTCAATCCTGCCGGTGGCTATGGTCGCGTCATCTGCGTCTTTTTTGCCGCTACGGCGCTGCAGCTGCTGGCCAGCATGTTCAATCTGATCGGCGTATCCGAATTCGCCGGCAATTGCATCTGGGGTCTGTTGTTGCTGTTTTTCCTGGCCTATTCGCGGCAGGAACTCAAGCTCAGAGTCAAACGGCGTCAGGCAGCCAAAGCCTGAGGCATCAAACAGGTATATGATTGATCTGCACCGCCCCATCCGGTTCCGATCACTGTCCGTTGATGGGATTTTGGAGACACGCATGAAACTCAAGACACTGCCAATGTGCCTGCTGGCTTCTGCAATCGGCATCGGATTCGCTGCCGGCGCACACGCCGCGGACAAGAAATCCATCGTGACTGTGGTCAAAGTGACCGGTATCAACTGGTTCACACGCATGGAAGAAGGGGTAAAACAGTTTGCCAAGGACAATCCTGATATCCAGGCTTCGCAAACCGGTCCCGGACGTGCCGATGCGGCGCAACAGCTGAAAATCATTCAGGATCTGGTTGCCAAGAACGTCAGCGCCCTGGCCGTGGTGCCTTTTGACCCGCCAACGCTGGAGCCCATTCTGGCCCGCGCCAAAAGCCGTGGTATCAAAGTTGTCACGCACGAAGCCGACAATCTGAAAAACACCGACTACGATCTGGAAGCCTTCAGGAATGACGAATACGGCGCCGATCTGAACGAGCGCCTGGCCAAATGTATGGCCCAGAAAGGCGAGTGGGCCGTGCTGGTGGGTTCACTGGGCAGCCGGTCTCAGGTGCAGTGGGCTCAGGGCGGGATCGACAACGCCAAGGCCAAGTACCCTGATATGAAGCTGGTGACGACCATGCAGGAAACCAATAACGATGGCGAGAAAGCCTATCAGGTAGCTCAGCAGCTGCTGCGCAAATATCCTAACCTGACTGGTTTCCAGGGTTCGTCTTCACTTGACGTCATCGGTATCGGTCGTGCCGTCGAAGAAGCCGGTAAAGCAGGCAAGATCTGCGTCTTTGGTACGGGTCTGCCTGGCGAGGCCGGTCCTTACATGGAAAAAGACGCCATTACCGGCATTGCCTTCTGGGATCCCAAGGATGCCGGTATTGCCATGAACAATGTGGCCAAAATGCTGCTGGAAGGCAAAACCATTGAAAACGGCACCAACCTGAACGTTCCCGGTTACGAGAAAGTGACGGTAGAAAAAGGTCCCGGCAAAGGCATGATCATTCGTGGTGCCGGCTGGGTTCGTGTCGACAAGGCCAACTACAAGCAATACAACTTCTAAATCAGGTTGACGACCTGCCGCGGGCCGTGCCGCCATGGCCGGCCTGTCGCAGGAATGCTGCCTGCAGAATTATGACAACGATCACAAGCACCCACCGGGACAATGCATCCGCCAGCCCGTCCACTGACCAGGCTCCGTTCCTGTCGATCCGTGGTGTCCACAAGCGATTCACGGGCGTGCATGCGCTGCGTGGGGTCAGTCTGGATATTCATCCGGGACAGATCTATCACCTGCTCGGCGAAAACGGTTGCGGCAAAAGTACGCTGATCAAAATCATCTCCGGTGCGCAGCCGCCGGATGAGGGTGACCTTGTCCTGGACGGCGAACCTCTGGCGGAACTGACCGCGCTGGGCGCGCTCGGCGCAGGCATCGAAACCGTTTACCAGGACCTCTCGCTGATTCCCAATATGAGCGTGATGGATAACATCTCGCTCACCGTTGAACTGGCCGAACACCAGGGCCGACTGGCGCGTACCATTAATCGCCAGGTGCTGCAGGATCGCGCGGCCGGCGCCCTGCGCCAGCTGCAGCTTCCCGATGACCGCCATTTTCTGCAGACCCGGATTGAAGACCTCCCGCTGGCCACACGCCAGCTGGTGGCGATTGCCCGCGCGGTGGCCAGTGATGCGCGGTTCATCATCATGGACGAACCCACAACCTCGCTGACGCAGAAGGAAGTGGACAATCTGATTGGTATCGTCAAGAACCTGTGTGCGCGTGGTGTGGCCGTGCTGTTTGTGAGTCACAAGCTGGATGAATGCTACGCCATTGGCGGCAATGTGATTGTGATGCGCGACGGCCAGGTCATTGCCCAGGGCGAGATCCAGCAGTACACGAAGCACCAGATCAGTGAACTGATGACCGGCCGTGTGCTGAGCGACCAGCGCTATCGCCAGACTTCGCCGCAGGAACAGGTGATGCTGAGCGTGCGCAATCTGGGACGCGATCAGGACTTTGACGATGTGTCATTCGATCTGCACAAAGGTGAAATCATTGGCATTACGGGCCTGCTGGATTCAGGCCGGAACGAACTGGCGCGCGCACTGGCCGGTGTTGCTCCGTCCCGCCGTGGCACGCTGGTACTCGATGGCAAGACCATTACCGTGGACAACCCGTCCCAGGCCACTGCACACCGCATTGCCTACGTGCCCGAAGACCGCCTGGTTGAAGGCCTCTTTCTGACCCGTTCCATCAGCGACAACACCATTACTGCGGTGCTGCCCGAGATGTGCGATGCCCTTGGTCAGATTCGCAGGGACAAGGCGATCAGCTTTTCGCAGCAGATGACCAGCCGCCTGAAGATTGCCACACCCAACGTGCAGAATCCTGTACAGAGCCTGTCCGGCGGAAACCAGCAGCGTGTGCTGATTGGCCGCTGGCTGGCCATTAATCCGCTGCTGCTGATCCTGCATGGACCCACCGTGGGCGTGGATGTGGGCTCCAAAGACACGATCTACCAGATCATCCAGTCCCTGACCGAACAGGGTATCAGCATCATTATTATCAGTGACGACCTTCCCGAGCTGCTGGCCAATTGCGACCGCATCCTGCTCATGAAAAAAGGCCGCATCAGCGACGAGTTCCAGGCCGAAGGTCTGGAAGAAAACGCGCTTTACCATGCCCTGCTGTCCTGACACTTTCTGATTCCATAAGCCAACCATGACTTCATCGATCACTGCCACTCCGACAAGCCAGGACAGCAACATTTCCAGGCGAACACCCTATCTGGTGCGACATCCCGAGTTCTTTACGCTTGGCCTGATTGTGATTCTGTTTGCCGTCGTCGCCGTTATCAACCCCATGTTCTTTCAGCCCGGCTCGCTGTTTGACGTGCTGCGGGCGGCCACAAGGTCGGCCATTTTTGCCCTGGGGATTCTGGTCGTTCTGGCCTCGGGTGGCCTGGATGTCTCGTTTACTGCCATCGCTGCCCTGGTCATGTATGGCCTGACCAAGCTCGCGCTGACCTTTTATCCCGAGGCGCCCTTTATTCTGATTCTTGTGGCTGGCGCCGCTGGCGGCCTGCTGCTGGGTCTTGTAAACGGCTGGCTGGTGAAAAAACTGGCCGCCCCCTCGCTGGTGGTGACGATCGGCACACAGTTTCTGATACGCGGCTTTCTGCTGGCCTTTATCGGTACCGAGTTCTTCATGAATATTCCGCCGTCCATGCTGGCTGTGGGGCAGGCCAATATCGTGAGCTTCCAGAACAACCAGGGATTGCAGACAGCCCTGCCCTATACCACGCTGGCCATCCCGATACTGGCACTGCTCACCTGGTGGCTGCTGAACAAAACCATGATGGGTCGCGCTGTGTACGCCATGGGTGGCAGCCCGGCCATTGCTGAGCGCCTGGGCTATAACCTGTCGCGAGTCTATCTGTTTGTGTTCGGCTACGCCGGTCTTCTGGCAGGGATAGCCGGCATCATCCACGTGTCCAGTACACGGATTGCCAACCCGTTTGATATTGTGGGAACAGAGCTGGATGTGATTGCCGCCGTGATTCTGGGTGGTGCGCGCATTACGGGGGGCAGCGGCACGGTCACGGGCACGCTGCTGGGTGTGCTGCTGGTGACCCTGATCAATAGTGTACTCATTACGCTGGGCATTCCTACCACCTGGCAGAAAGTGATTGTGGGCGCCTTTATTCTGCTGGCCGGCCTGCTCTTCTCGCTGCGCAGCAAACGATAGTCTGTAGCTCTCAGGGCAGCGCCATCAATCCAGAGGCTGCCCTCGACTCCTAATCTTTTTCGGTCAGAATCGCATCAAATTCGCGGGTGTCGGCAAAGCGAATGTGACGCCGCATTCCCAGCTTGCTCGAATCCACCACCAGATACCGGCGACGCGCGCGCTGCATGGCGCGCTGCTTGATATCTTTCTCATGCAGATTCCAGCAACTGACGCCGGCTTCATCATCCACCCCGCCGGCAGACATGAAAGCCGTGTCAAAGCTGATCTGATCCAGCGCATTCAGGGCTTCATGACCCGAAAACGAATCTGAAGACGGCATGTAGGTTCCCCCCAGCACGATGAGTCTGAGCGCCGGTTTGTTCTTGAGAATTTCTGCGGTATTCAGGGAATAGCACACGACCGTCAGGGGAAAGTCTGCTGCAATCAGCCGCGCCAGATGCAGCAGCGTGGTGCCACAGTCGATGAAGACAACGTCGTTGGGTTTGATGAGTGCCAGCGCCTTGCGTGAGGCCGTTTTCTTGGCCTGGGAGAAATGATCCGATTCCTGGGCCAGCGAGTATTCTGAGCCACCCTTCAGGGAACGGGAGGCCACGATGTGGCCGCCCAGATAGGACAGCTTGCTCTTGTGACGCGCCAGATCGCGCCTGACGGTCATTTCCGAAACATCCAGCAGCGCCGCCGCGTCCCGCAGCCGCAAGGAACCGGACTGCTGCAGCGCCTGCTCCAGCTTGTGTAAACGCTCTGCTGGCGTCATTTCCTTCTTCCTGCCTGTAAAGCTTACAGCCCGGCGGCGGCGCGCGCGCAGCGTGCGGCGGCCAGGTCCCAGGCCGCGCAGCCCACCGTCTTGAACATGATCGGACGACTGTAATCGACCGTTCCTTCAATCGCCTGGGCCAGGGTGGTCACCTCTTTCCAGTCTTTTTTCGCCTGGATGTAATCGCCCGCCTCATGAAGTGCGCCTACCGGGTCATCGACATAGCAGTCACTGTTCATGACGGTTTCGGGCGCAATTTCCACCATATGTGAGCGGAACGCGCCCACGCCGACAATCAGCCTGCCCGCTACCGGCGGCGCATGATACACGGGCTCAACCGCCGTGGTCAGGGTGATGACGGCGTCGAACTGTTCCGGCAACTGGTTCAGATCAGCCACCCGCAATTCGATCCGCTCATCAGCATTGCGCTGGCAGAAGACTTCGGCCTTGCTGCGCGATTCTGTTCTTGCCGCAATATGAACGGTCGCGCCGGGATAAAGTTCGGCAATGGCCTGCACATGGCCTTCGGCCTGGGTGCCCGCGCCAATAATAACGATATTGCGTGGGTCATCTTTCAGAAAAAGCTGCAGGCCGGCCATGGAAAGCGCGGCAGTTCGCCTGGCGGTCACGGTGGGTCCGTCCAGGACGAACAGGGGTACGCCCGTGGCGCTGTCCAGGACCGAGACCATACCCTGTATGGTGGGACGACCCTGCGATGGATTGTCCGGCAGCAGCGTGATCAGCTTATGGGCACAAATATCCTGTGCTGTGCAGGGCATGGACAGCAGCACGCCGTCCTTGCTGTCCGGCACCTTGAGTACCTGCCTGTCGGGACTCTCAATTTTGCCCTGCGCATATTCAACGGCAGCATCCAGTATCTGCTGGCGCAGCGGACCAAAAGCGATCAGCTCGCGCGTTTCTTCTGCGTTGAATATGCGTACAGCGGTACTACTCATTCGTATCTCCTGTGTCCTGCTCGGGCAGTTGCGTTGCCATCCAGAGTACCTGTGCATCGTCCTTGCTGACGCTGATGCAACGGTGCCCCATGCGGCTGTCAATATAAAAGCTGTCGCCCGGTCCCAGCGTCGCCTCGGCGTAATATTCCGTATGCAACTGGATCTCACCACTGATGACGTAAACGAACTCCTCACCCTCATGGCGATTCCAGTCGGCAAAGGCCGACAGATCGCGCGCGGTGATTCGCGTCAGAAACGGCATCATGCGTTTGTGCGAAAGCTGCGAGCACAGCAACAAGTGTTCATAATAACGCGTCTTGTGGAGTTTTCCCTGCCCGTAGCGGTCTACCACGCAACGTCCTGCCCCCATGGGCTCTCGCGCGGGGGTGAAAAGCTCGGACACATCCAGGGACAAACCGATGGCCAGCTTCTGCAGCACATCATAGGTGGGCGACATCAACCCATTTTCGATTTTGGAGAGCGTCGAGGCCGCAATGCCGCAGGCACGACCCGCCTGTTCCAGCGTCAGGTCATGTTCCTGACGCACGGCACGCAGACGCTGCATCAGCGGCGTTTCCTCGCGCGCTGACATCTAATGGCTTCCCAGATAGGCGTCGCGTACCTCAGGATTGGCCAGCAGTTCAGCGCCACTGCCCGTCATGCGGATTTCTCCGGTTACCATGACATAGGCGCGGTCAGCCAGCTTGAGCGCATGGTTGGCATTCTGCTCGACCAGAAAAATGGTTTTCCCGCTCTTGCCCAGTTCCCTGAGCACGGAAAAGATCTGACGCACAATCAGGGGCGCCAGACCCAGGCTGGGTTCATCCAGCAGGATCATATCGGGTCGACTCATGAGTGCACGGGCAATGGCCAGCATCTGCTGCTCGCCCCCGGACAGCGTCCCGGCGCGCTGATTGCGGCGTTCCTTGAGTCGAGGAAACAGCTCGAACATATGCTGCCGGTCTTCTTCCATATGCGCATCGCCGATGGGCAATGTGCCGATCATGATGTTCTCTTCCACCGTCATTTTGGGGAAGATGCGCCGGCCTTCGGGCACCTGGGCAATGCCCTGCGAGGCAATTTTGTGAGGCGGCAGTCGCAGCAGATTCTGACCCTTGTACAGAATCTGGCCTGTGCGGGCACGCGGTGTGCCGAAAATCGTCATCAGCAGCGTACTTTTACCCGCGCCATTGGCACCAATCAGTGTGACGATTTCGCCCTTGTTGATATGCAGCGAGACGTTTTTGAGCGCCTGAATCTGTCCGTAATAGGAGCTCACGTCCTTGATTTCAAGAATAGGAGTGTCTGCCATGGTTTAGTCCTCTACCTCGGTACCCAGATAGGCCGCGATGACCACCTCTGAATTGCGGATATGCTCCGGTGTGCCTGCATCAATGACCTTGCCCTGGTCCATCACGATAATGTGCTCGGAAATATCCATTACCAGACCCATATCATGTTCAATAAGCAGCACGGTCACGCCGTATTCGCTGCGCAGCTTGCGGATCAGGGCGGACAGCTCGCGTGTCTCGCGTGGATTCAGACCGGCAGCCGGCTCATCCAGACAAATCAGTACCGGATCTGTACACATGGCACGGGCGATTTCCAGACGTCGCTGGCGACCATAAGACAGTTCACCGGCAAGCCGGTTGGCATCTTCTGACAGATTCACGGTTTCCAGCCACTCGAACGCACGCGCCAGGCTGGCCTCTTCCTTGTCAGAAAAGTCGGGCGTCACCAGCAGCCCGGCAAACAGATTGCGGTTCTGCTTGCGATGCTGTGCCACCAGCAGATTTTCCAGTACGGTCATATCCTTGAACAGGCGAATATTCTGGAAGGTGCGGGCAATGCCTGCGCGCGCCACCAGATAGGAACCACCGGTCACCTTGCGGCGCAGCAGCTCCCCCACTTCAACCTGCGCATCGGGCTGGTTCAGGTAAATATGCCCTTCGGAAACGGTATAAAAGCCGGTAATGCAATTGAATACCGTGGTCTTGCCTGCTCCGTTAGGACCGATAAGCGCGGTAATGGAGCCCTTGCGGACATCAAAACTCACATCGTTGTTGGCGATAATGCCCCCGAAACGACGGGTCAGGTGCTGAACGGACAGCAGGGTGTCCTGTGCGACTTGTTCAACCATCATGCCACCTCGCTTTTTCTGAACACGGAACGCTTGGGTCGCAGCAGCCCGTTAGGTCGCCAGATCATCATGAGGATCATGAGCAGACCGAAAAGCAGCACGCGATAGCCGGCGAATTCACGCAGGAACTCGGGCAACAGGGTCAGCGTGAATGCGGCGATGATGACGCCGATGGATGACCCCATGCCACCCAAAACCACAATGGACAGAATCAGGACTGATTCAAAAAAGTTGAACGATTGCGGACTGATAAAGCCCTGTGCCGTGGCAAAGAAGACACCGGCAATCCCGCCGGTCAGCGCCCCCAGCATGAAGGCAGACAGTTTGACCGTGACGTGATTGATACCCAGTGAGCGGCAGGCGATTTCATCCTCGCGCAACGCTTCCCAGGAGCGGCCTATCGGCATGACGCGCAGTTGCGTGAAGAAGCGCAGCACGATCATGCTGATGACAAACAGCAGCAGATAGACGAACAGATATCGGTAATCTCCGCTATACGGTAATCCGAAGAATTCATGGAACGGTACCGCATCGCCGCGAGCCCGACGGATGAACTCCAGATTGAAGATGGTGGGCGCCGGCACCGATGCGCCATTGGGGCCACCGGTAAAGCTGATCCAGTTGACCAGCACCAGCCTGATGATTTCCCCGAAACCCAGGGTCACAATGGCCAGATAGTCGCCATGCATCTTGAGCACCGGAAAGCCCAGCAGCCCACCGCAAAGCGCGGCCAGCAAGGGAGCCAGAATGAGCGCGGTCCAGAAACCGATACCCAGGTATTGCGCACCCAGCGCCAGGAAATAGGCCCCCACGGCGTAGAAGGCCACAAAGCCCAGATCCAGCAGACCCGCCAGGCCGACCACGATATTCAGACCCAGTCCCAGCAGCACATACACCATGGCCAGCGTCAGGTTGTTCATCCAGCTTTTGCCGAACCAGCCGAAGTAGAAGAAAACCAATGGAAGGATCAGGCCCACCAGGAACAGCACCGGCAGTGCGCCTTTCCAGGGATGTTTTTTGCCGCGGCGTTTGGGAATCCGCACGCCTACCGCAATCATCACGAACAGCACCACCAGCACCAGCGCAATGCCGGCACCGCGGTAAATGACCCCGGTCAGACCAAGCACCAGAAACAGCAGCATCAGGCCGCCACCAATCAGCAGGACTCGCGCCAGACGCTTGCCGCCGTCGGCATATTCGTCTTCGACCTCTACACCATGTTCGGTCTTGATGAAGTTCTGAATAAAATTTTGCCCCGCCTGCGTCTGCGCTCCGATGGAGACAAAGAAGCGAACAACCGCAACCAGCGCACCAATGGACAGACCGTTAAGAAAAAACGGAGAACGGAACCAGTCCAATTCAAAGGTGTATTGCTTGAGCATGAAGTTGGTAATCGGACTGAATACCAGCATCGTGAGAATGCCCGCCACCAGCGCGTCGCGCAGGGAATGGCCGAAATCGATTTGAGAAGTTTGCGTGGTACTCATTACACTTTCTCCACGGCAGGCCGGCCAAGCAGGCCACTCGGTTTGAAAATCAGCACCAGCACCAGCACACTGAAGGAAAACACATCCTTGTAATCACTGCTGACGAAGCCCGCGAACAGCGATTCAAGAATGCCCAGAATCAGTCCGCCCAGCATGGCACCTGGCAGCGAACCAATACCGCCCAGCACCGCGGCGCTGAAGGCCTTGATGCCCAGGATGAAGCCGATATGAAAGTCGAAGGATCCGTAATTGAACGTGACCAGCTCACCGGCAACCGCGGCCATGACAGAACCGATCACAAACACAGTTGAAATAATCCGCATTGTGTTGATGCCCAGAATGGTGGCCATCTTGCGGTCCTGTTCCACCGCGCGGCATTGTCTGCCCAGACTGGTTTTCTGGATGATCCAGGTCAGAATCATCATGGCGATGAAGCTGACCACCACGATCAGCAAGTCAATATAGCGAATCTGGAAAAAACCGGTGTCGGAACCAATGGTAAAGCCACCCTGGATCACGGAAGGCACGCCCTGCACATAGGGACCCTGACTGACCTGCACATAATTTTGCAACAGCAGGGATACGCCAATGGCCGTGATCAACGGAGCCAGACGATTGGTCGTACGCAGCGGACGATAGACGGTGCGCTCGATGTACCAGCCATAGAGCCCTGTGATGAACATCGTGACCATCAGGGTGAGCAGAAGAGACAACGCGATGGAGTCGATGCCAAGAAATGTGAATACGGCAAATGCGATTGCAGTGATATAGGCACTGATCATATAAATTTCGCCGTGCGCGAAATTGATCATGCCGATGATGCCATAAACCATGGTGTAGCCAATCGCAATCAAACCGTAAATTGCGCCTAGCGTGACGCCGTTTACCAATTGCTGGCCCAGGATGTACCAATCCATGTTTATACCTTTTCAGGGTGAATACAAGGGCTCGGCGTTTTGCAGAAAAACCGCCTCAAACTTGCCGGGGGAAGTATTGCGGGAGCCAGTGACAGCGTGCCACGCAAGGCAGCACGCTGTCCTGTCCGAACCCTATTTGTTGTACTGAACGTACTTGCCGTCTTTGTCCCAGACGTACAGGACGAAATCGTTGGTTTTCAGATCGCCTTTTTCATCCCAGCCTTTGTTGCCCGTCACCGTAGGAACAGGATTGGCTTTGAGCCAGTCAGCCAGTTTTTCACCATCTGTCACGTCTTTGTTGGCAGCCAGTGCAGCGGCCACTGCCTGTACGGCAGCATATGAGTACAGCGTGAAACCTTCAGCATCGCTGCCGGCTTTTTTCAGCACATCCACCACGTCTTTGGAGGCGGGGTCAGTGCGAGGATCTTTCAGGAAGCTCATGTACACGCCTTCTGCATTCTGCACACCACCGGCAGCAGTCACGAAGGCAGGATCAGCAATACCATCATCAGAGATGAACGGGGTTTTCAGGCCCTGCTGACGCATCTGCTTGACCAGCACACCGGCTTCGGCATACAGGCCGCCGAAGAACACGGCGTCCACATTGGCACCCTTGATCTTGGTGACCAGCGCATTGTAGTCACGCTCGCCACGTGTCACGCCGTCTTCCAGCACCACTTCAATGCCCAGTTTCTTGGCCGCATCGCGCGTGGCGTTGGCCAGACCAACACCGTAAGTGTCCTTGTCGTTGATAATGGCAACACGTTTGACTTTCAGAACGTCTTTCATGAATTGCGCATCCACCTCACCCTGCTGGTCGTCACGGCCGCAGGTACGCAGGATGGTGACCAGATCACGTTCTGTGACTTTGGGGTTGGTTGAGGCAGGTGTGATATTCAGAATATTGGCTTCGTCATAAATTTCGGAAGCAGGAATGGTGCTGGATGAGCAGAAGTGACCGACAACGGCACTGACTTTTTCCTGGTCAACCAGACGGTTGGCGGCAGCCACAGCCTGCTTTGGATCGCAGGCGTCATCGGCCGTGACCAGTTTGAGCTGCTTGCCGTTAACGCCACCTTTGGCATTGATGGCATCGATGGCTGCCTGTGCACCCGTCTGCAACTGCTTGCCGAAAGCCGCACTGCCACCGGTCATGGGCGCGCCCAGGCCGATTTTGATTTCATCTGCGGCCAGCGCTGGTGTACCAAAGACAGCGGACAGCGCAGTTGCCAGAAAGACATTCTTCAACACTTTATTCATGCTTTTCTCCTGATCGACGAGCATGGGTTCTGCACAGGGGCAAAACCATCAAATAATGTGCGACCTGCCTTTGCCGGCCACACGCTTAACCACTACAAATCACATCTATCAAACCCTACCAGACATTCAGTTCCACAATGGGCTGGTTGTTCAGAACTCGCTCCCAGCCCATGCGGGAAAGATCAAGGCTGCGATATTTTCCAAACTCGATTAGCTCGGCCAGCCCGCGCCCGACAGCGGGAGATTGTTGCATACCATGCCCGCTGAAGCCATTAGCGTAAACCATATTATCGACCTCGGGATGGTAGCCAAGTATCACGTTCTGGTCGAAGGTGTTGTAATCGTAATGCCCTGCCCATGCGTGCTCGCAGCGCAGTGCCTCAAAGGCGGGAACGCGCTGCGCAAGTATCGGCCAGAGGATTTCTTCGAACAGCGTATGCTGAACGTCATAATCGAAACACTCCGGATCCTGGTCTTCAGGCGGCTGAATACCGCCAATGAAACCTTCGCCTTCCGGATGAAAATACGCGCCGGAGGGATCGATGACCATGGGACAGTTGCTGATTTTTTCAGGACAAGTGAAATAAAACACGCTGCGCTTGCGACATTGCTGCGGCAGTGTTACGCCGACCTGGGCCGAGAGTGTTGCGGCGCCTGTGCCAGCTGCATTGACCAGTGTGTCGCAGGCAACCGTGGCACCGCTTTTTAAATTCACACTTGTGATTTTCTTGCCAGACTTGCTGATGCTGACGACCTCGTCTTCCACGTAGGTCACGCCCTGGGCGATGGCCTTGCGTCGAAATGCGCGCATCATGCCATAGGCATCCAGCCAGCCTTCTCCTTTGACGCCGTAAGAACCCAGTGCCAGATCATCCACATTCAGCCAGGGCCAGGCGGCCTTCAGTTCGTCAGGTGTGCGCAGTTCAATGTCGGCACCCAGACTGCGCTGCAACGCATTGTTCTGACGCATGACAGCTTCGCCGCCGGGCGTTGCCAGAAACAGATAACCTTTTTCCTGAAAGCCGATGTCCGGACGGTCATCGTCAACGGCCAGACGCTCACCCAGGGTTCGCAGAAATTCAGTGCCGAACTGGGAGAGCTGGATATTTTCGGGCGTGGAGAACTGATGGCGAATGGATGCGGCTGACAGGGCCGTTGCACACTTCTGATAGCTGGCATCCTTTTCAATGACCAGCACCGAACCTTTGAAAGTTGGCGAGGCGCTCAGAAAATAAGCCAGCGAACTGCCCGTGGCTGCACCACCAACGATCACGACATCATATTTGCTTTCCACCGCTTATTTTTCCGCAAGAAGTTTAGACTTATATCTAAATTCTCATAAGAAAAAAATTTCGTCAATAATTTTTTTTATCACAACATCGATTTTTTCATGTGTGATTTTTTCCTTTAAATATCAACGATTTGGAAGGAGGTATTTTGCGTCCGTTTGCTATGGAAAACCCTTATGGAAAATAATTCCAACAGGAAAAGCGCGAAACTGACCGGCAGATTTGCCAAAAATTATCGCGGCATTTCGCTTTCGGGCATGACCGTGACCGAGGTTTTCAGACCATGTGCACTACTGCCGTACATCATGCCCCGAATTGGGGAGACGTCAGAAAAGTCCCGCCCCCAGCACAGCGTGATGTGTTCAAGGTCCGGAAAAAGGTTATTGGTCGGATCCGAATCAATCCAGCCATGTTCGGGGATGTAAACCGAGACCCAGGCATGCGAGGCATCTGCGCCGATCAGCCGGGGCTGACCAGCAGGCGGATGCGTGAGCAGATATCCGCTCACATAGCGCGCTGCCAGGCCGATAGAACGCAGGCAGGAAATCATCAAGTGTGCGAAATCCTGACAGACGCCGCGGCGATTGCGAAATACCTCGGCAACGGGCGTGGCAATGGTGGTGGCCTGCGGATCAAAGACAAACTCTTCAAAAATGCGGGATTGCAGCGCGCCCACCGCTTCCAGTATTGGCATGCCGGGCCTGATGATCTGCTGCGTCCACTCACGAATATGCGGCAGCAGACGGATGTGATTCGACTCGAATCGAAACTGCGTTGCCTCAAAGTCATATGGCAGATATTCCTGGCCTGATGTGAAGCGCAGATGATTCACTACCTCTTCCCAGGGGGGCGTATCCTGCGCGTCGGGCAACCGTCTGCCCGTCAGGTTCACTACCGAATGGGCCCGCACCGCCAAGGCTTCGTGATCGTTCATCAGCGTGAAGTAGCGCAGCGGATTGCCAAAGCAGTCCAGCAGAAAATCAATGTGATCCGGTTCGGGATCAATGGTGATCGTGTGGCTCTCGGGTGTCTGCCAGGGCAGGACGCGTGGCGACAGCCTCAGAATCTGCCGCGACTGGGTGACCGGGGAATGGTAGTCATATTCGGTGTCATGCTGAATGTGATAAGTCACCATTACAGGAAGTCCTTGTTGATTACTTCAAGTCCGGTATCGCTGGATAGGGTGTCGGTCACCAGGAAATATTGATGACTGATATTGTTCGCATAAATCGACAGTCCCTGAGAAATATTGGCGCAGATCTGACTCAGCGCCGCATAAACGGGCTCTGCCGCGGGCGTACCGGCTTCAAAGCGGCCAAGATCGATACCATCCATATCTGCCAGTACCTGCCGCAGAATCTGGCGGCTTTGCTCTTCCTGCACGTTGAAGGCCGCAGCATTGTCCAGCAGGCTCTGGCAAAGATAACGCAGCGAATACGGATTGCTTTTATCAAAGACCAGCAGATACAGCACCGCCAGCATCTCTTCTTCACGGTGATAACGCGCGCGGTAGGTGACGATGCTGTAGGCAATTTCCAGCAGTGACTCCAGCATGATGGTTTTGTCAGACTCGGACTGTTGCAGGAAAAAGCCCAGCGTATCGCTCATGCGACTGAGCTTTTCAATCAGACGACCGAGCAGCAGGAAACTCCAGCCTTCATCGCGCGTCATCTGTTCGTGTGTAAAGCCCGAGAGGATGGAACAACTGGCAAACAGTTCCTGCATGCGCTGCTGCACCACGGTAAGATCCAGCTCGCTGTGCCCCAGGTAATACGGCATGTAGTTGACCACCCACCAGGCATCCAGCGAGAGTTTTTCACGGATATTGAAGGCGCACTGATGCAGATAATTTACGTTGTTGGACAGCGCGCCGCCATGCGAAGATGGCGCCAGTGACTGCCCCAGCTGATGACGAATGAAATTGATGTCATAGGTGCTGTCATCGCGGATATCTTCAGGTTTGGGCGCTTCCAGAATATTCAGGTAAGTACCGAGTTTGTACAGCAGCGTGATCAGCGTTTCCTTGTCGCCCACGCGTTCCGTGAGGTTACGGATGATGGTACGCAGCAGGAGTACGGAATGCTCGGCACGAATGCCATATCGTCCCATCCAGAACAGGTTCTCGCCCATGCGCGCGGGCGTGGTGGTATGCGCAGCCAGCAGCTGTTCCAGGTTCAGCGGCTTGGTTTCAAAGGCATTGGAGGCACTGCGCATGGGTTCGCGTGCAGGCGGAATGGTAATCAGCGGCGGGGCGACCTTGCGTTCCAGGCGACAGACCCACAAGTCCTTGTTGATCTGCCGGTTGCGAGATGACAGCACAGGGGTGTTGCTTTTGTCTTCGACCCGTACCACCCCGCCGGGCATGACCTGATAGGTTCCGTCTGCCTTCAGGGTGGCAAATACCCGCATGGTGAAGCGGCGCATCTGCAGTTTGCCGGACTCGTGATCGATTTCGGGAATGCGGCCCAGCTTCATGACCTCGTGCGCCACCAGCGTACGCGGGCTGGTCTGCAACTGATGGCGCAGCGCTTCGCGCTGGCTCTCGTTCAGATCGGGCACGTATTGCGGACTGGTGCGCACAGAAGAAAAGCTGGATTTGAACATCAGGGAATCAAAATGCTTCAGCGCATAGGCACGATTCTCGTGATCTCCGCACCACCAGCTGCGGATTGAATCCATAAGCAATGGCTCGCCGCGAAGCTCCTGGCAGATGCCCGACATGAATTGCAGGATGCCTGCAGATTCCAGCACGCCTGATCCCAGCGCGTTGCAGACCGCCACATTACCCTTGCGGATCGCCTGCAGCAGTCCCGGTATGCCGGGATAATCGCTGCCGAACAGTTCCATGGGATCGCATTCGCTGTCTTCGAGCTTGCGCAGAATGACATGCACGCGCTGCAGGCCGCGCAGCGTCTTCAGATAGACAATATCATTGCGTACCGTGAGATCCAGGCTCTCGGTAATGGGCAGACCCATTTGCCGGGCCAGGAAAACATGCTCGAAATAGGCAGTGTGTTTGGGCCCAGGCGAGAGCAGTACCGTCACCGTGCTTTCGTCGTTGACCGGCATGCTGGAGAGCAGCGTCTGGCGCAGGGCGCGGAAATACACGGTCTGCGGATTGACGCGCAGCTGGTTGAACAGCGCGGGCAATGCAGTACTCATGATCTGCCTGTTCTGCAATGCATAGCCTGCGCCCAGCGGACCCTGTGTGCGGTCTTTCAGCACCCGCCAGTTGCCGTCTTCGTCCCGGGCAATATCGGCGGCATACATGTGAAGGTGGTTTTCCTGGGCCTCCAGCGAATTGATACAGGGCCACAGAAAACCCCGCTGACCAAAGATCAGCGAAGGCGGAATCAGCCCCTTGCGAACCAGCTGCTGTGGTCCGTAAATATCGCGCAGCGTGTCATTGATCACGGCCGCACGCTGCCCGATGGCGCGTTCGATGAAATCCCATTCACTGGCGGAAATCACATATGGAATAACGCTCAGCGATTCCCAGGGCTCGGTCGTGTCGTCGTCGCTATAGGCGTTGTAAATGCTGCCGCGGTTCTGAATATTTTCAGAAATATAATCCAGAAATCCTTTGAGGTCCTGGGGCGCGAGATTCTTGAGCGCGGACAGCACACTGTCCCACTCGGGCTTGAGTCGCCCGGATTCGTCACGCAGTTCGGAAGAGACATCGTCTGCGGTACTGCTTAGTAATTGATCTACTGAAAAGTCCATACGACCTTGGGGGTGACTTTACAATCGTTCATTGTACGCAATTTCATTCGCGCGCCGACCCATTGTGCCGAGTTATTCCTGACAACGATGCACCCGCGCCACAATGGTCTGAAGGCCGAACAGGGCCAGGCGGAGCGTGCCTGTATTTGCCCTGTCCCTTGCAGCCTATTGCACAGGCTGCCACAGGAAGTCATCGTTGATTCCCTTGCCAATGCGATCCATATCCTCCAGATAGCGCGTCAGCCATTCGTGCAGGCCGGCTTTGAAAATTTCATCAATCGTGGTGTAGCGCAATTCGGCATCCAGACGACCCGCCAGCCTGAGCGTCTCGTCAGATTTGACATTACGCACCTTCTGCAAATGCGCAAGCAGGCGAACCGAGGAATGGGCCAGGGAGTGCGGCATATCCGGATGCAGCACAATGAGCTCGATCACGCGCTTGGGATCGACCGTCTCCCGAAAGACCTGCCTGTAGATCTCCAGTCCTGAGAACGACCGCAGCACGGCGGTCCAGTGATACAGCTGCGTGACCAGCTTGCGTTTGTCATCCGCCGCGCTTTCCAGATAGAAACGGATTTCCAGCATACGGGCGGTATTGTCCGCGCGCTCCAGATAGGTTCCCAGGCGCATGAAGTTATAGGTTTCGTTGCGCAGCATGGTGCCTTCCTGAGCGCCCAGCGTCTGCAGTGAGCGGGTCTTGATCCACTCGAAAAAGCGGGTCGGATTCTTCGCCAGTATCTCGGTCTTGAGAAGGCGGTTCATTTCCAGCCAGGTGAAGTTGATGGTTTCCCATACTTCGGACGTGACGCTGCCGCGGATAGCGCGTACGTTTTCCCGGGCCAGCCGGACGCACGACGCAATTGAGGAGTTGTAATTCTTGCTGTTTACAGCAAACTGTATGACCTGATCGGCGGTGATTTCCGAATATTCGGCTTCGTACTGTTCCAGTGCCTCCAGCGTTGTCAGCACACTGCGCCAGCTGTATTCGGAATGGTCTTCGTCATTGGTCATCAGCGTCGTCTGGTAACAGACTTCCAGCAGGCGTACGGTGTTTTCTGCGCGTTCCAGATATCGGGACATCCAGTAAATATGATCGGCGGTACGACTTAACATGATTCTTCCTTATTCTGCTTTCTACTATGTTGTTTCCTGTGCGCTGACATCGCTATAGGCGAGTGAGCGCACTACTGCCTGCACCTTGCGGGATCGGGAGCGCCCCCCCGCAGTGGGTGCTGCCATGCGTCCTGTCGGTATAAGCTAGCGTCGCCTGTTGATGACCCAGGTATCTTTGGTTCCCCCTCCCTGTGACGAGTTGACCACGAGTGAACCTTCCTTGAGCGCCACCCGTGTCAGGCCGCCTGCCGCCATCCGGATGCTTTTGCCGGACAGCACAAATGGCCGCAGATCCACATGGCGTGGTGCAATGCCGGCATCCACAAAGGTCTGGCAGGTGGAAAGCGCCAGCGTAGGCTGGGCAATATATTTGTCCGGGTCTTTTTTGATCAGTTTTTCAAAGGTTGCCAGTTCTGCCTTGGTGGCAGCCGGCCCGACAAGCATGCCATAGCCGCCAGCCCCATGGGTTTCCTTGACGACCAGTTCCTTCAGGTTGGCCAGCACATAAGCCCGGTCTTCTTCGTTACGACACATATAAGTCGGCACATTGTTGAGCAGCGGCTTTTCGCCCAGATAAAAGCGGATCATTTCCGCGACATACGGATAGACCGATTTATCATCGGCAATCCCGGTGCCGATCGCGTTGCATAGCGTCAGATTTCCCGCCTTGTAGGCGCGCATCAGTCCAGGTACGCCCAGTGCCGAATCCTTGCGGAACACCTCCGGATCCAGGAAGTCATCATCCAGACGCCGGTACATCACATCAATCCGCTGCGGCCCCTGGGTTGTGCGCATGTAGACATAGTCATCCTTGACGAACAGATCCTTCCCTTCGACCAGTTCCACGCCCATTTGCTGGGCAAGAAACGTGTGCTCAAAATAGGCCGAGTTATACATGCCGGGCGTGAGCACCACGATGGTCGGCTTGTCGATGCCTTCGGGCGCCGATTCGATCAGCGTTTCCAGCAGCAGATCGGGATAATGCGCGATGGGCGTGACCTTGATCTTGCTGAACAGGTCCGGGAACAGCCGCATCATCATCTTGCGATTTTCGAGCATATAGCTCACGCCGGAGGGAACACGCAGATTGTCCTCAAGAACATAAAGCTCACCCTTGCCGGCCCGCACGATATCAATGCCTGCAATATGGGCATACGTGCGGTGCGGCACGTCCAGACCGACCATTTCAGGTCGATACTGGGAATTATGGATGATCAGATCAGCCGGGATCAGGCCTGCGCGAATAATGTCCTTGTCATGATAAACGTCATGAAGAAACATATTGAGCGCCTTGACGCGCTGCTCCACGCCCCGCTGCAGCGCCGTCCATTCACGCTGCGGAAATACGCGGGGAATAATGTCAAATGGAATTGTTCTTTCCGTACCTTCTCCGTCGCCATAGACAGAGAACGTGATGCCCACCTGTTGAAACAGGGCTTCGGCCTCTTCGCGTTTGTTGATCAGCAGATCTTCTTCCTGGCGGTCCAGCCATTTCAGATATTCTTCGTAGTGCTTGCGAGGCACCGCTTTCTTTTTATCTTCTTCCAGCCAGATTTCGTTATAAAACTTCGGAGCCATAATCCTGTTTTCCTTTTTAAAATGATTGTGCAGGGTCCCTAGCAATATTTACGCCAATTGCGGGCCCTGGCCTGATGCCAGGTGGGGAAGGGGTCGTCAGAAAATGGGAACAGTAAGAAAAGATAGCACCTCCAGAAGCAGTAATTTTCCGTTAAGAAAATTTTTGACTTTAAGAAAATATCGCAGTACGCTATGCGTTGCGTACAGATCTGGCAGCAATATTGCATCTGCGGTCACATTGCCAAAATGCCTGGAATCAGGCACGCCAACAGGCAATTTCATATGAAATACCAGCGTTCAGATACGACTTTTATATTGCGAGCGCCGGGGCTTCGTCAGATCTTTTCAGTTGCAATATCCTGCTGTTATTTCAACAATAGCATAAAAGACAAAATTCGCTTCGACACATGCAGCTCCCGGTGCGTTGGCATTTATTAACATTTCAATTGTGGTAATCATTCCCGTAATAACTACGGGATAACCCGGTATACAAGGAACCTGTAAATGGACTCAGTCAAGGAATTACTCCACTCTCTCGGCGTAGCACAGGAATCGGTGACAGGTGGTTCTCTGCCTGTCCACTCGCCCATCGACGGCGCCCGTATTGCCGATGTGAGGGAACATACCGCAGCGCAGACCACCCAGGCAATTGAGCAGGCCGCTGCGGCGCAGAAGGCGTGGCGCAATACGCCCGCTCCCCGACGCGGTGAACTGATCCGTCTGCTCGGTGAAGAGCTGCGTGAACACAAGGCTGCCCTGGGTCGTCTGGTGTCCCTGGAAGCCGGCAAAATCACCGCAGAGGGTGAAGGCGAAGTGCAGGAGATGATTGACATTTGTGATTTCGCCGTGGGCCTCTCGCGTCAGCTGTATGGCCTGACCATTGCTTCAGAGCGACCCGGCCATCGCATGATGGAAACCTGGCATCCGGTAGGCGTGGTCGGCGTCATTACCGCCTTCAACTTCCCGGTGGCCGTGTGGTCATGGAATACGGCACTGGCCCTGGTTTGCGGCAATGCCGTGATCTGGAAACCGTCAGAAAAAACCCCGCTGACTGCACTGGCCACTCAGGCATTATTTGAACGCGCGCTCAAGCGCTTTGGCGATGCGCCGGATCACCTGGCTCAGGTCGTCGTGGGCCGCCGTGAAGTCGGCGAAGTCCTGGTAGACAGCCCCAAAGTGGCGCTGGTCTCTGCCACCGGGTCCACCCGTATGGGTCGCGAGGTCGGACCGCGAGTCGCCGCGCGCTTCGGACGCAGTCTGCTGGAGCTGGGCGGCAACAATGCCATTATCGTGAGCCAGTCGGCCGATCTGGATCTGGCGGTTCGCGGCATTCTGTTCGGCGCTATCGGCACTTGCGGCCAGCGCTGCACCTCCACACGTCGCATTATTGCCCATCGTGACATCATCCAGGAACTGACGGCACGCCTGAAAAAAGCCTATGCCTCTGCCACCATCGGCAGTCCGCTGGAAGCCGGCACACTGGTAGGTCCGCTGATCGACAAGGCCGCGTTTGACGCCATGCAAAAAGCACTGGCTGCGGCGGTAGAACAAGGGGGCACCGTCACCGGGGGAGAACGCGCATTGCAGGACACGTATCCCGAGGCTTACTACGTGAAGCCTGCCATCGTGGAAATGCCCGGCCAGACAGAGGTGGTGCGTCACGAAACCTTTGCACCGATTCTGTACATCATGAGCTACGACAAGTTCGAAGACGCCATCGAGATGCAGAACGATGTGCCTCAGGGTCTGTCTTCTGCCGTCTTCACCACCGATCTGCGTGAGGCCGAGCAGTTCATGTCGGCTTCGGGCTCCGATTGCGGTATTGCAAATGTGAATATCGGCACCTCGGGTGCAGAAATCGGCGGCGCCTTCGGTGGCGAAAAAGAAACCGGCGGCGGCCGCGAATCCGGTTCCGATGCGTGGAAGGCCTATATGCGCCGCGCCACCAATACCGTCAACTACTCGCGCGAACTGCCGCTGGCACAGGGCATCCGTTTCGGCGAAGACTGAACGGCAGGCACTGACTGAATCAGTGGCGAAGGCGGGCTATGACATATGCAATAGCCCTCTTTTTCGACAATAATAGTCTGCTACACGAACCACAACAGCCTGCTTTTCGACCATTTTTGCGAGCAATGCCATGGCGTTTTCCTTTCGCTTTGCCGAGCCGTTTGCCCAGGTGCAGGGTTCCCCGATCCGCGAGTTGTTCCGCTACCTGTCGCAGCCGGGCATGATTTCATTTGCGGGCGGATACCCGGCGCCCGAATTATTTGATGTGGCAGGACTGCAGGCATCGCTGAACGCCGTCACCAGCAATCCGGGAACCACTTTCTCTTATGGCGCGACCGAGGGCTGGCCGGCATTGCGCGAGTCGTTTGCCCGCATGAGCACTGACAGAGGCATTCCCACAGAGGCCAGTCAGCTTATCGTGACCAGCGGATCGCAGCAGGGCTTTGACCTGCTGCTGCGCGCATTTATACAACCTGGGGATGCGGTTATCGTTCCCCGCCCCACCTACCCCGCTGCCCTGCAAGGACTGCGTCTGGCGGGCGCGCGCATTATTGGCGTGGCCTGTGACAGTCACGGCCCGGATCCCCAAGAGCTGGCCACTGCACTTCAGACGCATCAGCCCAAGCTAATGTACCTGGTACCCACCTTTGCCAATCCCAATGGCGCCACCATCGATCTGGCCGGCAGACAACGTCTTCTTGAGCAGTTGCAGGACAGCGACTGCGTGCTGATTGAAGATGATCCCTATGGAGAACTGCGCTTTTCGGGCGAGGCCGTCCCCTCTTTCGCCGCACTGGCGCAGGGCACACCCGTAGCCGATCAGATCGTGTATCTGTCCAGCCTCTCCAAAATTGTTGCGCCAGGACTGCGTCTGGGCTGGATGCGTGCGCACCCCGACATTCTTCGCCGCTGCGTGCTGGCCAAACAGGTTGATGATCTGTGCACCGCCCCCTATCTGCAGGCGGTTGCCGCGCACTATCTGGAGTCGGGCCGTTACGAAGCTCACCTGCCCACGATCTGCCGTGCCTATGGCGAGCGGGCTAGTCTGATGATCAGTTCCCTGAAATCACACTTTGGCGACACGCTCAGCCTGCTCACGCCGGAAGGCGGCATGTTCCTGTGGGCACGCCTGCAGGAGGGATTGAACGCCACCGCACTGTTGCCGCTCGCCATTGAAGAAAATGTAATGTTCGTGCCGGGCAGCGCCTTTTACGCCAGCCAGCCCGATCCGCAAAGCTTCCGCCTGAGTTTCACCATGAGCACGCCGGAACAGATTGTTCAGGGCAGCGAGCGACTCTATCGCGCAGTGCAGCGGCTGCAGGCGGCATAGCCTATTCGGAATTCCGATCAAAATCTGAATCAGACCCGGATACGGACGTTTCGCCAGTCACCGTATCAGCCCCCTTATCGGACTTTGTCGTGATGGCAGTCAGCCGATGTACATCCACTTCCGCATTCACCGGCTGCAGGGCCGGCATGGCCTTGACAGCCTTGGCTGAGAGGGTCTGGAAGCGATCCACTTTGCCGGTCAGCCCCTGATTTCCCGCAAAACTGCGTACCACCGCGTTGTAATGGGTGCTTAAGGTACCAATGGTTCCGCCCAGCTTGCCCAGGTGTTCTGCGACCCTTGCAACCTGGTTGTAGACGTCTGTGGCCCGTTCACCGATAGCCTGGGCCTGCTCATTGCTGTCAGCCATCATCCACAAATAGGACACCGTGCGCAGGATGGGCATCAGCGTCGTATGCGACACAAGAATCACGCCACGTTCATAGCCATACTGAAAGATGTTCTGCGCATGACGCAGCGCCTCAATATACGCGCCTTCAATGGGCATAAACATAAGCACGAAACCGGGACTGTTCATGCTATCGAGCGAGGTATAGTCCTTGGCTGCCAGCTGATCGATATGGCTGCGCACGGCGCGCAGATGCGAATCCAGAAACGCCTGTCTGGCGTCGTCTTCCGTGGCGTTGAAGGCCTGTTCGTAGGAAACCAGCGAGACCTTGCTGTCCAGCACGATTTTCTTGCCATCCGGCAGGAAAACGATGAAGTCCGGGTAATTGGCGCGCCCGTCTTCGCTGCGAAACAGCACCTGGGTGTCGAAGTGGGTGCCTTTGTGCAGACCGGCAGCCTCCAGCGCGCTTTCCAGCTGCATCTCGCCCCAGTTCCCTAGCGCCTTTTTATCACCCTTGAGCGCACGCGCCAGTGCCTGCGCGTCCTGGGTCATCTTCAGACCCATATCCATCAGTTGACCAATCTGCGAGCGCAGCATGCTATGGCCTTGCAGCGATTGATCGTGAACCTCATTGACGCGTGTCTGGAAGCGATCGATCTGCTCCCTTAAGGGTTGCAACAGGCCTTCAATGGACTGGCGACTGTTGCGCGAGAAGGTCTGCTCTTTCTCCTCAAAAATCCGCGTTGCGAGATTACGAAATTCCGTGCCCAGCTGCTCGCGCGACGTCTCGAACTGTGCCCGCATGGTCTCCAGGCTCTGCGCCTTATAGGCATAGTCAGCCTTCAGGGAAATATGCTGCTTCTCCAGTTCGTTTCTTGCTGATTCCTGTTCACGCAGATTCGCCTCCATCTGCAGCAGTCTGTCGCGATGCATGGCGTTCTGCTGATCTGCGTGGGACAGCTGCGCGCGCAACTCGGCCAGCTGATTGGACAGCGTGTCCTTGAGCGTATCAAGTTCGCGATATTGCAGTTGTAATTGTTCGAAGCGTGCACGTTCTTCTTCGCGCAGGCGGTCGCGCTCATCCAGCATGTCCTGCAGGCCTGCCGCCCTTGCCCGCGCACTGGCCAGTCGGTAATTCATAAACAGGGCGCAGAAAATAATACCCAAAACGATGCCCGCGAGCACCAGCAACCACAGCATGGGCAAGGTCTGCAGCGCGCTCATCACTCGTGTCATGAACGCGCTCCGTCAAAGCGGATTGACAGGGTGCGTCGAGCCACAGAAAGCAGACCAGCGCTCACAGATTCGACGACAGAAAAGACAACAGTCACAGGCATGGCAACGATATCCTACATGGCAGCCCGACGATACGGGCATGTCATGCATTCTATCGCAACCCTGGCCTACTACAATTGCTTGCGCTGCATCTGATCCGCAATGTATTCGGCCTGACGAATTGCCAGCGACACAATGGTCAGCGTGGGATTTTCGGTCGCGCCCGATGTGAACTGACTGCCATCGGAAATAAAGAGATTGGCAATATCATGCGTCTGACCATGTTTATTGCAAACGCCATCCTGCGCTTTGGCGCTCATGCGGCACGTGCCCAGATTATGTGTGGATGGGTAAGGTGGCGTGCGGAATACCTTGCGCGCGCCCGCCGCCTCGTAAAGGGCAATACTGCGCTCAAAGGCATGATCACGCATGGCTTCGTCGTTGGGATGATCATCGAAATGCACGTTGGGTACTGCCAGTCCATGCTGATCCTTCTCGTCGTGATTCAGCGTAATACGGTTGGTCTCGCGCGGCATGTCTTCACCCACAATCCACAAGCCGGCAGTGCGTGTATAGGCATCCATGTAGGAGGCAAAATCACTGCCCCAGCCACCGGGATTCAGGAATGCCGCATAGAAGGACAAACCCAGGGCGATGGTTTCCAGTTCATAGCCGCCCACAAAACCACGTTTGTCATTGTGTTCGGCTTCATCCTGCACAATGCCAGCCATCGTTGTGCCACGATAAAAATGCACCGGCTCGTCAAAGACGGCATATACCGACCCCGTGGTATGACGCATGTAATTGCGCCCGACCTGCCCCGAGCTGTTGGCCAGCCCATCCGGGAATTTGGACGATTCGGAAAGCAGCAGCAGACGAGGCGATTCAATGGAATTGCCGGCCACACAGACAACGCGCGCAGCCTGACGCTGCTCCTTGCCATCCTTGTCGAAATACACCACGCCTGTCACCTTGCCCGCCGGATTATGCTCAATGCGGGCCACATGACATTCGGTACGCAATTCAAGCTTGCCGGTTTTTTCTGCCTTGGGAATCTCGGTATACAGGGTCGACCATTTGGCCCCCATCTTGCAGCCCTGAAAGCAGAAGCCCTGCTGGATACAGGCCCCGCGGCCATCGCGTGCACGACTGTTGATCGCCATATGACCGGTACTCACCTTTTTGTAGCCCAGTTTAGTGGCGCCGTTATACATGATCTTGAAATTATTATTGCCAGGCAGACCGGGAATGCCATTGGTACGCGTCACGCCCATCTTGTCTTCGGCGCGGGCGTAATACGGCTCCATTTCCTTCAGGGTAATCGGCCAGTCCAGCAGATTGGCGTCCTTGACCTCTCCATAGTGGGTGCGCGCGCGGAATTCATGTTCCTGAAAGCGCAATGACGCGCCTGCCCAGTGTGTGGTGGTTCCGCCCACGGTTTTACAGATCCACGCCGGAAGGTTTGGAAAGTCTTTGGCGACGCGCCAGGTACCTGATGTGGTGCGTTTGTCCAGCCATGCCAGCTGGCCGAAGGACTTCCATTCGTCCTGAATAAACGATTCTGTGCTCTGACGCGCACCGGCCTCCAGTACGACGACCTTGATGCCTTTCTGGCACAATTCGTTGGCCAGCGTACCGCCACCTGCGCCCGAACCGATGATGACAACAACGCTGTCATCCTTGTGATCAAAACTTGCCATGATGCTTATCTCCTTGTTACTGCCTGGTTGCTCCGGTCTGTGTGCCGGGGCTGATTATGATTTCATTGAGGGACTGGCGTCCTGCGGTGGGTCGGGCAACCATTTGAGATCATCGAAGCCATGAGAAAGATAGCCGCCCCGACTCCACACCTCTCCTTCATAGCCGAAGTGCTTGAAAGCCATATCATTGTCATAAATGGATGTGATGCACTGACCGCGTACCGCCTGAAAGAACGGGTCACTCTCCATTTTCTGCAGCAGCACGGTCTGTTTTTCCAGTGACAGACCGGAGAACTGCCCGCCTGCCTGCTGGTTGAGTTTGTCCACGCCCTCTTTCAGCAGTTTTGCCTTGTCGCCATCCGTCATCTGCGCATCCAGATCCTTGACCAGCAATGCATAAACTGCATCCGGCAGATCCTTGTGCGGATACAGTGCCTTGCCCATGGCCAGCAGCGTCTCGGCCTGGGTCTGATTCAGGTGGATGGTTTCCAGTGCCCAGACGCGCGATGGCGCCACAAGCGCAAGCGTGGAGCCTGCGGCCAGCACCCCGGTAAGTATGGCAGCGCCGCGCAGAAACTCCCGACGCGACAGCCCGGTACAGGGTCTGGTTTTCTGTAACATGATTGGTGTGTCCATCATTCCTCCGATATGCCAATATGCCGTTGTGAAGCGAATCGGGTTTGAGCCCGCCTGACTTCTTTCTGTTATGTATTCATTATGTGCTTTGGCGATGGCAGCAGGTAACACCCATTTACTACATACGTAGAGGAAAACCCCAGTATTGGAGAATGCGTCAGGGTGATGACAGCGGGAGGGACAAGAGACGGAGGTGGAGAAGAGGCAGTGAGAAGAGGCGGTGAGAAGGGGCAGGAGAACAAGAGAGGAAATTCGGCGCTCTCTTGCTGCAGACAATGCCTGAACGAGGCTTTACAGCAATAGACCTGTCTGTTGCTGCCTACAGTGACTGACCGGGCCGTTTGAATGGATGCGCGCAGGCTGCGACCCCGGACAGCATTGCGCCGCAGTCACATATGACGGACGAAAAGAATGCCTGGTCGATCAGCTGACCAGTGCAATTTTTTCAGTGTGTGGTCGTTTGGGTGTTGTACAGGTGTCTGCTGTGATTGCAGGCTCGGCCCCCGCCGAGGCGTAGCGGACCGCCTGATAGCGCATACAGGTGACGCGCAGGAATGACGTAAAGTTGGTGGCTTCGCCCCGATAGGCATAGACCTCATCGTACAGGCGGGCAATCAGCTGATTGGTGGTCGTGCCGTCACGGCGCGCCAGCTCGGCCAGAATTTCCCAGAACATGTTTTCCAGCTTGATACTGGTGACCACCTTGGCGATGCGTACCGAACGGCTGCGGCACTCGTACATGATGGGATCCGTATGAGAATAAATGCTGCACATTGTTGGCTCCTGCTGCAGCCAGCCGACAGTCCAGGTCGCGGCCTTTGTCCGGCTGACCTGTACGACCCGCTGGCCTGACGACAAGCGGGCCGAAATGCGACGACGCTGCAATTGTTATTGATCTGATCACGGTGATCCGTGTGTTTTTATATTACCACTTTGCGGCACTGGCAAACCATTTCATTTCAGGCCCTGCACAGCGCGCGGGGCCTGCAGAGTAGAAAAGATGATACTGACCGACTACTGATAATGTCCGTGCCGCTGCAGCACTTCAATCTTATAGCCATCCGGATCCTGAATGAAGAAGAACCGGGCCAGTAACGTGTCTCCATCGTAGAATGACTTGATGTCCAGCGGAGACAGGCCGGCGGCAAGCAGGCGTGCGTGTTCGGCGTCCAGATCATCGACACAGATCGCGACATGCCCATAGCCATCGCCATGGGTATAAGGTTCCTCGCGACCCTTGTTCCAGGTCAGTTCGATTTCCATGTCATTCTGCGCATTGCGCAAATAGGACAGGGTGAAGTCCGGAAAATCCAGTTCGTGCGACGGCGCCAGGCCGAAAGCGGTTTTGTAGAAAGCTTTGGATGCGGCCAGATCACGGCAGCGCACCATGACGTGTATGATTTTTGCCAAATTGAATTCCCCTTCGCATAAACAGACGCGCACGATTCGGGCACGAAGATGGCGCCCGCGACTCGTGTGCATACCGGTCAATTATGAAAGGGATACAGGTTGTGCTGGTAATAACGGATTACTACACGGGCTCGTCCTTGTCTGTCGGCAGGCCTCGCCGTGATATTGCAGACCTGCTTTGCAGTAATTCGGATGTGCTTAGTCGTGTTTCGAACCTGCGTCGCATTGTTGCGATATACCTCACCTTCTATGTGAAATGGGCCTGCGCGCAGGCAGGCCCATGACAGTCAGAAGAGGCGGTTTACCTGATTAGAATGCAGGAACAATCGCGCCTTTGTATTTTTCTTCGATGAATTTTTTCACATCATCGGTCTGCAGGGCTTTCACCAGTTTTTCGACAGCAGGAGATTTGGCTTTGTCTTCTGTTGTTGCAACCAGATTGGCGTATGGAGAGTCTGAGCCTTCAATGAAAAGGGCATCTTTGGTTGGATTCAGACCGGCTTCCAGCGCATAGTTGGTGTTGATCAGGGCCAGGTCTACGTCATCCAGTACGCGAGGCAGCGTAGCAGCTTCCAGTTCCTTGAACTTCAGGTTCTTTGGATTGTCGGTCACATCGCGTGCGGTTGCCAGCAGATTGCTGGGGTCTTTCAGTTTGACCAGACCTTGCTTTTGCAACAGCAGCAGAGAACGTGCACCATTGGAAGGATCGTTCGGGATGGCAACGGTGGCGCCATCTTTCAGCTCAGAGACGTTTTTGATTTTTTTGGAGTAGGCACCAAATGGCTCAACGTGGACGTTGCCTACTGCAACCAGGTGTGTTCCTTTTTCCTTGTTGAAGGTATCAAGGTAAGGCTTGTGCTGGAAGAAGTTGGCATCAATCTGCTTGTCTTCAACCTGCTGATTGGGCTGAACGTAATCGGTGAACACCTTGATGGTCAGGTCCACGCCTTCGTTGGCCAGCACGGGTTTGATGTGCTCAAGGATTTCCGCATGAGGAACGGGCGTGGCGGCAACGCTGAGTTTTTCATTTGCAATTGCTGACAGGCTGACCAGGGAGCTGGCAACAAGCAGGCCGCCCAGGATGTGTTTTAATTTCATTTGCAATACTCCTTATTGCTATTTTCGGTTGAAATAATTAACCAGATAATCACCCACGGTCTGCACAAGCTGGACCATGACGATAAGAATAACCACAGTGACAATCATGACTTCAGTCTGATAGCGCTGATAGCCAAAACGGATTGCCAGATCACCCAGGCCACCGCCACCAATGACGCCTGACATGGCGGAATAACTGATGAGGGCAATCGTTGTGACCACGACGGCACTGATAATGCCGGTAGTGGCTTCGGGCAGCAGCGCCCACAATACGGTTTGCCGGGAATCGGCGCCCATGGCGCGACAGGCTTCAGAGATCCCGGGATCCAGCTCACGCAGCACGTTTTCGACCAGGCGGGCAAAAAACGGCGCGGCACCCACCACCAGGGGCGGAATCGCCCCGCCCACACCCAGCGCACTGCCCATGATGAGGCGCGTAAAGGGAATGAGCACAATCAGCAGAATCAGAAACGGTACGGACCGCAGGATATTGACCACCAGAGACACAGACTGGTAAACAGGCCGATTTTCCAGCAGCTGCCGCGGGCTTGTCAAAAACAGATAAACCCCCAGTGGCAGACCAATAATTACGGTCCACAACAGCGACCAGCCCGTCATCAGAAGGGTATCGATGGTGGCCTCACCAATCAGGGGCCAGTCAAGCGTACTCCAGTTCATCCTCTCAATACCTCATATCGGACGTTATTATCGACAAAAAAGCGCCTTAGTGGCTCATAACTTGCCGGATCGGCATCCACGGCCAGCACCAGCTGCCCATACGGCGTGTCCTTAATTTTTCCGACGGCGCCCTGCAGGATGCTGAGGTTGACATTCAGATTGCGGCTGGCCTGACTCAGCAGGGGCTGACCCGTATTGTCGCCGCGATACGTGAGACGCACGATGCGGCCCTGCACGCCTTCAATCAGGTCTTTCCACCCATCGGCATCCACCCCGCTTTCATTGAGCAGCGACAGCGTGGTTTCGTGCTGCGGATGCAAAAAGACGTCAACGACATTGCCGGATTCAGCGATTCGACCCTTTTCAATGATTGCCACCCGGTCGCACACCGTTCTGATCACATCCATACTGTGTGTGATCAGCACGATGGTAATACCAAAGCGCCGGTTAATGTCCAGCAGCAGGTTCAGAATGGACTGCGTTGTTTCCGGGTCCAGCGCGCTGGTTGCCTCGTCGCACAGCAGCAGATTCGGGTCATTGGCCAGGGCACGTGCAATACCTACGCGCTGTTGCTGCCCGCCTGAGAGCTGTCTGGGATACTTGTAGGCATGATCGGTCAGGCCAACCAGTTCCAGCAGCTCCAGCGCGCGTTTGGTGCGCGCAGCTTTGTCCACGCCTGCCAGCCTTAGGGGGAAAGCGACATTCTGCAGTACGGTGCGGCTGGTCAGCAGATTAAAGTGCTGAAAAACCATGCCGATTTTCTGACGCAATGTCCGCAAGGCGGAGGCAGACACGGTAGTGATATCCTGTCCGTTGAGAAAAACGCTTCCGCTGCTTGGCCGTTCCAGCAGGTTGAGCATGCGTATAAGCGTGCTTTTTCCGGCCCCGGAACGCCCGATAATGCCGAAAATTTCCCCGGGTTGGATATCCAGGCTGACACCAGCCAGCGCCTCAACCACTTTGTCGCGGGAGGCGTAGGATTTATGAATATTCTTTAGCTGAATCAACTTGCATACTCTGATAAGCAATCTGGTTTGGACGAATTTTATATTACTCCTACGGATTTGTTTTTATTTGAATATAACTTATGGAGATATAAATTGCGCCGCTCAAAAGAAAATACCGTGCCTGAGCACGGTATTTCAGCAAGGCACTGAGTACAGACCTTCGCGAGGCCTGATCCCGGCCCCAGGACTACCCTGTTGCGAACAACCGCCTGTCTTATTGCAGTGCGATTTCGACGTCAACACCAGCAGGCAAATCCAGACGCATCAGCGCATCCACAGTTTTGTCTGTAGGATCAACAATATCCATCAGACGTTGATGTGTGCGAATTTCAAACTGGTCACGTGAGGTTTTGTTCACGTGTGGTGAACGCAGAACATCATAGCGTTTGATGCGTGTTGGCAGTGGTACTGGGCCACGAACAACGGCACCGGTGCGCTTGGCTGTATCCACGATTTCAGCGGCTGACTGGTCGATAAGCTTGTAGTCAAACGCTTTCAGGCGAATACGGATTTTCTGGTTTTTCATGGGAATTCCTAAAGAACAATGATAAAGAACGAACTACCGCTGAGGTAGCATCAAAAATGCCCGACAGCCCGAAGGCTGCCGGATACATCTGTATTACTTCGTGATTTTGGCTACAACGCCAGCACCAACGGTACGGCCACCTTCGCGGATCGCGAAGCGCAGACCTTCTTCCATGGCGATAGGCGCAATCAGCTCAACGTCCATAGAGACGTTATCGCC
>JAEWHK010000045.1 GCA_023387815.1 Pseudomonadota bacterium
TGGAAACGGGAACATGTTCTTTACGTAATGCGTTCAGGAAAGGATCTTGTAGTGATTGCCCTTTAGTGCTCATTGGCTAGGCTCCATATGTTATTTGGGTTTACAACTGAAAACGGCTTTACTGAAAGACCTGATTACTGAGCAGCCACAAATGACAATACAGGTCCTGACAAAAAAAGCAGTAATTTGCTATATTAGATTAAGAAACTATTTCAGACAATGACTTAATGAGTGATTCACATTGTTTTTTTGTGCCAATCGTAACACGCAGAAATGAGACAATCCGCGGATGTCTGAAATGACGCACGAAGATGCCCTGGCTGCGTAATGCAGCAAGCAACCCGGCAGCATCATGATCCGGGTGCGTGACAAAGATAAAGTTTGTCTTCGACGGAAGCACCGTAAATCCAAGCTTGCGCAAGGCATTACATAGAAATTCCCGTGTCTCGCAGATCTCGGCAGTCGTCTTTTCAAAATAGGCCTGATCTTCAAATGCCGCAATCGCGCCGGCTTGTGCCAGCCGGTCTACCGGATACGAATTGAAACTATTTTTGACTCGAACCAAACCTTCGAGCAGTTCCGGTTGCGCAAAAGCAAAACCCACACGTAATCCCGCCAGAGAGCGGGATTTGGACAGTGTTTGCAAGACCACAAGATTCTTATATTTGCGAATCAATGGAATACAGGTCTCTGCACCAAAATCGACATACGCTTCGTCGACAGCCACCACCCACTCTGGTCGCTGTATCAGCAGCTGTTCGATTTGCTCAAGCGCGAGCGCAATACCGGTAGGTGCGTTCGGATTGGGAAAAATAACAGCACTGACCGATTCGGCGGGCACCGACAGATAATCTTCAATACGAATGCTCAGATCCTCTGCCAGCGGCACATTCAGATAATCAATATCGTACAGGCGACAGTAGACCGGATAGAAACTGTAAGTGATGTCGGGAAACAGAATCTGCTTGCCGTGGTGGCGGAACAGACTCAGAAAAAGATGCGCCAGCACTTCATCGGAACCGTTACCGGCAAAGACATGATCTGCCGGCAAACCGTAATAGTTACCAGCAACCGAACGCAGACGATCACTTTCCGGACTGGGATACAGACGCAGATGCTCTGAAGCAGCCTGACGGATAGCTTCGAGCACAGCAGGAGACGGTGCAAAGGGTGACTCGTTGGTATTGAGCTTGATCAGATCCGTCTGTTGCGGTTGTTCACCGGGAACATAAGGATCCAGGGTTTTGACAAAATCACTCCAGTACACACTCATGCTTTACTCTGCTTTCTTATAAGGATTCTTTGAAGACTTGAATTCGATTCGCAACGGCGTTCCCTGCAGTTTGAATGCACTGCGCATTCTGGATTCGAGATAGCGACGATACGATTCGGGAATGGCATCCAGTGCGTTGCCGTGAATCACGATCAGCGGCGGATTTTGTCCGCCCTGGTGAGCGTAACGCATCTTCGGTCGGAAAATTCCCTTGCGCGGTGGCTGCTGCTGCTCAACGGCAGCGTGCAGTTCACGTGTCAGTTTTGGCGTAGACAGTTTGGCAAATGCCGCTGCATGTGCCTCATGCACCGAACGCATCAGCTGACTGATACCTGCACCTTTGAGTGCAGAGATCGTATGCATTTTTGCGAACGACAGGAATCGCAGTTTGCGCTCGAACTCTCGTTCGATCCAGTCTCGCTTATCGCGATCGAGACCGTCCCATTTATTGATGGCCACCACAAGCGCCCTGCCCGTTTCCAGCACAAATCCGGCAATATGTGCGTCCTGTTCGGATATCTCGCTCTGTGCATCCAGCATCAGCAACACGACATTACTGGCTTCAATCGCCTGCAGGGTTTTGATCACCGAAAATTTTTCTATCGATTCAAATACCTTGCCGCGTTTACGCAGACCTGCGGTGTCGATCAGTGTGTACAGACGACCATTGCGTTCAAAATCAATTTCAATCGCGTCGCGTGTCGTACCAGGCATATCGAAAGCGATAACCCGCTCTTCACCCAGCAATGTATTGATGAGTGTGGATTTGCCCACATTCGGACGGCCCACAATGGCCAGCTTCAGGCGATGATCCGTGAACGGCTCTTCAGCCTGCCCTTCTGTCCCGGCGTCTGATTCCTCTTTGGACTCATCCGCCGCAAGCACCTTAGCAATCTGTTCGTCCGACAGCTCGTCGTCTTCGACATCGCTGTCTGCGTCATTCGCAACGTCTGACTGAAGAGAGGGGTATCGGGCAGAAACCACTTCAGCCAGGGCTGTTTCGATCAGATCCACAACCCCGTCGCCGTGTGCGGAAGAGATAGCATGTGGTTCGCCCAGACCCAACTCATGAAACTCGGCAGTGGCCACGCCACGATTCATGCCCTCTGCCTTGTTCACCGCCAGAAACACGTGTGCACGCGTTTTTCTCAGCAGGCGCGCGATTTCGTGATCGTGCGCATTGACGCCGGCACGGGCATCAACCAGAAAGATAACAACATCTGATTCCGATATGGCAAGGCTGGTCTGTCTTGCCATCTCCATCAGAATACCGGTTTTGGCTACCGGCTCGAAACCGCCCGTATCCACAACCAGAAAAGGAATACTGCCAACCCGGCCTTCTCCGTAATGGCGATCGCGTGTAAGACCCGCGTAATCAGCCACCAGCGCCGCGCGTGAACGCGTCAGCCGGTTAAAGAGGGTTGACTTGCCCACATTGGGCCGGCCAACCAGCGACACCACGGGTTTAAAGGAAATGTTACTCAACGCACACCAAGCATAACAAGATTACCCGCACCTGTTTGCACCAGGATGCCCTGAGCGGTGGCGGTCAGCGGCGATACGATAGCATCGCCCCCGAATTCGGATCTGCCCAGCAGATGCCCATCGGCATCAGACAGATAATGGATGTAGCCTTCGTAATCGCCGACGGCAACAACATTGCCGTTAGAAACAGCATTGGTCAGCCCGCGGTTTTTGAGAACCTGATTGACCCACTGCTGCTGACCGTTACTCAGCGCCATGCGAACAACTTCGCCATGAATGCCGGTGGCGTACAAAGAATTATTATTCAGCGTCATGCCCGTCGCACTGGAGAACGGTTGCTGCCACAGGGCAGGTGCATTGCGTTGACCCGGCGTGTAGCAGCCTGCATTACCCTGGTAAGTGGCAACGCAAACGCCATTGCCAACCAGCACCGGAGAACCAACAACATCGGTGACGCTGTCAAGATCGGTCACACCGCGGATCGGGCCTGCCAGAACATCCCATTTCAGCGTACCTGTCTTCAGATCCAGCGCAACCAGTCGACCGCTGGGAACGGCAACCAGTACATTTCCTTTGTCAATGACCATACGAGAGACGGCGCGCAGCGCCAGCTCGGCATTGGTACGCTGATAGTTCCAGAGCAGCTCGCCGGTCCCCGCATCAAACCCCTGGACGCGGTAATCGTCTGCGCGCACAACAACCACTCCCTGACCGACAGCCGGCGGCGTGGATGAACGTGTGCTTGCCTTCGCGGTCCAAAGTTTTTTACCTGCCGCGTCCAGCGCAATGATATTGCCATCGGGTGCAGCAACAACTGCAATATTGCCATCAGTACCCACACCGGCTGACAAGGCTTCGGCAGCAGACGTTTTCCACTGTATCGCGCCATTGGACAGAGAAACTTTGGCGACCGAGCCATCAGGCGTTGCTGCGTATACGCTGTCACCCGAGACAGCAGGCGCAAACCCGACACCACTGCCCGAGCCAATCGAAGCGCTCCAGGCTGCAGCAGGCACAGTCGTCTGCGTATATTCAGTCAGATCAACAGGCTCAAACTGTGATGGATTTGAAAACAGCCCGCAGCCTCCCAGCGCCAGGGCACCGGCAAGAATGCCTACTTTCAGAAAATGTCGGGGCATACGTTGAAGCGTCATGGTTATTCTCCACCTAAAGCACTGATTTTCAATTGAATCGTATTCACAAACGCAGGAGGCAGCTGTGTACCGGCAAGCGCGGCTTTCCAGGCAGCAACAGCTTCGGCTTTTTTGCCCTGGGCAACAAGGATGTCACCCTTGCGATCATCATACAAAGCCTTGAACGGTTCCGGCGGATTGTTCAGCTGTGCCAGCGCCTCGTCAAATTTTTTCTGATCTGCATAAACCGTGGCCAGACGCAGTTTTGCAACTGGAAGCAATTCCGGAAAATCACTGCCGCGATCGGCAAGCCACTTGAGCTCTTCAATCGCCTTGTCGTAGTTGCGGGCACGAAGATGATAATCGGCGGCCAGCAAAGCACCACGAGCAGCATAGGCCGTATCATCGTAACTTTTCTTCAGTTCGGCAGAGGCCTGGTTCAGGCGCGCATCACTATCGGCGCTCGATGACTGTGCAGAAGTCTGCACGATTTCATAGTAACCCAGCGCCTGCTTGGCCTGTGACGATTTATACCAGTTCCAACCGTACCAGGCCAGAATACCAAGCATCACAATGATGATTGCGGTCATGATGGTATTGCCGAAGCGATCCCACCACGCCTTGAGGCTATCGATTTTTTCCTGTTCTTCGAGGTCAAATGCCATATTCTTCAAACATCCTATGCAGATTTTTCTAACCGCAGATCACGTATCGAGACTGCCTGTCGTTGATTGTTGATTGTTTACCGATCTCTCAGTCTGGTGCGCAATGCTGCCGCCAGTTCGGACTGGGCGACGCTAAATTGCTGCGCCACTGAACCGTCAGCATCGGCACGCAGGAACTTGACCGAAGCATTGCCTTCAGCAAGTTCAGATTCTCCAAGGATCACAGCCAGTCGCGCCCCGCTTGCGTCTGCTTTTTTGAACTGCGACTTGAAAGAGCCTGAACCCGGATGGACCACGCAACGGACACCCAGATCACGCGCCGACTCTGCCAGGCCGGCAGCAACGCGCGCTGACTGTGCATCGCCATGGACGAAATATACATCACATTCATCGTTCGGCTGCGCTTTCCGGTCTTCCAGCCATAATGCAAGCAGACGTTCCAGTCCGATAGCAAATCCGACTGCCGGTGCTGTTTTTCCACCCAGCAGTTCGATCAGGCCATCGTAGCGGCCGCCCCCGCAGACGGTACCCTGGGCACCCAGTCTGTCAGTGACCCACTCAAAAACGGTCAGATTATAGTAATCAAGTCCGCGCACAAGACGAGGATTCAGCGTGTAGGCAATATTCATATCGCTCAGGCGCTGGCAGATCGCATCAAAATGCGCCCGCGATTCTGTACCCAGGAAGTCGAACAGTCTGGGCGCTTCATTGGCCATTTGCTGCATGGCCGGATTTTTGGTGTCCAGAACACGTAGCGGATTACTGTACATACGGCGCTGTCCGTCAGCATCCAGTATCGCTTTGTGTTTTTCGAGGTGCGAGATCAGCGCCTCACGATGCGCCCGACGCTCTTCAGTCTGTCCGAGAGAATTGAGCTCCAGACGGATATCGTTGATGCCGAGCATTTTCCAGAGTCGGGCCAGCATGATGATCTGCTCGGCGTCCACGTCAGGGCCGGCAAATCCAAGTGCCTCAACAGAAATCTGATGAAACTGGCGGTAGCGCCCTTTCTGCGGGCGCTCATGCCGGAAGACCGGGCCCATGGTATATAGCTTTTGCGCGCGCTCGTACAACAGATTATGTTCAATGGTGGCGCGCACGATGCCGGCCGTAAATTCAGGGCGCATGGTCATCATGTCTTCCCTGTCTGCCGACATGCTGAAGGTATACATTTCCTTCTCGACAATGTCGGTGACCTCGCCGATGCCACGCGCAAAAAGGCGGGTCTGCTCAAGAACAGGGGTGCGCACGTTCTGGTAGCCGTAAAGGCTGAGCCATTCCCTGAGGATGGCTTCCAGCTCTTCCCAGCGGGCGGACTGCCCGGGAAGGATATCGTTCATTCCGCGTAAAGCCGTGACCTTCTGGAATGCGTTTGTGTTACTCAAAATAGATACTCTTCTCAATTCAGATTGGTGCTGTTCTGACCGGCACTGGCCGGACCTTGTGCACCATAACGTTTCTCTACGTAATTGCGTACGATCTCCTGAAACTCGGCTGCAATCGTATCACCTTTCAGTGTGATACTGCGTTCCCCATCAATAAAGACTGGGGCCGAAGGCACCTCGCCGGTACCAGGCAAACTGATGCCGATATCAGCATGGCGACTCTCGCCAGGCCCATTGACGACACAGCCCATGACTGCGACGTTCATGGTTTCAACACCAGGATACTGAGCCTTCCAGACGGGCATCTGCCTGCGCAGATACGACTGAATACTGTCGGCAAGTTCCTGGAAGAACGTACTGCTCGTGCGCCCACAGCCAGGACAAGCCACAACCATGGGGGTAAATGCACGCAATCCCATGGTTTGCAGGATTTCCTGAGCCACTATCACCTCCCGTGCACGATCTCCACCCGGTTCCGGCGTCAGCGAAATCCGGATCGTATCACCAATTCCTTCCTGCAGCAGCACTGATAGCGCCGCCGTGGATGCAACAATGCCTTTACTGCCCATGCCCGCTTCGGTCAGTCCCAGATGCAGCGGATAGTCGCAACGAGAAGACAGATTCCGGTAGACCGAGATCAGATCCTGAACGTGGCTCACCTTACAGGAAAGAATGATGGCATTGCCTGACAAACCAAGTTCTTCGGCTCGGCGTGCATTGCTGATGGCGGAAATAACCAGTGCCTCGCGCATGACAGCGGAAGCATCCCACGGCGTGCTGCGACGGCTGTTTTCGTCCATCATGCGAGCCATGAGTTCATGGTCCAGGCTCCCCCAGTTCACCCCAATACGTACCGGCTTTTCATATCGGCAGGCAACTTCAATCATCTGCGCGAAATTATCGTCACGCTTTTTACCACCGCCCATATTGCCGGGATTGATTCGGTATTTCGACAACGCCTGGGCGCATTCGGGGAACTGGGTCAGCAGTTTATGACCGTTATAGTGAAAATCACCAACCAGAGGAACAGATACGCCCATGCGGTCAAGCTGTTCGCGAATGGCAGGTACTTCCCGTGCCGCTTCAGGTGTATTAACAGTGATCCGAACCATTTCGGAGCCAGCCTGGGCCAGTTCCTTAACCTGAATCGCCGTAGCGATGGCGTCTGCGGTATCGGTATTGGTCATGGACTGTACAACCACCGGCGCACCTCCGCCGATCTGAACCTCTTTGTTGCCCCATGATACCCGTGCACCACGGGTATGGTGTCTGTCGGTCTGACCGATAGGGAAAGGAGATTGTTCGACAAGGGTCATGATAGTGTCAGTCTAAAACAATGGAGCATCGACTAAAAACAGGGGCAAAGGTTCGAAGCCGGGTCTGATCACGCAAAAATACGCAAAACGCTGTGAAGGCGACCGTTATTCAAACCAGTGCTGCAGACTTTGGAGTCCCAGATCCTGCAGGGTGTACCAGCCACGGGAGAAACCGTAAACTGCGATCACGATCAGTACGATCAGAATGACGACCAGCCAGATTCCGGTGCCACTGGATTTGCCGGAACGGGAATAACTGTCACGGATCTCGTAATCGGTACTGCGCCTTAAATTGATGTTTGTGGCGGCTGAAGAGTTCGCAATCGCATGCTGATCCTGGGAAATACCAGGCTGCTGGCTGAGCAGCTGAAGTAACGGCTGCTCATCGGTTTCCAGAACCTGCGCATATTTTTTAACCATGCCGCGTAACATGAAACCGGTAGGCAGCGTTTCCCAGCTCTGGCTTTCCAATGCACGAAGCTGGGTTTCAGAAAACTTGATCCGGTTGGAGATTTCACCAAGCGTGAGACCCCTGGCCGTCCTGAGTTCTGTGAGTGTGCGGCCCAGCGTAGGTGCTGGTGACACATCTTCACTGGGGATATCGGCGGCAGTGTCTCTTTCGTTCGTCATGAAGAAATCTCGGTGATGGGAATGGATTTGAAAGCCTGCATGCGTTCGCTGATGCGGGTCCGGTCTTTGACGTCGCCCGCCAGCTGTCCACAGGCAGCATCAATATCGTCGCCACGCGTCTTGCGCACAGTCGTAATGACGCCGGCGTCCATGAGCAACGAAGAGAACTGTCGGATTCGCGCATTGGATGAGCGATTCAGGCCGGACTCGGGAAACGGATTGAACGGAATCAGATTCAGCTTGCATTTTACCTGACGGGTAATGTCAATCAGTTGTCGCGCATGTTCATCGGAATCGTTCACACCATCGAGCATGACATATTCAAAAGTAATGAAATCGCGCGGGGCGTGTTCGAGATACCGATTACAGGCGGCCAGCAGTTCTGACAGCGGGTACTTGCGGTTCAACGGCACCAGCTGATCGCGAAGCGCATCGTTGGGTGCGTGTAGCGACACGGCCAGTGCTACCGGACAATCCTGAGCCAGGCGATCCATAAAAGGCACCACGCCAGAGGTGGATACCGTAACGCGTCTGCGGGACAGCCCGTAGGCATTATCATCGAGCATCAACTGCAGCGCCGGAAGGACCTGGTCATAATTGAGCAGCGGCTCGCCCATTCCCATCATGACCACATTGCTGATCACGCGAAGATCCTGCTCATGCGCGGCGGCGTGGGTTGCGCCCTCGCCTGCTGCGGCGGCCAGACGGGCCGCTGGCATATCCTGCATGATGTCGTGGCGGGCTTTCCACAACTGACCAATAATTTCAGCAGTTGTGAGATTCCGGTTGAAACCCTGATGTCCGGTGGAACAGAAACGGCAGGCAACAGTACAACCTGCCTGGCTGGAAATACACAGCGTTCCGCGATCATCTTCCGGAATGAAAACCGTTTCAACAGCGTTGTTATTTCCGACATCGAACAGCCACTTGCGTGTACCATCTGAGGACACTTTCTGCGTGATGACCGACGGCGTTTCCAGCGTGCAGTGCTCTGTGAGCGTGTGCCGGAAACCTTTGGCCAGGTCAGTCATCTGGTCGAAATCGGAAATACCGCGCTGGTGAACCCAGCGCAGCAGCTGTTTGGCGCGAAAAGGCTTGTTACCCCAGGCACCCACCTGCTTCGCGAGCCCGCTGGACTCCACGCCCAGAAGATTGATGCGTTGGTTACTGGTAGTCATAAAAGCCCTTTCGGTTTATTGCGCAGCCCGAAACCGGAATTACTTCTTGAAGAAGTAAGCAATTTCAGTTGCTGCTGTTTCAGGAGCATCTGAGCCGTGAACTGCGTTGGCGTCGATGCTTTCGGCGAAATCGGCACGGATGGTACCGGCGTCAGCTTTCTTGGGGTCAGTAGCGCCCATCAGCTCACGGTTTTTGGCGATGGCGTTTTCACCTTCCAGAACCTGGATGAAAACAGGGCCGGAAATCATGAATTTGACCAGGTCGTTGAAGAAAGGACGCTCCTTGTGGACGGCGTAGAAGCCTTCGGCTTCAGCCTGGCTCAGGTGCTGCATGCGTGCTTCAACAACTTTCAGACCGGCTTTTTCAAAGCGGGAAACAATTTCACCAATCACGTTCTTGGCAACAGCATCGGGTTTGATGATAGAGAGCGTACGTTCAACAGCCATTTAATTACTCCAAATATTCAATGAAAACAATTACTTCAGCGAAGTTTTAACTAACTCGGCATTTTAACATGCAAAAACATCGCGCTACACCTTAAAATAAGGGTTTTCGATAAAGACTCACCATTTTGCTGACCTTTCGGGCCCGGCCGCCACAGGCGACGGGCTCCCCCACTGCTGACACTATGACTCAAACACCTTCCCCCGACGAATTACCCAAGAGCTTTGAACCCAAGGAGCTGGAAAGCACCTGGTACCAGGAATGGGAGCGAATGGGCGTATTCCGGGCCGGCCGCCACACGTCTACCGACGCGCCGGAAAGTGGCGAGCCCTATACCATTCAGTTCCCGCCTCCCAATGTCACCGGCACCCTGCACATGGGGCACGCCTTTAACCAGACCATCATGGACGGGCTGATCCGCTACCATCGCATGCTGGGCTGTGACACCGTTTTCGTGCCCGGTACCGATCACGCGGGTATCGCCACACAGATCGTCGTAGAGCGACAGCTGGACGCACAGAAAATCTCCCGCCACGACCTGGGTCGGGAAGCCTTTGTGGAAAAAGTCTGGGAATGGAAAGAACAATCAGGCAATACGATTACCAGCCAGGTACGTCGTCTGGGTGCCTCGGCCGACTGGCCGCGCGAGTATTTCACCATGGACAGTCAAATGTCCCAGGGTGTTGTTGAAACCTTTGTGAGACTCTATGAACAGGGTCTGATCTACCGCGGAAAGCGACTGGTCAACTGGGATCCTGTGCTGGGTACCGCCGTGTCTGACGTGGAAGTGCAAAGCGAGGAAGAAGACGGCTTCCTGTGGCATATCCGTTATCCCCTGACTCAGCCCGTCGATGGCCTCGAATACCTGGTGGTGGCCACTACGCGGCCTGAAACCATGCTGGGCGATGTGGCTGTCATGGTGCATCCGGAAGACGAACGCTACCGCCATCTGGTGGGCAAATCTGTCCGCCTGCCTTTGTGTGATCGCGAAATTCCTGTCATTGCCGATGATTACGTCGATCCTGAATTCGGCACCGGCGTGGTTAAGGTCACGCCAGCTCACGACTTCAATGACTACGCCGTCGGTCAGCGTCACGGTCTGGATATGATCAGTATCCTGACCCTGGACGCCAGAATCAGCGAAGATGCCCCGGCCCGCTTTCAGGGACTGGACCGCTTCGATGCGCGTAAAAAGGTTGTTGAAGAGCTCGAGTCTTTGTCGCTGATTGACAGTATCAAGCCACACAAACTGATGGTCCCTCGGGGCGATCGGACCAAAACCGTCATTGAACCCATGCTGACTGACCAGTGGTTTGTTGCCATGAGCAAACCCGCGCCCGAAGGTACTTTCAATCCGGGCAAAAGCATCACTGACGTTGCACTTGAGGTTGTGCGCAACGGCCAGGTGCGTTTCTTCCCCGACAACTGGAGTAATACCTACTACCAGTGGCTGGAAAACATCCAGGACTGGTGTATTTCCCGGCAATTGTGGTGGGGCCATCAGATTCCTGCGTGGTACGCCGAAGACGGCCAGATTTTTGTCGCACGCAACGAGGAAGATGCCCGGGCGCAAGCGAAAAAGGCAGGCGTGACCGGCGATCTGCGACGCGATGACGACGTACTGGATACCTGGTTTTCTTCTGCCCTTGTTCCCTTCACTACTATGGGCTGGCCTGCTGAAACCCCGGACTACAAGCGGTATATGCCTTCGAACGTGCTGGTAACGGGATTCGACATCATCTTCTTCTGGGTCGCGCGCATGATCATGTTCAGCATGCACCTGACCGGCCAGATTCCGTTCCGCGACGTCTACATGCATGGTCTGATCCTGGACTCCCAGGGCCAGAAAATGAGCAAATCCAAAGGCAATACGCTGGATCCGGTGGATCTGATTGATGGCGTAGACCTGGAAACGCTGGTCGGAAAACGTACATTCGGCCTGATGAACCCCAAGCTTGCCGGCAGGATCGAAAAAGAGACACGCAAGGCGTTCCCGGATGGTATCTCTGCCTACGGTGCCGATGCCTTGCGCTTTACCATGTCCGCCTACGCCACACTGGGCCGGAACATGAATTTCGATCTCAAACGCTGCGAGGGCTATCGCAATTTCTGCAACAAGCTCTGGAACGCCAGTCGATTTGTACTCATGAATGTGCCCGATGCACAGGCCATTACACAGGAAAATATCGAACTCTCCTTTGCCGATCACTGGATCATCAGTCGTCTGCAGAAAACGCTGACCGATATTCAGAAAGGCTTCCAGGAATATCGTTTTGACCTGATAGCCAATGCCATCTATCACTTTGTCTGGGACGAGTACTGCGACTGGTATCTTGAACTGGCAAAAGTACAGATCCAGCAGGGAAATCAGGGGCAACAGAACGGCACCCGTCGCACGCTGATTCGCGTCCTGGAAGCCATTCTGCGCATGGCCCATCCGATTATTCCGTTCATTACCGAAGCGCTTTGGCAAAAAGTCGCAGTTGTTGCCGGCAAAAAATCTGCCGGCAACGCTGCAAGTATCAGTGTTCAGCCCTACCCGCTCCCAAATAGTGAACAAATCAACGAAGCGGCAGAAAGCGAAGTTTCTGTGCTGAAGGCTCAGGTTGAAATCATCCGCGCGCTGCGTGGTGAAATGAACCTGTCTCCCGCGCAGAAAGTACCACTGTTTGCAGAAGGAGATGCGGCCATTCTTGATCGTAACGCGCCGTATCTGATGGCGCTGGCCAAGCTCAGCGAGGTGCAGGTGGTTGATACTCTGCCCGATCTGGGTGCCCCCGTTCAAATTCTGGACAACACCCGTCTGATGCTGAATGTGGAAATCGACAAAGAGGCAGAGCTGGCCCGCCTGGGCAAGGAATCAGCCCGCCTGGAGAACGAAATTGCCAAGGCTAACGGTAAATTGTCCAACGAAGGGTTTGTGGCGCGCGCACCGGCGCATGTCATCGAACAGGAAAAAGATCGTCTGGCGCAATTTACCGAAAGACTGGAAGGCATTCGGGTACAGATGGCGAAACTGAAATAGATCTGTCATAACCGGGAAGGCATACCCGAATCAAATGCGCGCGGCTCCTTGCAAGTTGCGCCTGGCTGCGCCGGATTCAGTTTTCCGTTAATCGGATTCTTTGCCTTCACAAATGGTCGCCAATAAACGTCTGATCCACACCCGGTGGGTCAGACGTTTTTCTTTGCCGTAGTCATTACCCCGGTCAGAAAGCTGACAAGCGAACACGTATTTGTTATGGTAACTGTGATACAGAATTGCCCTTTCACTCTCAGTACGAGGAATCACAAATGTCAGAATCACAGATGTCATTAAAAGAATTTTCTTTGAACAATGGTCAGAAGATCGCCTCACTTGGCTTTGGAACCTGGGAGCTGGATACGGAAGCGGTCTGCGTTCCCGCTGTCACGCAGGCCCTGGAAACAGGGTACCGCGTCATCGACACTGCTGCACGCTACATGAATGAACAGTTTGTCGGCAAGGCGCTGGCTGAATCCGGAATGAAACGTGACGAATACCATGTGACCACCAAAGTCTGGGTCACCGATTTCGGTTACGAGCAAACACTGCGTGCCTTTGATAAGTCATTAAAGAAACTGAATCTGGACTACGTGGACCTGTATCTTCTGCACTGGCCCGTCGAAGGTTTTACCGACAGCTGGAAAGCGCTCGAGAAACTGCAGGAAGAAGGTCTGACCAAAGCCATTGGCGTCTGCAATTTTGAAATTGACCACTTGCAGACACTCGCCGCAGGCGCAAATATCAAACCGGTATTGAATCAGGTAGAAACGCATCCCCTCTTTCAGCAACGTGATTTGAGGGATTATCTTCAGGAGCAGGACATCCTGCTGGAAGCCTGGTCACCATTGGGGCGCGGTGATGCGAACCTGCTGACCAATCCCGCGTTAAAGAAAATTGCCGATGAACATAACAAGGATGTGGGTCAGGTCATTCTTCGCTGGCACCTGCAACGCGGCACACTGGCCATTCCCCGCTCCAGCAAACCTACCCGGGTTGCCAGCAATTTCCAGATATTCGACTTCGTTCTGAACGATGATCAAATGGCAACAATCAATGCCCTGGATACCAACAAACGCAGCGCAGGAGATCCTAAGGATCCGGAGTGGATTGCCAAACTCATGAGCATGCCAATCCCCGATTAATCTGCTGAAGGATGGTCAAAAGATTATCAAAGGATTGCCAGACTGATGAGCATAGTTATCGCAGCGTGATCCATTCATCCGCTGACGGCCGCTGAACGGACCTCAGAAAGGTTCCGGACAGCGGCTTCTTGTTACTTATAATTTATCTTGCAGAGACTGCAGATTGCCTGCCATTGCGGCTGAACACGCCCAGGACAACCTGCCAGCTCAGGCAGAGGCCGCCAATAATGAATACGACGTCGCCCAGAGTACGCAGCCAGCGCAAGGCAACCAGGAAATCCTGCTGCAGGAATCCTTCACTGCGCGCGTACCACAAGCCTTCTGACACACTGGCGCTAAACTGGTAAAGACCGATAGGAAGCAGACTGATCGCAATCATCAGTACCAGTCCGAGATTCAGCAGCCAGAAGCCGGTCTTCATCAGAGACTCATTGAACTGCAGATTGGGTCGCAGGTAACGCAGAATCAGCAGCGTAAAGCCCAGTGCCAGGAAGCCATAAACACCAAACAGCGCACTATGAGCGTGAACGGCAGTCGTGTTCAGGCCTTGTACGTAATACAAGGAAATGGGTGGATTGATCATGAAGCCGAATACCCCGGCACCCAGCATGTTCCAGAATCCGACGGCTACGAAGCACAGCAGCGGCCAGCGAACTTTTTCCATCCAGGCAGCACGCTTTTTCAGACTCCAGTTCTCCCAGGCTTCATAACCCAGAACGATCAGCGGTACAACTTCCAGCGCACTGAAACTGGCGCCTGCTGCCATCACAGGTGTGGTTGTTCCGGCGAAGTATAGATGATGGAAGGTTCCAGGCACACCACCAAGCATGAACAGACTTGCTGATGCTAGTGATGCAGCGGTAGCACTGCGTTTGGAAACGAGTCCCATGGCAACAAAAATAAATGCCAGTGCACTGGTTGCAAAGACTTCAAAGAAGCCCTCTACCCACAGATGCACGACCCACCAGCGCCAGTATTCCATGACGGAGAGATTGGTGCGCTGACCATACATCAGCCCTGCGGCATAGAAAAGACCAATTGCCACAACAGATGCCGTCAGCAGGACCAGCAGATTTTTGTCGCCGGGTTGCTTCAGTGCGGGCACAATGCCGCGCAGCATCAGCACAAGCCAGAAGGCAACACCCACAAACTTGCCGATCTGCCAGATACGGCCAAGATCAACGTATTCATAGCCCTGGTGGCCCAGCCAGAAAACCAGATCCTCGGGCATGATTTGGGCAATCGCAAGGTAGTTTCCAATATAGGAACCGACCACGACGATCAACAGGGCAATAAACAGAAAATTGACACCCGCCCTTTGAAACTTGGGATCCTTACCACCATTGATAATAGGGACCAGAAACAGACCTGCAGCCAAGAATCCGCCGGCAATCCAGAACAGTGCACTCTGCAGATGCCACGTTCTCAGCAGTGAGTAGGGAAACCATTTGGACAGTTCAATGCCATAGAAGGTCTGGCCTTCCACGGTATAGTGAGCCACCGCGCCACCCAGAAAAACCTGGAAGACAAACAGGCCCACCACCAGCAGACAGTATTTACCTAAAGCCTTTTGAGACGGCGTCAACACAAAAGTGGTGAGTGGATCACGATCAGGTGCCGGAAGATGCTCATCTTCCTTGCGCAGAAAGGCCCAACCCCAGACCAGCAGTCCAATGCCTGCAAGCAGGATGACAACGCTCAGAATAGACCAGACGACATTCTCTGGTGTGGGCACGTTGTCAATCAGAGGTTCATGCGGCCAGTTGTTGGTGTATGTCGCCTCTGCGCCAGGCCTGTCGGTCGCTGCCGCCCAGGCCGTCCAGAAGAAGAATTGCGTCAGGTTCTCACGGCGTTTCTCATCCGGCAAGGTATTGGTTTTCATCGCGAAATGTTCGCGGCTCGCATTTAACGCAGGATCATCACCGAACAATCCGTGATAGTAGTCCGCCGTCTGCTTCATCGCCTGCACACGCGTATCTGATACCGTCATTCGGCCTGTCGAAGAATCCAGCGTGTTACTGCGGTATTCGCTTTTCAGCTGGGCCTTCAACACGGCCTGTGTGTCTTCGTCCAATTCCGAGAATGTCGCGCCAAATTTTTGCTTCGCTTTCAAATCCAGCCAGGCGGTCAGCTCGCGATGAAGCCAGTCTGCGGTCCAGTCCGGCGCCTGGTAGGCACCATGTCCCCATATAGAACCAAGCTGCATGCCACCAACGCCTTGCCATGCCGCCTGACCATCCAGAATATCCTGGTCGGTAAAAAGAACTTTCCCGTCTGCGGTCACCACCTGTTCCGGGATAGGCGGCGCCTGCTTGTACACTTCGTGCCCGAAGTAGCCGAGGATCGAGAAAGTCACGATCAGCACCCCGAGCAGAATTAACCATTTTGCTTTATAGCCTTTCATACATTTCCTTTTGCATATTTTTTACGGACAAATGTCGCCGCCTCCTATGCAAGGAACATGCCAAAATGGCTTCGCTTGAAAATCAATGCCGTATAAAATATCGGGTGCTTTTTACCCATCTTTTTTTGGGTACGTTTTACCCTCTCAGGTATTTTCTACCATGACAACAACGCATTTACTGGTTGATCTGGCTGAGGAACTGCCCGGCGCAGTACGACTTCAGCGTCTCGTCCAATCCATCAGAGAAGATTTTGGATGCGATGCGGTCGGACTGCTGCGGCTGGACGAAAACACGCTGCGTCTGGTTGCCGCTGACGGATTGGTTCACGAGGCATTGGGCCGTCGATTTTCCCTGTCCACGCATCCGCGGCTGGCCGCAATTCTGGACAATACAGAAGCGGTGCAATTTGAGTCCGATTCCTCACTGCCGGACCCGTACGATGGCCTGCTCGAGACCCGCAAGGAAGAGCCGTTGCTTATCCATGATTGTCTGGGACAAAGCCTTTACGTCAATGGCGCTCTGTGGGGAGCGCTTACTCTGGACGCTTCACGCGATACGTTCGACGCGGACAGGACGACGAGCCTGAAGGAATACGTTCAGCTCATTCAGGCGACGATCCGTATGAATCAGCTGGAACAGGAAAATAGAAAGTTGCGCATGGTCAGCACACGCAGCGCGATGCCGCGACATGTCGAACAGAGCGGCGAGATTCTTGGTGACAGTCCGGTCATGAGATCGCTGATGAACGAACTGGCTGTGATCGCCAGCTCGGACCTGCCAATATTGCTGCTTGGAGAAACCGGGGTCGGTAAAGATCTGTTCGCCCAGCACATCCATCGACTCTCGGCCCGCAGTGGCAAACCCATGGTTCAAATCAATTGCGCTGCCCTGCCCGACACGCTTGCGGAAAGTGAGCTCTTTGGCCATATCAAAGGTGCGTTCTCGGGCGCAGATGCGGCACGAGCCGGGAGTTTTGAAGCCGCCCATGGAGGCTCTCTGTTTCTGGACGAGGTCGGCGAACTCTCCTTGCGTATCCAGGCAAAACTGCTCAGGACATTGCAAAATGGGGAAATTCAACGGCTGGGTTCCGACAAGCCCCGAACCGTAGACGTTCGAATTATCGCCGCGACAAATCGCGATCTGAAGAAAAGCATCCTGGATGGCGATTTCCGCATGGATCTGTACCATCGGCTGTCAGTCTACCCGGTACTCATCCCACCCTTGCGCGAACGTGGCAAGGACATTCTTTTGCTGGCAGGCTATTTTCTGGAATCAAACCGAAGCCGTCTTGGATTACGCAGTATCCGTCTTACACCGGAAGCTGAAACCGCACTGATGCAATATGCCTGGCCTGGAAATGTGCGTGAGCTCGAGCATGTCATCAGCCGTGCTGCACTAAAAATGCTGAGCCGTGGCGCTTATCATAATGGCATTTTGAGTATTGAACCGAGATTTCTGGACGTGACCCAGGACAATATGACGACACCAATGAGCGTGGCAGAGCCGTTGGGCTCATCAGTTGAATCGCGCGATCCGTCCCATCTCCACTTTGACGAGGCCGCCACTGATTCGCCTCACGACAAGGCACACAGGCCTGTCGTGACGACAACGCTGAAAGCGGCGGTGGCAGCCTGTCAGAGACAATGCATTGCGCACGCGCTGAATCAGGCACAGAACAACTGGACCCTGGCCGCGCACACATTGGGAATGGATGCCAGCAATCTGCATAAGCTGGCGAAAAAGCTGGGGCTCAAATAAAGGCGCCGAGATGTCGACATCGATATCGAATAACGACGCCATTACTGATTAAGTGCATCGTAACGGATTAAGCGCATGGGAATTGAAAAATAGTGTCTATATCAAACCCCGGCGTCTTAATGGAAATCCAGCGTCTTAAAGGAAATCCAGCTTCGTAATGCAACAATAGCTTCGTGATCGAATAACAGTGTCTTTATCAACTGCGTCGAAAGACCCCGTCGTTCAGGTCGGGGATGTAAGACGCGAAATGCGCAGCATTTCTATATCCGTATTGCTTGCTTTTACACTTGAAACTGGATATAAATACAGTATATATGAAGCGACTCCAAGCATACAAATTTGAACTAATGCCCAATGGCCAGCAGCAGCGCCAAATGCGCCGCTTTGCTGGTTCA
>JAEWHK010000071.1 GCA_023387815.1 Pseudomonadota bacterium
TTCTGCATACATCGCTATCAATAAAATGGTTAATATGTCAGTATGATAACCGCCTAACGTAAAGCCGTCATAATGAATTCCCGAATGAATCCGAAAACACCTATGTCTCATTCCCAGCCCGATTTTGAAGAACTTGTGCAACTGGCCCTGGCGCATGCCAAAAAACAGGGCGCCAGTGACGCTGCTGCCGAAGTTTCCGAATCCGGTGGACTGTCTGTCTCTGTCCGCAAAGGCAATATTGAAACGGTCGAAAAGACCCAGGACCGCTCACTGGGCGTGACCGTGTTTGCAGGCAAGGCGCGCGGCTCGGCCTCCACCTCTGATCTGTCTGAGGCAGCCATTCGCGAAACCGTGGAAGCTGCCTGGAATATCGCCAAATATACTGCCAACGACGAAGCTGCCGGTCTGCCCGATGAAGCCGACCTGGCTGTTGAACAGCCCGACCTGGAGCTGTTCCGACCCTGGGATATCTCTTCCGAGCAGGCTGCGGAAATGGCGATCGAAGCCGAAGCCGCGGCACTCAATTACAGCAAGCAGATTACCAACTCCGAAGGCGCGGGCGTGGACACCTACCAGGGTCGTTTCGTGCTGGCCAACTCGCGCGGGTTCATGGGAGGTTATCCCTATTCGCGCCACGGCATGTCGGTCACCGCGATTGCGGGCAAGGGTGACAATATGCACCGCGACTATTGGTACACCACTGACCGTTACCCGGAAAGACTGGCAGGGGGTGCTGCGGTAGGCGAATATGCCGCCCAGCGTGCCTTGTCCAGACTGTCCGCGCGCCGTATTCGCACGGGTAAATACCCGGTTCTTTTCGAAGCCCCGCTGGCACTGGGCCTGCTCGGCGCACTGACCCAGGCTATCAGTGGCGGGGCGCTGTATCGCAAGTCAACCTTTTTGCTGGACTCTCTTGGCAAGCAGGTCATGGCCAAACACCTGCAGATCAGCGAGAACCCGTTTATCAAGGGTGCAATGGGCAGTTCCGCTTTCGACGATGAAGGCGTTCAAACCCGCGCGCGCCAGTTGCTGACTGACGGCGTGCTCAATGGTTATCTTCTGTCGACGTATACCGCGAGGAAACTCGGCATGAAGACGACAGGTAATGCCGGTGGCTCGCATAATCTGTTACTGAGTTCCTCTCTGACTCATCCGTCGGACGACTTCAAAGCCATGCTCAAAAAAATGGGCACCGGTATTCTGGTCACGGAGCTGATCGGGCAGGGGGTCAATTACGTCACCGGTGACTACTCACGCGGCGCTTTCGGCTACTGGGTAGAAAACGGTGAAATTCAGCATGCAGTAACGGAATTTACCATTGCGGGCAATCTGCGGGACATGTTCCTGAATATTGCCGCAGTGGGAAGCGATGTGATTACCCGAGGCTCCAAAACAACGGGCTCGATACTGATCGAATCCATGGCCATTGCCGGTCAGTAAAGCGCATTAGTGGGAAGGGCAGGAGGTCGCTGTTCAGGGAAAATACTAAGAGTGCTTTAACCTCTATGTAAATTGTATGACTGCGTGTATATTTAGCGGGTTAAATTTTCCAGAACAACGATCTTCTACGGAGTAGACTCAATGCAACGTCGTTCCTTCCTCAAAAAAGCGGGCCTGGGTGCCGTGGCCAGTACCGGCGTCATTGCCGCACCGGCCATCGCCCAGGAAAACCCCTCCATCAAGTGGCGCATGGCGTCCAGTTTCCCACGTAGCCTGGTTGCGCTCTACGGTTCTGCAGACCGCTTCACCAAGTATGTCAAGGAATCAACAGATGGCAAACTGCAAATTGACCTTTTCCCAGCCGGCGAAATCGTTCCCGCATTACAGGTCATGGATGCCGTTTCCAACGGTACCGTGCAGGCTGGCCACACCTGCGGTTATTACTATTTAGGTAAAAATCCCAGCTTCTGTTTTGATACCGCTGTGCCTTTCGGCCTGAATGCACGCCAGCTGAACGCCTGGATGCTCGAAGGCAACGGCAAGAAACTCATGCGCGAGCTGTTTGATACAGTCAATATCGTGAATTTCCCTCTGGGCAACACGGGCACGCAAATGGGCGGCTGGTTCCGCAAGGAAATCAAATCGCTGGCAGATCTGCAGGGTCTCAAAATGCGTACAGCGGGTCTGGCTGGTGAGGTTCTGGCCAAACTTGGCGTTGTTCCCCAGCAAATCGCAGGGGGCGATATTTATCCTTCACTGGAAAAAGGCACGCTGGACGCGGTTGAATTTGTCGGTCCGCTGGATGACGAAAAACTGGGCTTCAACAAAGTCGCCAAGTACTACTACTATCCCGGATTCTGGGAAGGTGGTGCGCAGGTTTCGGGCTACTTCAATAAAGAGGCCTTCGAGAAACTGCCCAAACACTATCAGGCCGTGATCGAATCCTCCGTCATTCGTGCCCATACAGAAATGATGGCCATGTATGACTCCATGAATCCGGGCGCGCTGCGTCGTCTGATCGCCGGCGGTGCCGTGCTCAAGGAATTCCCGAAAGAAATGATGGATGCCTCATTCAAGGCAACCGCAGAAATCTACAAAAAGTATTCCGACAAAGACGAGCGGTTCAAGGCTATCCTCACAGACTACATGTCCTATCGTGACGACCTGATCCCATGGTTCAACGTGGTGGAAGGCTCTTACACACGCTATGTGGCGCATGCCGTATCTCAGGCTCGCAAATAAATTGTGATCGGGGGCGCATTTTCCGGGAAAATGCGCCCACTGTCGCCCCAAGACGACAGAAATAGCCATAAATCGCTGCTCAGGCTCCGCTTTATGGCTATTTCATTGTTTTATTTGAAAAAAATCAGGCCTCATGTTAATATTGCGGGCTTATCTGTGTATTTGCACTGTCGCAGGGGCTATTAAGAAGAAAGCGTGTGACCGCGAGCAAACGTTGCGAGTGGTAAATCCCTTACTTTTTCAGTCCCTTCTTTATAACGTTCAGGCAAAGCAGATAAATCGTCGGATTGCTACTGATTGCATGGTGGGTCGTACAGGCAAAAAAATGCCGGCACGGTCAGTCGTTAAGTGCTGTCAGGGCTGATCCGCTTTAAACTCAAATTTTAGGAATACATCATGAAGACCTTTGTGGCCAAGCCCCATGAAGTCAAACGTGACTGGTATGTTATTGATGCAAAAGGCAAAGTCCTTGGTCGTGTAGCCAGCGAAGTTGCACGCC
>JAEWHK010000076.1 GCA_023387815.1 Pseudomonadota bacterium
TTGATACACTCAAGGTACTAAAAATTACTATATTTTATGTGTACATAATTTGGCAACCGTTTATTATATACCGGTGCCCGTGCCGGGCGTGGAAAAAAGGACATAATCATGAGTAAAGGTTTTATAAGCGAATTCAAGGAGTTTGCGATTAAAGGCAACATGATCGACTTGGCAGTTGGTGTGATCATTGGTGCCGCTTTTGGAAAGATCATCGACTCGATAGTGAAAGATGTCATCATGCCTGTCATCAATTTCATCCTCGGCGGATCTGTCGATTTTTCCAATAAATTCATTGTTCTATCCGAACCCGAAGGCTATACCGGGCCTCATACTTATGAAGCCATGAGCAAGGCAGGTGCCAACCTGCTGGCCTACGGTAATTTCCTCACCATCTTCATCAATTTCCTCCTGCTGGCCCTGGTTATCTTCCTGCTTGTTAAAGCCGTTGCCCGGGCACGTGCCACGTTTGAGAAAGAGAAAGCAGCAGCGCCGGAAGTCGATCCAGCCGATGTTGCGCTTTTGCGCGAAATTCGCGATCTGCTTCGCCAGAAACCCACTGTCTGATAGCGGTCCGGCAGCCGCGAACTGCCACCTGCGGCTGCAGTACAGACAAAAAAACAACATCTGTGATGGATTGCAGATGTTGTTTTTTTATTGGCTTCGCGAACTGCAGCTACACGGGATTTGGCAGATCCACGAACTCCACATCCAGCCCGAATTTATCGGCAATGGCCTGACCGAGTGTCTGCACACCATAGCGTTCGGTCGCGTGGTGCCCTGCCCCGATATAGGCCACGCCCGATTCCAGCGCCTGATGATAAACCTGTTCCGACGCCTCGCCGGTCATATACACGTCCACGCCGCGAGCGATGGCTTCCTCGAACATTCCCTGCGCACCTCCGGTGCACCACGCGATGCGTTGCAATGGCTTATCGCTGTTGCTTATAAGCAACGGTGTCCGTCCGAGTCGTTTCGCAATGTGAGCACCCAGGGCAGGCATGGTTTGCAGTTCCGGCGGCAGGCGACCTGACCAGATGAGTCCGCCTTCTCCAAAGACCTGCGGTGCCCCGCTGCCATCTTCTGCGCGATCAGGGATCAGGCCCAGAACCCTTGCCAGCTGAGCGTTATTGCCCCATTCGGGGTGCGCATCCAGCGGTAAATGGTAGCCAATCACGTTCAGGCCGTGCCTGATGGCCAGTTCCACTCGTCGGAACTTGCTGCCGACAATACAGGGATTCTCGCCTTTCCAGAACCAGCCGTGATGCACCAATACCGCATCGGCCTGCTTTTCTCCTGCAATTTCAAGCAGTCTTGCCGAGGCCGTCACACCGGTAATGAGCTTTTTTATTTCGGGCTTACCCTGCAGCTGCAGCCCGTTTGGTGCATAATCTTGAAAGAGGGCTGGTTTTAGTTGCAGGTCCAGCCAGCCCAGCAAATCCTGTACGAGAATTTTATTCACGACGTCTTCCTATGTATCGTTTTTGGTTACTGTTATCTCAGGCGGTCACCGTCTGTCTGGCGTTGGTTTTTACCATTACCACCTTGCGTCCAGGCTGGCTTACACCCGGCGGCCAGGATAATGGTCGCGCTGCGCCTGCCGTTGTTCTGTCTTCGTCAAACGACAGTCTGAGCTTTGCGTCTGCAGTGGCAGTCGCCACGCCCTCTGTGGTGAATATCTACACCACCAAGAGCATCGAATCGCCCTTCAAGAATCTGCCGGACGTTCCCGCCCTGAAACCTTTTATCAAGGATAACAAGGATCAGAACAGTATGGGGCCCACCAACCTGGGTTCGGGCGTGATTGCGTCCGACAAGGGCTACATTCTGACCAATTATCACGTGATTGAAGCGGCAGACTCCATTGAAATCGGCCTGACCGACGGCCGCAAGGCGCCTGCAAAACTGATAGGCAGCGATCCCGACACCGACCTGGCCGTGCTCAAGGCCGAGCTGCCAGACCTTCCCGTGATTCACTATAACGCCGGCAACACACCGCGTATTGGTGATATGGTCCTGGCGATTGGCAACCCATTCGGTGTTGGTCAGACAACAACCATGGGTATTGTATCTGCCCTGGGACGCACCGGGCTTGGCATCAATACCTATGAGAACTTTATTCAGACCGACGCAGCCATTAATCCCGGAAACTCGGGCGGTGCACTGATCAATACACGTGGCGATCTGATTGGTATCAACACGGCGATTTACACCGAGTCTGCAGATGGCGGCTCACTGGGCATCGGGTTTGCCACGCCGGCCGATACCGCCATGCGAATCATGAATGAAATTATCACAACTGGCAGTGTGTCGCGCGGCTGGCTGGGTATTGAACCTCAGGATATTACGACCGACCTGGCCAGGGCCTTCAACCTGAAAAATACCAATGGCGTCATCATTGCCACGCTGGCCTCTAACGGTCCTGCCGGACAGGCGGGCTTGCTGGTGGGGGACATTTTGCTGTCAGTGAACGGCGAAGATATCTCCGGCACCGATCATTTGCTCAACAAGATTGCCGAGTTCGCTCCGCAATCAAAAGTCACCTTCAATGTGCTGCGCGGTGGCAAACGCCATGATTTTATTGTGACCCTGGGCAAACGTCCGCAAGTGACCACGACGAACTGATTTCAACTGTAATTGAATGGCTGGGGACTGGCAGAGTCTGGGATATCGAGAGCCTGAGATATCGAGAGCCTGAGATATCGTGATTTTGAGATATCGCTGACCCCCGGAATATCAACAACGGACAAAAGCCGCTGCTGACTGTGAGAAATCAGGAGCGCGCTGCGGCCCTCTTCCCGCCGCGCCCGGCCTTTTTTGATTGGCCTATTTTGATCTGTCTTTTCGATCGCCCTTTCTCTATCTGTCTTATCGACCTGTCTTTGCGACCGCTATTCTCAATCTACTCCTGCTCTTCCTCGCGTTCAAGCTTTTTGACTTTGACGAATTTTGCTGCGAACAGGCCAAGTTCGAACAGCAGGCACAAAGGAATGGCCAGCAGAAGCTGGGACATGACATCGGGCGGCGTCACGATGGCAGCCACCACGAACGCTCCAACAATCACATAGCCACGCATTGCCTTAAGTTTTTCCACTGCAATCACGCCGGTACTGACCAGAACAACCACAACGATAGGCACCTCGAAGGTCACACCAAATGCCAGGAACATGGTCATTACAAAGCCCAGATAGGCTTCGATATCCGGCGCAAAATTGATAGACTCGGGCGAGACCATGGCGATGAAATGAAAAATGGTATGGAAGACGATGTAATAGCAGAACGCCATGCCAAAGAAAAACAGCAAGGTGCTGGAAACCACCAGAGGCATGGCCAGCTGTTTTTCGTGACGATACAGACCCGGTGCAATAAAGGCCCAGGCCTGATACAGCACGTAGGGCAGACCGATCATAAAGGCCAGCAGCAGCGTGACCTTTAGCGGCACCAGAAACGGCGTGATAACACCGGTGGCAATCATGCGGTTACCTGCTGGCAGGGATTCGATCATGGGCCGCGCAACGAAGTCGTAGACGGCGCCGGTACCGGGGTAAATACACAGAATCGCAAAAATCGCGATGACCGCCAGCAGCGCCTTGATCAGGCGCGAGCGCAGTTCTATCAGATGGGAGAAAAAGCTGTCTTCTGGCAGACTTTCCTGCGAATCATCGGGGGGAAGAATGGGATTGGCCATCAGGAATGCGTATCGGATCGGGTAGCAGCAGGTGTGTCCGGTGCCGCGGTGTCCGGCTTATTGCGCAGAGTCTCGCTATCAGGCCGGATGTCATTGTCGGACCGGATTTCGTTGTTTTGCGAAGTGTCAGTCTGGGCAAGCGTTGCAGGTTTATCAGCCGATCGGGGTGCACTCACCGCATCCTGTGCATGGCTCTTGTCCATGGCGATCTCGTCCGCGACCTGTGGTTCATCAACAGACGATTCGTTAACGGATGGCTCTTTAACAGCGGATTGATTTACCGCTGTTTCGTCCACAGCTTCATTCCTTCCTGTTACGCTGTCCCGCAGCGAATCTCCGGTTTTGAGCAGGTCATCACGAAGCGAGTTGACAGGATTGCGCAAGGCGCTGGCGGTATCTTCCACCGATGATTTGACATTGCTGACAGCTGACTGCATTTCCTCGCGAATTTTTGCGATTTCCTGAATATCCATTTCGCGCTGGATATCACTTTTGACATCACTGACATAGCGCTGCGCGCGACCTACCAGGTGGCCCAGCGTGCGGGCAACCGTAGGCAGGCGCTCGGGGCCGATAACAATCAGCCCGACGATACCAATAATGAACAGCTCACCGAAACTCAAACCAAACATGCTTGCAACTTTTCAAGTAGAACGGCCGGGTCGGCATAAGGAATACATACCACCCGCCGGTTCGTCGCGCTTACTCGGATTTTTCGCGAGCCTGTACGTCAATAGCGTCAGAATCGGGACGAACGGCCGTGTCGGGACGGGTTGGCGCGGGTGTGTCAGACACCTTGCGATTGAGCGGATCCTGCGCGCGCGTGGCATCGGCTTCGTCGTTGGCCTCTTTGACGCCTTTTTTGAAACCTTTGACTGCACCACCCAGATCTTCGCCGACGTTGCGCAATTTCTTGGTACCAAAAATGAGGGCAACAATGACCAGTACGATCAACCAGTGCCAGATACTCAGACTGCCCATGTTTTACTCCTGAAAACAGATTGCGTGAATACGCATACTATACCAATTAATGAACGATTCAATAGGGAAATATCATGAAGTGCCGATGTTACAAAATCGCCTTCGTGACTGATCAATCCTTCTGACTGCGTGCAGCTTTTTCCTGCAGGCCAGACAGCCCTTCGCGGCGCGCCAGTTCTTCCAGTACAGCCTCGGGCCGCAGGCCATAATGTGTGAGTGTCACCAGGCAGTGAAACCAGAGATCGGCGGTTTCCGACACGATTCTGTCTGCCTGTCCATCCTTGGCTGCCATGACCAGTTCGGTGGCCTCTTCGCCAATTTTTTTAAGAAAGGCATCCGGCCCGCGAGCCAGCAGTTTTGCCGTGTAGGACGATTGCGGATCACCGCCGGCCTGCGGCGTGCGCGTTTCAAGCACATCGGCCAGCCGACTCAGAATGGTGGCAGTGACATCTGCAGACGTGGTTTGTGTCATTTGTACATGGTCTCCGGGTCTTTCAGCACGGGATCGGTGACTTTCCACTCGCGCGTCTCGTCCTTTGGCTGTCCCGTGAGTTCACGAAAAAAGCAGCTTTCCCTGCCGGTGTGGCAGGCGACCCCACCCTGCTGCCTGACGGTCAGCAGAATCACGTCACCATCACAATCGAGCCGAAGGGAGCTGACCTGCTGGGTATTGCCGGATTCCTCGCCCTTGCGCCAGAGTTTCTGCCGGGACCGTGACCAGTAGACCGCCCTGCCCGTGTCTGCCGTTTCCTGCAGGGATTCGCGGTTCATCCATGCCACCATCAGAATGCGATGGCTATCCTGATCCTGCGCAATGGCCGGGATCAGCCCGTCTGCATCAAATCTGACTTCGTCTATCCAGTTCATGGTGTGTTCCTGACCTGTATGCCCTGTTCAGCCATATATGCCTTGGCCTGCGCAATGCTGTAATCACCGTAGTGAAAAATACTGGCAGCCAGCACCGCGCTGGCCCTGCCCTCATTGACCCCATCGCACAAATGCTGCAGATTGCCGACGCCACCCGATGCGATGACCGGTACGGCAACCGCATCAGAAATGGTACGCGTCAGCTGCAGATCAAAGCCCGACTGGGTGCCGTCCTGATCCATGCTGGTAATCAGCAGCTCGCCGGCGCCGTAACGCGCCATGCGAACAGCCCAGGCCACCGCGTCAATGCCGGTAGGCTTGCGCCCGCCGTGGGTAAAGACTTCCCAGCGTAGCGGTTCACCCGGGGCAGACACGCGTCGCGCATCCACCGCGACCACAATGCACTGAGAGCCATAGTAATCTGCACAAGCACGCACCAGCTCCGGTTCATTGACCGCTGCACTGTTGATGGACACCTTGTCGGCACCCGCATTCAACAGGCGCTGCACATCAGGCAAAGCGCGCACGCCCCCACCCACCGTCAGCGGAATGAACACTTCAGAGGCGACCTGCTCAATCATCGACAGGGTCAGATCCTTGCCATCGCTGGTCGCCGTAATATCCAGGAATGTGAGTTCATCTGCCCCCTGCTCATTGTAGCGACGGGCGATTTCAACAGGATCACCAGCATCACGCAACTGTACGAAGTTGACGCCTTTGACTACGCGCCCCGCAGTCACGTCCAGGCAGGGTATGACGCGTGTCGTCAGGCTATGGCCGGGCGCAGTGGCTTGCGTCACTCCTCGTCATCCCCGTTAAGCTCATCAGCGAGATCCTGAGCCGACTGGAAATCCAGCGTGCCTTCGTAAATGCTGCGACCCAGGATGACGCCTTCGACGCCTTCCTGTTCGACTTCGCACAGGGCCTCGATATCCTTGAGGTCCGTCACGCCGCCCGAGGCAATCACCGGAATGCGCACGTGCTGGGCAAGCCGCACGGTGGCTTCGATGTTCACCCCTGTCAGCATGCCATCGCGACCAATATCGGTGTAGATGATGGATTCCACGCCGTAGTCTTCAAACTTGCGGCCCAGATCAAGCACATCATGTTTGGTGAGTTTGCTCCAGCCATCGGTGGCGACCTTGCCATCCTTGGCGTCCAGACCCACGATGATATTACCGGGGAAGGCGCTGCAGGCGTCCTGCAAAAAGCCGGGATCCTTGACCGCCGCAGTACCGATAATGATGTATTCGATACCAAAATCCAGGTAGCGTTCAATGGTATCCAGATCGCGAATGCCGCCGCCGATCTGCACAGGAATGTCTTCACCCACGGCGCGCACAATGGCTTTGATCACGTCTTCATTTTTGGGCTTCCCAGCAACGGCACCGTTAAGGTCAACCAGATGCAGGCGCCTGGCGCCCTGGTCATACCACTGTTCCGCTACGGTAACGGGATCTTCGGAAAAAATGGTGGCATCCTGCAGGTCTCCCTGGCGCAGGCGTACACAGCGTCCGTCTTTCAAATCAATGGCTGGTATGAGCAGCATAACTAATCAGATCATCAAAATAAAAATAAAATTAAAACCATGAGCACGCGATGGCATCACGATTCACCCAACTGCCACGACCCGGTGGTCATATATCCCAGTGTACAAAATTCCGGTAAAGACGCAAGCCGTAGTCGGCGCTTTTCTCGGGATGAAACTGTACTGCAAAAATGTTGTCCCGCGCCACAGCACAGGTAAAATTCACTCCGTACAGGGTTTTACCAGCGGAAAGCGCGTCATCGGCGGGTTCCACGTAGTAACTGTGTACAAAATAAAAATAGGTATTATCCGGAATGCCTTCCCATACAGGATGCGACGCGACCTGCTGCACTCGACTCCAGCCCATATGCGGGACTTTCAGCGGCTGCGCATCGTGCTGAACCACGGCGGTTGAAGTTTCTGCCTGCTCCTGCAGGTTCACGGCAAATGCCGGGCCCTCAAATTTGCGTACTTTGCCCGGAAAAATGCCCAGGCAGGGAACATCGCCTTCTTCGCTGTGCTGCATGAGCATTTGCTCTCCCACGCAGACCCCCAGCAGCGGCTTGCTGCCGGCAGCACGAATGACCGCGTCCTTCAGGCCGGATCGCTCCAGATTGCGCATGCAATCGGGCATCGCACCCTGTCCGGGAAACACAATGCGGTCGGCCTTTTCCAGTGCGGCCACGTCCGAGGCCAGATAAACGTCTGCCTGCGGGGCGGCGTGGCGCAGGGCCCGTGCAACCGAGTGCAGATTCCCCATTCCGTAATCGACAATCGCGATTTTGCTGCTCATGAGGACAGTCCGGCCATTAAAGCACGCCTTTGGTCGAAGGGATAACGCCTTCGCTGCGTGGATCGGGTGTCAACGCCATGCGCAGTGCGCGTCCAAAGGCCTTGAATACGGTTTCGGCCTGGTGATGCGAGTTGGAACCGCGCAGATTGTCGATATGCAGCGTGACCAGGGCGTGATTGACAAATCCCTGGAAGAATTCACGGGTCAGGTCCACATCAAAGCGACCAACGTGCGAACGGGTGAAGGGAATATGGTATTCCAGGCCCGGACGGCCGGAAAAATCAATCACCACGCGTGACAGCGCCTCATCCAGAGGGACATACGAGTGACCATAGCGGGTGATGCCTTTTTTGTCACCCACGGCCTTTGCCACCGCCTGACCAAGCGCGATGCCAACATCCTCGACAGAGTGGTGATCGTCGATATGCACATCGCCTTCACATTTGACATCCAGGTCAATCAGGCCATGGCGCGCGATCTGGTCGATCATGTGATCCAGAAAAGGCACGCCGGTATCAATGGACTGTTTTCCGGTACCGTCCAGGTTCAGGGAAACCGTAATGCGGGTTTCATTTGTATTTCGGGTAATGTCAGCGGTTCGCATAGCTTGTGGTCAGGTAGTGGAAGACAGGCGGTAACGCGCGCTTTGGGCATGCGCCGGAAGGCCTTCGCCATCGGCCAGTTCGGCGGCAATCGCCCCTAGTGTAATCGCTCCGGCATCAGACACCTGGATAATACTGCTGCGTTTCTGAAAATCGTAGACGCCCAGTGGCGAAGAAAAACGTGCGGTACGGGCCGTGGGCAGCACGTGATTGGGTCCGGCGCAATAGTCGCCCAGCGCTTCGGATGAATAACGACCAAGGAAAATGGCACCCGCGTGGCGGATTTTTCCCGCCAGTTCCGCCGCATTTTCCGTGGAAATCTCCAGGTGCTCGGGAGCAATGTCATTGGCGATCTCAACCGCTTCGTCCAGGTCGCGCACCAGAATGAGCGCGCCACGATTTCCCAGGCTTTTTCTGAGTATGGTTTCGCGCGGCATGGTGGGCAGCAGGCGCTCAATGGCTTCCTGCACGCTTTCCAGGAAAGCGGCATCGGGACAGAGCAGTATCGCCTGAGCCAGTTCATCATGTTCCGCCTGCGAAAACAGGTCCATGGCGATCCAGTCGGCTGGCGTCGTGCCATCGCAAATGATGAGGATTTCGCTGGGGCCGGCCACCATATCAATGCCGACAGTACCAAACACCCGGCGCTTGGCCGCTGCCACGTAGGCATTGCCCGGGCCAACAATTTTGTCCACGGCGGCAATGGTCTGCGTGCCGTAAGCGAGTGCACCTACAGCCTGGGCGCCGCCGATGGCGACAACGCGGTCGACCCCGGCAACGGCGGCTGCAGCCAGCACCAATGGATTGCGTACGCCATCGGGAGTGGGCGTGACCATGATCACTTCACCCACGCCGGCGACCTTGGCCGGGATGGCATTCATGAGAACAGAAGACGGATAGGCCGCCTTGCCGCCGGGCACATACAGCCCTACCCGATCCATAGGCGTAATTTTTTGTCCAAGAACGGTGCCGTCGTCTTCCTGATATTGCCAGGAATCGGCGCGCTGCCGGTCATGATAAATACGGACGCGATGCGCTGCCTGCTCCAGCGCCTGACGGCGAGCCGGATCGAGTGTGTCGAGCGCAGCCTGACAGTCGGCAGCCGCAATCTCCAGCTCGGCCATGTCCGTGACGGGAAGCCGGTCGAATTTGCTTGTGTATTCCAGCACCGCTGCGTCACCACGCTGCCTGACGTCCTGCAGAATATCGGCCACTGCCTGCTCGATCTGTGCATCCTCGGCGGCTTCAAAGGCCAGAAGCTGGCGCAGCACGCCGGCGAACCCGTCGTCGCGGGAGTCCAATCGTTTGATTACAGGTTTCATGAATAAAGATTATCCCTGTGGGGGAGTCGCTCGTTCAAAGGCATCCAGGATGGGCTGCAATACGGCCGCCCGCGTTTTCAGTGATGCCTGATTGACAATCAGCCGGGAAGAAACCGGCATGACATCTTCCACGGCAACCAGTCCATTGGCACGCAAGGTTCCGCCGGTAGATACCACGTCTACGATGGCATCGGCCAGACCGACCAGCGGCGCAAGCTCCATGGAGCCATAGAGTTTAATAATATCAACATACACTCCCTTGCGGGCGAAATGTTCACGGGCCACATTCACATACTTGGTGGCCACGCGCAGTCTTGCACCCTGACGCACGGCGGCTTCATAATCAAAGCCCTCCCGCACGGCCACCGCGAGACGGCAGCGAGCAATGTTCAGGTCGATGGGCTGGTAGAGCCCACCGGGATGGTCGCGACCATATTCGTACAGCACGTCTTTGCCGGCGATACCGAAATCGGCCGCCCCGTACTGCACATAGGTAGGCACATCCGAAGCGCGCACAATCAGAATCCGCAGATCGTCGCGGCTGGTAGCCAGAATGAGCTTGCGCGACTGTTCGGGATGTTCGGTCACAACAATGCCCGCCTGCTCCAGCAGCGGAAGGGTTTCCTCAAAAATGCGCCCTTTGGACAGGGCCATGGTGAGCTGCGTATTCTCTGTCATAAGGTTTAACTCCGCAGACGCTGGATGTCGGCACCCACTGCCTGCAGTTTGTCTTCCATTTTTTCGTAACCGCGATCCAGGTGATAAATGCGATCGATGGTGGTTTCGCCGCTGGCAGCCAGGCCGGCAATGACCAGACTGGCCGAAGCGCGCAGGTCGGTGGCCATGACTTTGGCCCCCATCAGTTGTGCAACCCCGTTAATGACGGCTGTGTGACCGTCCAGCTCGATATCAGCGCCCATGCGGATCAGTTCGGGCACGTGCATGTAGCGGTTCTCGAAAATGTTTTCGACCACAACGGCAGTGCCGTCTGCAACCGTATTCAAAGCCAGCAACTGGGCCTGCATATCCGTTGGAAAACCGGGATATTCGCGCGTACGAAAACCCACCGCTTTGGGTCTGTCGTTCATCACGGCACGAATCCAGTCGGGGCCGGTTTCAATGGTAAGGCCGGCATCAATCAGTTTGTCCAGCGTGGCACCCATGGTGTCAGGCGCCGCATTGCGCAGCATGATATCGCCACCGGTAGCACCAACGGCACACAGAAAGGAACCTGCCTCGATGCGATCGGGCACCACGGTGTAGTCGGTGCCGTGCAGCGTTTTAACGCCGTCAATCACAATTCTGTCTGTGCCATGACCAGAGATGCGCGCCCCCATGGAGATCAGCATTTCAGCCAGATCCACCACCTCGGGTTCACGTGCAGCGTTTTCCAGCACAGTCTGTCCGTCTGCCAGGGCGGCGGCCATCAGAAACTGTTCGGTACCGCCAACCGTCACCATATCCGTGACGATGGGCGCGCCTTTCAGACGTTTGGCGCTGGCAACCACAAAGCCATGCTCAACTGAAATGTCTGCGCCCAGTGCCGTCAGGCCTTTGATGTGCTGATCCACAGGACGCTGACCGATGGAGCAGCCGCCGGGCAGGCTGACCTTGGCCTGGCCAAATCGTGTCAGCAACGGGCCCAGTACCAGAATGGAGGCGCGCATGGTTTTGACCAGCTCGTAGGACGCTTCCAGGCTGGTGATCTGATCGGCCTGCAAATGCACAATGCCGCCGTCATCCTGGGAAATTTTCACACCCAGATCTGCCAGCAGGCGCAGCGTGGTGCTGATGTCATTCAGTTCAGGTACATTGCGCAAGGTGACCGGCTCCGCCGTCAGCAGCGCGGCGCACAGTATCGGCAGCGCCGCGTTCTTGGCGCCGGATACGCTGATTTCACCGTTCAGGCGGCGACCGCCCGTGATTCTTAGCTTATCCATTATTGCGGTACTCTTCGGGAGTCAGGGTTTTCATTGAAAGCGCGTGGATCTCTTCTTTCATTCTGTCGCCCAGCGCCGCATAGACCACCTGATGCCGCGCAATCAGGCGTTTGCCTTCAAAAGCGTCGCTGACAATCAGCGCCTCGAAATGCGAGCCATCGCCCCGCACTTCGATGTGCTCACAGGGCAGGTGCGATTCAATGTAGTCACGAATCTGTTCAGGGGTGGGTAACATGGTTAAGTCCGCAATTTATAACCCCGCGCAAGCAGCCATAGCGCATACGCAGAGATCAGCACGAAAAAGGCCCCCACCACGGCAAGGCTATGCCAGGGGGAAACGTCCGATACAGCAAAGAATCCGTATCGGAATCCGTCAATCATATAGAAAACCGGGTTCCAGTGCGATACCGATTGCCAGAACGGCGGCAGGGAGTGGATGGAATAAAACACACCTGACAGAAAAGTGGCAGGCATGATGAGGAAATTCTGGAATGCGGCCAGCTGGTCGAACTTCTCGGACCACAGGCCCGCGATGATGCCCAGTACCGCCAGGATGCAACAGGAAAGGATGGCAAAGGCCAGCACCCAAAGCACGCTTGCCGGCCACATGGAAACAAAAAACGAAGCCACAATCCAGATACCCAGTCCCACGCAAAGGCCGCGCAGCACCGCCGCCAGCACGTAGGCCGAGAAGATCTCGTAATGCGACAGCGGAGGCAGCAGCACAAACACCAGATTGCCCGTAATACGGCTCTGTATGAGCGACGACGAGGGATTGGCAAAGGCATTCTGCAGCATGCTCATCATCATGAGGCCGGGGATCAGAAAGGCCGTATAAGGTACGCTGTCATACATGCGCGCGCGATCTTCCAGCACATGGGCGAAGACCAGCAGGTACAGCATGGCCGTGAGCACGGGCGCAGCGACGGTCTGAAACCCCACTTTCCAGAATCGCAGCAGTTCCTTGTACAGCAGGGTCGGAAAGCCTGAGCCGAAGGTGACATCCTTTTGCAATGCGTTCATTATGCCGCGGCCTCCTGCAGGCCATTGTGCATAATGTGCACGAAGGCATCTTCCAGATGCTGACCCCCTACCCGCGCCATCAGCGCCTGCGTGGTATCCAGCGCAATGACCTGGCCGCGTTTGAGCAGCGCAATGCGGTTGCAAAGCGCCTCGGCCTCTTCCAGATAATGCGTCGTCAGCATGATGGTGTGCCCGTTTTTGTTCAGGCGCACGATGAAATCCCATAGACTGCGGCGCAGATCCACATCAACGCCCGCGGTAGGTTCATCCAGAATAATGACAGGTGGACGGTGCACCAGCGCCTGAGCTACCAGCACACGGCGCTTCATACCACCGGACAAGGCGCGCATATTGGCGTCTGCCTTGTCCGACAGGCCCAGATTATGCAGAATCTCGTCGATCCAGTCGTCGTTGTTATGAATACCGAAGTAGCCCGACTGCAGGCGCAGGGTTTCGCGAACGGTAAAGAAGGGGTCGTAAACCAGTTCCTGCGGCACCACGCCCAGCGAACGGCGGGCCTCCTTGTACTGGGTGGTCACGTTGTATCCGCAAATGCTTGCGGTACCCTGCGTAGGACACGACAGACCAGCCAGAAGTGAAATCAGCGTTGTTTTGCCGGCGCCGTTGGGGCCAAGCAGACCGAAAAACTCGCCTTCCTGAACCGTGAAACTCACGTCATTCAGGGCACGAAACGGCTCGCGCGAGGCCGATTGCGAGGCGCCCCTGCGCGATGGCAGTAAACGCCGCCAGCCACGAGCGTGGCTGCTGTCATAAATTTTGGAGAGATGTTCTATTTGGACGGCGGGCATGAGTATAAAAAAATGCTTGCTTCTTAAGTGAAGCAAGCATTTGATTATAGCCCAAAGACCTGTGGAATCAGCGATTGAGCGCCTGGATCAGGCCATCAATACCGCCTTTGGAGATCTGGCCTGCAAACTGGTTGCGGTAGTTCTGGATCAGCCAGATGTTTTCCACATTCAGGTCATAGATCTTCCAGGCGTTGCCGGATTTTTCCATACGATAGTCGACAGAGACCGGACCCTGACCCGCCGTGATGGTGGAACGCACGACCACATCGCTGGCATTGGCATCGCCGCGGAACGGCTGCATGGTGATGGTTGTGCTTGGCGTCACATTACGGAACGCGCCGCTATAGGTGCGCAGCAGTGTTTTCTTGAAACCGTTAACCAGTGCAGAACGCTGCTCGGGTGTTGCCTGGCGCCAGGGCTGGCCCACAGCCAGACGGGTGGTTTTTTCCATATTGATATGCGGCATCAGATATTGCGTGACAATACCGTTGATGGCATTCACATCGCCGCTTTTGGCAGCATTGTTCTGATTGACTGCCTGCAGCGTGTTATTGGCAATCTGTTCCACAAACTGATTGGGATCCTGGGCAGCCACGGCGGCATGCATGGCACCTGCCGACAGAAAACCGGCAAGCATGGCTACCTGGGTGGATTTGAGAATACCTGCGAATTTCATACGAGATCTCCTTCTTTAACTGTAACTGGGCAGATTGCAACGGGATTTGTCATCAGACAACCAGCCGTTGCTGCCGAATAAATGCATTGTATATTCCGAGGATACACGGGAAATGTCAGCAAGGGTAAAAGAACATGCCCGATGAAACAGCCTGAAAGGAGTGGGACGCAAATCCCGTTTCAGGCTGTTGTAACCGGCACGAAATCAGTTACCCGGATCGGAATACACCGGCAGAGACGGGTCGGCGCTGCTGCCGGATGGCGCGCTGGCCGGAGCCTGACTTTGCCCAGCGCCTGTTGCGGGCTGTGCATTGCCTGGCGCCGGTTGCGCAGATGGAGCATTCGCCCTTGCGGAAGGAGAAACAGTCTGGCCGGCCGATGGGCTGGCTGGCGCCGCTTCAGGATCATCATAAGATGGCAGATTCGGATCGCTGGCCGGTGCTGCAGATCCGGCGCTGCCCGCATCAGGATCGTCATATTCCGGCAGGCTGCTGCCTCGTGCCGGTTTGCCCTGACTGTCTTTGGCGTCCAGCACGACCGGACCCAGCTTCTGGTTCAGCAGGGCCTGGCGCCGCTGCAGGTAGGCATCGCGCAGGAAGCTATACCGATCCAGCGCCACGTCGTTCAGCAGATCGCTGGCATTCAGCAGATTGGCGCGGGTATTGACGAAGCTGACTCCCCAGACCGTATTGCGGACAGGAACGTCGTTAATCGCCCCTGGCGAGGCGTAAACGGCAGAACCGCCGAATCCGTCTCCGACCGTTCCGGCAGTATCACGGAAGGTGGAAGGTCCGAGCAATGGCAGCACAAAGTACGGCCCCTGACCGAGACCCCAGACGCCCAGCGTGGTACCAAAGTCATTCTGGATGCGCGGCGCACCGTTCATGGTAGCTACATCGATACATCCACCGATACCCATGGTGGAGTTGAACAGCACACGACCGAAGGTGTTGATGGAGTCGAGCGAGCGGCCTTGAAGGAAGCTGTTGACACCGGACCAGATATCACCAAAGTTATTGAAGATATTGGTGACGCAGGTACGAACCGGGCTTGGCACCACTGCCTTATAGCCCTTGGCCACCGGCGTGAACAGATTGCGGTCTACCGCATCATTGAATGCGAACATGCCGCGGTTATAACTTTCCAGCGGATCCCCTGGCGTCGGGTCTTTCACCGACGCACAACCGGCCAGCAACGCCAGCACGGACCCCAGACCAACCAGGCGCATTTGTGTTTGATTCATTCAGGACTCGTTGTTGATTGTGAGCAGGAATATATCAGCATCAATCCCTGGAGGCTCGCCCCCATGACGTCGCCCCGTGCTGCCCTGCCCTTACGTTATCGTAAATATACCAGTATTTCAGTTGTTATTGCGCGGGAGCAGGCGCAGAGGCTGGCGGCGTCAGCGCAGGCGCCGCATCATCTTTGTCCTGCGGAGCACCATTGTCGCCGCCGCCATTGCCGCTGTTACTTCCACTGGCCGAACCCTCGGATTCTGCCTTGGAGAACAGGAACTTGCTAATCAGTTCTTCGAGTACCACGGCGCTTTGCGTATAAGTGATCTGGCCGTCATCTGCGAGATTTTTCTCATCTGCACCCGGTGTCAGACCGATATATTGCTCACCCAGCAGACCAGAGGTCATGATGGAAGCGGAACTGTCCTCGGGGAACACGTAGCCGTCTTCGATATCCATGCCCACTACCGCCTTGAACTCTTTGTTGTCAAAGGAGATGCTGCTGACGCGTCCTACCACCACACCATTGCTTTTGACCGGTGAACGCACTTTGAGCGCACCAATGTTCTCAAAGCGGGCCGTAATATGGTACGTCTTGCCGATAGAGAATGTTTTGAGGTTGCCGGCCTGAAGCATCAGAAACACCGCTGCCAGAATACCCAGCAGCACGAACAACCCAACCAGAAAATCTGTTTTCTTACTCATTTGAATTTAACCTTTATCGTGTGCGCGTCACCGTGAGTGACTAGCCACCGAACATAACTGCTGTGAGCAGGAAATCGAGCGCCAGAACAAGCAGCGAACTGACAACAACCGTGCGCGTTGTCGCACGTGCCACCCCTTCGGGCGTAGGCCGTGACATCCAGCCCTCGTAGACGGCAACCAGCATGACCGCTACACCAAAAACGACACTTTTAATGAAACCGGCCAGAATATCGTTGCGGATGTCTACGGCGTTCTGCATCTGTGACCAGAATGAGCCTGCATCCACACCAATCAGCACCACGGCGACCAGCCAGCCACCGATCACACCCACCGCTGAAAAAATCAGGGCAAGAATCGGCATGGCCACAATACCACCCCAGAAACGCGGTACCACAATACGCCGCAGCGGATTGATCCCCATGACTTCAATGGCAGCGATCTGTTCGCCCGCCTTCATGAGACCGATCTCAGCCGTGATGGACGTTCCGGCCCGGCCTGCAAACAGCAGTGCCGTCACCACCGGACCCAGTTCGCGAACCAGTCCCAGTGCCACCATCACACCCAGGGCCTCTTCCGACCCGTAGCGCGTCAGCGTGTAATAGCCTTGCAGGCCAATGACGAAACCCACGAACAGACCGGAGACAGCGATGATAACCAGAGAGTAGTTACCGATGAAGTGAATCTGTTCGATGACCAGTCTCGGGCGCTTGAACACCACACTGCTGCGCGCCATGACTGACAGGAAGAAACGGAAAAACACACCCAGCGTCAGGATGGGACGGGTGATGCGGGTACCCAGAGCCGTAATGAGGCGGGCGATCATTCTACACCTCCGCGATGACGGCTGAGCCAGCGATCAAAATCGGGAGACGGCGGATATTCAAATACCACAGGACCACTGGAGGCACCTTTCAGGAACTGGCGTGCCAGCGAATTCTCGCTTTGTCGCACTTCGTCGGGGGTGCCCGACACAACCAGACTGCCATCGCCCACCATATAGACCTGGTCGGCGATCAGGAACGATTCTTCCAGATCGTGCGTGATGAGCACTGTGGCGCAGCCGAGCTTGTCGGTCAGCCTGCGGATCAGACGCGCCGTCATACCCAGCGAAATCGGGTCAAGTCCTGCAAAAGGTTCGTCAAACAGAATAATTTCGGGCTCCAGCACAATGGCGCGGGCCAGTGCGACGCGTCGTGCCATGCCTCCTGAAATTTCAGAAACGCTCAGATGGGCGGCTCGTTTGAGTCCGACCTGATCCAGTTTATCCAGAACCTTTTCAAGAATGACCGCTTCGCTGTCCTTGCTGAGTTCGCGCAGCGGAAAGGCCACGTTGTCGAAAACGCTAAGGTCTGTAAAAAGCGCGCCCTGCTGGAAAAGAACGCCCATGCGTCGACGCACGGCGCCCAGTTGCTGGGGCGTCATGCGATTGACGTCCTGATCAAAGACCGTGACAACGCCTTTTTTTGCGCGAATCTGGCCGGTGGCTGCGCGCAGCAGGGTGGTTTTTCCGGAACCGGAACCACCAATAAGCGCAACCACTTCGCCTTTAAAAACTTCGAGATTCAGATCCCGCAAAATGACGCGTGCATCGTACCCAAGGGTGACATCCGCGAACCGGATAACCGGCGGGGATGAGTGACGTGACTCTACTGTCATCAAAGAAAATTCTTGAAAAAGAAAGCCTATTGTATCTGTTTAACGGAAGTTGGTAAAAAAACAAAGGACAAAAATGCCAAAGTGACTGCTCCCCAAGGAGACAGTCACTTATGGTATGTGGCATGGCTGGATTGCGCGAGCCAGCGTAATCCAGCGTAACATCTGTGCGCAGATGAGCGATCAGCGAGGCAGCAGCGACGCCCCCATCAGGAACTCGTCGACGGCGCGTGCGCACTGACGACCTTCGCGAATGGCCCAGACCACCAGGGACTGACCACGACGCATGTCGCCTGCTGCAAATACCTTATCTACAGTCGTGCGGTAGTTGTCGACATTTGCCTTCACGTTGCCGCGCTGGTCTTTCTCGACACCGAAGGCGTCCAATACTGCACCTACCGGTGAAACAAAACCCATGGCAAGCAGAACCAGATCTGCTTTCAGCTCAAATTCCGAACCTTCCACTTCCTGCATCTTCATCTGGCCGGTGGTTTCGTCCTTGATCCATTCCACTTTTGCGCAGACCATTTTCTTCAGCTTGCCCTTTTCCCCTTCGAAGCGCTTGGTCGTAATGGCCCAGTCGCGTTCGCAGCCTTCCACATGAGAAGAAGAGGTACGCAGTTTGGCCGGCCAGTAAGGCCAGGTCAGCGCCTTGTTTTCATGCTCCGGAGGTTTTGGCATCAGTTCGATCTGCGTGACGGATGCGGCACCCTGACGGTTGCTGGTACCCACGCAATCCGAACCGGTATCGCCGCCCCCGATCACCACGACATGCTTGCCGGTTGCAGTAATCTGGCCGCTGATGCGATCACCGGCGTTGCGCTTGTTCTGCTGACGCAGAAAATCCATGGCGAAATGAACACCGTTAAGCTCGCGGCCGGGCACGGGCAGATCGCGCGGCGTTTCAGAGCCGCCCGCCATGACGATGGCGTCGAACTGTTCATTGAGCTGATCAAAGGTCACAACATTCAGGCCGTCTTCGGTCACATTAGCTGCGGCACCGACATAAGTGGAAGGCTGAAATTCAACACCTTCGGCTTCCATCTGGTTGACGCGACGCTCAATCAGGTTCTTGTCCAGCTTGAAGTCGGGAATGCCATAGCGCAGCAGACCGCCAATCCGGTTGCTTTTTTCGAACACAGTGACGCCGTGGCCCACGCGTGCCAGTTGCTGGGCGGCGGCCAGACCGGCAGGACCGGAGCCAATCACAGCCACTTTCTTGCCGCTTTTCTTGAGCGGCGGTTGTGGCAGCACCCAGCCCTGGTCCCATCCTTTGTCGATGATGGCATGTTCAATGGACTTGATGCCAACCGGGTCGTTGTTGATGTTGAGTGTACAGGCTTCCTCGCAGGGCGCCGGACAGATGCGACCCGTGAATTCGGGGAAGTTGTTGGTGGAATGCAGGACTTCGAGCGCCTGCTTCCACTCCTGACGGTACACCAGGTCATTCCAGTCGGGAATGATATTGTTGACCGGACAACCTGTGTTACAGAAGGGAATGCCGCAGTCCATGCAGCGCGCACCCTGAACCTGTGCCTGCTTGTCTTCAAGCGCAAGCACAAATTCCTTGTAATGCTTCAGACGCGCACCCGGCGCCTCGTAAGACTCGGGAACCCGCTCAAATTCAATAAAACCGGTAATTTTACCCATGATCAATCTTTCCTTAAGCTGCTTTGCGGGCGGTTTGTTCTGACTGCCAGATTTCTGCCAGTGCACGTTTATAGTCGGATGGCATCACCTTGACGAACTGCTTGCGTGACTTGTTCCAGTCGCCCAGCAGATCGCGTGCGCGGAAACTGCCGGTCAGGCGGAAGTGATTTTCCACCAGGTTGCGCAGAATGGTTTCGTCCGTCTGACGCTCCTGTCCGCGCTGGGCACTGTGCCAGCCTTCAATCAGATTTTCCTTGAACTGGTCATCATGTGGCGCCACTTCACCCAGCTCTACCATTGCCATATTGCAACGCGAGCGGAAAGTGCCGTCCGGATCCCAGACATAGGCCACGCCGCCGGACATACCGGCAGCAAAGTTTCGGCCTGTCTCACCCAGCACCACAACCGTGCCGCCGGTCATGTATTCGCATCCATGATCGCCTGTACCTTCAACAACCGTTGCGGCACCGGAATTGCGCACCGCAAACCGTTCGCCAACCACGCCATTGAAGTAAGCATCGCCAGACAGCGCGCCATACAGCAGCGTGTTACCGGCAATAATGTGATCGGGACCATAGCCGCGGAAGTCGTTAGGAGAACGAACAATAATGCGTCCACCCGACAGACCTTTACCCACATAGTCATTACCCTCACCCACCAGGTCGAAGGTAATGCCGTGTGCCAGGAAAGCCCCAAAACTCTGGCCTGCCGTGCCGTTGAACTGAATGTGAATGGTGTCGTCGGGCAGCCCTTCGTGACCGTATTTGCGGGCAACGGCACCGGACAGCATGGAGCCGACAGTCCGGTTGCGGTTGCGTACCGGCACGATAAAGGAAACTTTTTCGCCCCGTTCGATGGCCGCTTTGCTGCGATCCAGCAACTGGATATCCAGCGCCTTATCCAGACCGTGATCCTGCTCTTCAGTGTGACGCGGCGGTGTATCGACATCAGGCTGATGGAAGATATTGGAAAAGTCCAGACCGCGCGCTTTCCAGTGTTCGATGCCAGCACGCATATCCAGCAAATCAGCCCGACCGATTAGATCGTCGAATTTGCGGATACCCAGCTGAGCCATGATTTCCCGAACCTCTTCTGCGATGAAGAAGAAGAAATTGACCACATGTTCAGGCTTGCCCTGGAATTTTTTGCGCAGAACCGGATCCTGGGTGGCAACGCCAACAGGGCAGGTATTCAGATGGCATTTGCGCATCATGATGCAGCCTTCCACTACCAGCGGTGCTGTGGCGAAACCGAACTCGTCGGCACCCAGCAGCGCGCCAATCACCACGTCCCTGCCGGTTTTCATCTGACCGTCGGCCTGTACACGAACACGGCTACGGAGTTTGTTGAGCACCAGCGTCTGCTGTGTTTCAGACAGACCCAGTTCCCATGAGGTACCGGCATGCTTGATTGAAGAAATGGGTGATGCACCTGTGCCACCGTCGTGACCGGCGATCACAATGTGATCAGACTTGGCCTTGGCCACACCCGCAGCAACCGTGCCGACGCCGACTTCGGATACCAGCTTGGTAGAGATGGAGGCCGTTGGATTGACGTTTTTCAGGTCGTGAATGAGCTGCGCTAAATCCTCAATCGAATAGATATCGTGGTGAGGAGGCGGCGAAATCAGGCCGACACCAGGCACGGAATAACGCAGCTTGGCGATGTATTCCGACACCTTGTGACCGGGCAGCTGACCGCCCTCTCCGGGCTTGGCACCCTGAGCCATTTTGATCTGGATCTGATCGGCGCTGGACAGATATTCTGCACTCACACCGAAACGGCCCGAGGCCACCTGTTTAATTTTTGAACGCAGAGAATCGCCTGGCTGCAGCGGCACGTCAGCTTCGATGCGATCCGCGCCCAGCACAGATGCCAGTGTGTCGCCTTTCTTGATGCCACTTTCGCCATTGCGCAATTCGTTGCGGTAGCGCAGTTCGTCTTCGCCGCCCTCACCTGTGTTGGACTTACCGCCGATCCGGTTCATGGCCACGGCCAGCACAGAGTGAGCTTCGGTAGAAATGGAACCCAGAGACATGGCTCCTGTCGCAAACCGTTTGACGATTTCCTTGGCCGGTTCCACTTCTTCCAGCGGAATGGCACGTGAGGGGTCAACACGGAATTCGAACAGACCGCGGAAGGTCATGTGACGACGTGACTGATCGTTGATGAGCTGGGCATATTCCTTGTACGTGCGGTAGTTATTGGCACGTGTGGAGTGCTGCAGCTTGGCGATGGAGTCGGGCGTCCACATATGGTCTTCACCGCGAATGCGATATTCGTATTCGCCGCCAGCGTCCAGCGCGTTCTTCAGCACAGGATCGTCACTGTAGGCAGCACGGTGCATGCGGATGGCCTCTTCAGCCACCTGGAAAATATCCATGCCTTCGATTTTGCTTGGCGTACCGGAAAAGTATTTTTTGACCAGCGCAGACTGCAGAC
>JAEWHK010000052.1 GCA_023387815.1 Pseudomonadota bacterium
TTCATATATACTGTATTTATATCCAGTTTCAAGTGTAAAAGCAAGCCATACGGATATAGAAATGCTGCGCATTTCGCGTCTTACATCCCCGACCTGAACGATGGGGTCTTTCGACGCAGTTGATAAATGCCAGCAATAGACGCCGCTTGCATCGAAGTCTTGTGGCTCTTTATTTCACTTGTATTGTTGTAAGTACATCTTTATAATCAAGGCAGACTGACATTCGACAAAGGGAACGGCCATGCCGGCGCAGACATTAGCTCAGAAATTGATCGCCCGTGCCTGTCATCGCGAGGCGGTGGCGGTGGACGAGATAGTGACCTGTGCCGTTGATCTTGCCATGTTTCACGATTCCAGCGGTCCGCGTCGCCTCAAACCCATGCTGGAAAAAATCGGAGGTCAGATCTGGGATAAATCCAAAGTGGTACTCGTCATGGATCACTTCGTGCCTGAAGAGGACGAAGATTCAAGGCGGATTCTCAGAATTGCCCGGGACTGGGCGTCGGAACAGCAGCTTCCGAATGTCTATGATTCCATTGGCATTTGTCATGTTGTATTACCGCAAAAGGGGCATCTGCGCCCTGGCATGTTCTGTGTCGGAGGCGATTCCCACTCGCCGACCGGCGGTGCATTCGGAACGTATATGTTCGGAATCGGCAGCACTGAAATGCTGGGAGTGATGATTACAGGTGAAATATGGGTCAGGACGCCGCCAACCATTGAGATGAAGTGGTCAGGTCGTCTGCCTGATGGCGTGACTGCGAAGGACATGATGCTGCATCTGACCGGCAAATACGGGACAACGGGTGCAAATTACGGCGCTGTGGAATTCAGTGGGTCTGCGGTATCTGCGCTTTCCATGCAGGAGCGGATGACACTGTCAAATATGAGCGCAGAGCTCGGTGCGCAAGTGGGGCTGATTGCGCCTGACCAGACAACACTGGACTATCTTGCCTCTGCTGGCGTAGACGCAGAGGCCGATCTGGCGCATTGGCGCACAGACGATGATGCCGACAGGGAAATCAGAACATTTGATGCGTCCACCTTGTCACCCATGGTAGCGGCACCGCATAGCCCGGAAAATGTTCATACTGCTGATGCATTGCAAGGCACACCGATGCAGATTGCTTATATTGGCGCCTGTACGGGCGCAAAGCTTGATGATTTGCGGGCGGCCGCTACGGTACTCAAGGGACGGCGCATTGCGGCAGGCGTTCGTCTGATGGTGGCCCCGGCCAGCGTGCATGATCAGCAGCAGGCGCAGAACGAAGGTGTCATGGACATTCTGCTTGACGCCGGTGCCGAAGTGTTTGCAACATCCTGTGGCGCCTGTTCGGGGTATGGCAACGCGCTTAAAGGGGCGTCAAATGTGATTGCCAGCACCGCCCGCAATTTCCGGGCCCGGATGGGATCGGCGGAAACTCAGGTTTATCTCGCCTCACCGTACACCGTGGCTGCTGCTGCGGTAACCGGACAGATTTCTGATCCACGAATATTGCTTGCGGAGGCCAGACGATGAGCAGACATCGTGTTTGGCGGGTAGGCGAAAAAGTGGACACGGATGCGCTGGCACCCGGCGCCTATATGAAACTGGATCTGCCTGAGCTGGCAACGCATACCCTTGAGGGGCGTTATCCTGGCCTGGCCGCAAAAATGGGAAAAGGGGATGTGATTGTCGCCGGTTCTGGATTTGGCATAGGATCGTCACGAGAACAGGCCGTAGGCGTACTGGTGCAGCTTGGTATTACGGCTGTGATTGCGCCATCATTCAGCGGGCTGTATTTTCGTAATGCGTTCAACCTGGGTCTGCTTGCCATTGTTTGCCCCGAAGCAGAGTCAATCCCGGAGGGTGCACTCATTGAAATCGACACCGATGCCGCGCAACTGCGGGTGTTCGAAAATGATGATTCCGATGTGTGCACGCTTTCAAGAACGCTGAACATTCAGAAAATTCCTTCGTTCCTGGTAGAAATGGCTCAGGCCGGAGGACTGCTGGCGCAGCTTCAGAAAAAGCTCGCCACAACCTCATAACCTGATCCTGATATCTTCAGGTCTCTTCCGAACGCAACGCCAGAGTAAACACAAATGAAATCTTTACCGCAGCATATACAGTCCTCTTCCTGCCTGCTTGTCCCTGGCGTGTATGATGCGTTTTCCGCACTGATTGCCGAGCGGGCGGGCTTTGAAGCTGTATATCTGTCGGGTGCATCCATTGCCTACACGCGACTTGGTCGATCTGATGTGGGATTAACAACCTATACGGAAGTGGAACAGACCCTGTCCCGCATTGCTGAACGGGTAACCATACCCATTGTTGTTGATGGGGATACTGGATTCGGCAATGCCCTGAATGTCATGCGTACCATTCGTGGTTTCGAAAAAGCAGGCGCATCGATGATACAGCTCGAAGATCAGACCTTTCCAAAGCGTTGTGGTCATCTGGCTGGAAAGTCTGTTGTACCGGTGGCCGAGATGTGTGGAAAAATTAAGGCTGCGGTGGATGCAAGGCATAACGACGACACGCTCATTCTTGCGAGAACTGATGCCGTCGCCGTCGAGGGCCTGGATGCGGCGCTGGAACGTGCTGACGCGTATCTCGCAGCAGGGGCCGATGTGCTTTTCATTGAAGCGCTCAGGACTGATGAACAGATGAACAAGGCCTGCCGGCGGTTTGAAGGACGTGCGCCTCTGTTGGCCAATATGGTTGAAGGCGGAATGACACCTGTGCATTCAGTTGATGAGCTGCGGCGTATCGGCTTCAGTTTCGTTATTTTCCCTGGCGCTGCTGCCCGCGCCGTTGCTCATATGCTTGAGCAATTCTACGGCAGACTGCAACGCGAGGGAACAACTGCCGGGTTCAAAGACAGAATGCTCAATTTTGATCAACTCAATGATCTCATCGAAACACCGGCATTGATGAAACTGGCAGCACGTTACGATTAACAGTGAGCATTGCTGCTATTTTGTGTCGTTCAGGATCCACCCGTCCACGCCATTGGAACGCTTGTTCGACAGTTCCATTCGATATTCAAAATGTTCAGGGTTATAAACGGCGATCAGATATTCTACCGGTCGACCTCTTGTATCGCGCGTCAACCGTTTGATGCAGAGCAGGGGTGTTGAAATGGCGACACCAAGCGCTTCAGCATGGTGGGCATCCGCTGCCGTTGCGGTGAAGGCCTGATCTGCAGAACCCAAGCGAATTCCCAGCCCCTTCAATAGCGACTGCAATGGCTGGCTCGTCATATCTTCATGCGTATAGCGTCGTCCGATATCCTCGGGGACGTAGGTAACAAGATAGGAGAACGGCTTGTTATTGTGATAGCGCACGCGAATGGCTTTCTGTACCTTGCTTGTCGCGGGCAGTTCAAGCTGGTGCAGGGCCATCTGGTTTGCGGTCTCGTATTCGAAACTGAGAACCCGGACCTGAGTGCCACTGCCCATTTTATTGAGATGATCGACGAGCTTGTTGATATCTGCGGATATCGGACTGGTGGCCACATTGCGCGCCACCGGAAACGTGCCCGCACCCTGGCGCCTTTCAACCAGACCTTCGTTTTGTAATAAATCCAGCGAGCGGCGGATCGTCAGGCGGGAAACCTGATATTTTTCCGCCAGCTGGTTTTCTCCAGGCAACGCCGCATAGTGATCATATTGGCCATTCTCTATCGCATGTTTGAGGAGGCGATAAATTCGGTAATAGCGAGGCGTTGGGTTATCAATCATTTTTCCGGTCAGTCAGCAGTCACTCCCGTGAATTTTACGACTTCGGCGTAGCGTTTGATGTCTTCGGACACGAACCGGGAGAATTCCTCGGGAGTGTTTGTAACCACCGTGCCTCCTTCAGGCTCAAACAGTTTGATGAAATTTTCGTGTTTTGCGCCTTCCACTGCCGCTTTGTTCAACTGAGCCAGTCGCTCAGGATCCATTCCCGCCGGACCAAAAAGGCCGAACCAGGCTTTGGAGGAAAACCCTTTGACGGTGTTGCCAATAGGTGGTGCAGTGGGGAACTGTTTCATGGGTTCCGGGCTGGTCACGCCCAGAATCTGGATGCGGCCGCCATCGGCAAGAGGCAAGACGTTGACGGCGCTGGCAAACATCAGATCGACCTGTTCGCCGACCACATCCTGCAAGGCGGGCGCGGTTCCCTTGTATGGTACGGTCAGTCCCTTGATTCCCGCACCCATCTCAAAGCTGGCCGTTGCCATGTGCAACGAGGAACCCATGCCGCCGATGGCAAATGAAAGTTTGCCCGGTTCCTTTTTGGCAAGATCGATAAGACCCGCAATATCCCTGGCAGGGAAATTCTTACGTGCAATCAGCACACTGGGCACCTCTGCCAGCATGGTGATGGGTGTGAAATCCTTTTCGGGATCAAAGGGCAGTTTCTTGTACAGTGACGCATTCACCGTGAAACTGGTATAGCTGACGAGCAGGGTATTGCCATCTTTCGGGGCACGAGCGACCGCATCCGCGGCAATATTGCCTCCTGCACCAGGCCGGTTCTCGACAATCACGGTCTGGTTGAGAATGCCGCTCATCTCATGGGCGATCCCGCGTGCCACTCTATCGGTTGTTCCGCCCGGCGTTGCGCCAACAACCAGTTTCAGTGGTGGCTTATCGCTTGCCGCATGCGCCGGCAAACCGAAATTGCAGGCTAGCCCCAGGACAAGCAGACCGGTACGTAGATAAGGGAAGGGCATGTCAGGTCTCCTGTATTGTTATAGGTAAATTGTCATAGGTAAAAATGATGGTTTAAATGATATACATGTACTGATAACAATACAAGTGAAATATGATGAGGAGACAATCGCAGTGCTTTGTCTGCATGGAAGAAGCAGGGCGGGTGGAATCTTTTCAGGAGGTCGTCAAGGCAGAGCGATAGCGGGCATATTCACTTATACTGAGACACACAATATTTCAAATGACAATTGAATTGGACATAATGCCGCCGAACCGCAGGCGAAAATCGTGCCTATTCGTGAATAGTCGAGGATTCTGATGCAGAGCTGTTGCAAACTTCCAGCGGGATGTGCACCAGGTGATTGACGCGAGCAGACAAGTCCGTGCAGGAACCTTGCGGTTTGGTCTGCTGGAACTGGAAACATTCCTGACTGTCGTTGATTGTGGCAGCTTTAATGCCGCAGCACGCAAGCTGCATATCTCTCAGCCGGCCGTCACTCATCGCATTCAGAGGCTTGAAGCCATTCTGCATACCAGGCTGCTCATTCGCACGACCCGGCATATGGAGCCGACAGATGCCGGTCTGCGCTTATATGAAAAGGCGAGCGCTGCCCTGATGGAGCTTCGCGCCCTGTTGGACGATTTTCAGATAGAGGCCGAACAGGGGAAACGACGGGTTGTCGTAGCCGCTTCTCCCATTATCGCAGCACAATCTCTTCCTTCCATCATCAAGCGGTTCAGCGAGCGCCACGTAGATGTGGACGTTCATATCCGGGATATGCAACATGACGAAATTCTTGCGGCAGTTCAGGCAGGAGACGCAGATCTGGGCGTTGTGGCGTTTGAGGGCAATCCTGACTTGTTTGAGTTCGAACCGCTGGGCGAAGATGAAATGGTCGTTGTGGTTCCGTCCGGGCACGCATTGGCTGCATTAAAGTCAGTCTCATTGGCGTCTTTGAGCGAATATCCCCTGCTGTTGCTGCAACAATATGATCGCATTCAGGGCAAAATTTCAGATGCCATGCAGGCTCAGGGTCTGGCCTATCGCGCAGCGCCTCGTCTGACCAATCTGATGACTTTGCTCGCCATGCTGGACACCGGACATGGCGTTGCCTTGCTGCCGCGATCGATGGCGCAAACCAACAAGCGACAGCCGCGCACGATAGTGCCACTGGCAGAATTACACCTGACTCGATGCTTTGGAATTCTCCTGCCTCGCAAGAATGCTCTGACAATTACCGCCCAGCGTTTCTGCGATCAGCTGCGCAAAGACTTCGCAGCGACACTTGCCGGGCCGGAAAGCTGAATCGTACGGGATTGAAGATTATTTCATATGTCTTATAAGTGTATTAATAATTAGAAATTGTTCTCTCGCAGTGCTCCCTATAGACTGACCCGGTCAGCACAAACAAGGAAAGAGCGAGTGGCAAACAATCAACATTCGACATCCGTCAATGCGACCGGTAAAGCGACTGAGTTATCTGCAAAGACAGCAATATTTGATGCGAGAGAGTATCGCCACGCGCTCGGATGTTTTCCGACTGGCGTCGCCATCATTACAACGATAGACGCACAAGGAAAGGCCAGCGGACTGACGTGCAATTCATTCAGCTCGGTTTCGCTGGACCCGCCGCTGGTATTGTGGAGTCTCAGAAAACAAAGCAGCTCCATCGATATCTACAAAAACACCAAGGCGTTTGCAATCAATGTGCTTGCAGGAGACCAAGGCGAACTGTCCGGGCGTTTTGCCACGTCTTCGATTCCTGACAAATTCGAAGGTATTGATTTTGAAACCGGGTACGCCGGTGTTCCTTTGATCAATGACTGCGTAGCGAGGTTTCACTGCCGCATGCATCAGCAGCATGATGCCGGTGATCACATTATTTTTATCGGGCGTGTCGAGCGTTTTGAACGAGTAAGGGAAGATGATCCCCTGGTTTTCTGCAAGGGCGCGTACATGATGGTGACCCAGTCACTACGTGAGCTGGCAGCCAGGGGAACCATAGGTCCGGCAAAATTGCTGGAGGCCAGACGACTGGTGTATCTGGGAATGGTCAGGCTGGCATGCACCAACGCGGACGACGACGATTTCAAAGCCATTGAGCGCACCCTGCAGGAAATGCAGGGTCATATTGATGCAGGCAATATGCTGCAGAGAGCCAGGCTGGCAATCCAGTTTTTTGATCAGATAGCAACGGCGGCGCATAACGAAGTGATTGCCGTTGTCGCTCAGTCATTGACTACGCTGTTGCAATTGAGTGTCAAGGAATATCACAAATCTCATCGGGTAGGAAATCTTTACCGACCCGAACTGGATCCCTTGCGCTGGCAGATCCTTTCTGCTCTGAAAAAGCGGGATCGAACTACGGTAGAGCACGTTGTGAGTGATTACCTGGATTTTGTGTCGAATGCAAAATTGAACGCACCCTTACCCGTATGAAATGAACCACAGGACGCAATCAGGCGTTCATTTGTCAGGCCGTTTACAGGAGAGATTTTCCCGGTAGTTTGCAGTACCACAGCAGCACTCGCCAGGTCATTTTCATGGCCTGCGTGATTGCCACGTAAATATATTACATGGATTGGAGACGAGGAAATGAAAGTAAGGCTATTGAGAACGCTGAAGGCGTTTATTTTGTGTGTGACGGCCGCCAGTGCCGGTATCGCGCCGTTGGCTCAGGCAGCAGAGAACTTTCCAAACAAGGCGATACGTATCATCGTGCCCTATGGTGCAGGTGGCGGCTCTGATTATCTGGCTCGCAAACTGTCCGACAAGCTTGCCCAGCGTCTGGGGCAGACTGTGATTGTGGAGAACAGGCCGGGTGCGGACGGCATTATCGGGACCAATATGGTTGCCCGTGCCGAGCCTGATGGCTATACCTATCTGATCGCCGTAGGAACTCATTTGCTTAATCCTCTCGTGCATAAGGATTTACCTTACGACACGTTTCGCGACCTGACGGGCGTGACCATGATCGCCCGGTCTCCGCTGCTTTTTTCGGCCAGCAACAGCATCCAGGCACGAGATATGAATGATTTCATCAAGCTCGCCCATAAAAATCCTGGTAAATATTCGATTGCCAATTCCGAGAAATTCACCATGATGCTGGTGAAAATGCTCACGGACAGCCAAAAGATGGATGTTGTTCATGTGCCATATAAAGGCAGCGGACCATTACTCGTCGATGTCGCCGGTGGGGCGGTGTCGATTGCGTCCTCCAGTATCGCCGCTGCGTCACCATACCTGAATTCGGATCGCTTGCATCCACTCGCGGTGACTGGGCTGGAGCGTACCTCGGCACTGCCAGATGTGCCCACGTTAAAAGAACTGGGACTGGGAGATTTTGATTATTACGTGACTTATGGACTTTATGCGCCAGCGAAAACACCACGCGCTGCGCTTGAAAGAATGCGCCAGGAAATCAGTCACGTGACTTCTGACCCCGAAATGAAGGCAGCACTGGAATCTCAGGCGGCAGAACCGGTAGCCAACGATGTCGATGAATTCAATGCCGAACAGGCAGAGTATTTCGAGCGTATAAAGGCGCTTGCGGCCAAATTCAACATTGAGAAGGAGTGATTGATGAAGACCGCGTTTGTTATTGCAATTGAAAGGACGGCATCATGAAGGAGATCAGATTGCTGTCTGCAACCCCCATTCTTGGATACGGATTTCCGGAGGCTGCATTCGAAGCCGGGCTGGCGCAGAATCCACATATGATTGGCGCAGATGGTGGCAGTACGGACCCGGGCCCGTATTATCTGGGGTCAGGTAAAGCGTTTTGTTCCCGCGTTGCCATGAAACGGGATTTGCGGATCATGATCAAGGGCGGCGTTCCGCGGGGTATTCCCGTCATCGTGAGCACATCGGGCGGTGCGGGTGGTGAGCCACATTTGCAAATGATGGCCGATATCGTTCGCGAGATTGCGACCGAAGAGAATCTGGCTTTCAAGCTTGCCCTGATCCATTCCGAACAGAGTGCAGACTTCTTGATCGAGCGAATTGATTCCGGAAAAGTGCATCCGGTTTCCCGCCAGCCGCCTTTGACGCGCGAGACTGTTCAGAAGGCGACTCGCATTGTAGGCCTGATGGGGGTCGAACCATACATCCGCGCCCTGGATGAAGGTGCGCAGGTGATTCTGGCGGGTCGGAGCACCGATCCTGCACCATGGGCTGCCGTGGCCATCCGTGCCGGCCTGCCAGAAGCGCAAGGCTGGTACGCGGGAAAAATGCTGGAGTGTGGTTCAGAACCTGCGATTCCAAAACGCGAGGGTTGCCTGCTGGCCCGGATAACCTCCGAATATGTCGATCTGGAGCCGACCAATGCAGCGCAGCGCTGCACAACACTGTCTGTCGCCAATTTTGCATTGCATGAAAACAAAAGTCCGATTCATCATGTTGAGCCCGGTGGCACCCTGAATACAGCAGATTGTGTGTTTGAACAGTTGACTGACAGAGTGGTGCGAGTCAGCGGTATGCGTTGGCAGAGTAACAGCCCTTATACCGTCAAGCTGGAAGGTGTGCGCTGTACTGGCTATCGTGCCATTACGATTTGTGCCTCGCGCGATCCCGTGCTGATCTGCGATATTGAGCAGTATCTTGAGATCATCAGTGCCAATATCGAAGAGAAGACAACTGCCTTTGGTGTGCCGCCCGATCAATATCGAATTGCCATTCGCAGTTACGGACGCAACGGCGTCATGGGAGAGCGCGAATCAGCACCTTTTACGGCACCCCATGAAATGGCGTTTGTCGTAGAAGTACTGGCAGACACACAAGATGTCGCCAATGCAGTCACTGCCATTGCCCGCCTGTCCATGCTGCACTCCGACTTTCCTGGGCGGATGTGCAAAGAAGGGAATATGGCAATTCCATTTTCACCGTCCGATATTTCACTTGGCATGGCGTTTGAATTCAGCGTCTTTCATGTGATCGATGTGGAGAACCCGGAAGCGTTGTTTCCTATTGAGTACTTAACTATCGGAGCTGGCAATGACAAGAATTCGTGATCTGGCAAGCATTTGCAAGAGCAAGAATGCGGGGCCATTTGATTTGACCATTGATGTCATGTTCGATTCCGACGAGATGTTCGATCGCGTCGAAAAGACCGGTGTACTGAACGCGGCATTGTTTGCCCGGCTTTACAAGGTCGCAGAGGAAGACGTCCTGTTTACACCGTACCGGGCGGCAAGAGCGTTTAAGGCGACGCTGCCGCGATTGATCCCGGCCGGTGCCTTTGGCGACAGCGATGTCTATGGCGCCCAGCAGCATGGGCCGCTGCTGGAAGTGGATATCCCGATTGAATAGCGAACGACAGGCAGACAATCATGACAAGACAAAGGAGTTAGTGAAAATGCAGCAAAGAAAAAGACAAATGAGCCTGATCGGCTTTTTGCAGGCGCAGAACTGTTCTACCTATCCGGGGAGCTGGCGTCACGCAGCAACAACGCCGGATTTTCTGACGCCTGAATATTATCAGCGCATTGCCCGTGTACTGGAGGAGGGTAAATTTCACATGGCATTCTTTGACGACCGTCTGGCCATGCCCGATATTTACTCCGGCGATCATACCGACACCGTTAAGCATGGTATTCGTGCGGTAAAGATGGATCCGGTCGTAGTGCTGTCCGCCATGGCTGCTGTTACGACGAGACTGGGCCTGGGTGCCACTTACTCGACCACGTATTATGAACCCTATCACGTTGCTCGTACTTTTGCCACGCTTGATCTGATGACAAAAGGGCGGGCGGCCTGGAATGTTGTGACGTCCCTGAATGACTCGGAAGCGGCCAACTTCGGCAGCAACAAACATCTGGAGCACGACCAGCGCTATGAACGGGCAGATGAGTTCCTTGAAACTACGCTTGGTCACTGGGATACCTGGCAGGAGGAGGCGCTGGTTGTGGACAAAACCAGCGGTCTGTTCGCGCGTCCGGAAAAAGTAACGAGACTGGATCACAAGGGGGAGTACTTCAACTCACGTGGACCGTTTACCGTTCCCAGATCCCCCCAGGGACAGCCCGTGCTGATACAGGCGGGGCAAAGTGGCAGGGGCAAGGCATTCGCGGCACGGTGGGCTGAATTCATTTTCGTTGTCTATCCCAATCTGGACCTTGCAAAAAAGCAATATGCAGAAATGAAAGCGGTGATCGCCAGAGAAGGACGAGATCCGGATAAAGTGCAGATTGCCACAGCCTGCTATGTGGTCGTTGGCGAAACCGATGAAATTGCAAGGCAGAAAATGGAATATGCTGACTCGCTGGCCAAGGATGAAGACGCTCTGGCACTGATCTGCGAAGTACTCAATCACGATTTTTCCGGTCGAGATTTGGATGAGCCGATCAACGACGAGGACATGAACGCAGTTTCCGGATGGCGGGCATTTCGGGACCGTGTTGTAACATTGAGTGGGAAGGCAAACCCCTCCGTTCGTGATTTTATTGATTATTCCAAGCGTGCCCGCCTCAAAGAGTTCAATGTTTTCGTGGGATCTCCGAAAACCGTCGCAGACGAAATGGAAAAATGGTTCGTAGAGGGAGGATGTGATGGCTTTGTGATTTCGCCGACTCACACACCAGGGAGCTACGAGGATTTTGTTCGGATGGTTGTGCCCGAATTGCAGCGTCGTGGCGTATTTCGCAAGGAATATCAGGGCGACACCCTGCGCGAAAATCTTGGGCTGGAGTATCCTGAAAGTGGAGACTGGCAGCGCGCCCAGCAGCATGCGGCGCAAGCAAGGAAAACGGAAGAAAAGGCGCGTGAGATGGCTACTCTGCCCCTGTCAGGGGATGCTGTGCGATAAAGTCGATAAACGCCCGTGTCTTTGCTGAGAGCTGCTCCTGTGTCGGATAGACCGCGTACACGTCTGCAGGTTCATACCAATCTGACAGGACCCGACAGAGTTTGCCCTCGTTGATCAGTTTCTGTACGCTCCATTGCGAGCGTAATATCAGTCCGTATCCGGAAAGTGCCCAGGAAAGTGCGATTTCGCCGTCGTTGGTGCTCATTCTTGCGCGCACTTTCAGGGTCTCATGGCGAGTGTCATTGTGTAATTGCCAGATACCGAAAGTCTGTTCATTTTCATGAAGAACAATCACCGAGTGTCTGGACAAATCACTGATGCTGCCCGGTATGCCATGTTTTTTCAGATAATCTGGCGTAGCGCATATCACGCGCCGGTTATTGCGCAGTTTGCGGGCATGCAAGCGGACGTCCGGCAACTGCCCGACCCAGATGCCAATGTCAAACCCCGCATCCACAAGATTCAGGGGACGGTCGCTCAGATGTAGCTGCACTTCGAGTTCCGGGTAAAGCGCGGCGAACTCTCCGAGAATAGTTGACACAAAGGCGCGACCAAATCCCAGACTGGCGTTGACGCGCAGCAGTCCTGCAGGGCGGGCGGTCGCACCGCGTAAAGTCTGTTCCAGTTCATCCAGCTCGGAAAGCAGCCGCTTGCCTTCCTGCACGTAGCGCTCGCCTTCTGGTGTAATTCTCAGGGTGCGGGTGGTTCGTTGAATCAGACGCACACCCAGACGGGCTTCCAGCGCCATCAGGCGCTTGCTTACCGCTGCGCCGGTAATACCCAGCTCTCGGCCTGCACCCACAAGACTGTTGCTGCGCACGATACTGTTGAAGAGTTCCAGGTCACTGAACTTGGCCATTTAATTATCAACTTTCAGGAAGTAATTATCCAATTTTTATTGGATTAATAATATCACCGATAGAGCGTAGACTACAGCTATTGTTTTTGTGGGGAATCACAAATGAAAGAAATCGCGCAGCCACGCTCTTTATATCGAAAGCTGGTCGATAGCCATACGGTCGAGACCCTGGACGAGCAGAATATTCTGCTCTATGTCGATCTGCATCTGATGAATGAGTACACCAGTCCTCAGGCATTTGCCGGGCTGGATGCGGCGCAGCGTCCCTTGGCAGTGCCGGGGGCACAAGTCGCCGTTGTCGATCATATTATTCCCACCCATCCGGTGGCGCATCGTGTGATTCAGGATCCGGCATCAGCACTTCAGGCTTCCAATCTCCGACGAAATTGTGAGAAACATGAAATCACCCTGTACGACACAAATGACTCGCTTCAGGGAATTGAGCATATTATTGCGCCCGAACTCGGCATGATACGGCCCGGAATGGTGGTTCTCTGTGGGGATAGTCATACGACCACCTATGGTGCGCTGGGTGCGCTGGGATTTGGTATTGGTACATCAGAGATCGAACATATTCTGGCAACGCAGACGCTGGTCTACCGCGTGGCAAATGAAATGCGTATCTGCGTGTCGGGCAGATTGCCTTATGGCGCTTCCGCCAAGGATCTGATACTGCATGTGATTGGTGAAATAGGCGCGCAGGGCGCTCGCGGTTACGCGGTCGAGTTTTGCGGAGAGGCAATCCGGTCACTTTCCATCGAGGCACGAATGACTTTGTGCAATATGGCGGTAGAAGCCGGCGCACGTGCAGCACTTATTGCACCAGACAGTGAAACGCTGGATTATGTGCTGGATCGCGCCTGTGATATTGACGATTCCATTCGTGATTCCGCCATTCTTGCCTGGCAATCGCTGTTCAGTGATGACGATGCCGTGTTTGAACAGAATGTATATTTTGATGCAAGCGCGGTAGAACCTCAGGTGACTTGGGGAACAAGTCCGGATCAGACCATTGGCGTCACACAGCAGACGCCGTTGCCGGCCGCCTTTGGAGGTTCAGCCCGGCAATCGGCTGCGCAGCGAGCCTATGAATATATGGGGCTTGTACCGGGCATTTCATTGATCGGCGTACCCGTTGACCGTGTCTTTATTGGCTCCTGTACCAATGCGAGAATCGAAGACTTGCGTCATGTTGCGCAGTTGGTGCGCGGCAAACACGTCGCTGCCGGTGTGCGTGCGATGGTTGTGCCAGGTTCCGGATCGGTTCGTCTGCAGGCTGAAGCGGAAGGCATTGCTGAAATACTGAAAGATGCGGGTTTCGAATGGCGCCAGCCAGGCTGTTCCATGTGTCTGGCCATGAACGATGACGTGCTGCGACCGGGTGAGCGCTGCGCCTCGACGACAAACCGGAACTTCGAAGGCCGCCAGGGCAGAGCAGGAAGAACCCATTTAATGAGTCCCATCATGGCAGCAGCGGCTGCACTTGAAGGGAAAATCGTGGATGTTCGAACCTTGAACACGGAACGGAGCGGATATGCAATCAATGCGTAAAATCGAAGGTATTGCGGCGCCTTTGCCAATTACCAATCTGGATACCGATCAGATTATGCCCAAGCAATTTCTGAAAGGCATAGACAAGAAGGGATTGGATAAAGGGCTCTTGTATGATTTACGGTTTGATGACATGGGCAATCTGCGTCAGGACTTCGTGCTGAATCAGGCAGAATATGCCAATGCGACTATCATTCTTGGCGCAGCGAATTTCGGTTGTGGTTCGAGTCGTGAACATGCGGTCTGGGGTCTCTTGCAGTTCGGCATCCAGGCTGTCATTGCGCCCAGTTTTGGAGAAATCTTCTATTCAAATGCAATAAACAACCGTTTGCTGGTCTGTCAGGTCACTGAAGATGCTGCGGATCGATTGATGCAGATCGCAAGCGCCTCCCCTGGCACGAGCTTTGTGCTGGATATTGAATCGCTCACCATCACGGCAGGCGACGAAACTGTACCGTTTCAACTGGCGCCGCGATACCAGAGCGCTTTTCTTGAAGGGCTGGACATGATTGCAAGCACGCTGAAATCGGTCGACAGGATACGTGCCTTTTCAGCCAACTGGGTGAAAGCGAATCCATGGCTGGAGAATATCGGCTGGAAAGCTGGGAATGAGCGGATTAACAGATCGTGAACGGTTTCGACGCAGCGCTGGCAGGCTGGGGCGCGGATATCGATTAAATCATTCAGATGCCTTGCGGCGTATGCTAAGACAATACCATCAATCCACTGAGTGGGTAACCGGAGTAAAGAGATGTTCGAAGGCTTTGAACAAAAGCAGTTTGCTGTCAGTGACGAAGTGACAATCAATTATCGTGTGGGCGGAACCGGTCCGGCACTGCTATTGCTGCATGGTCATCCGCAAACGCATGTCATGTGGCATCTTGTTGCTCCGGTTCTTGCGCAGAACTACACAGTTGTAATACCAGATCTGCGCGGCTACGGTGACTCTTCAAAGCCCGAGGGAGGAACAGACTATATCGCTTACTCAAAGCGCGTAATGGCGCAGGACGTTGTTTCGCTGATGACAGCTCTTGGTCATGACACCTTCTTTGTGGGCGCTCATGACAGAGGCGCCCGGGTGGCACACCGCGCGGCGCTTGATCATCCGGAGCGCATCAGACGGCTGTTTCTGCTGGACATCGCACCAACACTGGATATGTATGAAGGAACAACGCGCGAGTTTGCGACGGCATATTGGCATTGGTTTCTGTTCATACAGCCAGCACCTTTGCCCGAATTGATGATCGGCTCAAATACCACCGAATTTATCCGCAGCTATATGGGACGCCGGCATGCCGGACTGGGTATCTTCAATCCGCAAGCACTCGCTGAGTATGAGCGTTGTTATGGGCTACCAGGCACAGTGGCTGCCGTGTGCAATGACTATCGCGCCTCTGCGGGCATCGACCTTGATCATGACCGTCACGACAGGGCCGAAGGAAATCATTTGACCATGCCCCTGCACGTATTGTGGGGACGCCACGGTGCGGTCGGACGCTGTTTCGATGTGCTACGTCTGTGGCAGGCGGCTAGCCTCAACGAAGTCACTGGCCATGATGTTGACTGTGGGCATTATCTGGCCGAAGAAGTGCCCGAACTCGTGGCTACGGAAATGCAGGCGTTTTTCCGTGCATGACGCTGACCTTCATTTCCCCATATGCCTGAGCGATACCGGCCGCTCTGAAAGTGTGCCAGTACAAACTGCATGAGCTGGGACGTGAACAGACCTTAATCCGCATATCCCTCGACGGTCATGAACGTCTTTAGAATATCAATGAACGATTGTGACAAATGTGATATCGGCTCATCAGCGATTCTGACCAGGTACGCGGTGAGTTTTGGTGAATTCTCGATGGGTCGTGTCACGAATCTGCTGGCCGACCAGCTTCTTGCAGAGAACTGGTCTACCAGCGAGATGCCGGCGCCTGCCTGTACCAGTGCGCAGGCATTCTGAGGAGAACCCACTTCCACAACGGGTTTCACGATCAGATCGTGTTGTTGAAACAGCTGCTGCACCATCTGTCCAAACGATGATTCCCTGTCATAGGAAATAAAAGGGTAGGGCAGCAGATCCGTGATTTTCAGAGTAGCCCGGCTCGATAGCGGATGATTATAAGGAAGAATGCACACCAGATCCGCTTCGCCAATTTTTTCCTGCTCGAGATTGGGATGTGACATCGGCAAAATGGAAATGGCCAGATCCGCCTGTCTCTTCAAAAGACGTTCAATCAACGGCAAATGCGTCAGATATCGGAACGTCAGTTTGACATTCTCATGATGCTTTCTGTATTCCGTAATCACGGATGGAATCAGCATCTGTCCCAGACTGGGTGTGGCGATAAGATTCAGGATGCCTTCCTGATTCTCGCGCAGTTCCCGCGCCATTTCATTGACTCGCTGCACTCCCTCGTACACATTCTCCACCTGATGAAACAGCTTTTTCGCTTCGAGCGTAGCGTGCAATCTGCCGCGTATACGTTCAAACAGAGGAAATCCAATACGAATCTCCAGATGCGAAAGCATTCGGCTGATTGCCGGCTGCGACACAAACAGCAGTTCGGATGCACCACGGATGGTTCCCGTGATCATGACCGCCCGAAAAACTTCGATCTGTCGCAAATTCAATTCCATAGGGTGTTGTCCTGTATTGCAGGCTGTATGTAGAACATAACGTTAATCTCTGTTGCGGTGCAGAAAGCATCATGTCGGTGCAGTACCGCACCAACAAAGGGAAACAAAGGGTTTTCCCGAATAACTATGCTGTCGTGCAGCTTTATGAATTAACGCTATGTTAAGTATTACGAGTGAAATGTCAATAGGAATTCGTCAACTTGCTGGCCATAATATGTTCCATACAAGCCAGATGGAGTTCGACGCAATGCCAGACAGCAGCTCTTCAATGCCAGATGCAATAGCAGAATTTGATCTCACGATTCGCAATGGAAGAATCAGCAATGCAGACGGTACTTTCTTTGCCGATATCGGTGTGCGCGATGGTGTCATCGTAGCAATTGAACCCAATCTTCCTGCCGGGCGTGAAGATGTCAACGCGGAAGGCTTATGGGTGTTGCCAGGTGGCATCGACAGTCATACCCATATTGAACAATTGTCAGGCATGGGCGTCATGTGCGCAGATGACTTTTACTCGGGAACTGTGTCAGCCGCGTTTGGCGGCACCACATCGATTCTGTCTTTCGCGGCTCAGCATCGGAATGATCGCGTACCGAATGTGATTGCTGATTATGCAGCGCGTGCCAGTGAAAAAGCCGTCATCGATTATGGCTTTCATTTGATACTGACCAATCCCGACGAGCAGACGCTGAGTCAGGATCTGCCTTCTGTTATTGCAAACGGCATTACGTCGCTGAAAGTGTATATGACATATGACGCGCTCAAGCTGGATGATTATCAATTGCTCGACGTGCTTGCTACGGCAGGAGAGCATGGTGCGATGGTCATGCTGCACGCTGAAAATCACGACATGATTCGCTGGGTGGCAAGACGATTGCTGGAACGCGGCCATTACGCGCCCAAGTTTCATGCCGTTGCACATGATGTGCTGGCGGAATCAGAAGCTACATATCGAGCCATCGCGCTATCACGACTGATTGATGTACCGGTACTTATCGTTCACGTCGCGGGAACCGAAACCGTGGACATTATTCGACATGCGAGGAATCTGGGTGCGGCGGTTCATGCTGAAAGTTGCCCGCAATATTTGTTTCTTGAAGCCAAAGACAGTGATCGCGAGGCAATGGAAGGAGCCAAATTCTGCTGCAGCCCGCCGCCAGGGGATGTCAGATCCCAGGAATCGGTCTGGCAGGGCTTCAAGGACGGAACATTGGCTGTTTATTCCTCCGATCATGCGCCCTATCGATTTGATGAGTCAGGAAAACTCCCCAAAGGTGATCAGACAAAATTCAAGGAAATGGCCAATGGTGTACCAGGAATTGAACTGAGATTGCCCCTGCTTTTTTCGGAGGGCGTGATGACTGGTCGAATCAGCATCGAGGAGTTCGTCGCACTGACTTCCACCAATCACGCGCATATGTATGGCATGGCCACAAAAAAAGGCAGTGTACAGATTGGACTGGATGCAGACCTGGCGCTTTGGGATCCGGCGTCCCGCAGAACGGTGACTGCCAGTGAGCTTCATGACAATGTCGGTTATACACCATATGAAGGTCGACAGCTGACAGGATGGCCTGTTCAGGTATTCAGTAGGGGCCGGTGTGTCGTCAAAGACGGTGCACTACAGGCGGAACGCGGCAGCGGAAAGTTTATTGCCCGCGAGCGCCCGACTCCGGTAGTCCAACGCACCGGTGCAACACCGGGCAGAAATCTTTTTCGCCAGCAGACCGGGCTTGGCATGTTCAGTAAGTAAAACCAATCTTCGCCAGACATCACTGGCGCCCTCGTAGTGATTCCGTACAGGAGAAATAGATGGAAAAATTGAAGACGATTTTACGTGCCAGTGTCGTCAATCTGGCGATATTGGGTGGCGTCATGAACGTGGCCTATGCAAACGACAAGCCACTGCGCACTGCTGTGGATGCGACTTTTGCACCGCATGCCATGCCAAAACTGGGTGGCGGTGTGCAGGGTTTCAATGTGGACCTGGGCAAGGAAATCGCCAAGCGCATGGGACGCGAAATCACAGTTGAGCCTGCTGAGTTCTCTGGTCTGGTGCCGGGTTTGAACAGTAAACGCTATGATTTTCTGATTGCGCCAGTGACGGTTACGCCAGAGCGCGCAAAGTCGCTGCTGTTCACCGAAGGATATCTGGATACTGACTATACGTTTCTGGGTAGCGCCAAATCGCCTCCTATCGAAAATCTTGAGCAGCTGAAGGGCAAGAAACTCGCAGTCAATAAAGGTTCCAATTATGAAGAATGGGCCCGGGATCATGCGAAGGAGTACGGCTTTACTTATGACGTCTACAGCAGCAACGCCGATGCCGTTCAGGCATTGCAGGCGGGACGTGCAGACTACAACCTTGCCGGTACGACCGTTGTCGCCTGGACAGCCCTCAAAAAACCGAATCTCAAAACCAGCTATACGATCAAGACAGGTCTTGTCTGGGCACTGGCTTTTCGCAAAGACGACAAGGAAGGCCGCGACAAAATTTCAAATGTGCTCAAGTGCATGAAGAAGGACGGAACCGTGGCAGCACTCGCAAAGAAATGGTTTAACTTCGAACCTGAAGCCAGCAATTCCGCCGTCAAGGTTGCGCCCGGTACCGGTGTTCCGGATACAGAGGGCTACGATCCTGCGCCTGTGACACCAACCTGCTCATAACGGATGTCATTTATAGAAACCACATAACGAAAGGCTGATGACAATGGATGCGAATGCAATGATTCTCCAGATTTCCGATTTACGCAAGCAGTATGGCAGTACTGAAGTTTTACGTGGCGTTAACCTGAATGTTCGCAAAGGCGAACTGGTTTGTGTAATCGGCCCGTCCGGTTCCGGCAAAAGTACGATGTTGCGTTGCTGCAATCTGCTGGAGACGCCAACCTCAGGAAAAATCATTGCGGCATCCCATGACGTGATGGACACGGCAACCGATATTAACCGCATGCGTCAGGATATTGGCATGGTGTTTCAGCAGTTCAATCTTTACCCGCATATGACGGCATTGGGCAATGTTGCGCTTGCGCTGTCGAAGGTACAGGGGAAAAGCAAACAGCAGGCGAATGAGCTTGCGCTGCAGGCACTGGAACAGGTCGGCCTGAAAGAAAAGGCAATGTCAAAACCCGGCCAGCTCTCGGGTGGCCAGCAGCAGCGGGTGGGTATCGCCCGCGCCATTGCCCTCAAGCCCAAAATTATCCTTTTCGATGAACCCACGAGTGCGCTGGATCCGGAACTGGTCGATGATGTTCTGAATGTCATGCGTGATTTGCGCGAACGCGGGATGACGATGGTGGTTGTGACTCACGAAATGGCTTTCGCTCATGCGGCCGCCGATCAGGTTGTATTCATGGATGAAGGCAGGGTCGTGGAAAGCGGAACGGCTTCAGAAGTGTTTGAGCGGCCCCGCGAAGTCCGTACCCAGAATTTCCTGGCACGTTATGCGAACAGGATGGCTCACTGATGGACGCGATGAATGGCTTTTTCTTTACGTTCTTCAATGGTGATGTCGCGCGGGAATATCTTCCGGTCATTCTGAAAGGTGCATGGATCACATTGATCGTCGGGTTTGCAGTTGTGATAACAGGCACGGTGCTGGGAATCATGCTGGCTATTATCCGTACGCTGAAATGTCGCCCACTGTCGCTGCTGATCGTTGCGTTCGCAGACGTTATGCGGTCTTTGCCACCACTGGCACTATTGATTATTCTGTATTTTGGGCTGTCTGAAGTGGGCGTTCCCCTGTCCGCCTTTACCGTGACCTGGCTATCCCTGTCTTTGGTTCTGGCCGCCTATGCAGAAGAAAGCGTATGGGCGGGCATCACGTCGCTTCCAAAAGGACAGATGGAAGCGGCCAGGTCCACGGGCATGACGTGGGCAAGCGCGATGCGCTATGTGATTGTGCCGCAAGGAATACGGCGAGCCATCCCCACGCTGACCAATCGCATCATTTCCATTACCAAAAATACGGCACTGGGCTCTGTGGTCTCTTTGAACGAGATTCTGAACAACGCCCAGGGTGCAAGCAGTTATTCAGGCAACCCGACCCCGCTAATGATGGCTGCCATTGCCTATGTGGCGATATTTCTTCCATTTGTCATATTTTCCAGATGGCTGGAACAACGCTGGGTTCAGGGATAAGGAAAGGCAATGGAAGGATTTATACAAGGTTTTTTCAATCTGGAAGTTTACAAAGAGGTCTTCCCCTATCTGCTCAGCGGATTGTGGACGACGATCTGGCTTTCGGCGATTGTTATTCCCGTAGGTGCGCTTGCCGGATTGCTTCTGGCAGTAGGTATGACCCAGACGCGCAATCGCCTCGTGTATTGGCCCATCGTGGTTTATATCGATTTTTTCCGTGCCTTTCCACCGCTGGTTCTGCTCATCCTGGTCTATTTTGGCTGGCCGTTTCTGGGCCTTGAGCTGAACAAGCTCACCGCTGTGATCATCGCATTCGGACTGAATAACGCGAGCTACTTTGCAGAGGTGTTTCGCGCCGGCCTGGAAGGGGTATCCAAAGGCCAGATGGAGGCGGCGCGTTCTACCGGGCTGCCGCGCTCCAGAGCGTTGCTCTATGTCGTGATTCCTCAGGCTGTTCGCAATGTGCTTCCTGATCTGGTTGGAAACAGCATTGAAGTGGTAAAGCTGACAACTATTGCAAGTGTGGTCGCATTGCCTGAATTACTCAGAGCCGCCAGAGACGCGCAATCCATTGTATACAACCCCTCGCCGATCATGCTTGCCGCGTTAATGTATCTGGCGTTGCTCTGGCCTTTGACGAGGTGGCTGGGCCGGCTCGAAAACAAACGAAACCAGTAACACCGATTTGCGGCGGTTCTGGTATTTGAATGACGATCGCAATGATCGAAGAATGACTGAAGACTCTTATTATTGACAAGGAATGAGGACTATGGGATCCAACAAGCAACTTATGAATGAAACGTCCAAAGGTGTGTTTGTTATTGCGGCGACACCATTCACGGATACCGGCGAAGTCGACCTGCAAAGCATTGACAGCCTGACGGATTTTTATCTGGAAAAAGGCGTGACGGGAATGACGATTCTGGGGATGATGGGTGAAGCCCCGAAACTGAGTGAACAGGAAACCACGACTGTCATGACACGATTTCTGAAGCGGGTCAATGGTCGTGTGCCCGTGACCGTCGGGGTAAGCAGCGCATCGAATCTGCGGCTGGAAAAGCTGTCTAAGGAAGCGATGTCGCTTGGGGCTGCCGGTGTAATGGTTGCGCCTATTTCCAATCTGAAGCTGGATGAGCAGGTACATGGCTACTTTTCCAGTGTTGCGAACCTTCTGGGCAAGGATATTCCTATCTGCCTCCAGGATTTTCCACAGGTAACCGGTGTGCACATGTCGGTACGCGTCATTCTGCAACTGATTAAAGAATTCCCCCAAATTGTCATGCTCAAGCATGAAGATTTTCCAGGGATGCGAAAGCTGACGCAAGTACGGGAACAAAGTCAGGCTGAGGGCCTGCGTCGTATCAGTATTCTGGTTGGTAACGGTGGCTTGTTTCTGCCACAGGAAATGCTCCGCGGTGCAGATGGAGCAATGACCGGATTTGCCTACCCTGAAATGCTGGTTCAGGTCTGCCAGCTGTTTGATGAAGGCAAGGCGCAGGAAGCAGAGGATCTGTTCAATATTTATCTGCCGCTGTTGCGTCATGAGTTCCAGTACGGTATTGGTCTGGCGCTGCGCAAGGAAACGCTTCGCCGTCGTGGCGCAATCAAGTCAGCCTATGTGCGCAGACCCGGTCCGCTGCTGGATGCAAAGGATCAGGAAGAGCTGGGGGCACTGATTGCAAGACTGGAAGCTGAACTGGCTACTGTTGCCTAGATATCGAGAACGTCGATGAAAAAAGTGTACGTAATCAACCCGAACAGCAATGTCCACGTGACGCAGGCGATGGACAAGGCTTTGGATCCACTGCGCCGCAGTGACGATTTTCCTATCGAATGCGTCACCCTGAGTGATGGTCCGCCGGGGATTGCGACACAGCAGGATGTAGACTTTGCGGCAGTGCTGGTCTGTCAATTTGCGCAGCGTCATCAGGAGCAAGCGAGCTGCTTTATCACTGCATGCTTCAGTGATCCTGGCCTGCACGCCTTGCGGGAAATTCAGGGGGTGCCAGGATATGGCATCAGTGAATGCGCCATGCTCACAGCGTTGACGCTGGGACAACATGTCGGTGTCATTGCCATGGCACAGGGATCGATCGCCCGGCATTACAGGAAATGGGGTGAGATGGGCATTCAGACCAGAATGGCCGGCGAAGTGCCCATTAATCGATCCGTGGCGGCCTTATCTGACGAAGCCGAGACCAAAGCAGCAATGATACTGGCGGCCACACGCTTGCGTGATGAATACCACGCGGACGTACTGGTCATGGGATGCGCGGGCATGGCCTCATATCGCGACGCAGTGGAGCAGGCGGTCGGCGTACCAGTCGTAGAGCCTACGCAGGCCGCGGTCGCAATGGCGCTTGGACGATTGCAATTAGGATGGTGAACGCAATGACGTTACAAAAAGATCTCGAAGAGAAGAAGGATTTGATTCGCCAGCTGCTCTCAGTGGTTGGAGAAGAAGGTGTGTTGCTGAACGATGAGGATAAAAGTGCTTACGAGGTCGACTGGCTGAACAAATGGCATGGCAAATGTCAGCTTGTGGTCAGGCCGGCGAACACGCAACAGACGGCCGAGGTTATGCGCATATGTCATAAGTACCGAACGCCAGTCGTCGCGCAGGGCGGCAATACCGGCATGAGTGGCGGAGCGACTCCGGATGCAAGTGGCGCGCAGGTTGTACTGAGCATGACGCGCATGAATGCCATTCGTGAACTGGATGTCTTCAACAATACCATGACAGTGGAGGCCGGCGTACTTCTCGCCAACATTCAGGAAGCGGCGGAAAATGCCAATCGCTATTTTCCGCTGAGCCTGGGTTCAGAGGGCAGTTGCACCATTGGCGGAAATCTTGCAACCAATGCAGGCGGTGTGGCGGTATTGCGTTACGGAAATACGCGTGAATTGACGCTGGGAATCGAAGTGGTGCTTCCGGATGGCCGCATTTGGAATGGGATGCGTGCACTAAGGAAGGACAATACCGGATATGATCTGCGCGATCTGTTTATCGGGTCCGAAGGGACATTGGGGGTGATTACCGCAGCGGTTCTCAAGCTGTTCCCACGTCCCGCTGCAAGAGCGACAGCATGGGTGGGCGCAGAGAATCTGATATCGCTGGTCCGTCTTCTGGGCGCATTCCGTGACGCATGTGGAGAACGGCTTTGCGCCTTTGAAATGATGACCGATGAGTCATTGCAGCTGATATTGCAGCATGTGACTGATGTACAGAGTCCATTGACAGGGCGACATGCTTTTCATGCACTTATCGAACTAGCGGACATCACCGACGCGGGTTTGGTGCATATGCTGGAATCTGTCCTGGAAACCGCACTGGAATCGGGAGATATTCAGGATGCGATCATTGGCGCAAATCTGAAGCAGCGTCAGGATCTCTGGAAAATTCGCGAAGGCATCTCACAGGCCCAGGTTCGGGCAGGCAAGGCAATCAAACATGATATTGCACTGCCGATATCGAAACTGTCTGAATTTGTCGGTGCGGCAGAAAAAGCCATTTCGAGCGATGAAAGTGGTGGTCGCATCATTTACTTTGGTCATATCGGCGATGGCAATCTTCATTTCAACGTACTGATGCCTGCAGATACGACATATGAAATCATGAAAGAAACGACATTGCGTTTAAATCGCATGGTTCACGACCTCGTGCATCAGGCCGATGGAAGCATCAGCGCAGAACACGGTGTTGGTCAGCTTCGGCGTGACGAGTTGAAACACTATAAATCAGACGTTGAACTGGATCTGATGTTGCGCGTGAAACAGTCGCTGGATCCAAACCAGATCATGAACCCCGGAAAATTGATTTAGCATCGAGAAGGAGCAGAAATTATGAATTTGGACCTGTCAGGAAAAACGGCGCTGGTGTTTGGCGCAGCAGGTGGTCTGGGCAGTGCAATTGCCCGCACGCTGGCCAGCGAAGGCGCCAATGTCGCCCTTGCAGACATCAACGACGAGGCGGCGGAGCAGATTGCAAAAGAGTTGCGTGAAGTGGGTACCAAAGCTGTTGTGATCAAATGGGATCTGGGTGACCCCACCGTGATCGATCAAAATATTTCACACATAGAGAAGGAACTGGGCCCTGTAGATATTCTGGTGAACAATACGGGTGGTCCGCCGCCAACGCCAGTGGCTTCCCAGTCGCAGGATGTGTGGGCCAGGCAGTTTCAGAGCATGGTGCTGTCGGTCATCGCCATTACCGACAGAGTGCTTCCGCAAATGCGCGCACGCAAATTCGGCAGAATCCTGACAAGCTCATCGTCTGGTGCGGTTTCTCCCATTCCCAATCTGGGACTGTCGAACACACTGCGTGCCAGCCTGCTGAGCTGGTCAAAAACCCTGGCGCGCGAAGTTGGAAAAGACGGCATCACATGCAATATCATCGTCCCTGGCCGGGTGGCGACACCACGAATCAAGTTTCTGGATGAACAAAAGGCGAAAAGAGAAAATCGTTCCGTCAAGGAAGTCGCAGATGACAGCACCGCCACAATTCCGCTAGGTCGCTATGGCGACCCTCAGGAATATGCGGATGTCGTGACGTTTCTTGCGAGCGCCCGCGCAGCTTATATGACCGGCAGTGTGGTGCGAGTTGATGGCGGTTTGATCCCGACTATTTAATCATTCCGGGAAATTACTGCCTCATCCCGATAGCAAGGCGATTGAATGCACTCATCAAGGCAATCGCAAAAGTCAGGTCTGCGATTTCGACATCGCTGAATTGCTGTTTCAGCGGTTCGAAGTCGTGATCCGGCGCATGAGTCCGGTCAACATGCGTTAACGCTTCCGTCCACGCCAGTGCAGCGCGTTCGCGATCATCAAACTGATGGCTCACAAGCCATCCTGCAAGACTGTCAATCTTTTTTTCGGCAATACCATCTGCACGCAATGCCTTGGCGTGCATTTCCAGACAAAAGGCGCAGCCGTTAATTTGCGACATCCGCAACCACACAAGCTCGATCAGGGTTTTGCCGAGCGAGCTTTTCTCCAGAGCTTTCTTCGTAGCGGCAAAGCCCTGATAGGCTTCCGGAGAAAGCGTCCAGTACGAAAGGCGGAGGGTATTCATAAGTGGTCCTGTGAAGAAAATGAAAGGGCCGGCCGATGACGTTCGGCATATCGCGCCTGTGATCAGATCTACGGGCGATTGCGGCTGACGGTTCATACTGTAGAGGAATCTTGGACCAGTGAACAGGGCCAAGAATTGAATACCCGAGTGGGTCAAGTTGTTGGGCTTTACTTAGTTTGTCTCGGAAAGTCGGCTTAACTTCTGTTTGTTGGCAATGCTGCGCCTTGCGTGTTCACGACACAGTGACTCCACGCGTGTGCCTTCACGCAGACCGATTGCATCAAAAATTGCCTCATGATCTTCCTGGGCGCGGGTAAAAAACTCCAGTTCGATTTCAGGATAGTCCCCAATCGATCCCAAGTTACCTGCACGCGCGAATACGGTTCGTGAAACAGTCTGCATAGATTCAGCGAGATGTGAATTGTTTGCTAGTGTGATCAGGGCGTCATGGAACTGCTTATTGTTTTCTGCCCAGGATTCAGCAAACTGATGTCGCGTATCACGTGTCCAGGATGAAATAAGTTCTCGACCATTCTCCACGAGCTTGCCCAGCGCAGTTAAATCCTTATTTGAAATCCCTGCCTCTGCAATACGCCGGGCAGCATAGCCTTCCAGAACACCGCGCAGTTCCAGCGCTTCAGTCACCTCGTCCATATTGATTTCGCGTACGCGAAATCCCTGGCGTCCTGATTTTTCCACATAACCCAGGCGTTCCAGCTCGCCCAAAGCCAGGCGTAATGGCGTTCTAGAGACTTTGAGTTCTGCTGAAAACTCCACTTCCTTTATACGAGAGCCGGCAGGCAATGTCCCTTTCAGGATTCGCCGGCGCAATTCTTCGGTAACAGATCGGATCAGTGTAGACATTCGGTTTTAATATGACTGGCCAGCGCTTTTCTGGCTGGATATAGGGGGCGTGACGCGTTTCAGATTTCGAACGATACGTCCGGACCCCTCGGGCAATGCCCGATTATAGCCAGAAAGTCCAATGCTCAATACTCAATCCACCTTTGCACCAATCTCCTGTACGACTGTCCCCAGACGTTGCTTTTCTGCTGCCGTAAATGATTGGAACTGCTCAGGGGACATGGGGGAAGGCTCGGCGCCGCGATCACGCAATCGCTGTTCCGTCTCCTTCTGCGTAAGTACTTCGTTGATTGCAGTATTCATTTTTGTTATGACTTCAGGTGGAGTGCTGGCGGGCGCATAGAGGCCATCCCACGCGTAAAACTCAAAACCTTTCAGTCCCGATGCATCCATAGTTGGAACGCCGGGCAACGATGGACTGGGTTTCTTGCTTGTCACGGCAAGCGCCTTGAGTCTGCCTGATTTCGTCTGTGATATCACATTCGGTGTCACGTCGATAATAAAATCGATTCGTCCACCGATGATATCCGTGACTGCGGCAGCATTACCTTTATAGGGTACATGTGTGATTTCCAGTCCAGTCTGTTTCTTGAACATTTCGCAGGCAAGATGTGATGACGTACCATTTCCTGCCGAGCCACAGGTCAGGGGCTTATCATTTGATCGATATGCCAATATGTCCTTGAGCGAACTGATTTTCTTTGCATTGTCTGCGGCTACAACCATGGTGAGCTCAATAGTAGAGAAGCGTCCGACAGCCTTGAGTTGCTCGGGTTTGTATCCCACCGATTTGTAAAGGCTATGGTTAATGGCCTGTGTTCCGTTAGTACCGTATAAAAATGTATAACCATCCGCCTTGGCTCGCGCAACAGCTGCGCTTCCAATATTTCCCCCAGCGCCTGGCTGGTTTTCAGCAACGATGCTCTGTCCGAGCTGCCGGCCTAACGGGTCGGCAACCAGTCGGGCCAGTGTATCTCCGCCACCTCCTGCGGCAAAAGGCACAATCAAGGTTATTGGACGTTCTGGCCAGGTAGCCGCTGCGTCAGCGGCAAGGGCGGGGGAGGCAAATAGTACTGCTGTGATGCCAGCAGCAAGCTTTATTGATATTAAGTGTCTCATTACTATCCTCATTTTGGGAAGAGATTTTTATGATTGATTAACTGCATCATTGCACTGCTTACCGCAAGCATCAAAAATGCATACATTTGCACACTTTGCGTTGCCGGCATGAACAGAATCAGCTGTTCACTAATCAGACAGATCGGGAACATGAATAACCACATTGAGCCTGTAATCAAGAGTGCTTTTGCGCGCGACTCGCTATGCCCGGAGTTTGAAATATGCCATACGCTCATGAGTATCATCACAGCGAAACTGCAAGGAAAGGCGAGAGCATGCGACAAGGAATAAACTGACGACAGTTTTGTGAGAAGATTGGCCTGCGCACATTGGCTCAGCCAGAGCAACGCTTCCACTCTATGAGCGTCAATTCCTGCCGCCAGCCAGCACCCGATCAAGCCCAGGCAAGCGTTCGCGGGAGCCATGGTTTAGCCGCCGCAGCAATTGCCCTTAAGCGGGCTGGAAGAGATGCCACTATGATTGCAACAACCACCTTTCCACCATTGAGCGCCTTCGCCAGAGCAATACTTGCCATCGGCCTCCACCATCTTCATGAACATGGGATGGTAATTGCGGCAGACCTCGAGTTCTGTTTTGACCCAATGTAGCGGGTCTTTTGCATAGTGATCCCAGTAGTCGCCGTGCATATTGATGCCTGGAACAGCAGGATTCCAGCTTTCATCCAGCCAAAGATCAGGATCTCCGTATTTCGAACAAAGTTTGCGTATTGCCGGATCATCCAGCGCCTGCAAACGGCCGTTTTCGATTATGTTCTCGTTGTCGCCCGAACGCTCAACATGATAGGTCGGAAAATATAGGTGAAGATGCCAATGCCCCACCAAATGTCCTGCTCTGGCTGCTTCCCGTTCTGTCATAGACGAAATGATGGTGCCAAAGCCCATATGAATCACGCCTGAGCGCACTCTTTCGTAGAGACAGTTGACGAATCCGGATGGAAAATCCTTCCTGGGGCGATGGATGTGCGGATTCGTGCCGATGGAGGCTTCCCACCAGTGCATAATCCCTTTATCTGGAAAACCTGGATACTGAATATCCTTGGTTTTTTCCATAACTTCCCGCAACCGGTTTCCAAACTCGCCACCTTCATTGATTTTCACAATCTTCGAATTCTCAACGATCAGCTGGGTCCAGTCGCAGGGTGCAATATGATTGGTCGTGCCAGCTATCACGCCGCAGCCGTCTTCCTTGGTTGGATGAAAAAGCCAAGGGCGGCCGGTTATATGTCCGGGCAAGTACGTCTTGCCAAAGTGCTCGTTGCCACGCCAGGTTCTTGAAACAAGGTCCGGCGCGTAGTATTCGCGTTGTTTATCCCAGTATTCGTCGTGGTTGGTGAACGAGATATCTGTTCCCTCGGGATCTGTAATGCGAACTCGTTTCGCACTGCGTATGCGGTCCCAGGTCCATTTATCCATCGCATTCACGACTTCTATCGGCATGGCGTGCGCTGGTGAGGCAAGTATTTCAGGCGTAATGAACGGCATGCGCTGAATTTTTACCAGTCTTTCAGCCAGAACCGGACCTCCATAGCCCATCAATATCTTGTCGTATATCTGCCGCTTCTCCTCTTCTTCCCACATGTCCATCCATTCGGCCAATTCCTTGGTACGAAACAGATAGTATTCGACCTCGTCCGCGCCGACCCACTGTTTGATCGGACCTCGATCAATGTATTTGATGTCATATTTGACTTTGTACTTCTGCAGGATTTTCTCGCAGGCTTTGATGGTCAGTTCGCTATGCCAGTTGTCAACGCGGAGCAGGACTCGCTCTCCTTCTTTCAGGTCCCAGCACGCATTTAGCCCGTGATTGTAAGGACGCTGTGCGACATGCTCCAGATAAGGCAATAACTGATCTTCGTGATTGATCTCGACAAACGGTGGGCAGCGTGGTGGACGCTTTCCACGAAGTGGCGGCGCATCGTAATGAGGGACTCCTTCCAATTTTTTTGATGGGGTATCCATTTTTGTCTCCTATGATCATTTTGGGATTTATTGCATGCATTTTATAGTAAAAATATCATAAATGAAATATTTTGCATGCAAAAATAATACAAGAGCAACATTTTGTATTCAGACGAATCGATCGGAGTTCAATTTCAACAAGTGAAGCTGGCAGCCGAAGTGATCAAGCCCAACTCGTCATTGTTGGCCGCGTGGCTTGAAATCGACAAAAAGGGGAACGCTAACAATGTGTTCTTATATCTGTATATTTTTTATTGTTCTGGAGATTGAAAAAGGAACAGTTGCAAGAGGAGATGGTCACTCGGTTAGCTGCAAATCATCGATCGCTACGAGGTGCGCGAAATCGGATTCGAGTAGTGCGAGAGTGACGTTATAGATATCCAGTGCACTAACCTGCGTACCTTCCAGGTCGAAACTGATAACCGCATCTTTCACAACACGCATTTCGAATCCGAGGTCAGAACCCATTCTGACTGTAGAGCTCACACAAAATCCCGCGACAGCACCGACTACAGTTAGCCTGGATAGGTCTTTGCTTTTCAAGTGAGAAAGTAAACTGGAGGAGCTAAAGGCAGAAGAGGTGTTTTTTATGAATACAGGTTCTCCCGGCAGTTCAGCGAAGAGGGAGATGACCTGTGCTTGTGAAGAATCCTGATGGAGAAGCGAACCAGCTTCAACGCTATGGTGGCGCACATGCAGGACTGGTTTGCCAGCATCTCTGAATTTTGCAAGAATAATCTGCATATTCTCGATGCAATTAGTTGGGTAATAGTTCACGCCGCGCTGAATCCGTTCCAGAACAAAATTCTGCATATCGATAATCAGCAATGCATCTGACATTCTCATTCTCCTATAGATATCAGCATTCTATTCAGTTTTTCATAGGGCAGGGAGATCTGTTTCCCACCTCTCATGATTCACCTTTACCCGATTGCTCGTGCCTGATAATTCGCCGCACGCCGCTTATGAATTGCTTTTCCAGGGTACTGGGTGGCCCCTGTTCGCGGTAAATGACGACAAGATCCAGCGTCACGGCGGGCTCCAGATGGCGATAGCGGCTCTTGTCTTTCAGTACGAATCGGGCAGTGAATTCATCAACGATAGCCAGACGGTCCTCGTATTCTGCAAGTGCAGCGGCAACGTAATAGGTCTCGACCTTCACCTGATCTGTGAATTGTTGCGGAATGGCCAGGGATTCTATGATGCGGGTCACCGGGTCACCAGGCGAATACGTGATCATTTTCCTGAAGTCGATAGCACGCGGGCTATCCTGCTTCTTGTGTTGTGGTCCGGCCAGAACCATATTTATTTTTGCAATGGTGGAGTGCACGCAATCGGGATAGTCATCGGGCGTGAACGTCAAGGCAATATTGATTTCGCGAGAGCGTAACTTGCGGACCAGTTCCATTTCGTGTCCCGTAGTTATTTCAATATTGATATCGGGATATCGCTGTCGAATGCTGGAAATGGCCTGTGGAACCAGATGCAGTCCCAGACTGGGCAGGCAGCCGAGTTTGAGGGCGCCTGCCGGATGATGATGAATATTGGCAGCCAGCGCACGAATATGATCAAGCTGGTGCATCATTTTCTCGATTTCGGGTGCGAGTGACTGTGCTTCGGGCGTCAATTTGAGTCGGCCTTTGACCCGTTCAAAAAGCTTGAACCCCAGTTGCAGTTCTGCGTGACCCAGCGTTTTGCTGACGGCGGATTGCGAAATATTCAATAGCTTTGCAGCCCGACTGACCGAGCCGGTGGTAAGGATCGCATGAAAGATTTCAATATGCCTGAGTTTCACTCTATCTCCGGGGTATGACTTTTTCTCATGGATGATATAACTTTTTTCCTTTGCATACCAGTTCAATTGCCTTCAGAATAAGCCACTAGGCACGAATATTGCGTATGCCATTACTGCGTGTGATACCCGGAGAACCGTTATGATCAGATTTCGTTCGCTAGTGAAGATTGCGATTGCTGCAGCCTGTACCCTGAGTGTGGCTCAGGCCGGTGCCAGTCAGTTCCGATTGGGCCTTTCAAAGGATTTGCTGACTTTTGATCCTATCGCATCCAGCGATAATCCATCAATCTGGACGCAGTTGCTGATTTATGATCAACTGGTCAGGCCTTCAGCCGATGGCACCAAAATCGAGCCAGGTCTGGCAGACAAATGGGAAATCTCACCAGACGGCAAAACCTACACCTTTCACTTGCGAGATGGAGCGAAGTTCAGTGATGGCAAACCGGTAACACCAGAGGATGTCATTTTTTCGCTCAAACGGGCAGCCGGCGAGAAGTCTGGCTGGGCACGCTTTTTCAAACCGATTACGGGATATGAAAAAGTAGATGACCAGACCGTGAAACTGAGTCTTGAAGAGCCTTTTACACCCATGCTGAACAATCTGGCGTTGTTTCCGGCCTCTGTTCTGCCAGCGGCAGAGCTTGAGCAAAAAGGCGATAAGTTTTTCGATGCACCAGTTGGCAGCGGCCCATTTTCCTTGAAAGCCTGGGACAAGGGTCAGCGCGTGTCCCTGGATAAAAATCCCAATTACTGGCAACAAGGCAAGCCCGCAATTGATCAGGCAATACTGGAAATCATTGGCGATGATAATGCCCGTATCCTGAAACTCAAAGCGGGAGAACTCGATGCAGCGCTGGATATCCCGTTCAATCAGGTAGCCATGCTAAAGAACGACGCGAATATCAAAACTGATGTCGCCAAGGTTTTTCGCACCGATCTGGTGCAGTTAAATACCAGCAAAAAACCGTTTGATGACGTTCGTGTTCGCCAGGCCCTAAACTATGCCATTGACACACGTACCCTGATTCAGGGTGTCCTGAAAGGAAATGGAGAGCCAGCCGCTTCTTCGCTCCCCATCATGGCGCATCACAATACGGATATCAAACCGTATCCGTATGATGTGGCCAAGGCCAAACAATTACTGTCTGAAGCGGGCCTTGCCGACGGATTCAGTGCAACGCTGCTGATTGCGGCTGGTAATGTCACGGACCGACAAATCGGACTTGTGATACAGAATGCGCTGGCAAAAGTTGGCGTGAAAATCCAGTTGCAGACCATAGAAAGCGGTTCGCAGTTCACAACAACAAAATCAGGCAACTATGAGATGTCGCTGGCTTTCACTACCAGCGATACGATCGACCCCGACCAGCTGATCGGTTTTACTGCAGTCAATCCTGAACGTGCGAACGCCTTTCATACTAACTGGAAAAGCGATCGCGTCAACGAACTGTATATCGAGGAGCGCAAAACCGCTGAAGGCGAAGAGCGTGGACGCATGTTCAAGGAAATCGAAGCTATTGTGAATAAAGAAGCGCCTTTCATTTTCCTTTATCACCAGGGTGTTCCTTACGCCTATCGTTCCAATGTCGAGGGTTTTAGCGTCCTTCCGACTTCCAATTATCGGCTTGAGGAAGTCAAGGTCAAATAAGATCCCGACACAGGGGTGATATAGGAACGACTCATGATATTGCGTTTTATTGTGCTGCGACTGGTGCAGTTGATACCAGTGCTGCTCGGCATAACGATACTTGCATTTCTTCTGCTGCGTGTCATGCCCGGTGATCCGGCCACGCTATTGCTGGGCAGCCGCGGCACGGCCGAGGATATTGCCCAGCTGCAACGCCAGCTCGGCCTGGATAAGCCATTGGTGGTGCAATATTTTCAATTTCTGCTTGACTGTCTTAAGGGCGATTTTGGTACATCCATTGCCTTTCGCTCGTCTGTGGGACCACTGATCTTTGATCGGCTATGGGTAACGCTGCTTCTAGTGGGATATAGCACGGTTATTGCCATTGTGCTGACTATCCCGCTGGCGTTTCTGGCCGCGCTGCGCAAGAACTCGGCCATCGACAATATTATTAAATTCATATTTATCTGTTTTCTGTCCATGCCCGCATTCTGGCTAGGGATTCTGCTGGTCCTGTTTCTGGCCGTTTACCTGCCTGTGTTTCCGGTATCGGGCCTCGGTCATGGCTTCTTTGGTCTGCTGCATTCGCTTTTTCTGCCCGCGCTGGTCATCGCACTGAGCACAGCTGCACTCACCATACGGTCGCTCAGAAGTTCTGTGATTGCGGTACTGAATGCCGATTATATTGATACTGCCTATGCCAAGGGCATGAGCAGAATGCAGATTCTGCGGCGACATGTGCTGCGTAACTCGCTGCTTTCAACCATCTCGGTGCTCGGCGTACATACCAGCTGGGTCATCGGCGGTACGGTGGTGATTGAAGCCGTATTTGCATTGCCCGGACTGGGCGGCCTGATGGTCTCCTCGATTGCGGCTCGCGACTATCCCATGGTGCAAGGACTGACTGTAACGTTTGCAATCCTGGTTGTGCTGATCAATCTGGCAGCAGATCTGGCTTATGTGATTGCTGATCCCAGGGTGGAATTATCATGAGTGTGATTTCCAGTGGATGGCGCAACAGCCGTCTTGCGCAGAATTATTCGCTTTGGGTTGGCATCCTTCTTCTGCTGATCCTGATCCTGGTGGCTTACGTCGTGCCAACTGTTTTCAGTATCGATACCTCTGAGATCAATTTCGACAGCAGTCTGCAGGGACCGAATCTGCAATATCTTTTCGGCACCGACGATCTCGGGCGGCAGGTTTTGTGGCGCTCCATTGAAGCGCTCAAAACTGACCTGCAGATCGTTGCCGTATGCGTCCTGATCCCGTTTGTGACTGGTTCCCTGATTGGACTGCTGTCGGGATACATAGGCGGCTGGTTCGATACGCTTGTGATGCGCATTGTCGATATTGTCTGGGCGTTCCCGTTTTATGTGCTGGTGATTGCAATCGTAGGTTCATTGGGCCCAAGCACTCAGAATATGTATCTTGCGTTTACGCTGGTTGTCTGGATTTCGTTCGCCCGAATCGTTCGCGGAGAGGTGCTGCTGGTCAAAACCACCGAGTATGTGCAGTCGGCAAGGGTGATGGGCTATAGCCATCTGCGTATTTTGTTTTTGCATATTCTGCCCAATGTGATTACCCCCGCCATTGTTTTCATGATGGCAGATGTGGTACTCACAATTCTTGCAGTCACATCCCTGGGTTTTCTGGGCCTGGGAATTCAGCCACCCACGCCCGAACTTGGCGTCATGATTGCTGAAGGGCGGACTTATATTTTTGATGCCTGGTGGATCTCAGTGTTTCCCGGCATCATGATTATCTATATCGGGGTGACTTTTTCTCTGTTAGGCGATGGTATTGATAACCAGCTCCGGGTGAAATCATGAGTGTAATAACAGAGCACGTGCTGAAAGTAGAAGACCTGTATGCCGGTTTTGGTCAGCATGGACGTGCACAAATGGCCATTGAAGGTGTCAGTTTCGAAGTGAAAAAAGGCCGTGTATTCGGTCTGGTAGGTGAATCCGGTTGCGGAAAAAGTACGACCTGTCGATCCATTATCCGGCTCTTTGGCGGAGCGCCATTTGTGATCGAGCAGGGAAAAATCCTGTTTGATGGCAAGAATCTGGCGTCCATGGATAATCAGCAACTGACGCAGATACGAGGCCGGAAAATCTCTATGATTTTTCAGGATCCCATGACCGCACTGAATCCGACAATGCGGGTTGGGGATCAGGTCGCAGAAATTGTGCGGCGAAATCAGCCCGAATTATCGTCATCTCAGGTGCGAAGTCGAGTGGTGGAACTGCTCAAGGAAGTGGGTATTACCTCTCCAGAGCGGCGATTTCGTGCCTGGCCTCATGAATTGAGTGGTGGACTACGGCAACGGGTGCTGATTGCCATGGCTCTTTCCTGTGCGCCGGAGTTGTTGATCGCGGATGAACCCACAACCGCATTGGACGTCACTATTCAGGCTCAGGTGTTGCGCTTATTGCATCAGCTGCGCGAGCGCGTGGGCATGTCGGTTTTACTGGTTACGCACGATCTGGGGGTAGTCGCGCAAAATTGCGATGATATGGCTGTAATGTATGCAGGCAAAATTGTGGAGACGGGAAGTGTTGCGGAAATTTTTGCTAATCCGCGTCATCCTTACACACGGGCACTGCTCAATGCATTGCCGGCCAATGCCGATCCTCTCCACAAATTGCAACCGATTGCGGGCGAGCCGCCCGCGGCCGGCCATTTTCCACCAGGCTGTCGATTTCATCCCCGCTGTCAGTTTGCCATAGAGCGTTGCCGCGATCAGATTCCCGAAATTGAAAATATCTCCCCAACGCATGGCTGTGCCTGTCACCGCAAGGAGGAAGCATTGTGGTAATTGAATCTGATGCTGACACGCTTTTAACCGTGAACAATCTGGAGAAGCGATTTGGGGGAAAACGCGGTCTGGCAGACGTTATTGCCGGTAAGTCCGCTAGCGCGCTTCACGCATTGAAAGGCGTGTCGCTGCATGTGGACAAGGGCGAGATCGTTGGGGTTGTCGGCGAATCCGGTTGCGGCAAAAGTACGCTGGGCAAATGCATTATTGGTTTGCATAGCCCGTCGAGCGGGACAGTTAAATGGGCAGATGGCCGTGCGATGAACAGGCTCTCGCGCTTCGAACGCAGCACAAAAATTCAGATGGTGTTTCAGGACCCGTATTCCTCGCTGAATCCACGATTCAGGATCGGCCGTCTGCTCAGGGAAGCGCTGGCAACGCACGGAACGTTCAGTAAAAGTGAACTGGATGGTGAAGTGGACCGGTTGCTGGGGATTGTGGGTCTGCCTTTGGCGCTCAAGCAGAAATTTCCTTTTGCGCTCAGTGGCGGCCAGCGTCAGCGCGTCTCGATCGCCCGCGCACTGGCAGTTAATCCCGAACTGATTATTGCAGATGAGCCTGTCTCTGCGCTGGATGCGTCCGTGCAGGCACAAATCATCAACCTGTTCGAAGATATCCGCCAGAAATTGCAGGTGGCATTTTTATTCGTGGCTCATGACCTGAACGTGGTCAAGCGGGTCAGTGATCGTGTCCTGGTCATGTATCTGGGAGAAATTGTGGAAGAGGGCAGCAAGGAAGACATCTTTGCTTCGCCACGCCATCCCTACACGCGGGCACTGTTGTCGGCGATACCGGTGGCGGATCCTTCCATCAACCATGCGTCTGCCATTCTTGAAGGTGAGTTGCCTGATCCACACGAAACCATTGCCGGCTGTGCGTTTTCAAGTCGCTGTCCCTATGTGCAGGAAAAATGTCGGCAAACGCATCCTGACCTGATGCCGGTTTCGACGTCGCAAAACGCCAGATGCATTCGTCTGGCAGAAATCTAGGAAATTTCATATGTATTATCAGGGGACAGACCGTTCAAGTCAGATCGGGGAACAGTTGCTGGCATCCGCGAGGCAGATATTTGCACCACTTGACCATGAGATTGCAGACTCGGGCATGACGCTGCATCTTTTCCCAAGATCAGAAGCAGGAAGCAGCAGGACCGTCATTGAGGGTTTTTCCTGGCAGGGAGCCCGTGAATTCTACCCTGCGAGTGTGATCAAGGTGGCTTATCTGGCAGCCGCACAGGCGGCGATCAGTGACGGCACAATCACGCCACACGCTGAACTGGCTCGCGCAATGACAGACATGATACGCTGGTCAAGCAACAATGCCACCAATTATGTGATTGACCTTCTGTCGGGTACAACAGGAGATACTCTGTTGCCTGAAGCGCAAATGCGTCAATGGTTTGAGCAGCGCCAGGGCGTCAATCGATTTTTTCGGCAACTCGGCTGGCCCGAGGCTGAGACCATCAATGTCTGTCAGAAACTGATGGATGACGATCGTTATGGCAGGGAAAAAGTGTTTGTGACGCTGGATGGAAAGAACAATCACAACTGTCTTAACGCCGATTTCGTGGCGCGTCTGATAAGCGAGATTTGCAAAGGCAGGTTCAGGAACATAGCGGTCAGCAGAGAAATCGCCAATTATTTGAAACGACCGCTGACGACAGAATTCAAATCACAGCCGCATTCTCAGATTGACGGTTTTCTTGGCGAACAATTGCCTCTGGGTCTTGAATACTATTCCAAGGCCGGCTGGAATGGCTGGACTGGTGACGCGCTGTCCAGTTACAACCGACACGATAGTGCCCACTTTACGCTGCCGCAGGATCATTGCAAGGCCTTTGGTGCTGTCACATTTGTGATCTTTTCCCACGGCAAAACCGTGTCCGGAAATACCGACTTTCTGCCGCGTGTAGGAAAGAGGCTCTTTGAAATCCTGGGACACTACTGATCTCTGCTCTTCGTGGCGCACCTGGCGGCAAAGATAACGACAAGACAGATATACTGTCTGTGATATTTTTTCTGTGAGTCCCTGATGCTCAGTTACACCTATACCGGTGGCTTCGTCCTTCTGGCCGCATTGCTGCACGCTGCCTGGAATGCCATGCTGCACGGTAACCGCGATCGCTTTCTGTCGATCACATGGATGGCGATTGCCATCGGATTGGTTTCCATTGTCGTCGTGCTGAACACGCCCGCGCCAGCTCCGGCGGCATGGCCGTATATTGTGGCTTCTGGACTTGTTCATATTTTTTACAACGTGTCTCTGGTTCGCTCGTATCGGCGCAATGATCTGGCGTGCGCATATCCAATAGCGCGAGGTTCATCCCCTTTACTGGTCACGGTAGGAGCGGCGCTTTTCGCACAAGAGGCAATTACTCCATTGCAAATTCTTGGCATCGTGCTGGTTTCAGGTGGAATTATCGCAATTGCAATCGATGGACGACATGTGTCGCGCGCGGGAATTGTTGCCGCGCTCACAACCGGGGCGATTATCGCAGTCTATACCGTGATTGATGGCATAGGCGTGCGTCTGTCCGGCGGACAGGCAGTGTCGTACACCGCGTGGATGTTTCTTTTTTATTTGTTTATGCCCATGCTTTTCATCGCCACACGCGGTTTTTCGGCCATGTGGATGCCGCTGCGTAGCAATCCAGGCGCTATCGCGTCTTCGCTGACCGGCGGCCTGGTGTCGCTTGCGGCGTACGGGATCGTGATCTGGGCGTTGCAATCCGGCGCCATTGGTGCGGTCTCGGCATTGCGTGAGACTAGCGTGGTTTTCGCCGTGCTGATCGGCCGACTCTTTCTGGGAGAAGCAGTGAGCGTAAAACGCTGGATAGCGTGCGTGATTGTTGCGATCGGAGCGGTGTGTCTGGGCCTGTAGGCTATGGTAGGGTAAATGTAATGAATTTATTCTCCGCAAAAAATGCGGCGAATAGCGGCATTATTCTCCGCAAAAAGCGCGGTCGAACAAGGTATAGGGGATAGGCGTGGCAAACGACGCCTCATCAATTCAACGTGTACTGGCGCTGCTTACCAGCAAATCATAAAACAGTTTCACCACCGGATTTAGCTCCTTGCTCCGTCTGTGAATCAGACCCAGGCTGCGGCTGACTTCCGGATTGCATAATCGCAGGCTCACCAGAGACGCATGCTCTATGCCGGGCATGGCAAGCCTGGGTACGACACCCACACCTAATCCTGCCTCGACCATGCTCACCAGCGCAGGAACATGCTGCACCTCGCAGAAATGACGCGGCCGTACGCCTTCGTGGGCCAGTGCCTGATCAATCAGAAAGCGGTTCCCGCTACCCTGAGCAAGGCTGATGTATTCGTATGCACTCAGATCAGCCCAGTCGACTGCCTTTTTTTGCGCCAGAGGATGATCACGTCGAACCGCGACAACAAAGGGTTCTTCAAGCAGCGGCGTGAAATCGATGTCTGCATCATTGACTCCGATATACGTCAGGCCGAAGTCGGCTTCTCCACGCGCAACAGCCATCAATACCTGCGACGATGATTCATCAATAATGCGGATGCTGATGCGAGGATAACGGTCGTGAAAAGTGCGAACGACGCCCGGCAGAAAATAGGCGACCGCTGAAGGAACGCAGGCGATGGTCACCAGGCCGGATAGTCTATCGGAAACCTCCTGTATGCCAACGAGCGCATTTTCCAGTTCATTGAGCACATTGCGTGCCCGAGGAACAAAGCCGCGACCAACGGTTGTCAATTCCACCTTACGAGTCGTACGCAGAAGCAGTTGCACGCCCAAAGCCGCTTCCAGTTTGTCTATGCGGCGAGACAGGGCAGACTGTGACAGGAACATCGCTTCTGATGCCGCGCGAAAGCTGCCCAGGTCGGCGACTGCCAGGAATGTTCGTAAATCTATCAAATCAAATTTCATGCGTTTTTATCAATAATCGTTCGAATATTTGCACTTTACTTCATATTCAGGTCGTCCCTATCATATCGCATAGCAAATGTCATAAGACGCGATACCAGAGAGGAGACCTTCCAATGAAAAGAAACCGTTCGTTCAGCCAATACCTGATGTGCCTGTTAGGCAGCGCCCTGTGTATGCTTCCCGTTGCCGCAGCACAGGCGCAAGACTGGCCTGAACGTCCAATCCGCCTGCTTGTTCCCTATGCCCCCGGAGGAAGTTCTGATGTTGTAGCCCGGGCGGTTGCATCAGAAATGTCCAAGGATCTGGGTCAGCAGGTCGTGGTGGAGAATAAAGGTGGCGCCCAGGGCATGATCGCGACAACTGAAGTCGCACGCGCCAAACCGGATGGCTACACCTTGATCCTTGGGCATGTGGGTACGATGGCAGTCAACCCCTCCATGATTCCTAAACTCACTTACGATCCTCGCCGGGATTTTGCTCCCATAACACTTCTGGCCAGGCTGCCCATGGTTTTTGCGCTGGGTAAAAGTGTCGAGGCCACGGACTTCTCTTCGTTTGTGAAGCTGGCCAAGTCCAAACCGGGTGTCATGAATTATGGTTCGGCGGGCAACGGCAGTGCAGGCCATCTTGCTTTCGAAATGCTCAAGACGGCGACGGGAATCAATGTCATCCATGTTCCTTATAAAGGCACAGGCGCACAACTTAACGATCTTCTGGGCGGCTTTATTGATGCTGCGGCAGCTGGTACACCTGGGTTGTTACCGGCAGCGCAGGCTGGAAAAATCAAAATCATTGCCGTGGGATCCAAAAAGCGACTTGCCGTACTACCGGATATTCCAACGGTTGAAGAAGAGGGCTACCCCGGATTCGAAAGTTCTCAATGGTTTGGTTTGCTGGCACCTGCCGGCACACCTGGGGATGTCATTGAACGATTGCATCAGTCCGCCCTGGTGGCCTTGAAATCTGAGTCTGTGCGCAAGCGCATGGAATACGACTCCAGTGAAATATCCGGCGCCGGTCCGCAGGACTTTGCTGCCTTCATCGATTCTGAAGAGCAACGCTGGCGCAAAGTGGTGCAGAGCGCCAGGCTTTCGGCCGAGTAGATATATTTTAATTTTCAGGAAATTTGTATGAATACAAGAACAACTTCCAAGGTCACTGTTCCGCAAGACGAATTGACACAGCTTGGTCTGGCCGCTTTTCAGAATCTGGGTCTGGCTCCAGAGGACGCGTCAGATGTGGTCAACATACTTGTGCTGGCAGATCTGTTCGGACTTTCAACGCACGGCTTGAGCCGGATTGAATCCTATGGTTCCCGTATTGAAGTGGGCGGTATCAATGCCAATGCAAATATCACGATCGAAAAACCAGCAGCAGGTCTGCGTCTGGTTGACGGTGATAACGGTATCGGTCCGCTGGTTGGCATGCATGCACTGCGGGCTGCCATGGAAGCCGCTCAGGATTGCGGTATTGGCATGGCGTTCGCGCGACAGAGCAACCATTTTGGTCCGATCTCTCCCTATGGCCTGATTGCAGCTGAAGCCGGCTTTGCCAGTATCATCGGCAGCAATGCCACAACGACAATTGCGCCATGGGGAGGCACCGATGCGCGGGTTGGCAATAGTCCCGTTGGCTTTGCGGTGCCCAATCCTTCTGGTACTCACTTTATGCTTGATATGGCCATGAGCGTTGTTGCTCGCGCCAAAATTCGCAATGCCCTTAAGGCAGGCAGTGATATTCCGGACACCTGGGCAACCGACGCTTCAGGCAAACCCACCCGCAGCCCCAAAGAAGCGCTTGATGGTTTTCTGCTGCCTATTGGCGGGCATAAAGGCTACGGTCTGGCCTTGATGGTCGATCTGTTTGCCGGGCTGTTATCGAATGCGGCCTATCTGACACACGTTAAGTCCTGGGTCGACGCTCCCGATGAGCCTCAGAACCTGGGGCATTTCTTCATTCTGATTGATACGCGAAAGCTCGGTTCAACGCAGTGGCTGACAGATCGCATGAATGATTTCGCTGGAATTTTGCACGACAGCCCGCCGGCGGATCCCGCCCGTCCGGTTATCCAGCCGGGAGAGATTGAATTGAGCAATCTGAAGCGTCAGCGGTCCGAAGGCATTGCCATTGACGCCGATGTGCTCCGTCTATTGCAGCAGTATGCCAATCACGTCGATGCAGTCTGATTGAAGGATCGTTACAGGAGACATAATAATGAAAATCCCAACGTTACTCGCAACTCTGGCGCTGGCAACCACTATGCCATTTTCGGTATTGGCCAGCGACTACCCAAGCAAGCCCGTCCGCGTGATTGTTCCCTACGTTGCCGGAGGTGCGGCGGATATCACAGCAAGGATCATTTCCCAGAAAATGTCGGAGCATCTCGGACAGACGTTTGTTGTGGAGAATAAGCCTGGAGCCAACGGAATGATCGGCACCAATTTCGTCGCCAAGGCACCTGCCGATGGCTATACGCTTACACTGACGGCGAGCGGGCCGTTGGTTGTCAATCCGTCGTTGTACGAGAAAACACCCTACGATCCTGTTGCAGATCTGGCGCCCATCAGTCAGATCACTCGCTACCAGTACGTGCTGGTCGTGCCTGAGAAATCATCTATTACCAGTGTCGATGACCTCATCCGTCAGGCAAAGGAAAAGCCCAATGAGGTCACTTTCGGTTCTGCCGGGATTGGGGCAGGTGGTCATTTCGCTGGCGAACTGTTGTCTGTCATGACGAATACGAAAATGACGCATGTCCCATACAAGGGTAATGCCCAGGCGTTGACAGATATCCTGAGCGGATTGCTGACCTTCACATTTGACACGGTGGTGACAGCCACGCCACATATTCAGACAGGGAAACTGCGAGGATACGCCGTCTCTGGTCCTGTACGAGCAGAAGCGCTGCCTGATATTCCGACGATGCAGGAACTGGGATACAAAGGTTTTGATATCACACAATTTCAGGGTTTACTGGCCCCTGCCGGTACGCCAGCCGATATCATTAAAAAATTGCATGAGGCCGTTGTTTATGCATCTCGCCAGCCCGACGTGATTCAACGACTGGCTAAAGAGGGAGGCAATGAAATCATTGCCGGCACACCAGAGGAATTCGCAGCCCAGATCAAAGCCGATTTGCAGAGATATCGCAAGCTCATCACAGATGCCAATATCAAAGCGGAGTAAATCATGTACAAGGTAGATGTATTGGTTCAGGGCTATCCAGGCCGGTCAGTGTGCAACGGGGGACTAGGATGGAGTACGACAACGCTGCTGCGCAGTGAACAACACAAAATCCTCGTGGATGTGGGTGCTTTCGGCGTTCGCCATTTTTTAAAACAGCAGTTGCAACGCTGCGGGACATTACCGGAAGAAATCACAGATGTCGTATTAACGCACGCACATTATGATCATGCCGTCAATTTCGTTTTGTTTCCCAACGCGACGGTATGGATCGGCGCAAAAGAACTCACCTGGGCGTCTGCGCAGCCGCCGGGATTCAATCCATTGCCGGAATTGTATGTGCGTGAATTAACACGCTCGGCCAATGTCAGACAGATAGAGGATGCAGATAGTTTTCTGCCCGACATGACCGCCATTGCTTCACCCGGTCATACGCCAGGACATCTTCTTTTCTACGTCGAGCAACCAGGTCAGAATATCCTGTTTACCGGCGATGCCGCCAAGAATCGCGCAGAACTTCTGTCCGGGACTGTTAACGATACGTATGATGCACCGACCAGCGAAGACACGCTGAAACATATCTGGGATATCTGGAAGCGCGTTCCCAATACGCTTCTGGTACCCGGCCACGATCTCGGCATGAAGCTTGATGAGGAAGGCCGGCCTTTTTATGTGGGTGAAAGACTGGCTGCCATCAACGCATGGTTTGGCGACACACTTGAACCCACTCGTATTGACTTGTGCTGTGGCGGCCTGTCAGGTTCTCACAGTTCATAAAAACCCATTTACTGACTAACAACGATCCTATGAAAACTGACTCTGCAATTGTTTCTGCATTCACCCCGACCGGACAACTAAGGGCCTCTATCAATCTGGGAAACCCCATTCTTGCCGGTCGTGATTCTCTAGGCAATGCCACCGGCGTATCTGTCGATCTGGCTCATGCATTTGCTGACCGTCTTGGCGTTGCCCTCGAACTCATCGTACTGGAGAGTGCCGGTCGTTCGGTTGACACAGTGTCTGGCGAGCAGGCTGATATTGGCTTTTTTGCAATCGACCCGTTGCGCGCGGCACAAATCGCCTTCACTGCGGCATATATTCACATTGAGGGGGCGTATCTGGTCAGGGAGGAGTCGGAGATCAATTCGCTGTCAGCCGTCGATCAGCAAGGAATCCGGGTGACAGTAGGAAAGGGTAGCGCGTACGATTTGTTTCTGAGTCGTGAACTCAAGCAGGCTGAGATCACGCGAGCGCCGACCTCGCCAACAGTCGTCGAAACGTTCCTTGCTGAACAGACGGATGTTGCAGCAGGGGTCCGTCAGCAACTGGAAGCAGATGCACAAAAGCATTCCGGACTGCGGCTGATCCCCGGTAGCTTCATGACCATTCGTCAGGCAATGGGGGTGCCGCGCAGTCGCGGAGATCAGGCCGCAGCGTATCTGGCGAAATTCGTTGAAGATATGAAACGAAGTGGATTCGTTCAGGAAGCCATGGAAAGACATGGAATTCAAGGTGCGGCGGTAGCGCCTATGGCTGCTTAGGCCACGCTGCCATTGCTGTTTCCACAACGCCTTCCAGGGTCGCGCGCGGTACGCCATCCCGTATCTGGATAGCAAGGCCGTTCATCATGGTGGCATAGAAACTGGCCAGTGCTGCCGTATCCACGTCTTTGGACAGCTCTTTTTCTGTCTGTGCCCTGATCAGGCGCTGGTGAATGGCCTCGTAATTCCCCTGGCGATGGCCTTTTAGGAAATCATCGACGTCGCGGTGTTCTTCGGCGCAATTGGTTGCGCCAAGCACTACGAGGCAGCCAAGTGTTCCGCCGCCTTTTTCTGCGCCTGCCAGCGCACTTCGCATCATCGTCTCGATCGCACTGCGCGCTGTGGGCTGCTCCCGTAACGCTCTGGCGGTGGCGCCGCCGTCATTGGCCACGTAATACTCGACCGTCTCTCTGAATAATCCTTCCTTGCTGCCAAATGCGTTATACAGACTGGGCGCAGGAATACCCATGGCAGCAGTGAGGTCTGCCATTGAGGTTCCTTCATATCCGTGAGCCTGAAAAAGACCCATTGCGGCACGTAGGACGGCATTTCTATCAAACGAGCGGGGACGGCCTCTGGACACCATAATCTAAAATTATAACGATTGATACAAAATTGTATTTGACGACAGCCGAAGCTTCAATTTAGGATTATATAACGATCACTAAAAAAGGAAATCGGTGTGTCACATCTTACAGGAAAAACAGCGCTAGTCACCGGCGGCGCACGAGGTATTGGCGCGGCGATTGCACGCCATCTGGCCAGGGAGGGCGCCAATATTGCGTTCACCTATTCAAAGTCCGCGGAATCGGCGAAACAGCTGGCCGCTGAGATAGACGCCATTACTCAAGGCGCTGCTGCGGGGGCGCAAGCCGGCTCTGTACAGGCAACGCTGGCACTGCAGGTGGACAGTATCGACCCCATTGCGGTACAGGAGGCGGTTTCCAGGACGGTTGAGCATTTCAGACGTCTTGATATTCTGGTCAACAACGCCGGCATCTTTGAAGTCAAACCAACGGGTGAATTCACACTGGACGACTACGAACGCCAGATGGGAATTAATGCGCGCGCTGTTTTCGCTGCCATTCAGCGAGCTGCACAGGTTATGAGCGATGGAGGACGCATCGTCAATATTGGCAGCAATCTGGCTGATCGCGTCCCCGGACCCAATATGTCACTGTACGCCATGAGTAAGGCAGCGGTTTGGGGCCTGACCAAAGGCGCGGCGCGTGATCTGGGCCCGCGTGGTATTACCGTCAATATCATCCAGCCTGGTTCAACCGATACCGATATGAATCCCGCCAGCGGTCCGAAAGCGGACGGGCAGCGCAGCCTGCGTGCGATCTCCGATTACAACCGTCCCGAAGAGATCGCTGCGATGGTGGCGTATCTGGCCAGCGATGCTGCACGCGCTATCACTGGAGCCAGTCTGCTGATTGACGGTGGTGCAAATGTCTAGAGCTCAGCAAAAAGCCGCCATGCCATTCAACGTTTACTTCCTGGCCTTCAGTGTATTTGCCCTGACCACATCTGAATTCATGGTGGCAGGCATGATGCCATCGCTCGCTCAGGCGCTGGCTGTGCCCGTCCCGGCTATCGGGTATCTGATTTCCTATTATGCGGCGGGTATGGTGTTAGGTGGCCCGGTATTGATGTTGTGTCTGCGCAATGTGTCTCGCAAGCGGGCGTTGCTGGCTCTGCTTGCGGTCTATACTGTGGGTCAGGTCATCGCTGCAGCTGCAACCACATATGAAATCATGGCGGTGGGGCGCGTACTTAGCGGTATCGCTGCTTCCGGGTGCTTTGGCCTTGCATTGGCTATTTGTGCACAAATGGTGCCACCAAACCAGGTAGCACGATCCGCAGCGATCGTGATCAGCGGACTGATGTTTGCGACGGTCTTTGGTGTGCCTGCTGCGACTGCCCTGGAACAGGCATTCGGCTGGCGCTTCGTTTTCTGGCTGGTTGCTGCCGTCACGGCCACATCAGGTGTGCTGCTCATGTTCACGCTTCCCGCGTCACGAGTTGAAGAGCGAATCAGCGTGCAGTCCGAACTGGCCTCGTTGCAGAACATTCGTTTGTGGGCAGCCTACGCGACCAGCGCGCTGATTATTGGCGCAACCTTTGCTGCATTCAGTTATTTTTCACCCATCCTGGTGAACGTCAGTGGGTTTGACACCAGCACGATTCCACTCATGCTCATGCTATACGGTGCCGCTACTGTCGTGGGCAATTTTATTGTCGGTCGTCTGGCCGACCGTTACACCATGCCGGTGTTGTTCTGGGGACAGATGATTCTGACCTTTGCCTTGCTTTCGTTCGCGCTCTTCGGACAGGTGAAAGTGATCGCTTTAGGTGCGCTGGTCCTGATCGGGTTGACTGGTGTGGCACTGAATCCGGCCATGGTTGCGCGTGTGATTCATACCGCGGACGCTCGCCCGCTGGTGAACACGGTGCATGCCTCGGTCATCAATATCGGACTGTTTGCCGGATCGGCGCTAGGTGGTGTGGGTATTAGTCTGGACTTTGGCATGCATTCGCCGCTGTGGGTTGGCGCGGGTCTTGCCACGATCGGGGTGCTGAGTGTCGTTCCGCTGGTATGGCGGAAAAGAGCGCATCGGGAACCGGCGAAGGTCACCGCAGCACTGCAGACCGATTGTGTTTAACCCGTCTGAAGGACGCAATCGCGTGCTGTGCCTTGCGTCCTTTTGATTAATTCACTTGTGTTGACGGAATTAGCGTCAATGCACAAGGCCCTGTTTTTTGAACCAATCCTGGATCAGTCCCGAGATTTGTCCGGAATTGCTATCCATCATCATCATGTGACTGTTGCCGTGAATGCCCTGTGCCGGCAAATCCAGCAAATCACCGCGACCTCCGGCCTGATTCAATGCTGCGCGGAAACGTTCCTGACGTTCTTTGATATTGGCCCAGAATGGATAATCCTGAATGTGATCACCCCAGACCCACAACATCGGCACATTGCGTAGCGGTGACAGATCGGTTTTATCCGGGTCGGGTGAACCACTGGGTTCAACCAGGACGACGGCTTTGACCTTATCAGGATATTTCAGAGCAGATGTCAGCGCAAAATTGCCGCCCTGGCTATGCACCACAATCACGCAAGGGCAGGCCTGTTGAACATACTGATCATAGGCGCGCTGAGTCCGGTCGTCGTTCGTTGACCAGCGCGGGATACTCTGTTTGACGAACTGGTCAAATGATGCGATTGGGAATTGCGTGCCAGGAATCGCCTGACGCGTTTTTGGATCGCTGGAATAGGTTTTGCCAATACGGAACAGTTCCCAGGCTTCCTTTTTGGTTCGGAACACCGGTTCACCGTGGAAAATTTGGGGATAGCGAGCCCACGAAGCGCGGCCTCGTTCGACCGCATCGCTGACATATACACTCCATCCGTCCCGCAGAAAATCCATTTCCCAGCCGGGCTTGCCGTCGGGTTTGGTTTCATACGTCGTGCCCGACAGGCCACCTCCGTGCCACATCAGCATGGGTACAGTTGCACGCGGATTTTCCAGAAGCGTGTAACGGGTATACATCTGTCCTGCAATAAAATCACCATTCGGATCCTGTTTCACTGGTGGTGAGCCGGGGCTGAAAACGATTTCCTTGACGGGCAGTCCTTTGAGCGTGACGGGTTCGCCACCGATATGATAGCTCCCCACTTCCCTGACGTTCAAACCTGCGGTCTGCGCACATCCGGCCAGCGCCGTGATTACAGGAACAGCCCATGCCAGGGCCCGAATTGAATTACGCATGTCATCTCCTCTTGCGACGGTACCCGGGCAGACGCAAACAGCGCACGCACTCTGTCGCCCAAGAGCACGTCAATACCAGGGGGTTTATATTCTTTGCAGCAATTATATGCGGTTCACGCTGTATTGCATTGCTTGTGCAGTGCACGCTGCGCCGTGCATTGTTGCGCCCTCAGCTGCACGATCTGCAGCGGGATCTGTCAGATTTCATTTTCCCTAATATTGTTAGTACTTTGTATGTAGTGTTACGAATATGTTGCACAGATCACAAAAGCAACAAATGATTACAAATTCAGTTGTGATGCAGTGGTTGTCGAATTGTCTCGTCCCTGAATATGAACTAAAGTCAATGCAGGAAAACTGAGATAAAGCACCAACTTAGCTTTATTGCCTTGCTGGAGATTATAAGAATGGACATTCCAAGTTCAATCACTTACCGTTCAGTTGTCGCGCACACTCCCTTGGGGGGAAGTCTGGGCTTCAGGCAAATGAATGGTTCTGAGGGACTCTCACAGCTCTTTGACTTTGATGTCGAGCTGGTCGCAGATAATTACAACCTTGATTTGAAGAGTCTGCTTGGTAAGCCACTTACGCTTGAAATCCAGACGCTGTCCGGTTCGCGATTTCTGAACGGGCATGTAGTGCGCTGCGAAATGATCGGGCGTGAAAACAGCGTGTCACGGTATTACATATACCGTGCAACGGTTAAGCCCTGGCTCTGGTACCTGACTCAGACTTCCGATAATAAAATTTTTCAGCAGAAAAGCGTACCGGATGTCATCAAGGAAGTGCTGAGCGAATACGGTTTTCCGTTTGAAATGAAGCTGAGTGCCTCTTATCGCAACTGGGAATACTGCGTACAGTATCAGGAAACCGATTTTGCCTTTGTGAGCCGGCTGATGGAGCACGAAGGCATCTATTATTACTTCAAGCATGAAAATGGCCAGCACACTTTGGTTATGACCGATGACATTGCGTCGCATCAGTCCATGTCCGGATATGACGCAATTCCGTATTACGGTCCGGATCGACTGGGCAAGCCACAAGAAGAATATATCTCCATGTGGGAAATCGCTGCGCAGATTACGCCGGATGGCTACGCCACTGTGGATTACGATTTCACCAAACCGGGCGCCAGCCTGGACGCAGTTTCTCGCCGGTCGGGGGGATCACAATCCGGCAACCTGGAAATGTTCGAATGGCAGGGCGGGTTCCAGGAGGCGGATCACGGCCAGCAATACTCACGTATTCGCCTGGAGGAACTGCAAAGTGCAAAAGAACAAAATCGTGGTATCAGCAACGCGCGAGGTATTGCTCCCGGTTATGTTTTCACGCTGAAGAATCATCCACGATCTGTGGAGAACCGTGAATATCTGGTGGTTTCCGTGAATTATCGAATGAGTATTGCCGGATACGCAAGTGGCACGGATTCCGAGGATTTTTATGAAGAATCGTTTGTTGCTTTACCTTCAACGGTTCAGTATCGGGCACCTCGTATTACTCCTATTCCCCGGACCTACGGGCCGCAGACTGCACGCGTCGTCGGACCAGCCGGAGAGGAGATCTGGACCGATAAATACGGTCGGATAAAAGTGCAGTTTCACTGGGATCGCTACGGCAAGAAAAACGAAAACAGTTCCTGCTGGGTCCGTGTCTCCAGCCCATGGGCCGGGGGCGGATTTGGCGGTTTACAATTGCCACGTATCAAAGACGAAGTCGTTGTTGATTTCATAGGCGGATGTCCTGACCGGCCGTTAGTGCTCGGTCGAGTCTATAACGACAATAATATGCCGCCAGTCGATTTGCCCGGCGGTGCCAGTCAGAGTGGGTTCAGAAGCCAATCTGTACATGGCGACCCGTCTATGGCCAACTGGCTTCTTTTTGAGGATCGTCTGGGTGCAGAGCTCACGCACATGAGAGCGCAGCTCAATATGCTGTTGGAGAGCAATAACGATTGTGATCATCACATTGGAAATAATCACACCACAACGGTGGGTGGATGCCAGCATATTACGGTCGATAGAGAAACGCATATTACGCGGCAGGGCATAACCAACGAAGAGCTCAATGCAGCAGTGACCCGAGCTATTAACGGCGATTTTAAAGACTCGATTGTTGGTGAGGTCACTAAAAATATTCAAGGGTCGATCAACCGGACGCATGAAGGTTCGAATTCCAATGCCCATGAAGGCGACGACACCAGCGTTCAACTCGGACCAGTCTGCAGGATTACCGTCGGACCGGTGTGTGACGTTACTTTAGGGCCAATCTCACGTTTGACTGTGGGTGGTGTCACCAATACAGCGATTGGGCCGCAAACTACCTCGATCATAGGCAATACTGACAGTTCCTACCTGGGGAATTTGACTTCCAAGGTTACAGGAGACAGAACTTCGTCTGTCAGCGGTACAGCAACAGATACAGTAGCCGAGCGTGTGACGGTGACCGAGGGGACGTCAACTACCGAGGCAAGTACAGCGACTGCTAAATATGGCTCGAACACCACCCGCACTGGTTTTAATTTTGCTTTTAATGGCTACACCTTCGCTGCGAATGTTCGCGCGACCACAGTTGGGGCAATTTCAGATTTTGGATATGGTCTTGAAAACCGCCTGTTAGGCACGAGAACCCGAGCTGCACTCGCTGAGCAGCGTCTGGTAGGGATCGAACAGAATGTGAAAACCGTTACGCAAAGTTGTGCCGGCGTTCACGGTGTGGTTGAAGGAATGTTTAACAAAATGGCCGGTATTCGCAGTCATCTTGGTGCGCTAACGAACCGGGTCTCGGGACTTGATTCGACATTATGAGACCCTTGATTGTTCTGGCTCATTACACGCCGCTAATCGCGGCGATAGTCTGTGTTGGGCTGGCCTTAAACGCTCATGGTCGTGGTTCCGGTTCTGAATCTATTGCTGTTATGGGCTTTAATGCGCTGATTTGCGTGGGCGTATTTGTTGTTTTTGATGTTCCACGCTTGCGAGATGCACGGCGTGTCTCGCGGCTGCGAAAAATCGGTAAAATTGCCAAAGCACGCATTATTAAAGTCGAACAGACCTCTCGGTACTTGAACCTGCAACCTCAGTTCAAGGTAAAGCTTTCATATATCAATCCTGAGACAGAACAGAAAGTTGTCACTGCGGTCAAGGATTATTTCGCTATCCAGGATGTGGCAGTGATGCGACCAGGTACCGTGCTGACCATTCGGTTCAACCCAGATCAGCCGGAAGAAATCAGCCTTGCATGATGGGTTAAGACTGAGATCCTGCCAGTGGAACAGGAATAAAACAGCGTCCCGAATATTATGACTGTGAAAACAGTGTAGTCATAAATAATGAAGTGAAATCGATTACGTGAAAACAATAAAACCGTTTCGTCTTTCTGTTCTTCCTCGCCCATACCTGTGGAGAAATCAGCAACGTCTGGGGGTCGCTGTTATGGCGCTGGCAGATCTGAATGGACCGGACGCTCAATTGCTGCCTGATCTTGTTTTGTGGAAGGACATCGCCCCTATTCTGGATGCAGACGGCATGCTGGATATGTTCGTGCCAAAGGCGACTCCAGAGTATCTCGTCAGCGGTAACGCTTATACCAGGCATCAGGACAATAAAAGCGTTTGCATGGTGCAAATAGAAGTCGCAGGACTGAGCAAATCTCTTCGCGTTACGGGGCAGCGCTACTGGATTGACGGCAGAGCGACCGAGCCCAAGGACTTTGATTCAATGCCTCTTATTCGGTCGAATGCCTTTGGAGGAGCCTCACATGAAGAGAATCCTTCCGGTAAGGGCAAGGGTCAGCCCCTGAACAGCGATATGCTGGAACTGCCCAATATCGAAGATCCCATGGCTCCCTTTGTCAAACCAGGAGTTGATATTCCGGTGGCCGGTTTTGGTCCACTCAGTTTTCTTGATCCGGCTCGTCAGCGCATGATGGGTACTTATTCCGAACAGTGGCTTAAACAGGATTTCCCTGGTTTTTTTGCGGATATGGATCCTTCGATTTTCAATATGGCACGTGAAGAGCAGCGGTGGGAAAAACGGCCGCAAGCGCCGCTGGGAGAAACATTTACGATTTGGAACATGCATCCCGACGAACCCACCTGGCAGGGTCAGATTCCTGACTGGATGGCGCGTTGCTTCATCATGCAGGACGAGCAGTTTCGTGAGATTGAGATGCAGGCGACCACAGTCTGGTTCTTACCGGAACAAAAGCGAATGCTGCTTATCTATCACGGTTCCACGCCGATCTCTGAAGATGACGCATTTGACGTAAATACCATTATGCCAGCGCTGGAGCTTGCCGGACAGTCGCGACCTGCAGAGTATTACGAGCAGGTGATGAGCCAACGCAGTGATCCGGTCAGAGGCGGGCTCTATGCATTTCGTGATCAGGACTTGATTCCCAGGTCACTGATTGGAAAATGGCTCGACAGCGAGACGTCTGTCAAGCAGACGCAACTATGGCAAAAGGCTCATTTGCGCGCAGAAACCTTGCGCAACAATATGAGGCAGCAGGCAGCTGACCAGGGACTTGATCCGGACGACTATTTTCCCATATTGATGGGGCCCGAGCGCGAATATACGCCTTCTGATTTACCCGAGCTTATGGAGGAAACAGAGGGGCTTGAAAAAAGCATGCAGGAAAAAAAGGTAGCGATGCGCGATAGTCTGCTAAGCGCGGGTGGCGCCGAAACGGATAGCGAGTACGAGAACCTGATAGAGTCAATTTTTCTTGGGGAAGGTTACAAACCTAAAGGACCGCCCAAAGATGTCAAAGAAGAGTTTGATCTGGACAAGAAACTTGCGCAGCTGGAACAGGATGATGAGTTCAAGAAAGCCGTGGGCGCTGAGAATGACCTCACTGTTCAAATGAATGCTGTAAGAAACGAAATCGGGAAATCGCCTTCCAGCCAGAATCCCGAACTTAAGAGCGATTATTATCTAAGTGAGAAAGAGCAGTCTCGCATGCAAAAGCTCGATCCACTCAGAAGACGCATGTATCTTTACTCGGCACATTTGCAGGATGGCGCAGCAATTGCCTCTGTCCACGAAAGTGAACGCAGACGGAACCAGATTCTTGATAAGTACAGGCAGGATAAAGACCTGACGGCCCTGGACCTGACCGGTACTGATTTATCCGGACTGGACCTGTCGGGTGCCGATTTCTCTGGTTCTTTTCTTGAAGCTGTAGATCTGAGCGCATGCAGGCTTGACGATTGCAATTTTTCGCAGGCGGTACTGACTCGCGCTAAACTGGATCAGGCTTCTCTGCGAGGCGTGAATTTTCATAAAGCAAATTTGTCCGCCATTCATGCCAGTGAAGCAATATTCGAAGACGTGAAAATCACAGAAGCGATTTTTGAAGGTTCCGCGTTCAGCCATTGTCATTTTGAGCAGGCACAATTTAGTGACTTGCTGGCGGGAAAGATCAGCTTTAAAAATTGCAACTTCAATAATGCCAGCTTCGATATGATAATCATTAATGATCTGGAGCTTACCGAATGCGATATGCAGAATCTGGCTGTGTTCAAGCTTTCCCTGAATCGCGCCCGGATTCATCAATGTCAATTCAGTGGAGCAACTCTGGATAGCTGCATGTTTTTTGATTCCTCGCTTGAACAGGCAGACTTTGACGAGGTAAATTTCTTCTGCGTCGGTTTTGCCTATCATACTGTTTTCTCGGCTTGCTCTTTCCGGCGTTCAATACTGAAGAATAGTAATTTCAGGGACATGGATCTGCAGAACACAGATTTTTCTGGTGCGCGACTCGATAGCTGTGACTTTTCCAACGCAAATCTTTCTGGTTGCATTGGTGTTGCCATGCGGACCCCACAGAGCATGTTTATCCGGACCAATCTACGAAATGCGAATTTGCACGATAGCGATCTGATGTACGCCAATTTCAAGAAGGCGGAATTGCGCGGTGCTCGACTGGAGAATACAAATGTGTTTCGCGCCAATATGGAACAGGTGATGGCTGACGATAGTACTCGGCTGGAAAACAGTTATCGTGAACAGGTCAATATTTATCCGTTGAGAAACATTACCGAAAGGCGTAACAAATGACATTGGAGGAACTGGGTGAAATCGCGCGAATTGGCGGTGTCGTATCCGGGGAGAAGCTGGATTTCGATCTCACCGGTATGAATCTGGCTGCTGTTGTGTTCGAAGACGTGGATTTTACTGGCAGCATCCTGCAGCAGACTGATTTTTCCGAATGTGTATTCACTGATTGCAGGTTTACTGCAAGCGCGTTCGTCAAAACCGATCTGCGTTTCGCCATTTTCAATAAATGCGTCGCAACTTCATGCCAGTTCGATTCAATCCAGGCCTTTTCCACCCAATTTGTTGAGACGGACTTTAGAGACAGCCGGTTCAGCGGTCAGTGCGAACAGTCAACCTTCAAAGACTGTATACTGGAGAACAGTGTCATTGCGTTCGACGTAAACCGCAATAACACGATCGCAGGCTGCGAAATGCGCGGCGCCGTATTTCAAGGGGATCTGGACCAGCTGACATTATTTCGTCTGGATCTGAGTGAGTCACATTTTGACAGTCAGCATTTGCGGCAAGTCGTTTTCTTTGAATCGCAGGCGGTGGGAATTGATTTGCAAGGGAAAAATCTCACTGGCTCCCAGTTTATTGATGCGGATTTGACTGGCGTAAATTTCAGTCAGAGTGATCTGACACAGTGCAGCCTGAAAGGGTGCGCCTTGCAGCAGGCAGTTTTTCTACGTACTGAGGCACCAAACGCCCTGTTTCCTGAAGCTGATCTGTCTGGTGCCGATTTTCGCGAGTCCAATCTGACTCAGACCATATGGGTGGGAGCTGTGTTGAACGAGGCAGACCTGTCACGCACCAGGCTGTCAATGAGTGTGTTTCAGCGTGCTCAGTGTTTGGAAACAGTATTTGACGAGGCTGATCTCGAATATGCCGATTTTTCTTATGCCACTCTTGTCGGTTCACAATTTCGCGGTGCGAAGTTCAATCGCACCAATATGCATCGTGCGGTGGCGGGAAATGATAATCTGAAGCAGCAGCAGGGCGTTACTGAGAAAGATGAGGCCCTTTACGAAGCAGAACTGTTCAGTGCCCATCTGGACGGGTAAAAATTAATTGAGGAGTATGTGAAATGTTTGCGAACTGTCAACTTTTCGGCATGGATCTGGCCTTCCCCGATGTATGCCTCACACCGCCGGCGATTCCCGTTCCTTATCCGAATATGGCATTGGGCATGATGGCCATTCCGATCTGTTTCAATATTCTCAAATGCTTTGCGCCGGCACATAATATGATGACCTTCACGCCCATCAGTCTGGGAGATATTCCTGGAGTAGTTGGTGGCGTTGTATCGCATACCGTCATGAGTCTGAAACGGGATCTGACCGGCGCCTTTACAGTCTTGCTGCGCTGTGCCCCCGCCACTCGACTCACTAGTATCACGCTGCAGAATACTTTCAATATGATTGGTATGCGTTTGATTCCAAGTCAGCCAAAAATTCTGGTGCTGGCACCTTGAATACATTTGGGCTGGTACGGGAGATTACGACGGATTTAAATTCGTTCCAGAAGCATTTCACGGAGTTCACGCATGTCCAAATCCGTTTTTTATCGAACATTATCCATTCTGGTTTTGGGTGTGTTGCTTTCTGGGTGCTCCGGCGGCCGAGAACCTTCACATGCGCGTACGAGCGATTGTGCATGGTACCGAATCAGCTGTGAATATGAAGGTCCTTATGAAGAGGGCGAACGTGATTACGCAGAGCGCGAAGCGCAAAGACTCAACGAACGGGAGTCTTCGCGCTTGGGTGGCTGGTTCTGGTAACAAAAAGTCGTAATATCAGTTCAGTTTTTATACGTCGCATTACGACGATCCAGATAGCGCAGCATCGCAGGCCATTCCATAATGCCAAAAGGGCGTCTGGTAGTGGGCTGATACAGATGATGAGTCTTATCGACCACGGTTTGAGGCGGCGTGATGAGTTTGGTATTTCCAGCCATGGCATCGACCTGGGCGCGGCATGCCATCTCGAGCCAGTACATGGCATTGAAGGCTTCGGCAATGGAGGGCGAAGCAACCAGCAAGCCATGGCTGCGCAGGATCATGGCATCCTGCGTACCAAGATCAGCCACCAGACGCTGCTGCTCATCCATATCAATGGCGACGCTTTCATAGTCATGGTAGGCGATATCCTTGAAGCGCATGGCCGTCTGCGTGATTGGCAGCAGACCGCACTCCATGGCGGATACGGCCATGCCAGCGCGTGAATGTGTATGAATCACACAGCCCACATCATGTCGCGCGCCATGAACTGCGCTGTGAATGACATAACCTGCCTGATTCAATCCCGTGCCGTCCGTGTTCGGATTGTCCAGCACATCACCTTTGACATTAATCTTGATAAGATTTGATGCCGTGATCTCCTCGTACATATAGCCATAAGGATTGATCAGAATTTCATCGTCGGTACCGGGAATGCGCGCGGTAATATGGTTATAGACCAGATCACTCATGCCAAATAAAGGCATCAGCTGATAGCACGCAGCCAGATTGACCCGGGTTTCCCATTCTGTCTTGCTGTAATTCATCGTTTCTCTACTCCTGCGTCTTTCACAATTTGTCCCCAGATTTCATCGTTTTCTCTGACCATTTTGCCAAACGCTTCGGGTGATTCGCTCATCACAACCTCGGAACCCAGGGCGACCAGCTTGTCGTTGGTTTCTTTGTCCTTCAGCGTCTTGTTCAATTCATCATGCAGTTTGTCCACGATTTCCTTGGGTGTTCCCTTGGGCGCAAAAATCCCCAGCCAGGCACCCATATTGAAGTTTGGAATGCCTTGCTCCTGAATCGTAGGCGTATCCGGAGCCAGTTTTGCCCGCTCCGCAACACTCACAGCCAGTGCAGTGAGTTTGCCTGATTTCACATGTGGCATTGCGGAGACAACCGTGTCAAATGTCATATCCACGTTACCGCCAATGACGTCCGTCTGCGATTGGGTGCTGCCAGAATAAGGCACATGTACCATCTTCGTTCCCGTCTTCTTCATCAATGACTCCATCAGCAAATGACTGGTGGTGCCTTTTCCTATCGATGCAAAGGTCAGTTTATCCGGATTCGACTTGGCATAGGCGATCAGATCTTTAAAGGTCTTGATTCCTTTTGTGTTATTGATTACCAGAATGTACGGAAGCCAGGTGGTTTGCCCTACTGGTTCAAAATCTGTGCTGGCTTCATAGGGCAGGGACTTGTAGACCTGTGGGTTGATATTCATGGGAGCGGTGGCAGACAGCGCCAGCATATAGCCATCGGGCTTAGCCTTGGCCACCTGTCCTGCACCCAGGCTGCCACCCACGCCGGGCTTGTTCTCCACGATAATGGGCTGACCCAGATCCTTGCTCATCTTGTTGGCAAGAATGCGGGCGACGGAGTCTGTTGATGTCCCAGGCGGAAACCCTACAACAATTGTAATAGGCTTGGAGGGGTAGTCGGCGGCGATTGCGCTGCCCATTGTTAGCGTCGCGGCCACGGCCACCAGTACGCGCTTCGCAAAATGGCGTTTTATCATGTCTCGTCCTGTTGAATTTTTATTTATATTGTTATAAATGAAGTAATCCGCGATTGCAGCGGGTCTTTCATACTATCTGAGGGCAGACAACGCGTCTATTATTCAATCGAAAACTCAGCCTTAGTTTGGGGTGAAGGGGGGCTTCGGTCTGTCGGAAGCAGTCCCCAATCTCTGGCCCAGCTTAAACCGTGATGTGTCAGGTCTTTCGGGATATATTCGCACCCGACCCAACCTGTAAAGCCAAGTGAGCTCAGTTGATCAAGCAGATAACGATAGTTGATTTCGCCTATCGTTGGTTCGTGGCGGCCCGGCACGCCTGCGATCTGGACATAACTGATTTCGCTTATGTATCTCTTGATCAGCGCAGCGAGATTGCCTTGTTCCATCTGAGTGTGATAAAGGTCCAGCTGCAATCCGACATTCGTATAACCCTGAATTTTCAGTTGTGATATCCAATAGTGAGCGTCTTCTACACGAGGTAGTGAATACGCCGGAAGCATCTGTCTGCTCAGCGGTTCAAGCAGCAGGGTGAGGTTATTCTCTGCAAATATCGCCGCGCAGTACAGCAGATTCTCACGTAAGGTCTGCATTGCCTGCGTCTGATCGACGTCATTGGCCAGATTTCCGGTCAATACATGAATGTTCTGGCAATGTGTGACGACGGCATATTCAATTGCCTGATCCAGACTATCTTTGAAGTCCTGTTCTCGCCCGGGAAGGGCAGCAAGGCCGCGCTCCCCGTTAGCGTGATTGCCCGGCGGTGCATTCAGGACTGAGAGTGCCATGTTTCTGGAAAGCAGTTCATCGCGCACTGCATGCGCAGAGTATGCGTACGGGTACATCACTTCGATCGCTCGAAATCCTGATTTCTCAGCTTCCTTGATTCGTTCCAGAAACGGGAATTCCTGATACAAAAGCGATATATTGGCTGACAATTCAAACATGTAATCTCAATTTAGCTTGACGTTTGCTTCTTTGGCAATGTTGCGCCATTTTTCCAATTCGTCAGCAGTATATTTTTGACTATTTTCCAGACTCCTGTCTTCGATATCTGCACCTAACTGTCGTACCTTTTCCCGGATAGCCGATTGCTGCAGTGCCTGATGCGATGCTGCGTGAAGCTGCTTAAGTGTCGCTTCGGGTATGCCCTTCGGTGCAATAATTGCCCACCAGGATGTTGTTACGAATTCCGGGAATCCCTGTTCTGCAACGGTGGGAACCTTTGGTAATTGTTCCCATCTGTCTTTTGATGTCACTGCAAGTACCTTGAGCTTGCCATCGTTGATCAAAGACATCGAAGACAAAGGTTGGTCCACCATAAAATCGACGCGTCCTGAAACCAGATCCGGATAGGCACCGCCGCTACCCTTGTATGGGACGCTCACCATCTTTGTGGATGAGAGTGACTCAAGCCACTTCGCATTGAGCAGATGCATGGTTGCGCCCGTGGCGTAGGCGACGTTTTCCTGTTTGGCTTTGGCCGAATCAATTAAATCACCGATAGAATTGAACTTTGAATTTGCAGGGGCCAGAAAGACATTTGGCGATGATGCGACCATGGAGACGGTGGAAAAATCTTCTCCCGATGAATACGGAACATTCTGAAAGATTGCCTGATTGATAGCATAAACGCTCGTAGTAACCATCATGATGGTACGGCCATCAGGCGCTGCAGACTTCAGATCCCGCGCAGCAATGAAACCTTCTGCACCAGGCTTGTTTTCCACCACAATGGTCCTGTTCAGACTGTCGCCCATTTCTTTTGCCATCAGACGGGCGAGAATATCGGTTGACCCACCAGCGGAAAAAGGGACCAGCATCCGTATGGGCCCATCCGGAATAGACTGCGCGTGCGCAGCACCCAAAGTGGAACATGAAACCAGTAATGTATAGATGATTCGCTTCATCATGTGTTTTCTCCGGTCGAAGTAGACTGGGCAATATGTTCGAGAAGAGCAGTGGTGCACTCTTCAGGAACAATGTGCTGGATCATATGGTAATTGGTGCTAACGTGTCGTACAGTCAATGATTTCACGTTGCGCTCGAGGGTCTCCCTTTGCTCTGTATTGGCAATAGCTCCTTGCTCGGGGTACAGGCATAGAACAGGTGCTGCGATGTTTTTCAAATACGGCGTTGCATCGGAATCAAGTGCGAACTGGGCCAGAGCAGCCAGGACCGCGGTACCTGTTTTCTCGACTGTATCTGTATACCAGCGTAGAAAACCAGGATCCATGTCTGGAGGAAATCGCGTTGAGGCATTGGTTCTATCCAGCCATTCACGAGGTCCCAATGTGCGAATGGCTTCCGGCCAGGAAGCCTGCCCCAGGGCGTAACCTTTTCTGGCACCTTCTGAAATGAAAACCGGCCCGGACACGTTGGTCAAGGTAAGTATGCGGTCCGGGTAGCGTCCGGCAGTCGCCAGCCCCACCAGCCCTCCAATGGACTCGCCGGCATAATGGAACCTTTCAATCTTCAATGAGTCGGCGATGGCAATCACATCATCGCTCAACGTTTCAAGTGTGAAGCCACTCTCAATATCAAACTCATGACCTGATAGGCCATGTCCCCGGAGGTCCGGACACACCACCCGAAAATGCCTGGAGAGAATTGGAACCCATTGGTACCAGAACGAGCCATTCCGTCCATAACCGTGCTGCAAAAACAGATATGGTGCGTCGGTCCAGGGATCGGTGAAATCGGTGATTGAGTAGTGAAGTGAAGGCTTTCCTTCGCGTATTACGGTTGGCATAACAGTGTTCCGACAAGGATTGATAATCCGCCATGGAAGCCGGGCGGCACGATTTCCCTTAATACTAAGGAACGCGCTATCATTAGTCCAATATATGAAATAGATAATACGATATTTAATAAATATGGAAATCCGACATCTGAAATATTTCCTGGCGGTGGCCAATGAACTCCACTTTACGCGGGCTGCAGAACGTCTAGGCATAGCTCAGCCACCCCTTAGCCAGCAGATCCAACAATTGGAGCGCGAACTGGGTGTGACTTTGCTGTTACGCGGGCGAAGAGGTGTGGAGCTGACAAATGCGGGCATCGCCTTTCGGGAAGAAGCCATCCGTGTTCTGAGCGCATATGAGCGGTCAATTGAAACAGCAAGGCGAATAGGAAACAGTGAAATCGATAAACTCACGATCGGATTTACCGTCTCTGCCAGTTTTCACCCGTTTGTGCCCAGAGTGGTCCAGGTTTGTCGGGCTCGTTTTCCCAAGGTAGAGATAATCCTTTTACAGCGTACAACGAATGAACTGGTTGCTGCGTTAAGAGATGGAGAGGTCGATCTCGCATTTATACGCGCTCCGGCACCGGAGGCTCCCGGTGTTCAGGTGGAAGCCCTTTTACACGAGCCGTTGGTTGCGGTACTGCCAAGTGTTCACCGCCTTTCAGGAAGACGGGCAATCAGTTTGCGGGACTTGAGCGGTGAGCCTTTTATTTTTTATCCCCGCAAAGTTGGAACAGGAATATACGATGCTGTCGTTAACGCCTGCCAAAGTTGCGGATTCGTCCCTGAGGTCCTTCTGGAAGTTCCAGAAATCACATCTGTAATTACTTTTGTTGCGGCCGGAATGGGAGTATCACTGGTGCCGCAGACAATGAGACAATTGCGGGCGGAAGGGGTTACTTACGTGTCTATAGAGGATGAAGAAGTTCCGCTGGCCCATCTGGCGATTGCATTCAATCGGCGAGCATTATCCATGGCACTGAGTCACTTCATAACCGTGGTAAGAGAAAGCGCCGCCGGATATGATGGATAGCGAACAATATCCTTTTTTTTGATCTCTCCGCCCAGAAACACATGAATATAAATGCAGTAAGAGACAATGAAAGTGCTTCAAATCACAGGCCCGCCAGCGCCTCATTAATAATAGCCAGCCCGGCAGGACTGTATTCAAGCGTAAGGGCCTGCTTGCGGCCGGCCTCGTCCATCTTCAGCAGCGATTTTCGGATAATATCCACGATTTTTTCTTCATTCCCGACGCGGAATTCTTCGAATTGATATTGCAGAAATACCAGGCACAGCGCATTTTCCATGACCTGAACCTCCGCATCCTGCTTAATCCCGCGTTTCATCAGAATGGTTTGCACGCGCTCGATTGTATTGTCTTCGAAATTCAGGTCGCGCAGGATGGTTGCTGCCATGTCGGCGTGATGCCGCGCCAGTGCCTTGCGCCACGTCAGATAGCCGATACGTCCTTCAGGATACTCGCGGCGTGCAATCTGCCAGCGACCGATATGCTGACATCTTGATGCCAATCGTAATGGCGTTGATGCATTCGGGTCCAACCGGAGTACCCATTCGCTCAGCTTTGAGGCAAGAAAAAGCTCGCGCGGCCACTCCTTCCCTTGCCAGGTGAAGGTATTCGGATCGGTTTTGTTAACGGCATCGAAGGCTTCAAAAGCCTGATCCAGCCTCGTATCTATGGTCATTGTTGTGTCTGTCCTGATTTGGGTAGCAATGGCCGCCCAATGGGGATTTGGTACTAAGCATAATAATAATGCCTGGCTCGCGTGCAAGCGTGCTGGCGGGTCGAATTTGTTTGAATAAATTCGCCGTGATCCCTTCTATTGTACGTCTTGAATTTGTGTTGTTATATCTGGTGCCCGCGACTCGCGCCGCTCAATCAAGCGACCTGCTTTGCCTTTAACTCCTTGGCATTGGCAACATCCATGCTCGCGGGCAGGGCGACGCCGTTTTTTCCTGCTATCACTTCTGCCATGACACTGATCGCAATTTCCGCGGGTGTTTTGCTGCCAATATAGATACCGATGGGGCCGCGCAGGCGAGCAAGCTGTCCGGCGGTCAAACCGAAATGTTCCATCATTCGCTGGCGCCGGGCCCGATTGTTGCGACGAGAACCGATGGCTCCCACATAGAATGCCTTGGTTTCCAACGCTTCCATGAGTGCCAGATCGTCCAGTTTGGGGTCGTGAGTCAGTGCGATGATGCAGCTTCGGGCGTCTGCCTGGAAGCCGGTAACAACGTCGTCTGGCATATCCGAGAGCAGGGTGACTCCCTGCACGGACCAGTCTTTTCTGTATTCGGCGCGCGGATCGCAGACGGTCACGGCAAAGCCACTGAATAGCGCCATGGTTGCCACATATTCGGTCAACTGACCCGCGCCAATCAATAACATTCGAAATTCAGGCCCAAAAGTTGTGCTCAGGGTCGTTTTGTCGAAACTGAGTGGCGTGGGCTGATCGATGGGTCGTTGTTCGACAATACCCGATTCGATGCTGACCTTGCGTTGCATAAGCAGGCCTTTATCCAGTGCTGCTACCAGCGCCTGCAGTGCCTTAGCGTCCGGATTGAATTCGAGCAGTATTTCAAGCGTACCTCCGCAAGGCAGGCCAAACCGGAAGGCTTCTTCTGCTGTCAGTCCATATTGAACAAGACAGGGGGACGCATTGTTCGTGAACGCGACTTTGTCCTCACCAGTCGTATAGCGATAAAACAGATCGTCCTCGATGCATCCGCCGGATACGGATCCTACGACTGCTCCATCCTGGCTCATGGCCATAATCGATCCCAGTGGCCGTGGCGAGGACCCCCAGGTACGGGTGACGGTTGCCAGAAGTGCATTTTTACCTTCTGCGCGCCATGCGCTAAGTCTGCGCAGGACCAGAACATCCAGATTCTCCATGTTAATGCCTCATTACAGTTGTGATATGTCTGCATGCAAAAAGCGACTGTTGCAGTGCAGCAGCCGGGTTATTGCGAGAATCATTATGTAGTAAAAATCGGCCATTTCCGGGGATCAGAAAAAATAATCAGACTCTAAGGTAATTGATCCGACTGCGGGGTAAAGGTAATGTCCGGGCGCATTTCTATACTGCCTCCCACAGGTTCATTTTCGTTTCCTTCTGTACATGTGAAGAAAAATTCAAATGTCATTGCAAGGTGAAAAATGGACAGGAGCCAGTGGCAGCAGTTCCGCTGTTTTGCCAAATCAGCGAATACGGCTGGTGGCTCCAATAACAGCAGATTCGGAGGCAGTGCATGAGCAGCGTGGATGACGCAGCATCGGGCAGCGCCGGCAAATTTGTCGGCAAGCGCGTTGAGCGTTTTGAAAGCATACCGTTATTGACAGGCAGAGGACGCTATGGTGATGACCTGGGTCTAAAGCCGGGCACACTGCACGCCGCGGTTTATCGATCCAGCTATGCGCACGCGCGCATCAAATCCATAGACGTTTCCCAGGCAGAGCAAATGTCCGGGGTGAGGGCGGTGCTTACACCCGAGGATGTTCGGGCCTGGTCGCGGCCGTTTATCAATGGCGTGAAGATGCCCATGGAGATGTGGTCCACGGCGATGGACAAGGTTCGCTATGTTGGCGAACCAATTGCAGTTGTTATTGCTGAAGACCGCTATCTTGCTGAGGACGCCTTTGACGGAATCCGCGTCGAATTTGAAGCATTGCCGGCGGTCAGTAGTATCGAAGGTGCAATGACTGAAGGATCTGCCATTCTGCACGAAGCGGTGGGCACCAATGTGCTTCACGAGCGCGAATTCAATTATGGAGATCCGCAAGCCCGATTTCGAGAATGTGAACACAATCTGGAAATCGATATTGAATATCCTCGAAATTCCTGTACGCCCATCGAATGTGGCGTTGTCATTGCAGAGCATTTACCTGGCGATGAAGGCTACGAGGTGTGCTCAAATTTCATGGGGCCTTTTTCAATGCATGCCGTCATGGCATTGGCGCTGAATGTACCCGGTAATCGACTGCGGCATCGCTCTGCGCCAGACTCGGGCGGTAGCTTTGGCGTCAAACAGGCCGTCTTTACATCTGTGGTGCTCATGTGTCTGGCTTCGCGTAAAGCCGGTGGAGCACCTGTAAAGTGGGTGGAAGACCGACTGGAGCATTTGAGCGCGGCGACGGCAGCCAATGGACGGCTTGCGACCGTCAAAGCCGCCTTCGATGGCGATGGTCGGATACGCGCGCTGGACCTGGATCAGAAGGATGACGTGGGAGCCTACCTGCGGGCACCTGAGCCTGCCACCTTTTATCGTATGCATGGGATCCTGACAGGCGCCTATCGAATTGATGATCTGCACGTACGCAATCGCGTTGTTGTCACCAACAAAATGCCTTCGGGGCTGGTACGAGGATTTGGCGGACCTCAAGTGTATTTTGCACTGGAGCGTATGGTTCAACGGATTGCTCAGCATCTGAATATTGATCCGCTGGATGTGTATCGACGTAATTTTATTCAGCCCGAGGCGTTTCCTTACCGGGCTGCGGCGGGAGCATTGCTTGATTCAGGGGATTACCCAAAAGCACTGGCGGCAGCCATAGACCAGGGCGGGCTGCAAGAGTTGCTGCGCAGGCGGGAAGAGGCGCGTGCTGAAGGACGGCTGTACGGGATTGGCTATGCCGCCATCGTTGAACCGTCTATTTCCAACATGGGCTATATCACGATCGCATTAACCCCCGAGCAGCGCGCCAAGGCAGGTCCGAAGAATGGCGGCATTGCGGCGGCAACGGTGAGTATTGACCTGTTGGGCAGTGTCACAGTTGTGATTGCGTCTTCACCCGCGGGCCAGGGACATGTCACAGTTTGCGCACAGGTGGTAGCCGATGTGTTCGGCCTGCAGCCCAAAGACATTAATGTCAATGTCGATTTTGATACGGACAAGGATGCCTGGTCGGTTGCAGCCGGCAATTATTCGAGCCGCTTTGCTGGTGCTGTGGCAGGGACGGTTCATTTGGCGGCAACGAAACTGCGCACCAAATTGAGTGATATTGCCGCTCATCAATTGAAATGTTCGGCGGATGATATTTCCTTTGAAGGTGGAAAGGTTTTCCGGGCAGGACAATCAGACAAGGCCATGCCTTTCGCGCGGCTCGCCAGTAGTGCTCATTGGGCACCTGCCGAATTGCCGGAGGGGATGTCACCTGGCATGCGTGTCACCGAATTCTGGACGCCAGAGTCACTCGAGGCGCCGACAGAAGATGATCGAATCAATACCTCCGCAGCGTATGGATTTGCATTTGATATATGTGCGGTGGAACTCGATCGTAAAACCGGTAAGGTCAGAATTGATCGATACGTGACCGCACACGACGCTGGGAAAATTCTGAATCCAGCCATGGCAGATGGGCAGATTCGGGGCGCCTTCGCCCAGGGATTGGGAGCGTCCTTGCTGGAGGAGTTTCGGTACGGCGATGATGGCGGCTTCCAGTCAGGCACGTTTGCTGATTATCTGGTACCCACAAGCTACGAAGTTCCTGATCCAGTCATTGTCCATCTGGAGACACCAAGTCCATTCACACCACTGGGCGCGAAAGGTCTGGGCGAGGGAAACAATATGAGTACGCCAGTCTGTGTTGCCAACGCCGTGGCTGATGCGTTGAGTCCTTTGGGCGGAACGCCGGATATCCGTCTGCCGCTTACCCCAAATCGGGTTCTGGAACTGATCGGCTTTGAAGATCCGCCGCCATCCGACGATGTGCAGATCCAGAAGCCCGCGAAAAAAACGGGCAAGGGCCATGCACTTTCCGCTACGGGCAGCACACAGATTCCGGCAACACCGGAAGAAGTGTTCGATGTACTGATGGATCCGCAAGCGCTGGCCAAGGTAATTCCTGGCTGTCGCGAACTGGAACAGATAGGCGAAAACAAATATCGGGCGGACGTCACGATCAGTATAGGAATGATCAAGGCCCGATACGAAGCCACAATTTCCCTGACCAATATCAACAGACCTAACTCGTTGCATTTACAGGGAAGCGGCGTCTCGTCGCTGGGCGGCGCGGAAGGTGGTGGCGATATCGTACTGGAGGCCAATGAGAAAGGCACTTTGATGAGGTATCAATATGAAGCAGAGGTGCAGGGCAAGGTGGCCGCCGTAGGTGGTCGCATGCTGGAGGGAGCCGCACGTATGGTGCTCGGTCAGCTTTTTGAACAACTGGGCCGCCAGGCATCCGGTAAATCTGTGGTCGGTAGTTCTGCAGGTATCTTGCAACGGATCCTGCGTTTTCTGAGGATAAGCAAATGAAGCCACACGCCTTTGAATATCGACGCATCGAACGCGTTGAGGACGCGCTGAAATGGCTGCACGAGGATGGCGAGAACGCACGCGTTCTGGCTGGCGGGCAATCACTGGTCATTCTGCTCAATATGCGGTTGGCTCAACCCGGCTGGCTGCTGGATATCTCGAGTTGTAAAGAACTCAATTACATCAAACAGGAAAAAAACATGGTGTGCATCGGTGCAAGTACCACCCAAGCACAATTGCAATACTGGCCGGCACTCGCAGCGACCATTCCACTGCTTGCCGAAGCCATTCCATTTATTTCCCATTATCAGATTCGTAATCGCGGGACTGTGGTGGGCTCAATCGCTCATGCGGATCCCAGTGCAGAGCTGCCGTTATGTCTAGCTACGCTGGGTGGTCGCGTCGTGCTGCGCTCGCGAAAGAAATCCCGGGAACTGCCTGCGGTGGAGTTTCAGCAGGGCATGCTGACCACTGCCAAGCAGACCAATGAAATGGTTACGGAGGTGCGTTTCCCCGTGGCAGGACAAGGGCACGGCTATGCATTTGACGAGTTCGCCCTGAGGCGTGGCGATTTCGCGATCGTGGCCTGTGCTGTCGAAGCCGGTCCGGAAAGAATAAGGCTGGGCATTGGCGGCGTGGCTGATAAGCCGACAGTGGTGGAGTGGGAACGCAAGGATGTCGGTTCTTTTGGAAAACTCCTGAATGATCTGTCCTGGCAATTGAATGCCCAGGACGATCAGCATGCCTCTGCTGCGTATCGACGTCATCTTGTCCGGGAACTGGGGCAGAGCACAATCGAGAAAGCGATATCCCGCTGTGCAGAGAACAAGGAGTAAATGATGTCAGAAGAAAGAACCAGACATTCCATTCGCGTCATGCTCAATGGCGTGGCACGCAGCAGCCAGGCTGAAAGCCGCATGCTCCTATCCGATTTCATTCGTCATGAACTCGGTGCTACCGGAACGCATGTCGGATGTGAACACGGCGTTTGCGGGGCCTGCACCGTTCACATCGATGGCGTGGCGACACGCTCGTGTCTGTGTTTGGCACGGCAGGTCGACGGTTGTGAGTTGCGGACGGTCGAAGGACTGATGAATAAGGATGGAACGCTGAGCATCCTGCAGCAGGCATTCAAGAAGCACCATGCGTTGCAGTGCGGATTCTGTACAGCCGGCATTCTGATGTCTTGTGTGGATTTTCTGCAGCGTTTCCCGGACCCAACGGAGGAACAGGTACGCGATATGTTGTCCGGGCACCTGTGCCGCTGTACTGGCTATACACCTATTGTCGAGGCGATTCTCGATGTAGCACCTCAATTGAAAACTGAAAAAGCGGAGACTTCAAATGCTTGATCTGGGAAGCACTTTTATTCAAAGTGTTGAACGCAACCCGAACGCGCCGGCACTGGTTGCCGAGGGTAAACGCCTGACCTACGCGCAATGGTTCGATATCATCAGAACCGTAGCCGGCGGCCTGGAACAGCGCGGCTTGCGGCATGGCGATCACTTGCTCGTCGTAATGCAGAACCGCTGGGAAATGGCAACCGTGCACTGGGCCTGCCAGTTACTCGGTGTCATTGTGACGCCATTGAACTGGCGCGCCAAGCCCGAGGAAATTGATTATTGCCTGACTGACGCTGACGCCAGAATGATCATCTACGACGACTCCTGCATTGACGCGGTCCGGAACGCCGCCGCGGCAGAAAAGATTACAGCCGTTGCGGTGGGTGAATCATTACCTGGCAGTGATTCTTTTGCGGATTTGATGGCGGCGACGCCGATAGAAGGTAAATCGCGTGCGAATGCAGAAGATATTTCGCTGATGCTATACACATCCGGAACAACGGGAAAACCTAAGGGCGTACCGCGCAGGCATAGGCAGGAACGCGCTGCAGCTTTAGCTCATGTGGCACAGAATCTCTACGCAGTTGGCGAACGAACGCTTGGTGTCATGCCGCTTTATCACACCATGGGTGTGCGTTCCTTGCTTTCCATGGCGTTGATTGACGGATGTTTTGTCTGCATGCCTCGATTTGATGTGGAGCAGGCGCTGTCGTTGATTGAAGTGGAAGGTGTTACTAATTTGTATCTGGTACCCACACTTTATCACGACATGCTGTCGCATCCGCGCTTTGCACAAACCGATGTGAGCCGGGTACGCAAGCTGGGCTTTGCCGGAGCACCCATGTCTGAAGCACTGCTGCGCCGGCTTGACACGGCATTTTCACCTGAACTCTTCGTCAACCATTATGGCAGTTCCGAGGTCTATACCGTGGCGATTACTCAGAACGCGCGCGCCAAGGCCGGATGCTGCGGTCGCGCCGCGATCAATTGTCGTCTCCGGGTGATTCAACTAGGAAGTACCAACCCCGAAGATCGCGTCGAACACATGGAAGAAGGACAGATCATTGCCCATCTGGACGGAGATGAAGCCTTCGAAGGTTACTGGAAACGCCCTGATGCCAACGAGAAGTCTCTGATTGGCGATTGGTATTTCACCGGTGATATTGGCTATTTCGATTCTGATGGGGAACTGTTTGTGAGCGGACGCGTTGACGACATGATTATCAGCGGTGGCGAAAATATTTCACCTGTCGATATCGAATCTGTCATCTCGCTGCATCCGGCTGTCGACGAAGTGGCTGTGGCTGGTCTTAAGGACGAGCGCTGGGGCCATCGGGTCGTGGCCTTTGTCAAACGCCAGGCCGAAGTCAGTGCAGAAGAACTGGATAAGTATTGTCGATCCACTGACCTGGCCAATTTCAAAAGACCACGCGAGTATGTATTCGTGGCTGCACTACCCAAATCACCCGTCGGAAAAATCCTCAGGCGCAAGCTGGTGTCCGGTGAATATGAAGCCGATAGCAATTGTGAACCTACTACTGATCTTGCCAATTGATTTAAACAAAAGGAATACTGAATGAGTCAACTTAAACACCCCGCACACGACCTGCTGCAGAATCTGGACGGATTCCGGGTTGAAATCGATGCAGAAAAGCATCGCGCAGATATTGTTCTGTCTCGTCCGCCGTTCAATATTATTTCTATGCCTGAACGCGAACAGCTGCGCCTTGTCCTTGAAGCGCTCGACGCCAATGATGACGTTCGTGTCATTGTGCTGCGTGCTGAAGGCGAACATTTCTCGAGTGGTGGGGATATTCGCGGCTTTCTGGAAGCCTCGCCTGAGCATGTGTCCAAACTGGCATGGAATATTGCCTCGCCAGAGCGTTGTTCAAAACCTGTTATTGCGGCCAACCGCGGTTACTGCTTCGGCGTTGGTTTTGAAATCTCTCTTGCCTGCGACTTCAGGATTGCGACAAACACAACTGAATATGCCTTGCCTGAGCAAAAGCTGGGGCAGATTCCTGGTTCCGGTGGTTCAGCTCGTCTGCAAAAGATGGTAGGCATTGGCCGGACCAAAGATATTGTCATGCGCTCACGCCGCATTCCCGGTCCCCAGGCGTATGACTGGGGATTGGCGCTGGAGTGCGTAGAGAACGATCAGCTTGAGGCAGCGACGGACAAGCTGGTGGCTGAGTTGGTGAAGTTCTCACCACTGGCTCAGCGCACGGCGAAAAAATTGCTCAATGACAGTGAAGATGCCTCACTGTCAGCCGCAATTGAACTGGAAGGTCATTGCTATAGCCGATTGCGCAGTTCAGAAGACTTCCGTGAAGGAGTGGAAGCCTTTCACGCGAAACGCAAGGCCAATTTCACTGGTAAATAACACAACTGGCATGCCCCGGAGATTTCGGGAGCACGCTACTAAAAGGGAGTGCGCCGCTCATCGTCGGCGACTTTCAGGAGACAGCTATGAATAGACAAGAAGCTGCGCCGTCAACCGGCGCTCATAAGGATCCGGTCGCGCCTGGCTGGATGTCAGGTCTGAAAGGACTCCCAGGCGCAATTACGCTCAAGTCCGTCAGTGCGGGGCTGGTCGCTGCGATCTTTGGTTGTTCCGGTCCTGCGTTGATTGTCATCGGCGCGGCGCAGGCGGGGCACCTGAGCAATGGCCAGACTGTGGCGTGGTTGCTCGCCATTTATCTGCTGGGCGGCATTATCAGTCTGTTCATGGGAATGCGTTACCACATGCCCATTACCGGAGCCTATTCAATCCCCGGTGCGGCGATTATGGCGGCGGCGTTTGCCACGTTTTCGTTCCAGGAAGCAGTTGGCGCTTTCATTATGGCGGGTGTGATTGTTTTGATTCTGGGTATGACGGGCGTGATAGGGCGGATCATGCGCTGGGTACCAATGCCAATCGTAATGGCAATGATTGCAGGTGCCATGATCCGCTTCGGTGTGGCTGCAGTTGATGCGGTCAGTGCCGCACCACTGATTGCCGGGCTCGCGGCGCTCGCGTTCTTTCTGACGGGAAGGCTCACCCAAAAAGTCCCTCCTGTTCTGGCAGCACTGATCGTCGGTCTGATAGCGACTCTGGTAACGGGGCAGTTTCAGACAGGAACCAGTCATATCGCGTTTGTTATGCCAGAATTTACGGTGCCCGTATTTACTGTGGGGGCGTTTTTCGGAATTGCCGTGCCGCTGGCTGCGCTTGTCATCGGGGCGGAAAATGCCCAGGCAATTGGTGTGCTGATGGCTGAAGGTTACAAACCGCCTATCAACGCCATGACGGTTATCAGTGGAATTGGTGGCATTGTTGCAGGGATGATGGGCGGCCATAACGCCAATATCGCTGGCCCGATGACCGCGATTTGCTCGTCGGAACAGGCCGGAGAGGATAAGGATAAGCGCTATGGGGCGACCGTTGTGAATGGCCTGCTGTTTGGTGGCTTTGGACTCATCGCCGGACTTGCTGTGCCATTTGTCATGGCGTTGCCCAAGCCTTTGATTGGTGTGGTCGCGGGACTGGCCATGATTGGCGTTCTGGTCAGCTCGCTGCAAGGCGCTTTCGGACCCAGACTGGGCAATCAGGTTGGCGCTTTTGTCGCCTTTGTAGTTGGCATGAGTTCGCTGAACCTGCTGGGTATCAGTGCGCCATTCTGGGCATTGGTGTTTGGTGTGATCGCATCTGTACTTGCCGACAGACTGAGTCTTGGCAGTCGCAATGATGATGGAATCACATCTGAAAACTTGCAAAAAGTATCTGGAGAACGCGGCGCGGCCTGAACTTACGATAGGCAAATTGTTGATATAATTGAACAATATTGCGATGTGGGCCGATAAAGCGGGAAGACAAAATGCGGCTCCATCGCCATCCGGCCATATGGTCGGATGCCTTTCTTTGGGTACTATGTCAACGGCGATTAAAATATTCCAAGGAGCCTTTGGCCGCGTATCGTTGCTCGATATGAGCAAACCGCTGGTCATTCATGCCCATCATCACTGTCACGCGCTAATTAAAGTCAGCGGCGTAGACAGTTCATTCCTGGTCAAAGGCAAAAGCCAACCGTTGACAAAAGATAGTGTCGTCCTTATCAATGCCTGGGAGCCGCATGCCTACGAGCATACACCCAGTGGGGAAGGGCACTGTATCCTGATGGCGCTGTATCTGGAAACCTCCTGGTTGAGCCAGGTCCTGCGTTCTTTGACGGTCAGCGGACACCCACAGTTCTTTCCTAAACCCTGTGCCACCTTGCCGCCGGGTGCAAGATTGCTGGCCAATGCGCTGGCAGCAGAAATGCTTGTGTCACAGGATATCGCAGCTGACATACTTGAAGGTAAAATTTTTGATCTGTTCATGGCTACGGCCGAACGTCATTCGTCGTTGCGGGACTCCTCGCACCTGTTTTCGAGTTTGCGCGCCAACACCATGGATCCCCGCATTCGGCGCGCTGTCGGAAAAATGCGCGAGAATCTTCGCTATGGTGATAATTTTGCTGATCTGGCAACGGAAAGTGGTCTGTCGCGCGCTCATTTTTTTGAATTGTTTCGCAGGAGCACGAATCTGACGCCGGCCGTGTATGCCAACGCGTTGCGAGTTGAAGCGGCCATTGCCGAGCTATGTAAATCCAATACGCGGATCGGCGATATTTCCTACAACGTGGGTTTCTCTGCACCAGGCCATTTCACCCGTTTTTTCCGCCAGCATCTGGGTATTACGCCGGGTGAGTACAGACGGGTGGTGGATCTGGTGGATGATGATATTGATTTGCTGTTGTAAGGCAAGTTTCATCAGCTTGGCTCGCTCCGACATACCGCGAAACGAGCCAGTGCCGAATTCTACAGTCTGGCCTGCAGGGTCAACATGACGTTTCTTGGGTCGCCGTAATAGTTGCTGATACCGGTCGCATCCACTTTGTGATAATACGTCTTGTCAAAGATATTGTTCACGTTCAGCTGTAGGCGTAGATTCTTGTTGATCTGATAGCCTGCCATGGCATTGTAGACCGCATAGCCACCTTGTTCGGCGCGGACATTGCCGCTTTGCGCATAGGTTGCACTTTGCGCCCGCACACCCGCGCCCAGGGTCAGGCCATCCAGTGTGCCACCGTTAAATGTATAGCTTGTGAACAAGCGCAGCATATGTTTCGGGTCCAGGGTGCGCAGTGGCAATCCGACGTTGCTTTCATTGGAATCACGAATGTATTTGGTGCTCGTGTTGGTATAACCCCCCATCACCTGCCAGCCAGGCATGATTTCACCCGACATTTCCAGTTCCCAGCCCTGGCTGCGTGTTTTGCCGCCTGCGGCGTAGCAGTAGCTGCTGGTGTAGTAGGGCGTGCAAGGGAAGGGCGTGCTTACGTCCTCCATGGCTTTGCCAACGTTATTGATGCGGAACAGTGACAGGGCTGCGTTCAGACGACCATCCATAAACTCGCCTTTGATGCCCAGCTCATAATCTTCGCCACGAACCGGCTTGAGAATGGTACCGCTGGCGTCGCGGTAATTTTGCGGTGTAAAAATCTCGGTATAGCTGGCGTAAGCACTAAGGTTATCGTTCAGGTCCAGTACCAGCCCGGCATACGGCGTGAACTCGCGATTGATTTTATAGTCCTTGCTTGAATTATTTTTTGTTTTGTTTTCCCACCAGCTGAAGCGGCCACCGACAATGGCCGTGAGCGGATCAGCCAATGACATTCTTAGTGTGCCATAAAGGCCTTTTTGACGAATATAGGTAACAGTCTGTTCGCCGCTGGTATCTACATACGGCTCAGGTGGCTGACCGGCGTGGGGATCCCAGTCTCGAATGTCGACAATGGTTGGATACAGATTACCCATCCCTACGCTGCCCTTGCTGCGATTGTTGACCTGCTCGGCGCCCAATACCACTTCATGTCTGCGTCCAAATGCTTTAAAGGCCCCGTTGACGGTAAGGGAGAAGTTATCCTGCACCGTCTCATCACCATCATATTCTGCAGAGGTTACAGAGAAGAGATAAGGATTGGATTGATTTGGAACACGAGCGAAATAAGATTGCTTGAAGTCTTTCAGATGATTGATTGTGTGTGCCACAGACAATGTCGCTTTCCAGTCATCATTGAATCGATGTTCCAGACTGCCGAAGAACTGTTGATTCCATCGATTCCACTGATTCCAGTCTGAGCCCAGGTAGGTGCTGCGCGATAAGCCCAGATCCGAGCCGTCCAGACCGCGTGGCAAATTACCCCAGGCTCCGGTGGCGTTCAGGTCGGTATGCTGGAAACTCGCTGTTAACAGCGTGTTCGGCGTCAGATCGGCCTGAACGACCCCATAAATTAGTTTGCGTTTTTCCTGACGTACGTCCTGAAAGAAATCACGATCGTCGCTTACCGCAATAAGTCGTCCACGAACCTTGCCGGAAGGAATCAATGCAGTTGAAATATCCGCCTCCATTCGCCGACGGTTCCAGGATCCAAAGGTCAGTGCGGCTGATGCGCGAAGATCGCTCGTCGGCCGTTTGCGAACCAGATTGACCGTTGCGGATGGATTGCCCGAGCCACGCAGCATACCGCCGGCACCACGAATGATCTCAACGCGATCAAGTACTGCCGTGTCCGGTTGCAAAAAGGAAGAGCCATTGTTTTGCATGGTAAGGCCGTCCAGCTGGATGGCGTCGATCTGATAACCGCGCGAATAGTAGTTCACCCTCTCGGTATCGACAAAATCGACAGTGACCCCAGGGGAGGCACGCATCACGTCCTGCAGATCCGGCAGAAACTGATCGTCCAGTGCCTTGCGCGTCAACACAGTGACCGGATGCGGTGTTTCGCGAAGCGTCTGCGTCGTTTTGAAAACGCCAACGCCCGATGCACCATATGACTGACTATCTTCCGTCTCAAGCCCCTCTGATTGCGCGGTGATGGCAGACAAGGTGGCGACGGACGAAGGCGCGGATGACTGAGAAGACGCTGGTTGCGTTACTGGCGCAGCTGGGGTCTCAGTCCTGACGGCGTTCTGTGCACGCGCGGTTTGCGCTGCCGTAACGGCGGATGCAGCAAATATGACATATGTGATTTGTCGGGACAGGGGTTTTTGTGGGAAGGGAAGTGACATACCAATGTTGAAATTCAAACTGAGAGGAAGAATTGAACGCTGTGGCGCTCATTGATATGAACACCGAACCGTTCAAACGGAAGTGAATCTTATGAAAAGAGGAATGAAGCTTATGATGTTAAACAATCAAATAAAAATCATTATCATTCTAAATTAGTTTTCAACTTAATTAAAGAATATTTGAATTACTATCTGTGATCTCGAGAAATGTTCAGGCCTGGGTGTAGCGAATACGCACAAAATGTGCACGCATCACACCCGGGTATTGTTGTGAGAATCATGATCATGAACTCCTCGCGTGCAATGGCACGCAAATTCTTTAGCAAGACACCGTTGGTATCGCGCATTATCGCTGCGATATTGGGTGGATATGCTCTGGCAGCACTTACCAGTATGGCAACATTGATATTACCCATGGCAAGGGAACAGGCTGTGCTTACAGGGATGCTGGCCAGTTTCGCAGTATATGCAGGCGCCGTCGTATGGGTGTTTGCAGTTCGCTCTGCCTCCCGGGCGTGGCTGGGACTGGCGATTGCGGCAATGCCACTTGCAATAGCGGCGTGGTGGGCCGTCAATAGTGGATCTGCATCATGAGCCCGCAGAGTCATAAACCGGTCAAGTCCGCTCCTAAAGCGCGTGGCATTCGGCAGACCATGTCTGATCTGCATATCTGGGCGGGCCTGCTGGCCGGCTGGCTTTTGTATGCCATGTTTTTAACGGGTACCGTTTCTTATTTCCGTGATGAAATATCACAGTGGATGCGTCCGGAACTCTCTGCGCAACACCATGTACCTGAAGCGACCGAGGTGACGCAGCGCATGGTCAGCAGCCTGGCCACGCTCGCGCCCGACAGTCCTCAATGGAATTTCACGCTGCCGGACGAACGTAATAATGTTGTGAGTGCCTTCTGGCGTAACCGGAAAGTTCCCGGGCGACGAGGATTTCAGAGTGCCACTTTCGATCCCGAGACAGGCCAGAAAGTGCCGGCACGCGAGACTCGCGGCGGCGATTTCTTCTTTCGTTTTCATTTTCAATTCCATTACATCCCCGTACTCTGGGGACGGATATTGGCAGGCGTGTGCGCCATGTTCATGCTGGTGGCTATTATCAGCGGTGTGATAACACACAAGAAAATCTTTATCGATTTCTTTACTTTTCGCTGGGGAAAAGGACAGCGCAGCTGGCTGGACGCGCACAATGCGCTGTCAGTGTTTGGGCTGCCATTTCACTTGATGATTACCTATAGTGGGCTGGTCACCTTGATGCTGCTGTATATGCCTTGGGGTGGCAACGTGGCCTTCAATACGCCCGCTGATCGACAGGCCATGTTTGCCCAATTAAGCTCCTTCAATCCTCCAGGCAAGCCGGCAGGAGAACCCGCTCAGCTGGCGAGTGTTGCAGATATGGTGCGTCAGGCGCAGGAAAGATGGGGCAAGAGCAACGTTGGGCAGGTCAGTATTACCAATCCGGGCGACAAGCTGGCCCAGGTGATTGTGTCGCGTAATGAATTTGGTCGTGTTTCGACAAGCCCGCAGTATCTGGTGTTCAGCGGAACTGACGGCAAAATGATTCGGGCGGTGGACAAGGTTGGTGCTGCGGCAGAAACCCGAGGTGTGCTGTATGCGCTTCATCTGGGGCGCTTTAGCGATTCTGTAGTTCGTTGGCTGTATTTTCTAGTGAGCCTGGCCGGCACCGCCATGGTGGGTACCGGACTTGTGCTGTGGACAGTGAAGAGAAGGGCAAAGCTGCCCGACCCTGCCAATCCGTACTTTGGTTTTCGTCTGGTAGAAAAGCTCAATATCGCTGCCATCGCCGGATTGTCCACTGCGATGACTGCGTATCTGTGGGCGAACCGGTTGCTGCCTGTTGACCTGGCGGAGCGCAGTCAGAGGGAAGTGCAGATATTTTTCATTGCCTGGGGTGTGGCCTTATTGCACGCAATCATTCGACCATCCAAACGGGCCTGGATTGAACAACTCTGGGCTGCCGCTGTGCTGTTGGCACTCTTGCCGCTAGTGAGTGCAGCAACGACATCGCGGCCGTTATGGCTGAGTCTGAGTCACGGCGATTGGGTATTTGCTGGTTTTGAACTGATGCTCTGGGTGTTCGCAGGATTGCATGCCGCACTTGCCATTCGTACGGCTCGCCATAAACCCCGGCAGCGTGCGCAGCGGACCGCTACCTCATCAGCGTCGAACAAAGCGTCAGCAACAACCCGTACGTCAACACCGGCAGCGTCGACACCAGTAGCTTCGACAGCACGACCGGTCAGTACCGTTGACAGTTCGGGCGACGTTATCTTATCGCAGGGCAGGCAATGATCCACTTTGGCATTCTTATTATTGCTTTCTTCGGGTTTGGTCTGGTGGCTCTGTCCATGGATCGGCATCAGGAAGATGTGTTCAAGCGGGAGTTGCCGCAGACCACCAGCCGGGCATTGCGCTGGGGAGGGTGGCTCTTGCTCGTGGTGGGTCTGGCTGTCGCCGTCCACGGATATGGATGGGCACTGGGACTGGTTGCCTATAGCGGTCATACGAGTGCCGCGGCAGCCCTGGTGTTCCTGCTTTTGCTTGTTCGCGGCCGTTATGGCGAATCTTGAGGCAATCGCGGAGCAAGTTGTTCAGTTTCCGAGAGTTTAATCGTACAGAATGGTGTCTGTGGTTTTAATAAAATAATCGAATTTAGCCAATCAATGCTGTTAGTTAGCCGATTTTAGAAACACCCAGATACGGGTAAATTGCGCAAGATTTGAACATGTCGAAAAAATCGCATTTTTTCGACATATCAGAAGAATATGTCGATGGCGTAAACATATTGTTTAGACGTGTCGAAAAAATCGAAAAAAATCGACACGTCAGGGGAATATGTTTAAAAAAGTCGATTTTTTCGACATATTTTTTCCCCGAATTGCAAGTCGATTGGTTCTTGATCTACGTCAATGACGCATCCACCTGCAAGGGAGCAAGTAGCGGGTGGATCATCGCCGCTGGTGTGACGGCAAGCGAAGACAAACGCAGCCATGAAGCCAGAAGTCGCAACTCATCTATTAAATGCTCTATTGTGTTTTGCGGGGCATCAGGTTCTATATGGGCACGCTGCACAATCAAAACATCTGACTGGCGATCAGCCTTCAGATCCACGCGTGCCACAATCGCACCGTTCAATAGAAACGGCAACACATAATAGCCATGCTCACGTTTGTGGGCAGGCGTATAGATCTCCAGCCGATAGCGGAAGTCAAAAAGTCGCTCTGTACGTGGGCGATGCCAGATGAGCGGATCAAAAGGCGAAAGCAAAGTAGCGCCTTCTATCCGGCGACCAGCGCGCGCATCTTTGTGTAAATAGGCCTGTTGGCGCCAGCCCCGTACGCGAACCGGCATCAGGGTTCCTTCCTCCGTCAGTTGTTGTATTGCTTGCGGCACGTCCGCAGCAGGAATGCGGTAATAATCTCGAAGATCATCTGCCGTCGCAATGCCCAGAGCTTTTGCGGAGCGGGCGATCAGCGCACGTTGCGCATCCTGTTCGCTCGGTGTTGGTGTTTGTAAAATCGCAGTTGGCATAACCCGTTCGGGTATGTCGTACACCCGTTCAAAGCTGCCTCTACGATTTGTAGCTGCAATTTGCCCTGACCAGAAGAGCCATTCAATGGCATGCTTGACTTCGCTCCAATCCCACATCTCTTTGGCCGCCTTGGCTTTCTGATTGGTGTTGGTGCTCACTGCGGGGGCGGCTGACAGATCGGAGGCAGCCAACGGACCTTCTTTACGAATGCGATCTAATATCGCCTCGGCCTCTGTTCGTCGTTCCTTTGCGTAGGGCTGCAGTGGCCGCCAGATGCCTTCACCACGCAGTGCTCGTTCCATGCGCCAACGAAACAACGGTTGGCAATCCAGGGGAAGCAATGACGCTGCGTGTCCCCAATATTCAAAAAAGCGTTTTGACCTGGCAACGGCTTCTGTATCCAGCAGATTGCGTTCATAGGATCCAAGGCGAGAGAAGAGCGGCAGGTAGTGCGCACGCACCAGAACATTCACACTGTCGATCTGTAATACGCCCATTTGTGCAATAGAGCGGCGCAGCTGCGCTCTGCCGATGTCGCCGCTACGGTTGAGGGCGTTAAAGCCCTGAGCGGTGAGCGCGATGCGGCGGGCTTCCGAAGCGGAGAGTTCTTGTTTCAAGTGTCGATCCCGGTGCCGTGCTTATCCAGTACCAATAAGGTGGATAGGACAACGCTGATGGTGGATTACTTTAATAAAGTACTACTTCAATGCCGAACGACTTTAATAAAGGGTTACTTTAACAATATTCTCCGCTTATTTCATCTGCCATTCGTATCTGCATGTCGTCGAAGCTGCTCTGCCTGTGCTTTCATCTGCTCCACTACAAATGGCAGACGTGATGCATCCAGCCGGCTGGACATTGCAGTGATGGTAATTGCAGCCTGGGGAAGTCCGGATGCATTCACAACCGGAACCGCGACAGCACTTGTTCCAGGCATGAGTCCATCCTGTACGTGCGCGTACCCCAACGCCTTTGCGTATTCCACTTTCTCCATGAGTTGCGCTGGTGTCATTGACTGCTGTTCCAGTCGTTTCGCATTCGTGGTGATGATATGAGATATGTTTTCCTGGGAAAGACAGGAAAGAAGGGCAACACCCGATACACCGGCTCCCAAAGGGCGGCGCGCACCCACGTCAATGGACAGGACCTGTATCGGATGATGACCTGTCTGACGTGCAATGCAAATAGAATCCAGCCTATGTCTAATGCTGAGAAACGCCGTGTCACCAATGCTTTGAGCAAGATGACTAAGACAAGTGGTTCCGGCAGATAGCAGGGGGAACCGCCGTCGTCGCGACAGTCCAAGCAATGTCAGTTCATGACCGATGAGATAGCGACGAGTCAGGGGATCCTGTTCGACTGCCTGCTCCTGGATGAGGGTTTTCAGGATGCGGCGCGCAGTAGGTCTGTTCAGTCCGGATATTTCGACAATGTCGGTCAGTCGTACGCCATGTTCCTGACCACAGGCGACCAGCCTGAGAATGTCCATCGCTCGCGAAACCGTCTGGCTTCCCGGCTGTAAAGTTATCTGATCATCACTATCGGCGTTATTCATGAGTTTCCATATGACATTTGCAGTTTCCCATATAACATTTACAGCACGGTTTTGGGTGTTTGTGCGACGGCCTTCAATGTGATGACCTTGCCGAGCGTGGCGTAATTGGGGCCGCCCAGACGGCAGATGGGTCGAAGCATTGTGCTATCGATTTTGCCGTTGTTTACCAGATCATCCCTGATATGCAGCACTTTAATTTCTCCTACAAAAAACTCTGCGCCCGTCTCACCGAAAGGCGTAACACTGTGCAAAGTGCATTCCAGACTGATAGGCGCTGCGGCGAGCCGAGGGACCGGCATACTTTCTCCTGGCAATGTTTCAAGCTCCAGCAATTGTGTCTCGCTGATTTCCGGCGGATATTCCGCTGCGCTCTGATGCAGAGGCTCAAGAAGGGTTTCATCTGCAATATTCACAACGAAATTCTCGCTGCGAATAATATTGCATGCAGTGTCCTTCCGCGCGCCTGCCTTGCGTCCAATGTTTACACCAATCATCGGTGGCTTATTGGAAACAATCGTGTAGCAGCTGAATGGCGCCACGTTTACCAGTCCGCTAGCGGAGACCGAACTTATCCAGGCGATCGGCCGCGGCACCACGATTCCCGTCATTAATTTGTAGGTCTGCTCCGGACCCAGGCTGTCTGCATAGAGTTTCATTGTTTTGTTTCACCGAAAAATATGTCCAAATAGTAACCTTCAGTGCCTCCAAATATCCGAGACAGAGTGAATGATGCCGTATTTTCCTGAGGTTATGTGAGTGTCGAATTTCGTTTTAGTCCGGTATGTGGACGTAAATGCATTTTTTATATTGTCCCAGGATGGCAGGTTTTGATATCTTTTTTCACATGACTTCAAACCACTAATAACAGGAAGAGACTAATGCATGCACGACAAGGGCTCATCGCCTTATCCCTATTATTGAGTTCAACAGTTTACGCGAGCGACTGGCCTGCCAAGCCGGTCACTATCGTTGTGCCGTATCCTCCGGGTGGCAATGTTGATGTGGCGGCGCGCCTGATTGCACCAGGCCTGGCAAAAGCCTTTGGTAAACCGTTTATTGTGGAAAATAAGGCGGGTGCGGGTGGGATGATCGCCGGCGAGTATGTGGCCAAATCCAAACCCGATGGGTACACGTTCTTCATGGCAGCCAATGGCCCACTTCTTTTTAGTCCGATCATTTTCAATCGTGATGCCTACAAGTGGGATCGTGATTTTGAGGCGGTGACATCAATTTCAATGACGCCGATGGTTCTTCAGACACGAACAGGATTGCCGTTCAAGACGGTCGAAGAACTGATCGACTTTGCAAAACAGAATCCTGGAAAACTGAATATGGCATCGCCTGGTGCTGGCACGTCAAATCATTTGATGAGCGAAATGATGATGGCAAAAACCGGGGCGAAATGGACGACGGTTCATTACAAAGGTAATTCACCCGCGATCACTGATTTGCTGGGCGGACAGGTCGATTTCAGTTTCGACCAGATGTCTGTTGCGCTGCCTTATCTCAAGGACAAAAAACTGCGTCCACTTGCCGTTACCTCAGAAAAGCGTCTTGCCAGCCTGCCTGACGTGCCCACGATGGCAGAAGCCGGGATACAGGATGGCGTTGCCTATACCTTTACCGGTCTGATGGCGCCCAAAGGAACCCCAGAGGACGTTCTGAAGAAAATCAGTGCGGCCACGACTGAAATACTGAAAGAGCCGGAAATCATTAAGCGTTTTGACACACTGGGGGCCGAGGCACGCAGCATGGCGCCGGAAGAATTCCAGGCATATCTGAAGAAAGAAGACGAACGGTGGGTGCCCATCATCAAAAACGCACAAATCCGCGTGAATTAGTAAAGAGCAGGTCAGGAGAAATAGAGATGACGAAAAGAAAGAGCATTTATGCCGAAGGGTTCAGTCACAAGAACCCGATTCCGGCGGCGTGCCAGATTGGCAACATGGTGTACTCGGGAAGTATCCAGGGTACCGATCCGGCCACTGGAGAATATGGCTCTACCATCGAAGAGCAGAGTCGACTGATGTTTGAACATGTCAAACGTATTTGCCTTGCGGCTGGCGTGGACGTCACAGACATCATCAAAATGCATGTATGGATGAGAGATCGCTCGCAGCGCGCTGCCTTGAACAAGGAGTGGCTGGTCCTGTTTCCCGATCCGGATTCCCGGCCTGCACGACATACCATTCATAACAATCTGGACGGCGACAAATTGCTCGAATGTGATTTTATTGCAGTGAAAGGAGATTCAGATGCCTGATTATCTTCCTTTTGATCCAAATCCACGCTCTCCTTCTCCCAAACCACCCGCTCACAGTTGTGATTGCCAGTTCCATGTGTTCGGGCCGGCTTCGAAGTATCCCGTCAGAGCGGGGGCTGCCTATGAAATGCCGACAGCCACAATTGAAGTGGCGCTCAAACTGCATCAGACTCTGGGAATTGAAAGAGGTGTGATCGTTCAGGCGACCACCTACGGTGCCGATCACCAGGTCGTGCTGGATGCCCTTGCCACAGCCGGACCGGGCTATCGCGGTTGTGCCAATGCGCTGGTATTGCTTGAAGGTAGTGACAGTGAGCTTGCCAGGCTGGATGCGGCAGGCATCAAGGGGGCGCGCTTTAATCGTCAGGGGCTTGGCGTCAGTATGTCGGAAAAGGATTTTCAACACGCCATCGCGCGCATTCGGGAGCTGGGCTGGTATGCCAAATTCCAGCCGGAAGCAACGGGCATTATGGAGCAACTTTCCATGTTTCAGTCGCTGGATATCCCTGTGATGCTCGATCATATGGGACGACCCGATCCGCGAGCAGGCAATAGCGACCCCAGTCTGCAGGCCATGCTGGAATTATTGAAGCGCGGAAATTTCTGGGTCATGCTGTCGCTCACGGAGAAAGTATCGAAGGACGGTGCACCCTGGGACGATGTCATTCCCATTGCACAAGCCTATATTGATGCGGCACCCGACAGGGTGGTGTGGGGAAGCGACTGGCCGCACCCGGTTTCCGTCAAACAGCCGCCGAACGAAGGTGATCTGGTCGAGCAGCTTTATCGCTATGCACCGACAGAGGAATTACGACAGAAAATACTGGTCGATAATCCGGCCGCATTCTTTGGATTTGAAAAATGAAAATAGTCTCTTTTCTGTTAGAGAACAAACATCGCTTCGGCATCGTCAGTGGCAGCGATGTTGTTGATTTGACTGATGTTTTTGGCCCCGATATTCGCACAATAAATGATCTGATAGGCAGCGACAAGCTGGCATCTATTGGCAAATTGCTCCCAAATGACGCACCGCGCTACGCATTGGACGGGCTTCATTTTCTTGCGCCCGTCCCAAATCCGGGCAAGATCATCTGCGTAGGCGTGAATTATCACCATCGTAATGAAGAGTATAAAGACGGCAGCGCTGCGCCTGCCTATCCCAGTGTCTTCCCCCGATTTGCCGCCTCTATCACGGGTCACAATCAGCCGCTGATCTGTCCTGTTCAGGAGTCAGTGCAACTTGATTATGAGGGCGAAATAGCAATTGTGATCGGAAAACGTGGCCGACGGATTCCGGAAGAGGACGCGCTCTCACATATTGCCGGTTTGACCTGCCTGAATGAGGGCAGCGTACGTGACTGGTTAAGACATGGCAAATTCAACGTTACTCAAGGCAAGAACTTTGATCAGAGTGGCTCAGCCGGACCCTGGCTGGTGACGGCAGACGAATTTCCCCGATATGACGATCTGGAAGTGATCACGCGCGTAAATGGTGAAGAACGGCAGCGGGATACCACGGCGAACCTGATGTTTTCCTTTGCCTTTCTGATCCATTACATCTCCAAATGGACGACGCTTGAACCCGGCGATGTCATTTCCACGGGTACGCCCATAGGCGCCGGCATTCGGTTTGATCCACCGAAATTCCTGAAAGAAGGCGACGTGGTGGAAGTTGAGGTGCCAACAATCGGCACTTTGAAAAACACCGTTAAAAATGGGTAAATCATGCTGAGCAAACAGAAACACAAAAAAGCAATGCGACTATTGCTGGACGCTGAGGCTAACGCAACGCCCACAACGCAACTTGACGAGACCTTTCCTGGTCTGAGCATTGCGGATGCCTATGAAATACAGAAGCTGGTTATCGCTGAAAAGATTGCCAAAGGGGCGACGCTTCGAGGGCATAAAATCGGACTGACGTCCAAGGCGATGCAATCGACGCTTGGCATTGACGAGCCTGATTACGGTCATTTGCTGGATAACATGTTTTATTACGATGGTGATTGTCTTCCATCTGACCGTTTTATTGTGCCCCGGGTTGAGGTTGAATTGGCCTTCATTCTTGGAAAGGCCATCAAAGGTCCGAATGTTTCGCTGTTTGATGTTCTGGACGCGACTGATTATGTGCAGCCTGCATTGGAGCTGGTGGACGGGCGCACGAAATATCCGCGGCGGATCGTGGACAACATCGCCGACAATGCTGCTTCTGCTGCTGTAATACTGGGTGGCCGGGTCGTGCGACCCATGGATATCGATCTGCGCTGGGCCAGTGCCCTGCTGTATAAAAATGGCACGATTGAAGAGTCTGGCGTATCTGCGGCTGTGCTTGGACACCCGGGAATGGGAGTTGTCTGGCTCGCGAACAAAATTGCAGAATTCGGGGGCGTACTCGAGAAAGGGCATGTGGTGCTGGCTGGTTCGTTTACGCGTACTGTTCCCGTGGCAAAAGGCGACGTCATCCACGCAGATTTCGGTACCTTGGGCGGCATCTCCGTCAGCTTTGGCTGAACAAAAAAGGAATCACGATTGTCATGCAAAGGAACACTTTCAAACACGCCATTGCCGCAGGACAACATCAACTTGGACTTTGGGTGTCGTTATGCAACGCCTATAGTGCCGAAATTGTAGCCGGGGCAGGTTTTGACTGGCTTCTGTTGGACACTGAGCATTCTCCCAATGAAGTCTCTGGCGTGCTCGCGCAATTGCAGGCGGTAGCGCCATATCCTGTATCGGCCGCTGTCAGGCCATCATGGAAGGACACGGTGCAGCAAAAGCGCTTTCTGGATATCGGTGCGCAAACACTATTGATTCCCTATGTCCAGAACGAAGAAGAGGCTGCGATGGCAGTTGCCGGCATGCGCTATCCGCCGCGAGGAATACGCGGCGTGGGGGGGACGATGCGCGCCAGTGATTTTGGCAGGAATAAAAATTACATGCACGATTGCGAAGATGAACTGTGCCTTCTGGTACAGGTCGAAACGCGGGAAGGACTGGATAACCTGGAAGCCATCGCGAAAGTGGATGGTATTGATGGTGTATTTATCGGCCCTTCAGATTTGTCGGCAAGTCTGGGGCATCTGGGCGATCCAGGACACCACGAGGTGCAAAGTGCCATTGAAGATGCCATTCGACAGGTTAGGGCGCTAGGCAAGGCACCCGGCATTCTTACCCTGGATAAAAAGCTGGCCCACAGGTACATCGAATGCGGCTCTCTGTTTACTGCAGTGGGAATGGACGTGGCTCTATTGGCGCGCGGGGCAGAAGGGTTGGCGGGGGAGTTCAGCTAGGGTCAGCTCATTTTTCAGTGTATGCGCGTATAAAAACCCTTGCTCCTCCCGGAGCCAAGGGTTTAGGCACTTATTGGTTGAAACTCGAAGTGTCAGCGAACTTCCATTACCCCATTTACCTTGCGGCTAATCTTTAGTGGGTTCGCTTCTTTGACAGCGTCGGGCAGCAGCGCTTCGGGAATGTCCTGATAGCAGACCGGACGCAGGAAACGATCGATGGCAGTTGCACCTACCGAGGTGAACATCGAGTTGGAACTGGATGGGAAGGGCCCGCCGTGGACCATCGCATGGCACACCTCAACACCCGTGGGAAATCCGTTAGCCAGAATACGACCGGCCTTGCGTTCCAGAACGGGCAGCAGGCTCGCGGCCAGTTTGTAATCCGCTTCATCCATCTGAAGGGTTGCCGTCAATTGTCCTTCCAATGTTTCTGTGATTGACAGAAACTGCGCTTCATCACTTATCGATACGATGATAGAAGCGGGACCGAACATTTCTGCGTGCAGCGCTGGATTTTGCAGGAATTCATCTGCAGTTGCCATATATAGAGCGGCCTGTGCGCCATTGGGGGCATCGTTTGTAGCACCGCCTGAGCCTACCTTTTTAACGCTACCCACCGATTCAACTTCAGCAGTGCCACGCGTATAGGCTTCGTAAATGCCAGGAGTCAACATTGTTTGTGCAGATTTTTCGGCAATCGCTGTCCCCGCTGCATCTACGAAGGCATCCAGGTCGGCGCCTTCCTTTGCGAAAACCAGACCTGGATTGGTACAAAATTGTCCTGCCCCAAGGTTAAGGGAATCGACGAAATCTTTGGCGATCTTCTCCCCACGGTTTTGCAGGGCAGATGGCAGCAGGTAGACGGGGTTGATGCTGCTCATCTCGGCGTAGACTGGAATGGGTTCCGGACGCTTGTTGGCTATCGCCGTGAGTGCTAGGCCGCCCTGGCGGGAGCCAGTAAAGCCGACAGCTTTGATGGCAGGGTGAGCTACCAGTTGTTCGCCGACGTCGCGACCTCTGCCAATCAGCAGCGAGAATACGCCTTCAGGGAGTTCCAGATCTTTCACTGCTTTTTGAATCGCACGTCCCACCAGTTCTGACGTTCCCAGATGTGCGCTATGTGCTTTGACGATGACAGGCGCACCGGCGGCCAGGGCAGAGGCGGTATCTCCGCCTGCGACAGAGAATGCGAAGGGAAAGTTGCTTGCGCCGAATACTGCTACCGGGCCCAGTGGAATTTTGCACAGACGCAGATCAGCACGGGGTAATGGCTCGCGATTGGGCTGAGCGGGGTCAATGCTGGCTGAAAGAAACGCGCCATCGCGGATCACCTGTGCGAACAGTTTGAGCTGTCCGATCGTGCGGCCACGCTCACCTTGCAGGCGAGCGATGGGCAATCCGGTTTCAGCATGCGCGCGCTCGATCAGTGTATCTCCAAGAGACATAATATTCTCGGCGATGGTTTCCAGGAACTGTGCCCTTAATGAGAAGGGAAGGTTGCGGTATGGATCAAAAGCAGCCGCAGCCAGTTCCGCTGCACAATCGACTTCATTTGCGCCGCCCAGACCAAATACCGGTTCAGGAATGTCGCTATTGGTGCCTGGGTTGAATGCAAGCATAGTACCGGACGAGCCCCGTACTGCGTTTGAGCCGATGAGCATTTCGCCGGTGGGTTGTGTCTGAGTCATAAATGTTTCCGAAGTGAGATTGAGGTAAGGCGCGCGCAATGGGATTGCGGGATATTCAGGGAGAGGCATATCGGGAACGGGTTGTGTCAACCTGGTTCCCGAAAGGCCTGTATTACTGCAGATCGCTGACGCTCTCAATCAGGGATTTGAGCATTTCTTTTTCTTCGTCTGTCAGGTTTGTCAGTGGGGGACGCACTGGGCCAGGTGTGCGGCCAATTGCCTGAACGCCCGCCTTGATGGCAGATACCGGGTGGCCGGCCTGGCGGTCACGGATCTGCACAAATGGATAAAAGAAACGCTCGAGTATGGTGTCCATTGTCGCGTTGTCGCCGGCGCGAAGTGCATTGTAGAAACGCAAAGCCATTCCCGGAACAAAGTTGAAAACAGCTGAGGAGTAGGTGGTAATTCCAATGCCATTGAACCCTTGTGCAAACAGTTCGTGCGTGGGCATGCCGCCGATATAGCAAAGTCGATCACGAAGTGTAGATGTGATATGACGGACCAGATCCGTTTTGCCTGTGCCGTCTTTAAAGCCGATCAGGTTGGGGCAAACATCTGCGAGACGGGCGACGGTATCTGCCTGTGCGACTGAATTGGCGCGGTTATAGATGATTACGCCAAGGCCGGTGGAATCGCATACGGCTTTGATGTGTTCATAAATGCCTTCCTGCGGGACGTTCATCAGGTAGTGAGGAAGCAGAAGCAGACCATCTGCACCCGCCTTCTCGGCACGCCGGGCTATGTCTTTAGCCAGTTCAGTTCCGTAGCCACAACCCGCAATAATGGGCATTGCACCAGCGGCTTCTTTTGCTGCTTTTGTCGTTTGAGCAATTTCTTCCGGCGTCAGTGAAAATAATTCACCGGTGCCTCCTGCGGCAAATAGTCCCGCTGCGTCGTAGCCCGATAGCCATTCCACATGTGACTGATAGCTGGATAAATTCAAACTCAAATCATCATTGAAGTGAGTCACCGGAAACGATAGTAAGCCGGAAGAAATGCGTGTTTTGAGTTCCTGCGGAGACACTGATTTAACCCCTTTTTAAATTAGTCATATGAATAAGTTAAAATCATATGATGAATTTACGGGCCGTGTCAATATGTCGCTTGTGATATAGCGGAAAATCAGTAAGCTGTTGGCTGTTGGCTGTTGGCTGTTGGCTGTTGGCAGGTGGCTGTTGGCAGGTGGCGCAGGACCACCCGGATAATTAATCCAGATTGCTTAAACTTCGCGCAATTGCCTTATACCGTTGTAATCCCGACTGCAAATGTTGAAACATACTGTCGCGTGCCCGTTCCACATTGCCTTCAAATATGGCATCTGCAATGGCCTTATGTTCATTCAGGATGTCAGTATCTCTGCTTGGCAAGTCCACACCGCCGCTGACTGCTCGCAGTTTGGAGCGTGGAATCATGCGGTATCCAAAATGTTCAAGAAACATCCTGAAGCGTGGATTGTTCGTCGCATCGGCGATTGCCATATGAAACTCGTAGTCTGCCTCTTCAGTCTGTTGGCCATTTTTCATCAAAAGGGCAAAGCTGTCCAATTGGCGCTGGATATTCGCTTCCTGGGCAGCGGACCGGCGTTGCGCAGCCAAACCGGCTGCCTGAACTTCAATCCCGATGCGCAACTCCATGGCTTCGATAATGTCGGAAACGCGATCCGGGGCCGGGGCCAATCTTGCAAGCAACTCCGTCGGCTCTGGCGGAGGCAGTACATAAACACCTGCGCCCTGACGCGATTCCAGCAGACGATCAGCGCGCAAGGCTGCAATGGCTTCACGAATGACCGTTCGACTAAAGCCAAATTGTTGTATCAGTACGGGTTCTGTAGGTAATTTGTCGCCTGGCGCATATTCGCCCTGCTCGATCCGCGCGCGCAAGGTATCTGCGACCTGGGCAGACAAGGCCTTTTTCCTGGGAGTAGACGGCGTTTCACTTTTCATCGGTTCTCACTTGCGCGATTTCAGCTGTATAAGCGGGCAATTTTGTCATTTGGAATGGCAAGAAGCAACTCGTGCAGTGAAAACCACCCAAAAAAGCACATTTCCCGCCATGAATCGGTGGATCAATCCGGTTTGATAATCATAAGCCCTTCATTTGATAAAAAACTTTTTTATCGGGCCCATCCGTTTACTTGTATCCTCAGTACTTAAACGCAAACGTAATATTTGGAGGATGAATGGTTTTGTTTCTGGATTCGATTGATAGCTGCAGAAGAACAGAGAACAGCGAAGTACCCGTTGCGCCGCGACATGATATTCTGGACTCAATTCGACAGGATAATGAACGAGTAGGTGCGCTCGTGCACGTTGCGGAGGATGTGCGATCTGACAGCAATACAGAAAATAATGCGCAATTGCTTTGTGACGTTCCCATTGTCGTCAAAGACCTGATCGATGTTGCAGGGATGCCTACCCGGATGGGATGTAAGGCTGTCAATAACCTTCCGCAAGCACACGCTCAGGTCATAACGAACCTGGAGGCTGCAGGGGCCTGGGTCGCGGGGAAAAGTCATACAACAGAATTTGCGATGAGTGGATGGGGAGTCAGCCCACTGGGCCGCCCGCTCAATCCGGTCAGTGGTTCGGATGTGTACTATACAGGCGGGTCGAGTAATGGTTCTGCCAGTGCGGTCGCAGCAGGTCTGGTGCCGCTGGCGCTGGGAACGGATACGGGAGGATCAGTACGAATCCCGTCCTCATGGTGCGGTATTACCGGTTTGAAAGGTTCTCCGGGTTGGGTCAGCACCGAAGGTGTCGCTCCTTTGAGTCAGCGCTTCGATGTCGTGGGCCCAATGGCTCGCACCGCTGCAGATATTGCGCTTGCGTACCGCTGTATGCTGCCGACCACGCGTCGTCAAGCCTTTGAAGCACGACTCGAACGTGCAAATCAGGGTTCATTGCCAGAACTGCTGTTTGTTGAAGACAGCAATTTACCCGAAGCGGATAGTGAAGTGCGCCAGGCCTATCACGCTGCCCGGGAAAAATGCGAAGCGCTGGGATTTACTGTGCAAACCGTATCGCTGCCTTTTTCCTTTGAAGAAATGGCGCAGACCTGGGCGGGTATCTCCGGAGTGGAAGGATATTTGAATAACAAAGATCTTGTTAATGACCCGAATGCGCCACTTGATGATGCGGTACGTAGCAGTTTTGCGCAATCGGGTAAAACCGATTTGGATACATACTTCAAATTATTGAATCGCGGTGGCTATTTTCGAGAATATATCGAGAGTCTGCTGGCCGGGGAGCGACTTCTCGTGGTTCCCACGACCAGCAGCGCAGCGATTCGACTCACAGATTTTGATCCGAAACGGACACTGGGAATCTACACCCGGTTTGTCAATTTGATTCAGGGCTGCAGTATTGCCGTCCCCAACGGCATGACATCAGATCGACGGCCAACGTCCATGCAATTTGTCGGGCCTTACGGGCGCGATGCGGATATCGTGAGCGCAGCGATGCATTGGCAGAATCATACAGAGTGGCATCAATTGGTTCGAGAGATTCATGCAGGAGAGATGGCTGAACAGAAGAACTGACTAAGTTGCGTTCACTGTTATGCGAAAAGCCGGTTTGCAAAGATAAATGCAAACCGGCTTTGTTTTTACTGATCCATATAGTTATCAGAAGCGCAATGATTCAAAGCTGAAGTTTTAGCCCAGAATCGTTGTGCGTCTAAAGAATCTGATTGATCGGATCATTCACCGAAAATTGCGTTTGATGCGTTTTCGCAAAATCGAGGAAATCCGTTAGCGTCGGAACAGGAGCGCCAGCAAGATGTTGTTCAATCTCGTTCTGCGTTTTCAAGTCAGTGATAAAGGCAAAATCAATATATTCTGAACCCACAGGAAAACGCGCGAGCGAGTGCCAGACATGTTCCCAAAGCATGACGCCGCAATCTCCAGGAATATAGAATGCCTTGACATCTTCAGGAGCTAACGGCTGATCCTCGCTGTTCTGCTTGCCTACGACCATGATGTAAGGAACATTGCCCATGGGGAAGAAGCATTGCGTCACCTTGTGGTGCTTCTCCATGACGGAGAATTCCCGCCCTTTGTCATGGTATCTGTTAAACATGATTTGCGGTTCAGAGGCTGATGCAAATGGCAACAACCAGGATTCGACTGCGCCCGAAGCCAGGTTAGGTGCGCTATCCTGAGGGCGTCGCACCAATCGACCAAAGGGCGCAAAGTTTGACTCATCCGCGAGTTGACTAACAAGATTGATAACAGTCACATTTGTCATATTCAGGAAACCGAAAAGAGGGATGGCAGCCAAAGTGCTATTTCAGGTGCAATAAGCAGCATGGCCAGCATAAGCAACAGGACAAGGCAGAAGGGGACAGCACCGATAATCACGTCCAGAAACTTACCCTCGCCGCGAATACTGTGAACCACGAACAGGTTGATACCAAATGGCGGTGTCAATTGACCCATTTCGCACAGCAGGATCATCATTACCCCGAACCAGATAGGATCAAAACCCAGGGCAACGATGATTGGCACTGTCAGAGGCGCAGTCATGACCATCATCGCCAGTGTGTCCATGAAGCATCCCAATAGGATATAGAACGCGATCAGGGCCAGCATGGTGCCCATGGGGGACAGGTTCAGGCCGGTAACAAAGTCAACGAGCTGGGTTGTGAGTCCAATGGAGGACAACACAAAATTCAGGAAAAAGGCAGACAGTGTGATCAGAATGATCATGCCGGTTGTTCGCATGGTGGATTCGAACGCGCGGCGTAGCGTATTTAAGTTCAGCGCGCCCTTGATGCCGGCAAGGATCAGCGCGGCGATCACGCCCAGAGCGGCAGATTCGCTGGCAGTCGCAATGCCACTGTAAATAACGCCGATAACGAGTACGAAGATGCCCAAAGGAGGAAGCAAATGCGGAAGGCTTTCGATACGCTCGCGCCAGGTCACTTTCACAGGCTTACCGGAAATACCGGGCTTCACAAGTGCAACACCAACGATCACCAATACAAACATCAAAGTCAGTATCAGGGCAGGAACTGTCGCAGCCAGGTAGAGCTTGGGCACTGATACGTTTGCAATAAGCGCAAAGACAATCATGTTGATTGAGGGAGGAATCAGAATTCCCAGAGTTCCCCCGGCTGCGATAGAACCCAGAAACAGCGGTGCATTGTAGCCAGACTTGCGTTGTTCCGGCAGAGCCAGTGTCGAAATAGTGGCAGCAGTGGCTACGCTGGAACCACTGGTGGCGGAAAATAATGCAGAAGCGCCAATATTTGCATTCATCAGTCCGCCGGGCAGCCACGTTACCCATTTCGATACGGCGCCGTACATCCTGCCTGCAATGCCGGAACACACCAATAGTTCGCCCATGAGCACATAAAGCGGAATCGCGACCAGAAGGAACTCGGCACTGGATCCCCACGCAAGCTCACCTAATGCATTTGTCAAAGGCAACGGAGAAAATATTTCCGAAAGTGCCAGTCCCAATACGCCTACTGTCGCTGCGGCAGTAACGCTGAGTGTGAGCAGGCCAAGTAATAAAACAACGGTAAAAGAGAGCATGGCTTATTTCTCCACATCCATAACAGGCTGTTGGGTTAGGGTTTCCTGGGTCGGGACCAATTCTTCGACGATTTCTTCTTCAACTGAGGCGATACCAATAAGCTGGCTGGCTTCTCGCATGCGTCGTTTGCTGATCAGATAGATTGAGCACCCCATCAGCACCACAATCGTGATAAAGAAAAATAGATAGCCGGCAAACCAGAGTGACTGAGGAATCCACTGAGGCACTTGCAGGGGCGTGTTTGAAATCGCATTGAAGGAAATGGAATCAGTCAGAACCTGCCAGGCGTGGAATGTCAGTGTTCCAACAAAGAGTCCCAGACACAAAAGCGCGAAGAGATCGAGCGCTGCACGAATACTGCGTGGAAGGTGGGTATAAGCGACATCGACACGAATATGTGACCGTCGAAGCAGCGCAATGGGAAATGCCCATGCACTGACAATCGCAAGCACATAGCCGGCGATTTCATCCGAGCCGCCCATGGACCAACCCACAAGTTTGCGCAGAACGAGGTCGATGACAATCAAGGCAGAGGAGGTCAACAGGCATATGCCGCCAATCCAGACTCCAACTTGTGCGATCTTTTCAATCAGGCGCTTCGGCGCCAACTCTTGTGCTTCCATACTACCCTCCAGCTAATTTCTGATCCGGCTCAATCCAGTGTGTATCCGGCAGCTTTTCCAGCAGTTTCGTTCCATTCCTGTACGCAATCCTTGCCGCAGCGTTTGCCCCAGTCGTTCGCAATTTTCTGGGTAATATCGCGCAACGTCTTCTGATCCTCTTTGGACGGTGCTGCCGCTTTCATGCTGGCTTTTTCATGAATCTTGCATTCGCCTTCACCTGTGTTGCAGGCCAATGCGTATTCGTTTTCCCGCTTGGTTTCTGCCCAGAGATTGTCTTCCAATACCTGGCTCTGTTCTTCCAGAAGCTTTTGTACGGCAGGGTCCAGTTTCTGCCAGCGTTTCAGGCCGATCCCGTAGAAGCCAACTGACCAGTCAATGGGCAGGTTGTACAGATTATTTGCAACTTCATACCATTTGGCTGCATTCCCGGAACCAATGCCCGTTACTGCGCAATCGATCACGCCAGTCTGCAAAGCAGTAATCACTTCAGCAAAGGGAAGGGTGACTGGATTGGCGCCCAGGGCGGTGACGTACTCCGCCATATTGCGACCACGAGTGCGGACCTTTCTGCCTTTTAAATCAGCCAGTTGCGTCACAGGCTCGCGACAAAAGAATACCTGAGCCGTGTAGGCAACTGTCGCAAGCATTTTGATGCCATGACGCTCTTTCATGCGTTTATCCAGTACAGGTCGATAGGCCTGTGCAATCTTGTGTGCGGTATCGATATCCGGTGCCATACCAGGTAAGTCAATGCCTTCAAACATGGAATCGTCGCTGCTCACATAGGCGAATACGCCCATGCCGATATCAATGGCACCAGCGCGCATCAATCGAATGACTTCCGGTCCTTTGAGCCCGCTTTCCGAGAGTCCGCTGAGGTCGGCCGTGACCTGACCTCCGGAAGCCTTGGGAAGTGTTTCTTTCCAGAAAGGTTGCTCGGTTGCACCGAAGGTATAGTTATGGCTGCCGCCGCCCACAACTTTGAAATGTGTTTTTGGGAGTTCCTGTGCGGTACTGGCCAGGCTGATTGTCGATAGTGCAAGTATTAGTATGGTTTTTTTCATGATGAACTACTCTCCTCTGCAATATGAATAATGGCGTAATCAGGGCGTTACGGTGTTTTGAACGATGGCACTGCGTGACCCGACGATATCGGGGAACTTCTCGCCAGCATCCAGTCTGGCAAGGGTAAATTTTTCCTGTTCCTGGAATGCGATTGCCTGATTGGCGGCAGCAGTAATCTGATCGCGTGGCAGAACAACAATACCGTTTTCATCGGCAAGAATGGCATCGCCAGGCAGGACGGTGACGCCACCGCAATTGACGGCGGTGCAAAATTCTCCATCCTGACCCAGGACGCGAGTTGTCACAACAGAAGGGCCTCTGGACCAGACCGGCACGCCGTGCTGGCGCAGCTCACCCAGATCAGTGACCAGGCCATCGACAATAAATGCTGCGACACCGGCGCGTTTTGCCGCGTATGCCATTGCGCCGCCAAAAGCAGCAGTGACCGCCTCACCGCATCTGTCTATTACCAGAACATCTCCTGCACGCACACAACCCATTGCGTAATGCAAAATTCCCCCATCGGTCCCTGGCATGCGTACTGTCACGGCTGTTCCACTGATGCGCAGATCCTGTGCGTGTGCCCGAATACCCGAATCCATGAATCCGATACTTCGAAAGTGGCCGATAGTGGCAGGTTCAGCGCGATGCAGTAACGCCAGTTCTGGCGCGGGAATAGGCTCGGGAAGGGGATGAATCAGATACATGCTAAATGTGATAATATTGTTTGATAAATTTGCGGAACGGTTATAAAGAACGTCATCAAGTCAGGGCAGAATATCACGCAAGCCTCTGCAGACAATAATCAAAACTCCTGTTCACTTGAGAGATTTTTATTATCATGAGGATAACCCTAAGTCAGATGGAAGCCTTTTACTGGGCCGCCCATTTGGGAAGCATTCATGCGGCTGCGCGACACTTGCATTTGTCGCAGCCAGCCGTGTCTGCCCGTATCCGGGAACTTGAAGATACGCTGGATGCAAAATTGTTTGAACGGACGCGTCAACGGGTAACGCTGACGGAAACAGGCACCGCCGCATTGCGACATGCTGATCAGGCATTAAACAGCAGCCGACAGCTTGAGCATTTTCGCCGGGACCGTGTCCCAACCGGAAAATTGCGGTTTGGCGCTGACGAGTGTTCTGCAGCGGTGGCCATCTCTGCTGTTGTGACTCAGATCAGAGAGCAGTTCCCTTCACTGGAACTGGAAATGACTGTCGATGTGGGCGCCACGCTGAACCAGAAACTGAATGCCAAGGAACTGGATATTGCGGTTCTGACCAATCCTTCAACCAGTCCGGAAATTAAAGATAGCTTTATTGGATGGATGCCGTTTGCGTGGGTTGCATCGCCTTCAATGTGCATTGAGGCCGATCCGTTTGAACCTCGGGATGCCCAAGGTTTGAATATTGCGACTCATGCTGCACCCTCTACTTTGCATGCAGTGGTTGAAGGCTGGCTCAGTTCCGGAGGGACAACAGCGCACTCCATGAGTACCAGTAATTCACTTGCATTAATATCAAAGCTGGTCGCGGCCGGCCAGGCGATCGCAATTCTTCCATTGCCGCTAATGCGGGAAATGCTGGCAAATGGCGAAGTGATCGCTCTGCCATGCTCGCCGCCAATACAACCGGCAGGTTTCTATATTTCCTTTCAGACGGAACTGCAGGATACGGGTCTGGATATTATTGTTGAATTGACCCGTGCGACTTTGGAAAAACTGAATTTTCTGGCGAAAGATCGCTAATTAAATCAATCAAAGAATCCCTAGCTCCGGATAGGGTTTGTTCTGTTCAACACGCTCGTATCCCAGCGCGCTGAGATCGATAGTCTGGAATTTCCCGTGCACAACCAATTCTGCGATGGCGCGACCTGCAGCGGGCGCGTGCATCATGCCATGTCCTGAGAAGCCGGCGACTGTGTGCAGATTCGGCAGTCTGGAATTCCACGAGCCGATTACCGGATTACCATCCAGTTCGTTGACTTCATACAGTCCCGACCACGTGCGATGGCATTTTGCCGCTTCGAATACCGGGAATCGATGGGCGACCGCCGGCCAGACAACGTTTTCGAAATAGTCATGATCGACATCGAAGTTAAAGCCCCGTGTGACGGATCCGTCGACCAGGCCGCCCGAGAAGCCTTTGCCCTCTGAACGGAATGCCAAACGGGCTTCATCCTTCACATAAGGCAAGTGTTCAACCGGGCTGCCTGCTGTGAAGTAATGTTCAAAACGGCGTACTGGCGATATTGGCAATTCCATTCCGAATAGTTTTGCCACCTCTCCGGACCATGCGCCTGTTGCGTTGACAAAGTGTGTGGCATTGATCTGTTCTCCGGTATCAAGCGTCACGGATTTGGCCTGATTCGCAGTTGTTTCGGCCGCAACGACGCGGCCGTCTATATATACCGCACCCAGTTCCAAGGCCTTGCGGCGAAAACCCCAGAGCAAACCGTAAGGATCACACCATCCGTCTTCAGGCGTATGAGCGCCGGCCCCCAGATCATCGACGTACATTGACGGGAACCTGTCTTTCAGTTCGCTTGGTGTGAGTAAATCAATGACGCAGCCTTGTGATTTCTGAAATGCAACGCTGCGTTCCAGCGCCCGAGTTGATTCTGGAGACACAATGAACAGATACCCGCCCTGGACCCAGTCTATGGGCGCGGGTCGCCCGTTAGCTGTCATCGTGTTTTCAAAGTTCTTGATGAAATCAAGGCTGAACAGCGACATGGCAATATTTTCAGGCGCCGTAAACTGCACCCGGCAGCCACCGGATGAGCGAAGTGCTGAAGCGAATTCATAAGTGGAATCGGGCTCAATCACGCATACCGACAGAGAGGGATCTTCTTTTAATAAAAAATAAGCTGTACTGGAGCCAACAATACCGCCACCCATAATGGCAACGTCAAAGTTTTTAGGTGTGCTCATGGTCGTGAATGCGGTGAGGTGAGTGAGTTCTTGTTTGCCATGTAATCGGTGTGCTCGCAGGGATCGACTCGGACCTGGAGAAGAGAGGAGCATACCATGGCAAATGTCATTTTTGTGGGCGGAATGATGTGGTCGTTTCATGGTTAAGCAAATCAGCTGACGATGGATTCGGATTCCTCGCGGCCATCAGAAATCATGGAGCTCACTTCGGCCTCTCTTTTCAATCCATCGCGATTTCAAATGTTTCGATTAGCGAATGTTGTCTCATGATACGAAAAGCAATTGTATTTGTCGAAACAACCTCCTATCATTCGGAAGCCTAAAAAAGCATGCTTTAGTGCGTTCTCAAATAATGACGAGGGAGATATGAAAAAGCTTATTTCAAGTGTGGTGATGTCTGCGTTTTGCCTGACAGTGCATGCCAATGATAATTCAGGTGAATATCCAACCAAACCGGTGCGTGTCGTCGTTGGCTTTACGCCTGGCGGGCCGACGGACGTGGTAGGCCGAGCATTTGCCAACTTCGTAGGCAAACATGCCGGAAAAGATTTTATTGTCGAGAACAAGCCAGGTGCCAATTCAACAATCGCCACGCGATATGTCAGTCAGGCAAAGCCTGACGGCTATACGTTACTTGGCGCAGCGACGAATCATACGATGATTCCCATTCTGTATGGCGATAAAGTTCAGTTTGATGTGATCAAGTCGTTTACGCCAATCTGCACCTTTGCCAGGACGCCGACCGTCCTGGTGGTTGGACCTTCGGTGAAGGCAAATTCCTTGTCTGAGCTACTTGATGAAGTCAAAAAAGAGCCGGGAAAGTTCACGGCGGCCAATTCCGGTGTAGGCAGTTCGGTTCATATTGCGACGGCGCTGTTTGAGAAAATTGCCGGAATCAAGGTCAATCATGTTCCGTTCAATGGTTCTTCTGCCAGCGTCAATGCACTGATGGGCGGCCAGGTAGATATGTCATTTGCAACGCTGGGCTCGGTACTTCCGCAAATATCTTCGGGCCGTCTCAAAATTCTGGCAGTCGCATCCGCTGCGCGGCTGAAAGCACTTCCGAACGTACCGACATTCGAAGAGCAGGGCATCAAGGGATATTCGGCGGATGCGTGGTATGGTTTTCTCGCGCCCGCCGGAACACCGGACAGCGCTGTGAAGACTCTGGAGGGATATGTAAAGGATTACCAGGCAGACGCGGAATCCCAAAAAACCCTGGCAATTCAGGGATTGGAGCCTGATGCCACCTGCGGTGCGGATTTCGCTGCGCAGATCCGGAACGAAGTTGAAACCTACGGGAAACTGGCCAAAGACATCGGACTGACTCAATAATCAGTATTTAGCGTCAGACTCTGATGGCGTGCCACGGCGCTGTATGCGGTGGCACGCCACTTTTATTTCATCGGTAAATCAAGCGAGTAAACACGATTTGCGGTGTTGAAGAAAAGATCGGAGATTTGTTTGGATGTACATCCGGAGCAGATCTTCTTGAATGCATTCCACATGATGCTGTAGGAAAACATGCCTTTATCGACGGGGAAGTTGCTTTCAAACATGCAGCGATCTGCACCGAACAAATTGGTAAGCGTCTCAATATAAGGGCGCCAGTCCTGGGCCAGTTCGTCGGAGGAAGGGGGCAGATCACGTTCGAAATACCGATATCCCATTACTTTGAGTCCAAAGCCTCCCAGCTTGACGGTCATATTGGGTAATGTCGCCAGTTTCTGCATGGACTGCGTCCACTCTTCAAAGACGCTTTGCCGTGCTTTCTCATAGGGGCCGACACCCAAAGGGCCGCCTAAATGGTCCAGTACAATCTGCACCTGAGGACATGCTTTTGCCAGTTCATATACCTGGGAAAGCTGAGTGTGATATGCCCAGATATCCAGACACAGGTCGTAGCCGGCAAGCGTTCTTACGCCATCCAGAAAGCGTGGGTTTGTCAGTAAGTCAGAGGGTGGCTGAATGGGATTGCTTCTGACTTCCGGGCTCTCATGCCAGGCTGTGGAGTTTCTGATACCTTTCAATCGGGCACCAGCGGTTTGTTTCATCTGCTCTATGACATCACGAAGCTGCTCACCCAGTGTGAGATCAGCGCCTGCCACGATTCCTGCACACCCCCAGCGGTTGTCATAGATGCCGCTGGCAAAACTTGCACCTACGCCATTGGCAAATTCGACTTCTCCCAGCGGTTTGAACGGATCGGGACCACTTCGGCGGTACATGCTGCGGGATTGGACAAACACCGTACCGACAATGTTGTGGCCCGAGCCGATATCGTCTGCCAGTTCATGCAACATATACCGCGATCCCGGACGGTCCCATAAATGATGATGTGGATCGATGATGGGCAGTTCCGGCCATAGAATCTCTTCCTGTCGTTTGGCCAGCCAATCCGGACGAAAGGTAATGTGCGGGGAATTCAACGGTTTGTCTTTATTCATAACGGCGCTTGGTAATCACAGGATGTACTGGAAAGATATGACGTTCGCGATTTATCTTTCCAGTAGCTCAGTATTTACTTCTTGATATTGCTTTTGCTGACAACATCATCCCATTTGGCAAACTCTTTATCCAGAAATTTGCTGAACTCGCTCTGACTGGAGGCAACAATCTGCGCACCCAGAGAGGCAAATTTTTCCTTTACCTCTGGTTCGTTCAATACATCATGAAAGGCTTTTTCAAGTTTGTCAGCAATTTCCTGAGGCGTATCCTTTGGTGCAAAGACACCATTCCATTCGTAAGCTTCATAGCCAGAAAGACCGCTTTCAGCCACCGTGGGAACATCCGGCAGCAATGGATCGCGTTTGGCTGACGTAATTGTCAGTACTTTGAGCTGATCATTCTTGACCATGGGAAGTGAGGACGAAATATTCGTAAACATCATATTGACCTGTCCACCAACAGTAGCCATGATGGCAGGACCGCCGCTCTTGAACGGTACGTGAAGCATGTCGATTTTCCAGCCTTGTCTGAACAGCTCGCCTGCCATGAATTGTACGGTTCCGGTACCGCCGGATGCGAATGTGAGGCTGCCTGGCTCTGCCTTGGCCTTCTTGACCACATCCTCGACGCTATTGAGTTCAGAGCTCTTTGGAACCACCAGGATGTTTGGAGTCACGGAAACCATGGTCAATGGCTTCAGATCCGCTTTAGGATCAAAGTTGAGTTTATTGACTGCCGGATTGATCGCCAATGGCGTGGCATCATAAAGCAGTGTATATCCATCACCTTTGGCGCGGGCGACGTAAGATTGGCCAATAATGCCGCTTGCGCCGGATTTGTTCTCGACCACGACGCTCTGATTCAGTTTTTTGCCCAGATGTTGAGCAATGACCCGCGCCAGTGCATCGGCGGTTCCACCGGGTGCATAAGGTACGACCAGGCTGACAGGCCGATCCGGGTATTCTGCCTGTGCAGCAAAAGGTGCCACGGACGCAAGTAATAGTGCGCTAAGAATCATCTTTTTCATAATCTACTCTCCAGTATCAGTTTCGTTAGTTTTTAATATTTGCCTGTTTTATGACATTACCCCACTTGTCATAATCGGCCTTGCGGGTCTTATCCAGATCGGCAGGCGTTCCGCCCACAAGGGTAATACCCAGTTTTTCAGCCAACGTCGTCACTGTTGGCGTTTTCAACGTATCTGCAATCGCAGCGTTGATACTCCGGACGGTGTCGTCCGGTGTCTCAGCAGGGGCAAATACCGCCTGCCATTGCTCGACAACAAAATCGTCGAACCCTTCCTGTTTCATGGTCGGAACATCCGGCAACGCGTCAAGGCGCTCGGCCGATGTGACGGCCAGTGCACGCAAACCGCCGCTTTTTATGTGCGGCAGTGCGGCTGCAATCGGGGCAAACATGAATTGCACCTGTTGTCCCAGCGTATCCTGCAGCGCGGGTGAATCTCCTTTGTACGGCACGTGTACAAAACTGGTACCCGTTTTCATCTGCAACAGTTCACCTTGCATCTGCAGAATCGTGCCGGTTCCCCCGGAGGCGTAGGCCAGTTTGCCTGGTTGTGCTTTGGCTGCATCAAGCAGCTCCTTTAAACGCTTGTAAGGCTGTTTTGCACCCACAACAAGCACATGTGGAATGGTTCCGACGGTAATGACGGGTTTGAATGATGAAATCGGATCATAGGGCAGCGTTTTCATCAGATGCGGTGCAATGGCCTGAGGTCCGATAGATGTGCCAAGCAGCGTAAGGCCATCAGGATCAGCTCTTGCTACGCGTGCCGCGCCAATCGTGCCGGTTGCGCCGGGTCGATTCTCTACGATCACGCGAGTATTGATTTTCTTGTCAAGCTCCTGTGCAATGGCGCGCGCAAGCACATCTGTGCTTCCTCCAGGAGGGTAAGGAACCACCCAGGTAACGGGCTTGCCATTGGGCCAGTCTGATGCTGCGTGTGCCGAGCCCATGGAAAGCAATATTGCACTTAAAATAAAAATCCGTCTTGAGATTTTTGTTGTCATAATCGTCCTGTTTCGTTTTGTCTCTTGATTGATTAGTTGGTAAATCCGTACAGCGTTTCCGGATTCGTGACCAGAATCCGGTGTAGCGTTGCTTCATCCCGTGCCCAATGCACGAGACATTGCATTTGTTTTCCGTCATCCGGCATGGGTTGCACGCCCGCCTGTGCCGTTGCATGTGGCCAGTCGCTTCCCCACACCACGCGATCATCGGCCGCGTCAATGTAACTTCGTGCCAGGCGATCCAGCGCCGGATCCGATGTGGTTCGAGCTTCGCTCACGATATATCCACCAGAAAGCTTGACCCATGCTTTTCGCTCCTGCAGTAGCTTCAGAACCAGCTCATGAGCGGGGTGAACAAAGGCCTGTGCCGGGCTGATGCGTGCGAAATGATCAAAAACCACCGGGACAGGCAAATCCTGAAAAACTGCCGTATGTTGCGCAAGCAGATCTGGCGACATCAGTACCTGAATATGCCAATTGAATTTGCTGATTTTTTCCGCCAATGACACAACGTTATTGATGCTGCCCACGACGCCCAGCGATAGATTCAGCCGGATGCCGCGCACGCCAGCGGTATTCAATGCCTCAAGTTCAGCGTCATTCTCAGTGCCGTCGATCACGGCTACGGCGCGGGCGTTGTCGCCCATTATCCGCAGTCCGTCCAGCATGCTTCGGTTATCCGTTCCGTAGGTCGACGGCGTTACCAAAACAGCACGCGTTGTTCCTGTCGCAGCCTGAACGTTACGGTACTGATCGATTGACGCATTTGCCGGAAAAAGCTTCGCACCAGCCGCGGCAGGATACCGATCGTCATACACGTGAATATGACAGTCGCACGCGTTTTTCATGATTGAGTTACGAATGCAGCCGATGACGCCAACACAAGTGTGATACCTGTGAATATTGTTTTCAGTTTCAAAATCGTCTCCGTATTGATTTGCCGTGTACTCTGGTCGTCATCACTTTTCACGTGACTTGACGCCAGATAGCAAAGATTTTTTCTTGATTAAGAATTGCGGTTAATAATTGTCAAAGTCGATGAATCTCTACGCCCGGCACATCCATTTGAATGTGAAGGATGTCGCCTGCAGTGGAATCGGTCACATAAAGTGTCTGATTATTCTTTCCACCGAAAGCCAGGTTTGTCAGTGAGTGACCGGCAGGGCCGCGCAATACCTGCACGGGTTCGGCGCGATGGTTTAATACCCAGACATAGGCAAGACCAGGGTTAGCGACAAGAAGTCGTCCATCTCTATCCATGGCTAATCCGTCGGGGCCACTGGGGCCGTAAGAAGTAAAAAACTGTCCCGCTTTGGATACGCTGCCATCTGCCTGCACGGGCATGCGCCAGACACAATTTCCTCGGGTTGCGGCAACGAAAAGAAATTTTTCATCCGGACTCAGAACGATGCCGTTAGGGCTGGGGACGTTGGTCAACAGCAGGTCCAATTGGCCATCTTTTCTGAGCCGATACACTCGCCCGGTAGGATCGTGCAGGCCCGTCTGACCCTGATCCGTAAAGTAAATATCACCTTTCGTGGAAATGGTCAGATCGTTGACGCCCCTGAAGCTCTCGGTATTTCTGCGAGAAAAATAGGGTTTGACTTCACCACTCAGGGTATCGACTTCCATTAAGCCGTTCTTATAATCAGTGACGACCAGGCGATTGGCTGAAATAAATTTCATTCCATTGGGCTCACCATCCCACTGAGCCACCAGGTCCCAATCGCCCTTTGGATCGACACGAAAAATGCGACCATAGGGAATATCAGTGACATACAAATTACCTTTGTCATCAAAAGCCGGGCCTTCCAGGAAAGAGTCAATTTCGCGACCGCCCTGGTTGGCGTCGGCCCAGACTGTGCGACCCTTGGACCGAAACTTCCCGGGCACGGTGGAAAAAGTTTCGAATGTTCGCACTTCAGGTTGATTTATACAGAACATGATTGATAAACGCAGATACCAATTAATTGAACGAAGAAAATGTTAAACCCTGGCTGAAATCACGCAGTAATGACCTCGATAGTGTTCTTTGCGGCAGCCATTCCCATATTGACGTACGCATCACTTGTGACGCCGCCAATGTGGGGACTCAGAATGATGTGTTCGTGGTTCTGAAAAATATGCGGGGCTTTGAATGGCTCGATCGCAAAGCTGTCCAGACCGGCCATGGAGACTTGTCCCGAATTCAGCGCATCCAGCAGCGCCTGTTCATCGACAAGACCACCTCTGGCCGTGTTGACAAGAATGACGCCTTTCCTGCATTTCGCCAGAGAGTCTGCGTTGATGATATTTTTGTTGTCTGGTGTAAGAGGGCAGTGCAATGAAATTGCGTCCGACTCCGTCCACAAGGTCTCCAGGTCCACCAATTCAACATAGCTCGGAACATTTTTGGCGTAAGGATCGAATCCCACAACGCGCATCTCCAGCGCTTCTACCATTCTGGCAAATCGTTGCCCGATAGCGCCCAGACCGATCAGGCCGATGCTGCGGCCACGCAGCTCAACACTCTTATGTGTTGCCTTATCCCAGAATCCTTCGTGCATTCTTTTATCGAGGCTCACGACGGATTTGGCGCAACCCAGCAACAGGGCGAGTGCCTGCTCGGCGACCGCTGCTGCATTCGCACCAACGGCGGCCGTGACCTCGATTCCTCGTTCCTTTGCAGCCGGTTTATCGATCGTATCGGTGCCACTGCCGTGTTTGGAAATGACCTTGAGGGCCGGTGCTGCATCCATGATTGCAGGTGTGATACTGCCATATCGCACAATGATGCCGACCGGGTTGTGCTGTTTGGCAAGTGCAGCAACATCATCATGTTCAGGCGTTTTTCCAGCAAACACGACTTCATAGTCTTCAAGTAAGGCCATGGCCTGCGGTGCCAGATCGGCGGCAGTCACCAAAATAACTGGCTTGCTGCTCACAGTTCTTCACCTTCCTTCAGAACGCCCGCAGTCACAAGCGACTTGTTCAGCCAGGGAGCACTGAGGTTGCCTTCCTTGATGCCCGCGATACGGCGAGTTTCGGCTTCGACTTTTTCCTGCGCTTTCTCAATCAACGTGCCGATTTTTTCGCGTTCAATGCACATGACGCCATCTGCGTCTGCCGTAATGAAATCGCCTGGATTGACCGTTACACCGCCACATGAAATGGGATGCCCCACCCGGCCGGCCACTTCTTTGGTTGGACCATTGGGATTGGTGCCTACAGAAAAAACCGGATAATCCATTTCTTCGATATCCAGGGAATCACGGACAGCTGCGTCCAGAACGACACCGGCCAGGCCACGCTCACGCGCAGCATTCATCATGATGGTGCCCATCAACGCGCAGGTTTGATCCCCTTTGCCATCAATCACCAGCACATCACCGGGTTTGGCCAGTGCCAGTGCGGCGTGAATCATCAGATTGTCGCCAGGACGAACTTCAACGGTAAACGCAGGGCCGGCCAGTTTCATATGCGGGCGCAGCGCTTTGATTCTTCCGTGCAACGCACCGCGGCGGCCGTTTACGTCAGACAAAATCGCGGGTTGAAATACTGCTGCTTTGGCAACGATGTCTGCCGAAACGCGCTCAAAGTCTTTGTTTATATTGGGTTTAGTCAATTTATTAGCTCCGTAAAATTTTTGTTTTGAAAAGATGTTGTCACTGCTCTTCTTTGTCGTCATACGCCGGAACGTCCGATTTCACGACGAATGAAGAATCGATAATTTGTCTCTTGTCTCATCATTGAAGTGGAAAGGATTGTGAGCGATTGTTCTATGAGATACAATAGCGTTGCGCCTAATGAGACATAGACTAAACCATGAAACAGAAAAACCAGACAACAAATCCCCCTCCTGTAGCCGAAGAATCAGGCGAAGGAGGCGTGGTCGCGGTACGTCGCGCCCTGGCCGTGCTTGGCGCTTTTGGTATGGATGAAGAAAGCCTGTCGCTGGCAGAATTGAGTCGCCGGACCGAGCTGCATCGCTCAACCGTTCTGCGTCTGGCCAGAACCCTGGCGGCAGACAGCTATCTGGTCCAGAAAGAAGACGGCACCTGGCGATTGGGACGAGCCGCCGGCTGGCTGGGCGCGTGCTATCAGGCAACCTTTAATGCGCAGGATGTGATCGAGCCGGTATTGCGCGAGCTCACAGCAAAAACCAAAGAGAGCGCCACCTTCTACGTCAGAGAAGGAGCTCAGCGCGTTTGCGTAGTGCGGGTAGAAGGCCCGCAGGCGGTACGCCATCACGTTCGCATGGGCACGATCCTGCCGCTGGATAAAGGTGGCCCCGGACTTGCCATTCTTGCTTTCTCCGGAGAGCAGGGTGAGCCGTTTGAATCCATCAGAAAGCAAGGGTATGCGATTTCATTGGGTGAACGCGACCCACAGGTGTCGAGCATCTCAGCACCGGTGTTCGGGCCTCAGTGGAGATTGCTGGGCGCCTTGTGTATATCTGGTCCGCTTTCCCGACTCACTGAACCTGTGCTGGAAGGGTTCGTCTCTGAAGTACTGGCGGCAGCACAGCAGCTCTCGTATGCGATGGCGGGAAGTGTACGTCCGTCAGTCAGCGCAAATATTGTGTCGGCGTGGCATCCTTGATAAGGAGATGTTGCTTCGAGAATTGCGGGGCAACTCTGAATTCTGTTTTGTACTTGGTAATAATTACGCGTTTACTATATGGACGTTCAATCTGAAGAATTTCGCCAGCAAATGGAATCGGAAATTGGTTCGTTAGCCTTGGCTGGGCTTAGACCTGATGCAGAAACGCTGGCCGATCTGGATCTGGTGATGCAAGGAAAATTAACAATCGAGCAGGCAAAGCAGAACGTTTTTGAGCGCTTTAGAAAGAGTAAGGTTTCGGAGTAGGTCGGCTGCCTATATGCGCCTCTGTTGTTGTTAGCGCAGGATGAGCATGAGAAATGGCACGGCAGGCATACCGAAGGGCCGGGATGCCGGATTGTCTACGCTCAAGAACTTTATTATTTCGGCGAATGAAGATGGTCACATAACGAAGATCATCGATCATGCAGGGGTACGCGGAGCGACCGCCAAAATAGGGAAGTGAGGGCATCAACAATTTCGTTCTTAGAAACTGTTGATGCTACGGTCTGACGTGTTTTCAGATCAGAGATAAGAGCGCGGTCTGCACGGCCTTTGCTATGACTGCGCTTTAATATTCTGTTCCTGCACCAGCTTGGTAAATTGCTCTTTTTGTTGTCTGATGAAATCATTGAATGATTTTTTATCAGATGCAAGTAGCTGAATGTTCTGATCGGCAAATTGTTTTTTTAGCGCTGTTTCTTCAAGAATCTCGGATAGTGCGGAAGCAACAGTATTCACAATATCTGTCGGCGTCGATTTTGGCGCAAATATGCCGTGCCACGAAGAAAAATGATAATTGGGTAGCCCTGCGTCGGCAATGGTCGGGGCTTCAGAGAATGTCGGTGATTTTTCTCCTGAAACGCCGAGCAACTGCAGCCTGCCGGTTTTCACCAGTTGCGTCGCGGCGCCATCAAGCATGACATCAACTTCGCCGGCAATAATATCATTCAATGCGGGGGCGCTTCCTCGATACGGGACGTGTACCAGTTCAATGCCTGCGCTTGCAGCCAGCATCGCCATCGCCAGATGACTGGGCGTGCCAGTTCCTCCGGACGCATAGGTCAGTTTGCCTGGGCTGGATTTTGCTTTGGCAATGAAGTCCTCGAACGTTTTCAGACCCAGTTTCGGACTGGCGACAAACAACAGCGAAACGCTGGTGAGCCGAGAAACAGTCTCAAAATCTTTCTCGGGGCTATAGGATAACTTGGGCAGGATGATTTCGTTAATGACCTGCGTGGCGATATCACCAAGCAGGAAGGTATAGCCATCCGCGGCCTCTCTGGCGACGGATGCCGCGCCGATAGAGCCACCAGCGCCGGAGCGGTTTTCAATGACCACGGATTGCTGTAATTTTTCTGATAATTTCTGGCCGACAGCCCTGGCAAGCAAATCGGAATTTCCGCCCGGCGGGAACGGAACAACGATACGAATGGGTTTTGCATTTGGCCAATTCGTGGCGCTGAACGCTATTCCTGGTGCGCATGTGAGCGCGGCCATCAAGCCAAGTACCTGGCGTCTGGTAGTTTTCATGTTGTCTCCTGCGTATTTATATTATTGCGTCTGCTATTTACGATAATTGTGATATTCAGCCCGGTGAACCAACTGCCCTGGCTGGATCATCCAGCGGGGGCGGTGGGTAGTGAACGCCGCGCTGCCCGCCAAAATGTCGATCTCCTTTTCGAGCCGTCTGGGGTGCGGGAAATCCAACCAGTCGCCCGTTCTCAATCCATTCTTTATCAATGCCCCAGGCGTTATCCATGAGCGCGTTTTCCAGTTTCGCCTGAACTTGCGCAAACTCACTTTTACCTGCGAGATTGACCGTTTCATTTGAATCAGCTTCAAGGTCAAAAAGCTGCAGATGATTGCCGGCGGGGTACCAAATCAGCTTGAAACGGCCATCGTGCGCCATGCGGGTGGCAAGTACGTTTTCCCGACATTCACCAAACAGGATGTCGCGACGCGAGTCTGCGAACATGGAGATACCATCCACAGATGAAGGAATAGGCAGTCCTGCGAGGGATAGCAAAGTCGGCATGACATCCTGGAGCCCGACCAGCCGATTATCAACATGATTGGCCTGAACGACAGGACTACCCGATGCGCCGACGACCAGCATGGGTACCTGGGCGGAAGCTTCATAAAAGACGCGCTTGGCCCAAAGCCCGAAATCGCCCAGCATATCTCCGTGGTCACTGCAGATCAGAATGACGGTATTGTCCAGAACCTGTTCTTCCCGCAGGGTACCGATGAGTACACGTAATTGATGGTCGATATGGGTGCAAAGGGCATAGTAAGCCCGGCGGATTGCCTGCAATTCGTGGTTTTGGAATTTCGTTGGCCAATAGTCCCGTGTGGCTGACAGGGCGGGCGGCAAGTCTCCGGCTGCCCAATCTGCCTGAATTGGAAGATCGATACGATCCAGTTCATACACGTTCATATAGGCTTCCAGAGGTGCCAGAGGAGGGTGTGGATGCGTATATGACACGTGCCAGAATGCGGGTTTACAGGGGTCTCTGCGTTTGATCATCCTTGCTGATTCTCGGGTAATCCAATTTGTGACGTGCATCCGCTCATCAAGATGCCATGGTCTGAACAAATAATCGTTGTTGTTCATGCCATGCAGGAACTGGGCACCGGGCTGCCCCTGATCCGCCAGGTACATGTCGTAATCGTCAATGGCGCCAAGCTGCGGACGTCCTTCTTCCGCAAGCCAAATGTCATCAAAGCCGATACGATCGCGTTGTGGGTGAACATGCATCTTGCCAACGCCAAATGCCTGGTATCCGGCATCCCTGAAGCACTGCGCTATTTTAGGGAACTCCGGCATGCGCATAGATGGTTGAAACTCGCGATCTCCATGAGTGCGTGGCGTTGTCCCCGTCATTACCGTTCGCCGGGCGGGAATACAGATCGGGCATTCTGAGTAGGCGCGCGGGAATCGGGTACCCAATCGTGCCAACTGATCCAATGTTGGTGTCAGAATGGTGGGATGACCGGCAGCGCGCATGACTTTTGCCGGCCACTGGTCCATCATCACGAATAGAATATTGGGTTGATCACGCATACTCATTCTCTCTAATTACCTTTTCCCAGGCGCTGCGGGTTTGGTATCGGCTTTCAGGATATCCGTCGCCGATTGTTCGACAATTCGCAGCACTTCCCGACAGGCGGGAGTCAACGGTTTTGCAGAAGAAACCCGCAAGACCAGATTGCGCTGCAGCGCTGGCGAGACGATCTCAGCAGCCTGCAGCAAACCTTTTTCCACATCCGAACGTACCGCGCTGATTGCCATAATGGCGTATACCCCTTCTGTACGAATCAACTGCTTCTGCAAATCAAGCGCATCACACTCGGCCACCACATTCAGGTGGATTTTTCGTCGTTGCGCCCAGTGCAGAAGCAGGCCATGTAACGCATACCGACCACCAGGAACCAGCAGCGGCAAGTTGTTCAGCTGCGAGAATTTCACCGTCTTCGCATTGGTTAACGCATCGCCGGGCGCACCTACCAAAACGTGCGGCATACGGCCGATGGGGATTTCCTGGCTGTGATATTCACGATTGTTCGTCGATAACAAAGCCAGATCCAGCGTGCCGTTTCCAATATCTTCGGCCAGTTTTCCGCTCAGGCCGGACGATATTTGCAACTGAATGCCGGGAAATTTCTCCCGCACTGTCTTGAATACCTCTGTCACAAGTTGCGGAGAAATTGATGCCAGCACACCCAGGCGCACCTGTCCCGAAGCGATGCGGGATTCACCGCGCGCTTCCACCAGCATTTCATCTGCCTTGGCGAGCCATTCCACTATTTGTGGATATAGTCGCTGTCCAACTTCATTCAGGCGAACGCCTCGCGCGCCACGTTCAAACAGACGGCCTCCACAGGCTTTCTCCAGCGCAGCAAGTTGTCGGCTTAATGCAGGCTGCGCCACATCTCTGACGGTGGCGGTCAGACTCAGGCTGCCAAGGTCGGCTATCTGTACGAATAGCCGCCATTGTTCCATAGTAGGTTGATTCAAGCTATAACTCCAAAGGCATAGGTCGTATGCCAATTATAATAATTGATGTTTGAGATATTGGAGTTATATGGCGACTGTGATGAGGATGTGCAGAGCTACTACGCTACACAAACGAGCTACTTCGCATTCCGTTCCCGATACATTTCACATAACATTCGCAATGTTGCCGGGCGGCTCATTCCTCGCTCTTTGGCAATGGCATCAAATTCGTTTGCCACATCGGTATTGAGTCGAAAGGTGATCAGGCGGATGAGGCCTGCGGCAATCATGCGCTTGTTCGTTTCCGTCGCATTTTTCGCGCGCAATCTGCGACTGTGTTCGGTGTAGCTGTTTGCCATGTGAAATACTCGCCGTTGAATTTGACTGTGACAGAGGAATTCTGAGAATCTTTGCCGGGCACGCAGCGGTGCCTCAGGCAATTCAAGATTTCATGGGCTCTTGGTCGGCCCAGAATCAGCCATCATAGAAACGACGATAGCAAATGAAAATGATGCGGATCAACGCAATGATTTCAGTCCGCTAGCACTTCCTGTGCGAGTTTGCGACTCCCGCCGGACCGAAATCCAAATGTGCTTACCTCGGTGAACGACAATTTTCAAAAATCGACTTTTTGTTTTGCGATCAGAATTCTTTCTCGGGCAGTCGCGAAGGATGGTAGCGGTCCAGAACATGGCTGTCGGCAGGCGGATCTTCCCGAAAAGCTTCAGATACGGCACTTACGATCTCTTCCCATATGCCGGGCTTACTCAGAATTGGCATTTGCCTGGCCAGCGCATTGCTCAATTTACCGTTGTTTTGATCAATGGACCTAAGTATTCGGTCCGCCTGCTGATCAGGCATTTCAACAACCTCTTTGAGCGCCTGGCGGGCGCGGCCATGGTTGCGCAGGTAGCGTGATTGTTCGCGCATTTGCTCAGTGAGCGTGCGGGCGATGGTGTTGGATAGGTAAATGACGTGCGGACTTAAATCCGGATAACGCCATATAGGGCGCGCCTGGTCATTTCCTTCAAACTCAAAATTGGAGATGACGCCATCCGGATAGGTGGTATGTCTGGACGCGAATTTTATATGTTCCCGCGCCTCTTGCATTAGGGGTTTGGATATTTCATCGAGAACACGATCGTAATTTCGTCGTTCTCCGGAATCATCTGTAATGACTGCGGATATGGGCAGAATGACGGGGTCGGGCAGCGCACCATCACGCCGCAACATATCATTTATCAGGAATCGATGAACGCGGCCATTGCCATCAGCCAAAGGATGAATGTAGACGAAACCGAAAGCGGCTACAGCACTGCGCATGACCGGCGACTGGCCCTGTGTGCGCTCTAGAAAAACGCGAAGCGCTTCCAGCATGGAGGCGACGTCTTCTTGCGGAGGCGCGACATAATGGATGACCTCCTGATAGCGGACCGTCTCTCCAACAAAAACGGGCGACTGACGCAAGCCGAAATGGGTGAGTGTCGTGCGTTCACCCAATATTTCTTTCTGTAGTTGAGCGAGGGACGCGTCGCTCAGGGGAATGTCGCCCTTGCCGGTTCTTCGCGCCATGACCTCGGCGAATCGTTCGATGCGGCTGACTTTGTCCGCTTCACCTTCAATGGCAAAACTTGCCTTGCTTTCACGTAGCGTCATCCAAACGGCGGCGCGCTGCAGTAGGTCTTCACCAAACTCATCGGTCAGGTTCTGAAAGAGTTGCGCCACTTCAAGATCCATCGCCTGAATTGTTTTATCAGTTTTGAGGATGGTCGGGCAAAAGTATCTGGTACCTGGCAAATTGTCATTGACACGCCAGCGAGTCACTTTCACCGTACATTCTGCGGAAGCCGCGACGAGTTTACTGCTGTCAATGACATCAACATAATTACCACCGAGGCGATCCGGAACCTCCAAGGTATCTTCGGTCAGCCACTCGTAGAGAAACGCAGCCCGCCGAGCGTATTGTCCGGTCGGCTCGCTATCAATCCAGGCCTGAACTAAGTCGGGGCCGGTTCTGGCGAACAGGCGAGCCAGGAATTCAAACTGTGGCACTTCGTGGCGCAGGTGAAATTGAAGATGCGCGGCTGGATCAGATGCAGGACGCATGGCCTCAGGGAATATCTCAACTCTCTTGTCATAATTAATATGCGTGGCCCGTCGTCCGCCGACCTGGCTTTGAACAGGCATTCTCCCAGCCAGGGGAAGCTGATACTTCTGAGCCAGCCAGGCCGAGCCGATTAGGTCATTGAGAGAATCACTCATGATAGTTTCCTGAAGCAGTGAAAAGCTGATGCGCAAAAAATGATGAATTTCTGAGCCAAATGCACAAAATCGATTATGCACGTTTAAAAACGATTAAAAAAGCGAGTTTTGGTAAAAAAATGATTTTACGCTGAGCTGCACTGCATCGATTATTTCGGGGCATTCACGCAAAAAATCGATTTTGTCTGTACAAAAACGATTAAAAATTGACGGTTTTGCACAAAAACGATTAAAAATGGGTCAATTTGCACAAAATCGATTACTGATCGGCGTTTCTGCACAAATTTAATTCTCTATTTGATTCTTACTGATCAGAAGACCGAGCCGGCCGATTGCGCGGAATCATCATGCGTCTCGCCTGATCGATCAGCAAACGGCTAGTGGTACAAGCAGAACAATCGTATCAACGAGCCATCCATTGTTCAGCCCTGGCAGAGAGATTGTCGTTCTACGCAATGACAACGCAGTGATAGTCTTTGAGATTAGTCGAGTAGTCGTTATTGCATTTGTGATCACACTGACTAACAGATCGTCATCGGCTCTGGAGTTTCCCCTATAATCTTCCGTAATGTTTACAAGGGAACGGAGACAGGGAATGAAGCCTTTTATGATCATGGCTGCTTTGGTTGTAGCCACCAGCATGGTGGGTTGTGCGTCCACCCGTAATGAAACTGGGCCGCTGAGTATCGCCAAACAGGGCAGTTTTTTTGTAGGAGGCGAGAACATCAAATCAGAATCTCTCTCCAATTTACCGGCCTACGCACCATCAGGTACGATCGCAGTAAACCAGATGTATGTGCATTATCAGGAGCCGGTCAATGCGAAGAAGACATCTGTGGTTTTGATTCACGGTTGCTGCCTGACGGGGAAAACCTGGGAGACTACACCGGATGGTCGCATGGGGTGGGATGAGCTGTTCGTGCGCAAAGGTTTTCCCACATATGTGATTGATCAAGTCTCGCGCGGGCGGTCTGCGGCCAATCCGTCTGAAATCGTTGCGGTCAAGAGTGGTCGTGAGCCAGCCGAGAAACTGCCGCAGGTGTTTGGCGCAGCACAAGAGGGTGCGTGGCAAATCTTCCGCTTCGGCCCCAAATATCCCGAGGTCTTCGACGGCATGCAGTTCCCGCTGGAAGCCCAGGGTGAATTCTGGAAGCAAATGGTTCCAGACTGGCTGAACGCCTTGCCTAAACCCAATCCCACGGTACCCGCACTCTCGGAGCTGGCCAGAAAAGTTGACGGCGCGGTGTTGATTAGTCATTCCCAATCCGGAATCTATCCCTTTCAAACCGCTAATCTGAATCCTGCAGGCATTCGCGGCATCGTTTCGATAGAACCTGGTGCATGCCCTGCGGCAGACAGCGATATGTCTTCACTCAAAGGTATTCCGGTGTTGGTACTATGGGGCGATTATGTGGATAAATCGCCCCGCTGGTCACCGCGTCTGAAAGCCTGCAAGGAGTTTATTGCCGCTGCGAACAAGGCTGGTGTTCATGCCGAGAATGTCATGCTGAAAGACCTGGGTATGCCAGGCGCCTCGCACATGCTGATGCAGGATAAACACAGTATTCAAATTGGAAACTGGCTTGCGGCATGGATCGACAAGAACGTAAAAAGCTGATCATATTGGTGATTGGTTCCGCTGATGTAGAGTAGCCAATGGCCCAGTCCTGGAATAATCCGCCAATGGCGTTGATGAGTGACAAGTGAAATAGATGATTCAATTGAAAAAGCGTTACTTACCCTTCGCGAAAGCGCGGATTATTTTCCTGGCATGGGCAGGTATTTTAGTATTTGGGATGTGGCACGGTGACGCATTTTCAAATGTCATAGAGGCAGAACATAAGCCGTTGTCATGTTCCAATGCACAATATTACGACTATCTTAAAATTATGGTGCAGACGGGCGAAATGACGATTGGAAGGGTACCGACACTGGGCACGCGCGCGCAACAGCAGAAGATGATGGATGCTTTTGATGCGCTGGATCTTCCCGCAAAAGAAACCGTGATTGCAGTTGGGCATTACAAATCCGGAAAGGTATACACAAACATCTGTAAAGATGAGAAATGCACAATGCAAGAGATGGCACAGCCAGAGCATGTCTGCCTGAAAGAGTTCTGGAACGACTGCACGTATCTGGCAATGCAATTCAAGGAAAGAAGGTACTGTTTTATTACGCCGGCAAGGAAATAGTCTGGTTGCAGTTCTTTCTGTTGCGCACTGAGACCAAGTCGACAGCCCATCGGCAAATTGAATTCAGAGTCTGAGTTCAATGTATTCCTCAATCGGATTTAAGATTTCCTTGTGTTCGAGACCGCTCAATTGAACACAATATTACAAATGACATGAGGGGTCTTAGACAGTTGGACGCCTATTGCTTAAGTGATATATAAGTTATTTGCATCTACCTAAATATAAACCGTTAAATAATCACCGTGAGATAGGTCTCATTACTCTTCCAGCGTGACAAGGTGCAGTATTATTCCAATTGAAAAAAGAGTTGACACTTTTGTTTGGTATTTGATAGGCTACCGCCCACTATGAGCACCAGCGCTACAGAAACGACAATTAATAAGCAAGAGACCCAGATACCCTTGGCGGATTCGGTCTTCCAGAATATTCTGGATGCGATTTATGATGGCCGACTCGCTCCGGGCAGCATCATCAATGAAGCGTCAATGGCACAAGAGTTCGGCGTTAGCCGCGGCCCTGTTCGAGAGGCTATCCGGCGGTTGCAAGGTATCCAGTTAGTGACGCGGGAACCTTACATCAAGGCGAGAGTCATGTCACTCTCGGCAGAATCTGCGTTGGAGTTGTTCCAAATGCGCATGGCCCTGGAAGGGATGGCTTGCTACCTCGCAACACAGCGTATGTCTGATGCCGAGATTGATGCGCTCCTGAGTGAAATGGAGCAAGACCGGCAACTGCGGGCCAGCGGCATGGAACGGCCTCGGGTATTCGATTTTCATGAACGCGTTGTCCGAGCGAGCGGAAATCAGCGCATTATTGCCGCACTTTGTAGCGATCTTTATCATCTGCTTCGCATTTATCGGCGACACTCCGGTACCGTGCTGGAACGCAAGGACGACGCCTATATGGAGCACTGGCAGATCGTGCGAGCCATCAAAAGCCGGGATGGCAGTTTGGCCGAATCACTAATGCGTTCGCACATCGAGCGGGCGGCTAATCATCTGGTTCAACATTTGCCACTATAAGCACTTGTAGCAATAACAATAGCTAGCAGGGCGGAGAGCGAAGGTGATGGCGCTTCAATTGTATCGCTCATCGTGCACTTTCAACCCTGGAGCAGGGCGACGGTATCTTCCAGCTCCTGCCAACTGAGTTTCTCGGTGATAAGAATCAGCGCGCCTTGTTGGGCGGGATCAATCGTACGTTGCAATCTTAGAGGGGCGCTGAAAAGATGACGCACACCGTGGACAGCGTAATATTCTCCGTCTTCCATGCGAAGAATGCCTTTGGCGCGAAGTAATGATTCGCCGTGACGGCGCTGCATATTGTGCACCCAACTGGCATATGCTTCCCAATGCACGGGTTTGTCGATGTGAAAGGTATGCGCAGTAATGCCATAGCGAAACACATGACCGAGCACGGTCGACTGAGGCTTTGTCGCCAAGTTGCCTGTCTGGCGCATGCAGACGGCCTCGGTACTGATGAGTAAGCGACCGATATCGTCCTTATCTAGCGTTTGTCCGATATGTACTTCTGCATAAGAGTGATTGCGTTCTAGTTCGAATTTTAGTTCCTGGATCGTCGTAGAACTCTCAAGCAAATCCGTTTTGGTAAGAACGATATGGTCGGCGACCGCGAGCTGGGCGGCGGCTTCTTTGTATGTATTTATGGTTTTCGTGCCGTGGACACTATCGACGGTCGTGATGACTCCCGCAAGACGGAAACGTCGGGCCACCGCCGGATCGCCGCCAATGGAATTGATGATCGCGCCAGGATCGGCCAGCCCGGAAGTTTCAATAACGATTCGTTCGAAATGGGGGATATCTTTTCTCAAACGGCGATAATAAAGCGACTCCAGGCTTTCCTGCAAGGACCCGCTCATGGCGCAGCAAAGACATCCCGAATCCAGTAGTATGATGTCAGTATCACTTGATTGATCCACAAGCATATGATCGAGCCCGATTTTCCCGAACTCGTTGATAATAACTGCCGTGTCAGATAATTCGGGGCGGTGAATCAGACGGCTCAACAGACTCGTCTTGCCGCTTCCCAGAAACCCCGTAAGCAGAAAAACTGGTGTTTGTTGCGAAGTGATCTTACTCGTTCTGTCTGACATCATACACATTCCAAAGCGCTGGCATTCATGCCAGGTTGGTCTCTGCAGCTGGCAATTCACGTAGATAGTTTTCAACCTCGATGACGGGGATTACGTCGGCATACTTGCAGTTCAAATCGAATAGATTGACGGCGTGGCTGGCCTGGAAACGGTCAAACGACGCTTCTTCAGGAATAATAACCTTGAAATTGTATGAATATGCATCGACCGCGGTTGCACGCAAGCAGCCGGATGTCGCGCAGCCTACCAATATCAGGGTGTCCACATCCAGGAAATTCAGGTGGCTCATGAAAATGGTACCGAAAAAGCACGATGGCTTCTGCTTGGTGATCCGGATATCCTGCGGGCGCGGCGCCAATGGTGCCACTGTTTCAGTCGCATGTGTATTGGCGACTACAGTTTTCTCCCCGCCCCGATGATTTTTACCAACCTGGATCCCGCTATCGAGCAGGTCAGGCCTGCGTCCACTTTCTGTGTAGAAAACTGGAATGTTTTTGTCGCGGGCCAGTTCGAGCAGCGGGACCATATGCGCCACCGCCTCCCACGCTTCGCGGCCGCAATGTGTGCGATACTGTTCCAGACCTTCCAGGATGTCCTGCGGCGTATCGCCGCAGAAATTGTATTGGACGTCGATAATGAAAAGGGCCGGACGTTTGCCGAAGCCACCGCGCCTGCCATAGCCCGCTGCCTTAAGGACTTGTTTATCGCGCTCCGTCAGGAAGTCTTCCCAAATTCTCTTGGTTTCGCTCATGTGTGTTCCTATCAATTAAAGTTCGAAATGGTAATCAGGGATGTAGGCGTCGCAGAAAGCGGCCGCCGGGCATATTTCTTGTGTCTTCGGTGATTCGACCTTCCTGCGCAATGGTGCGACCCCGAACCAGCGTGCGAACCGGCCAACCTTTGAGTGTCATGCCTTCATAAGGTGAATAGTCCGAATTTGACTCCAGAACGTCCGGGTTCACAGATCTTTCAAGGTCGGGGTTCACGATCACAAGGTCGGCGTCCTTGCCAATTGCGATGCTTCCCTTTCCTGGCATGCCATATATGGCTGCGGCATTTTCGCTGGCGATTCTCACTAGTGTTTCGAGAGGAATCTGACGCTTGTGATAGCCTTCATGGAGCAGAATAGGCAAAATCATCCCGGTACCAGGAAAGCCGTTACTGGCACCCCAAATATCTTTATCCTTGGTTTCGCGCTTACGCGGCACGTGATCTGAGCCGATGGTCGTGATTGATCCGTCCATGACGCCTTCCCACATGGCTTCCACATCGTCCTGACCTCTGACTGGCGGGTTGACTTTGGCATAGGTGCCGGCAGCCGACTCATCGTTCAGGAATAGATAGTGTGGGCATGTTTCAACGTACATTGGTGGTGCATGTGCAGTGAGGCGATGACGGCGTACTTCGTTCAGTGCTTCCCGGCTGCTCAGGTGTACGATATTAACTGGCGTGCCGGTTTTTGTGGCAAAGTAGCATACGCGATGTACGTTCTCTGCCTCAAGGAAATCGGGACTTTGTTCGTTCCATGCTTTCAGATCGTCGCGCCCCGCTGCACGCAAGGGGTCTCGTAGCAAAGGAATCACTTCGACGTTCTCGCAATGCACGCCAAGAACTGCACCAGGTATTTTTGCGGTTTCACGCAGGGCCGCGAACAATAGGCCGTCATCAATATCGGTAAATCCCTTAGAAAGTCCTGCCGCGCCCTTGTACATCATGTAGAGCTTATATGAAGGAACACCGAACCGCCGGGAAATCTCTTCGAGTGTCTCGACGTGCAGATGGCTGGTGATGCCGAAGTGAAAACCGAAATCTATGCAGCTCTGTCGTTCAGCACGTTCGCGGACAGAATCAAACGAATCTCGTATATCTGCCGAGCGATGGAAAGATAGTACCGTTGTCGTACCGCCTAATGCGGCAAAGCGGCTTTCAGTCAGAAAGTCGGTTTCGGGCGAGCCAAAGCCGAAATGGACATGCGGGTCGATAACGCCGGGAAGTGTCCATAGACCTTCGCAGTCAATGGTTTCCCGGGCTGTAAGTTCCATGTTGGGTTCAGTGATGGTCGCGATTCGGCCATCAAGTATGCCGATCTGCCCAGGAGTAAGGCCTTTGCCCGGCAGCATGATTTGAGAGTTGGTCAGTACGAGATCAAGTTGCATGTGGTGTTGTCTTGAATGTTATTAATGAGTGGCGTTCGAGTGGTCGGCGCTGCGGGCGGCGTTTTCCCGCAGGAAGGAACGCAGTACGCTGGAAGGAATACCGCCCTCCGAAATGAGTTGACGCTCGGCTGCTGTCAACACCTGTGGGCGAACCTGGAAGCGGATTTCCTGGCCATCCTGACGCGCGATGACATCGACTAGCGTGTTGTCCCTAACGGCGGCCTCGATATTTTCAAAATGGAAAGACTCGCTCCCATTTAGGCCCAATTGTCGCCATCCCTGTCCGGCCAGGAATGCGAGCGGTAGAATGCCCATGCCGACCAAATTGGCCCGATGAATTCGCTCATAGGATTCGGCGATGACCGCTTGTATCCCCAAAAGGGCGGAGCCTTTCGCGGCCCAGTCTCGGCTGCTGCCGGTCCCGTATTCCTTGCCTGCCAAGATAATGGTACCTATACTTTCCTCTTGATAACGTGTCGCCGCTTCAAATATCGTCATGGTCTCGTCGTCCGGGTAGTGCTTTGTGAATCCTCCTTCTACTTCGGGCATCATCAGGTTCTTGATGCGTATATTGGCGAAGGTGGCGCGCGTCATGACTCGATAATTGCAGCGGCGCGAGACATAGCTGTTAAAGTCACGTGGCGCGATGCCAGCTTCCAGCAGGAACTGGCCGGCCGGTGTATCGCTAGGGATTTCACCGCCCGGAGATATATGATCCGTTGTCAGGGAGTCGCCGAAAGCGGCCAGCACGCGCGTCGTTTGTAGTGTGCGTCCCAGGCGTGTCAGTCCGTCGCTTTGCGGGAGTTGTTTGAAAAATGGCGGTTCGACAAGATATTGCGAATCGGGATTCCAAGGAAACACCAAACCTTCGGGTGCGGGCAGGTTGCGCCATATTTCCGTGTCGATCAAACTGGCATCGTAAGTTTGAGTGAAAGTATCGGGACGGTTAGCCAGAGGCAGCAGTTCGTCGGTTTCTTCCTGTGTTGGCCAGATATCGCGCAGATAAATGGCCTTGCCTTCTTGGTCGACACCTAAAGGTTCCCTTTCGAAATCAATGTCGATTCGTCCTGCCAGCGCATAGGCAACGACAAGAGGCGGTGCGCCGATGTAATTTGCACGAATCAGTTTATGTATTCGACCTTCGAAATTGCGGTTACCAGACAAGGCTGCAGCGACGACCAGGCCTTTCCTTTCGATTTGCTCGGCTACGGCTTCGTCCAATGGACCTGATTTTCCACCACAGGTGGTGCAGCCGTATCCGATCAGGTGAAACCCGAGTGAGGCCAGCGGCGCCAGTAAATTAGCCTCTTCCAGATACCGCGTTACGGTCCGCGATCCCGGGGCGAGCGAGGTCTTGACCCACGCTGGCACGGTCAGGCCCAGGCCGACCGCCTTGCTGGCCACTAGTCCTGCCGCGATCATCACACCTGGATTGGAAGTGTTAGTGCACGAGGTGATCGCAGCGAGTACCACGGCACCATGGCCCAGTTTATCAATACTGTCGACTTTCGTCGCTGGTTGGCGCTTTGGTAGCTTCGGCGCATCGAATCCCCCTTCAGACAGGGGCATGCTCAGGCGTTTCGTGAAGTCTTTGGCGACAAGATCGATCGACAACCGATCCTGCGGTCGGCGCGGCCCCGCCATTGAGGGGCGTGCCTGTGACAAGTCGATCTCTACTATGCGACTGTAGCGAGGCGTCTGATCAGGAGAAGTACGGAACAGGCCGTTCGCTTTTCCGTAGACTTCGATGCGTTCAACATGCTCTGGCTCGCGCCCCGAGCTGCGCAGATAGTCGAGAGTGCGTTCGTCGATCGGAAAAAAGCCACAGGTTGCACCGTATTCGGGTGCCATATTGGCGATCGTCGCACGTTCCTGTACGGATAATGTAGGAAGCGCCGAACCGAAAAATTCAACCATTGTGCCGGTAACGCCATATTCGCGTAAGGCCTGGGTGATAAGCAGGGCCGCGTCCGTCGTCTGGGCCGGTGGTGGGATAGTCCCAACCAGCCTGACGCCAATCACTTCCGGAATAGGGAATGTATAGGCGTGTCCTAGCAGAGCTGCCTCAGCGTCGATGCCGCCTACGCCCCAGCCCAGGACGCCAAGCGCGTTAATCATAGGCGTGTGAGAGTCGCCTCCGATAACGAAATCCGGATACGTCCAGGTTTCGCCGTTCCGCTGCTCAATAGCAACCACCGAGGCGATATGTTCCAGATTAACCTGGTGGATTATTCCGGTGCCGGGCGGAAATACTCGCAAGCCCCGGAATGCCTGTTGCGCCCATTTCAGAAACGTATATCTTTCCTCATTGCGATCAAACTCGTGCCTCAGATTCTGGACCACGGCGTTCTTGTTCCCCCAAATGTCCACTTGCAAAGAATGGTCTACCACCAGATCGACTGGAATGCGGGTATCGACTGTGGCCGGATCGCCGTTATTGCGCGCTACGGCGTCGCGCAGTGCCGCCAGGTCCTGGAGTACGGGTAAGCCGCTGGAGTCGGGGAGAATGACCCGTGCGACATGCAATGGCAGTTCGGCACCGATATTCTCTTGCCAACTGAGCAGCGCAGTCACTTCACTATCGGCAACGTTCAGACCCCATGTCCTATGACGACATACGTTCTCGAGAAGGATGCGTATGACGTACGGAAAGCACGATAAGGACAGCCCGGCTGCCGAGGTGACTGCTTCTAAGTTGGTATAGCGAAAAGATTGCTGACGTATCTGAATGTGTTGAGTCATCTCAATAGCGTAAAGGATATGTGAGGCACTGCATTAAGGTTATGACTATCAGGATTAAATGTCAACAGTTATCATAATAAGTTAATGAGTGCATTAATCTTAAAAATTTCTAATAGAAAGAATTATTATAAAAAATAACGTGATTAATCAATATATTAAATACAAATCACTCAATATATTTAGTCTATTCAGCTAACAGCATTGGAAGTTGTCTCGTAAAAAAGAGTTGACAGTTTTGGGACTTGATTGATAATCTGACCTTCAATCGAGGTCTCCCATCCTGCGCGATTTCGCTGCAGGCCAAAATGTGTTTACTTTTCTAGGATTGAACTAAGAATGAATAGCGCCAGCAAATTTCGGGCATTGCTAAACAGTGAAGCCTTTATCGTTTCACCCGGTGTATACGATGGTTATAGTATCCGTCTGGTTGAAGCCGCTGGCTTCAAGACGGCCTGCACCAGCGGTGCCGCACTATCTAATTCCCTGCTCGGCGTGCCCGACATCGGAGTCATGGGACTGGCCGAAAACGTTAACCATTGCCGTAATCTGGCGCGTTCGGTTTCCATTCCCCTGACGGCAGATGCCGATACGGGATATGGCAATCCTGTCAATGTTTTTCATACCGTGAAATCGTTCGAAGAGGCGGGCGTTGCGGGGATCAACCTTGAGGATCAGGTCAGCCCCAAGCGCTGCGGTCACATGCCAGGCAAGGACGTGGTCAGCCAGGCGGAAATGGTAAAGAAAATCGAAGCTGCGTGCCTGGCGCGTCGGAATGATGACTTTGTTATCGTTGCACGAACAGACTCCCTGGCAGTGGAGGGAATCGAAGGCACTATCAGGCGAGCTAAAGCCTATGCTACGGCGGGCGCGGATATGTTATTTCCGGACGCGGTGCGTACCGAAGATGATATCAAACGCATTGTCGATGCTGCGGGCATTCCGGTAAGTATCAATATGGGATTCGGCATTCGCGCGCGTCCCACGACACCTCTAATTCCACTGCCTCGGCTTAAAGAGCTGGGAGTCCGGCGCATTAGTCTTCCTCGCATGCTACCGGCGGCCGCAATTCATGGTATGCAGCAGGCATTAGGCGTCATGCGGGAAGTGATCGACACTGGCAAGCCGGCTGACCGGCCTGATCTGCTTGTGGGTATCGAGGACATTATGAAGCTTATGGATTATGAAAACATGCGTGCCCTTGAAAAGCGCCTAACCACACTGGATGCGTGAGAAAGCGATGTGCGCTGATCGAGTCGCCGTGATTACCGGTTCAGCATCGGGTATCGGCCTTGCGCTCGCGCGGCAACTGCTGGAGGCGGGCTGGATTGTGCATGGCATCGATCGACAGAGTTCTCCCGAGATTAGCCTGGCGTCTTACTTTCATCATCAGTGCGATTTGGCAGACCCAATCAGTCTCGAAGGTCTGGAGGAGGCACTGCCCGGAGAAGTGCGCGCCTTCGTGCATTGTGCCGGAATTATGCGCAGCGGCGGCGCGTTTGATGCCAGTCGACAGGACACAGAATTACTGTGGTCCGTGCACGGTGCAGCTGCGTTACAGCTAGTGGGACTGGTAGCGCCGCGTCTGACGCGAGGGCAGGGACGAATTGTGCTGGTATCGAGTCGCGCAGTTTTAGGCCGTGCGCAGCGGGCAGCGTATGCGGCAACCAAGGCTGCACAAATCGGCATGGCGCGCAGTCTTGCTGCCGAACTGATCAGCCTGGGTATTACTGTCAATGTCGTGGCTCCTGGCGCAGTTGACACCCCCATGCTCAGCGATCCGGCGCGCGGTGCGCCTGCAATGATCGATCTGCCAATAGGGCGTTTGATCCGTGTCGAAGAAGTCACTGCGGCAATTGTGTTTTTTCTTTCTACCGAGGCTGGCGCCATTACAGGGCAGACGCTGTATGTCTGTGGCGGCGCTTCGCTTGGCGGGGGGACAGTATGAGTTGTATGACGGATATCTCAACTCAGGTTGTTGTGATTACCGGTGGAGCTGGCGACCTGGGCTGGGCAATTGCGCAGGCCTGCCTAGATGCCGGAGCCCGGGTCACGTTGGTAGACCAAGATCAATCAGCGTTGCTCAGGCGAGGCGATGTAAAAGATCCTCGGCTGTTGCGGTTGCAGTGCGACATTTCTAATTCGGAACAGACCCGAACTGTGATTGACACTGTAGTGGAGCACTGGGGTCGTCTGGATGTACTGGTAAATAACGCAGCGGTCGTTACACCGACCGCGAAGTTAGGTGAGTTGTCACTTGAGCACTGGCATCAGGCGATGGCAGTCAATCTGACCGGAGCCTGGCTTATGAGCAAATGGGCGTTGATTCCAATGCGTCGAGCGCGAAGCGGACTGGTGCTCAATATCGCGTCGCAACTTGGCAGCGTCGCCGCTCCAGGGCGGGGCGCCTACAGTGCCAGCAAGGCGGGTCTGATTGCGATGGCGCGTGCGCTCGCTGTGGATTACGCCGAAGAAGGAATTCGTGCGTTGAGCCTTTCGCCGGGCGCCGTTCTCACTAGTCGTGTGCTGGGCCGTTACGGTAGCGCTAAAGCTGCTAGCGATGCTTTGGCGCACCGATATCCAATCAGGCGATTGGGCGCAGTGCAAGAGGTAGCGCAGACAGCGCTTTTCCTAATGAGCAGGAGCGCGTCGTTCATGACAGGTACGGACGTTCGCGTGGATGGAGGTTACACCGCAATATAGCGGCGATTTTTGCGTTGCATTTTTAATGTTTACATTGACTCAACAGAGAGAGATAGAACACATGAATACGAGGAAATTCTTCAATACCGGTACTCGCTTAAGTCGCAGTCTGCTCGGGCGTGCTGCGCTGACACTATTAATCGGCACTTTCAGCTTGTCAGCAATGAACGAGGCGGCGGCCGATGACTCCGTGACAGACTATCCAACCCGCCCCGTTACCGTCGTCGTGCCGTTTCCTGCTGGGGGCGCGACCGATATTACCGCTCGCCTGGTCGCCGATGGACTCGCCAAAAAATGGGGGCAATCAGTCATTGTCGAAAATCGTCCGGGAGTGGGTGGTAACCTGGGGTCAGAATATGTAGCTCGTGCAAAGCCGGACGGCTATACGTTAGTTCTCGGGGTAACAGGATCTCACGGGATCAATACTTCGCTCTATAAAAATATGCGCTATGACCCCAGCAAGGACTTCGAGCCCATCACCCAAGCCACGCTGTACCCTAATGCGATCATCGTGAATAATAAAGTGCCTGCCAGCAATCTGACAGAATTGATCGCACTATTGAAGGAAAAAAGTGCAACACAGTATTCCTACGGTTCGGATGGCAACGGCACCGCTTCACATTTGGGTATGGAACTGCTAAAGAACCGCAGCGGGTTTGAACTGTTGCATATTCCCTATCGTGGCAGTACGCCAATGGTGACTGATTTACTAGGTGGACAAATCCAAGTGGGAATTACCGGGCTGCCAGCAGTGCAAGCTTACGCGAAAAGCGGTAAGCTGAAGATCATTGCGCTTACCACTGCCGAGCGCTTTGCCAGCGCCAAGGAATATCCTACTGTGGCCGAGCAGGGATTTCCGGGCTTTGCTGCGCCGCCGTGGTCCGGCTTCTTTGCACCAAAAGGGACGCCCAAAGCATTAGTTGAAAAAATTTCGGCTGACATGCGCGAGGTCATGTCCGATCCGACTGCCAAGGAGAAGATGACAGCAGCGGGCAGTGAATTCACTCCGTCTACCCCTGAGGCGTTTGGCGATTTCGTGGACGAGGAAATCGTTAAGTGGCGCGAGGCTGTAAAAATTTCAGGCGCGCGCGTGGAATAATACCTACTACCCCGGATGCAAGGCCCTACATTTCCCGCTTTGCATCCAGCAGCAGGGTGAACCGTCCGGCAGGATGCAGCGTTACACTGATTTCGACCACTTCGTCATGAATGTCGATATACCGCCTGATCACTTTCAGGGCAGAGGCGGGCGAGGGGGTCTGCAGCACGGACTCCAATTCTGTCGGCACAATAATGGAGTCAATTTCCTGGTTGACGGCCTTGAGTTTGATGTTGAATTCGTCTTCCAATATTGAACTGATCAATACGTCAGGCATAGACTTGATCCGGTCGGCCAGCAATGCCAGATCCAGTCCCGTCGGCACAACATAAATATCCGTCCAGCCGATTGGCAATTTATCTCCGGCCTTGCCGTAACGCATGGTTGATACTTTCAATGCATGCAATCCTGGCTCAAGACCCAGTTCTGCGGCCAATTGTTTATCGAGCACGATCTGCTCGACTGCCTGAACCACTTTCTTATTCAGATTACTGAATTGCACCAGATCATTGATTGAGTTGAGCCGGTGCAAATACATATTTTGCGGCACGGCTGACTCGACGCGCGTGCCCAGTTTCTTCGTACGACTGACAAATCCCTGGCGGGCGAGTTCTGCAATGGCGGAGCGTATGGTCTGCCGACTAGCGCTGTACATGGCCGACAACTCGAATTCTGTCGGCAACAGCCCCCCGATCTGATATTTGCCGGATGCAATATCGTCTTTCAGGCTTAGCGCAATTTCGTTGTATTTAGTCAGCTTTTTCATGCACGAAATTATACGGGTAATTCACAAAACAAGGGTTATTACTGATTTTTAATATGTACGGACATAATATACGATATTAATATGTTCGTACATATTGGAATTGATTCTATGCCCTCCGCCAGTGCTTCTACAGTTTTTGACTCCCTGCTGTTTCGCGATACTTTCGGCACACCTGCCATGCGTGACGTGTTCTCGGATGCCAGCCTGATTCGCAAATACATTGCAATTGAAATCGCCCTGGCAAAGGCGCAATCCCGCCTGGGCGTGATTCCTGCTACGGCTGCAGACGAGATAGAAAAACAGGTCAGTTTCGAGAAACTGGATTTTGACCGGCTCAAGCTCGACACAGAGAATGTGGGCTATCCCATCCTGCCGTTAGTCACTCAACTGGTGGAACAATGTGGCGAAGCGGGTAAATACATTCATTGGGGCGCGACAACCCAGGACATCATGGATACCGCAAATGCCTTGCAAATCAAAGAGGCATTGGCTTTGGTTGAAGCGGATATCACCGCGCTCAGGACCATTTTGCGGGATCTGGCGTCAAGCCATAAAAATACGCCCATGGCTGGCCGCACGCATTTGCAACAGGCTCTTCCGATTACGTTTGGCTATAAGTGCGCCATCTGGCTTGGCATGTTTGACCGGCATGAACAGCGTCTGAGAGAACTGCGCCCGCGCGTGGAAGTCGGCGAACTGGCTGGCGCGGCCGGCACGCTGGCCTCATTGGGCGACAGGGGGCTGGAGGTGCAGGCAGAAATGATACGGGAACTGGGGCTGAACGTTCCTGCTACGACCTGGCATGTCGCACGCGATCATTTTGCCGAAACCCTCAATTTTCTGGCGCTGGTAACCGGCTCACTCGGCAAAATCGCACTGGATATCATGCTGATGGCCTCGACTGAGTACGCTGAAGTCTATGAGCCCTTTGTCAAAGGTCGGGGTGCGAGCAGCACCATGCCGCAAAAAAGAAATCCAATTTCAAGTGAAATTATGCTGGCCTGCGCGAAAGGCGTGCGTCAGCAGGCCGGTTTGATGCTGGACGCAATGATTCAGGATTTCGAACGGGCAACGGGACCCTGGCATGCAGAGTGGATCGCCATTCCCGAAAGTTTTCTGCTGACCGCCAGCGCACTGCATCAGGCTCGCTTCGCACTGGGCGGCCTGGAAGTTGATGCTGCGCAGATGCAGAAAAATCTGGGCATTTCCAAAGGGCTGATTGTTGCGGAATCAGTCATGATGGCTTTGGCCCCGCACCTTGGAAAACATCAGGCGCATGAAGTGGTCTATGACGCCTGCCGCAAAGTCAACAACAGTGACCGCACGCTGGCCGAAGTTCTTTTGGAAACGAAAGAGGTCACTGAACATCTGTCTGACGAGCAAATTCGAGCTTTAACCAATCCTGCCAACTACCTGGGTCAGGCGCCGGACATGGTCGTCAACGCCCTTAACGCTTCGGCGCAAATCTGAGCGCCAACAAGGAATCCATATGAAAATCACACATGCATTAATCTCCGGCCTGGCAGCACTTTTGATTGCCGCGCCATCCTTCGCCCAGTCCTATCCGGAGCGTCCGATCACCTGGATTGTTCCCTTTGCTGCCGGTGGCCCTACCGATGGCATGGCGCGTATGGTCGCATCGGAAGTCTCAAAGGAACTGAAGCAACCCATCGTCGTTGAAAACGTTGGCGGCGCTGGAGGCCAGATTGGTGCTGCGAAAGCCTCGCATGCCAAACCTGATGGATACACATTCCTGGTCGGCCATTTCGGCTATATGGCTGCCGCACCTTCCCTTTACAAAAAGATGAAGTTCGATCCTATCAAGGATTTCGATGCGGTATTCCGCTTTCCCGACACCCCATTAGTCCTGCTGGTTGGTTCTGGTTCAAAGTATAAAACCGTGGACGAGATGATCGAATTTGCCAAGGCGAACCCGGACAAGATCAATTTTGGTAATGCAGGCATCGGTTCCAGTTCGCATCTGGTGGCAGAGCTCTTCGCCGCCAAAGCCAAAATCAAGATTATGCAGATTTCCTATAAAGGAGCGGGTCCCGCACTGAATGACGTCATGGGCGGACAGGTTGATGCCATGTTTGACCAGACCAATACCGCGCTGCCTCAGACCAAGGGCGACAAAATTCGCGCCCTGGCATTGACGTCCTCCAAGCCTATGGAGCAATTTCCCAACGTGCCAACTATTTCAAGTTCGATGCCTGGTCTGGAAGCTTCAACCTGGTATGGCATCTATGCGCCTAAAGGCACGCCTCGGGAAATGATCGATGCCAATTATCAGGCTTATCAGAAAGTCATGCAGAACAAGGATTTCACACAGAAAATGGAACAGCAGGGCATTATGCTGCTTTCTGACGAGGACTACGGGCCCGATGCTTTCCAGAAATTCACCGAATCTGAAAACGGCAAATGGGCTGAGGTCATTAAAGACGCTGGCATCGAACCCCAATAAACCATGAAAACAGTCCGTCTGGAAGACCTGCAAGAAAGCATTGCCAGCGCATTGCAATATGTCAGTCATCATCATCCGCCTGATTACATTCGTGCGCTGAAAGAAGCTTACGTTGCCGAAGAAAACAGATATGCAAAGAATGCGATTCTGCAGATTCTGATCAACAGCAAACTGAGTGCGACCGCCAGACGACCGATATGCCAGGACACGGGTATTGCACATGTGTTTATGGAGATCGGCATGGATGTCCGGTTCACCTCCGACGAAGCGCAAATGCCTTCCTTGCAGGAGGTCGTGGATAATGCCGTGATTGCTGCCTATACCGATGCTGCGAATCCGCTACGGGCCACGACGGTCAGGGAGCCGCTGGGGACGCGCAAAAATACGGGCAACAACTCGCCAGGCGTGCTGCATATCACCATGTGCCGGGGTGATAGTCTGAGGGTGACCGTGAGCGCGAAAGGGGGCGGTGGTGATGTGAAAGCCCGGTTTGCCATGCTGAATCCGAGTGAATCGGTTGAAGATTGGGTACTGGAGCAAATGCCTAAGCTGGGCGCCGGCTGGTGTCCGCCGGGTGTGCTGGGTGTTGGTCTAGGTGGCAGCCCTGAACAGGCCATGCAAATGGCAAAAGCGTCTTTGCACCAGCCCATTGATATTCATGAGATCAGGGATAAGGCTGATCCCGACGACTATGACCAATTGCGATTGTCATTATACGATCGCATCAATAACGAACTGAATATCGGCGCGCAGGGGCTGGGCGGAATGGCAACTGTGCTGGATATCAAGTTGATGCACGCACCCTGTCATGCAGCCATGCTCCCGGTAGCTATCGTGCCCAATTGCGCCGCTACCCGCTATATCACGTTTGAATTAGAGCCAGGAGCACCGGCGCAAATGCCTGTTCACGATGCCGCGCTCTGGGAAGATATTCCCGATGCGGTCAACGCAGGCGATGCTATCGCGGTGAATCTGGACACATTGACGCTGGAAGAGGTACGTAGCTGGAAAGCTGGCGATCTGCTCCTATTGTCGGGGACGATGCTCACCGCGCGAGACGCTGCACACAAACGGATTGTGAATCTGCTGCGACAGGGGCAGCCGCTGCCTGTCGATTTCAGGGGGCGCGCTGTCTATTATGTCGGACCGGTAGACGCAGTTGGTGATGAAGTGGTGGGATCGGCGGGGCCAACGACCTCCAATCGCATGGATGCATTTCTGGAAGATTTCATTGAAAAGGCAGGGCTGCTGGTATCCATCGGTAAAGCAGAGCGCAGCCGGCAGGCCATTGATGTCATTAAGAAAACGGGAACCGCCTATCTGAGCGCTGTGGGTGGCGCGGCATACTTGATTTCCAAAACCATCACAAGATCCCGCGTCGTCGCCTTCGAAGATCTGGGTATGGAAGCGATTTATGAATTTGAGGTGCGTGATTTTCCGGTAGTCGTGGCAATAGACAGCGCAGGAGGGTATGTGCATAAGGGAATTGTGCCGATAGTGCGGGAGGAGAGTGGGAGTTAGATAGGCGGGCTGCTGGATGTGAGCGCTTGCGGCACGGAAATTCAGCCTATCGGATTATATAGTTGCATGCTTTCTGCGAATTGTGAAAAATAATCGAGAAGACGATAGATGTTTAGAAGGAAGGCTATATGCAAAAGAGGACGCTGGAGCAACTGCACGCTATGCCAGATGCGCGTGAGGCGAAGACCTATAACCAGCGGTTGGCTACGGAGATACAAAAGGCGATTGACGATCCTCGGCCAAGTGTGTCCCATGAAAAATTGATGGCAGAATTACAAAATATCATTGATCGCGCCCGGAATTCAGCCTCAAGGGGTGAAATAAAACACACAAATTCAAAGTAGGAGATCACGTACGCTGGAATTCAGAGGCGGGCTGGGTGTCGCGCAAAATAATAAAAATGCGTAGGTGCAATTTCCAACACAAAGGTTACACCCGGCAAAATTGTTGATCAAGGTTAAGGACAGATAAAACATAAAGTGCGAAATTCCGAACGGGCTTTTTTTCGAAATTAAAAATCGCTGTTTGGGGTGACATCATCATGCTTTATAGGGCCAGGAGTAATTACGATGCGGCCGGGCACTTCGGTAAACCTGTCGTCTCTGATCCATCTAGTAATCCACTACCCACCCTAAAAGCGCTTTTGTTCCATGTGCAAAAGCCATTGCCCAGACGCTGCCTGGCAGATGTCGGTGAACATATACCAGACAGCCCGCCTGGCTCCAGCGCACGTGAAGGAGAGCCATATTACGAAGTTCGTTTAGTGGCCCCCCCAGATACCTTGAATAATCTGGTGAAAAAAGGCGCGGAACTTTGTCTCTCCCGACTTGGAACCGTGCGAGTAAGGCTGTCAGGAAAAATTGTTGCCGCAGAGAGCGAGGATGATTGCGAGGTTCATTGCGCAAGAAAACTCGTTGAAGAGGAAGTTTTCTATGCGAACGCTTATTTTTTCTCTACCGGACGTCGTTGGAGCGATCCGGATCAGGGAGAAGAATAGATGCTGCGTGGGTCTTCGCCTGATATGTTGAGGATTTTGCATACTGAAGCTGCCATGACGTTTGGCGGTCAGGAACATCGGATTTACAAAGAGATGTTGGCAATGCGTGAGCGCGGACATTATTTGGAAGCCGTTTGCCAGCCAGGTGCTCATCTCATCCCCAGACTGCGCGACCAGGGCTTTGTAGTTCATGAAATTGCCATGGCCGGGCTGAAGAATTTCATTTCAGGTGTGATGAAGATCCGCCAGATAATCAGGCGCGGGAAATTCGATATTGTAAACACTCATAGCAGAATCGATACCATGGTGGCGGCAGCGGCCGGGCGCCTGGCACGAACACCGCTAATCGTGCGCACCAGACATTTGGGCAAGGCCCCAGGCTCGTTGTTGTCCTACACGATACTGCCGCACCGCGTCATTGCTATCAGTAAGTACGTACAGGATCAAGTGCTTTCCAGAGGCGCAGGCAAGGAAAAGGTCGGGCTTGTCTACACCGCCGTTCAACAACCCAATGCCACTGTCACGTCCTCAATACGCCAGGAGCTTGATATACCGGCTGACGGCATAATCATTGGTTCTGTGGGGCATATGCGCATTCCAAAAGGACATGACAAACTGATTGCCGCGACCTTGCCTATCCTGAAAGAGATGCCGAACCTGCATCTGGTCATCGCTGGTCGAGGTGAACCTTTGCTAAGTCAATTAAGAGCACAAGTAAAAGAAGAGGAGATGGATCGTCAAATTCATCTCCTGGGTCAGCGAAATGACGTTGCGAATTTACTATCAGGTTTCGATATTTTTGCGCTGGCTACTGAAGCGGAGGCGCTGGGAACGGCGTATGTTGAAGCCAGTTCCTATGGTCTGCCACTGGTTGGGACGGATATTGGAGGGGTTCCCGAGATTATCGAGCATGGACGTAATGGCTTCCTGTTCCCCCTAAGAGACGTTAAAGCGCTGGAATCAAGGCTGCGTGATCTCGCGTCCAATTCTCAACTCAGGCAGGAAATGGGAGATAATGCCAGGGCGATGTTCGAGAAAGATTCGCGCTGGAAAATAGAAAACATGGCAAGCGAAACCGAAGCCATTTATAGAAAATGGCTCCAGGAGCGCTGATTGCGCCAGTACACATAATCGATGATCCGATTTGAATTCAGTGCTTCGCTTTGTAGAGCACATTAATCTCATTTGTACTGGCTCAGACAATTTAACGGATCCGAAGAATACACAGACCTATAAGACTGAAAGGGTGAGATATGACACAAAAATTCAAAGTAGGAGATCATGTGCGCTGGAATTCAGAGGCAGGCTGGGTATCTGGAAAAATAATCAAAGTGCATACGCGCAACTTCCAGTACAAAGGTTATACCAGGCACTGCACTGAAGATGATCCGCAATATGAAATCAAAAGCGATAAAACGGATCACATTGCTGCCCATAAGGGCAGTGCGCTAAAGCATTTCTAGCAGTACATGACGCTCCAGCGCAGTACTGCCCGAATCCCATCCTACAACTTCTTAAAATTCGTTTGTGTTGCCGCTTTCTCAAAGCGTTTGATTTCTTCCATCTGAAATTCGCGCAATTGCTCGGGTTTCATATCCATGATTTCGCCTGAGTTCTTCGATACAAACTCGGCGGATGACGGTTCGGCAAGGACTGCCTGCATATTGTCAGACAGATATTGGACGATGTCTGCGGGGGTATCGGCATTCAGCCAAAGGGCTGTCCAGCTGTAATGGGTGGCATCGGCATAGCCGCTTTCCTTGAGTGTTGGCACATCGGGAAGCTCCGGATGGCGTTCATCTCCGGTGACGGCAACGGCCTTGACCTGGCCTGCGTTGATAATTCTTGTGGTCCCAGGCGTATCGACAACTGCCATATCCAGCTGGCTGCCGATGACATCTGTGGTTGTCTGTGAGAGCCCTTTGTATGGGACGTCCTGCCAATTGATTCCTGCTTCTTTTGCAAAGCCTGCGACACCGAGCTGATAGCCTGTGGAGTAGGTGCCCATGTTCAGGCGAGGCGAAGATTTGCCGCGTTTGATGAGGTCATCCACATTACTCATAGGCGAGTTTTTGGGAACAATCAATACTGCCATGCTGCGTGTCAGGCCAGAAAGAGGAATAAACTGTTTGACCGGATCGTAACGCAGATTCTTGTAGGTAGACACGTTCACCGCCATAGGCGAGTTGCTGCCCAGCAGAATGGACAAACCATTTGCCGGCTGCGACATCACAGAAAGCGCCGCAACGGTTCCACCACCGCCTGGCTTGTTCTCGATAACAACGGGCTGCTTCAGACGCTTCGAGAGTTTTTCTCCGAAATAACGCGCATACACGTCTGAACCACTGCCCGGACCGAAAGGCACCACGATTGTGATAGGTTTAGATGGGAAAGATTCCGGCCGCGGTGCTTCTGCCTGGGCAACGCCAGTGCTGGCGACAGAAAGTACTAAAGCAGAGAATAGGGTTTTGGCAAACATTCTGAGTCTCCTTGTTCTGTTTTTTTTGATGATAAAAGAAACCAGGCGTTTGCCTTATTCCAAAGTGTCGATACATATAACCAAATGGAAATGCTCAGTTAGAGGCATAAGTCTGCTTCAGGTATCGTTTCAGAATGGTTTTGAACTTCGTCGCTTCGGTTGACGGATTATCAAATTTCGACTCGATCAGGCTCACCCGGATTGAGATTTCTTCAGCCAGCGGCCTGACAACAAGATTGCGCCACAATTGATTTCCCACAGAAAACTGATCGACGATGGCGATGCCTACATTCTTTGAGACCAGCGAGCAGGCGAGTTCTGCACGAGGGACTTCAATGATGGGTGAGAACGCAACCCCGTGTTTTTCCGCCGATACATTGAGCAACTGACCAAAAGGAATCTGGCGGGAATAGAGAATCAGTTTCTGATTCTGCAGATCATGCAGGGAAATCTCTGGTCGGCTGGCGAAAGGATGAGTCTGGGGAACAGCACACACCATTTTCCCTCGTATCAGCGTCTCCACCGCCAGGTTCGGATGCTCAACAGGCAGCACTGAAATGGCAATATCAGATTTGCGGCTGAGCAGCTCCAGCGGAATATCCTGAATCAGCGTCGTGTGAAAGTGTATTTTGGTGTCCGGGTACTTTTCTGAAAACAACTGCAATACTGAAGGCACGACATCCAGCCCAAGGCTGGGGCTGCAGCATATATGAACCTTCCCTGAGGGATTGGCTGACAGGTTCTCTGCAAACGCATCTACTTTGAGCGCGGCTTCATAGACCTGATTGACCTCGTTGAAAAGATTATGCGCTTCGGGCGTGGGAATCAGCTTTCCCTTGCTGCGATGAAAAAGTTTGAGTCGCAGATTGGTTTCTGTATGGGACAACAGCTTGCTGACTGCCGGCTGGGAAATGAACAGCATGCGTGCAGCGCCGCTGATCGTACCGGTAATCATGACCGCCCGGAATATTTCCATCTGGCGCAGCTTGAATTTCATATGAATTGCTCCTTTACCCATTAACCGCCGGTTATGGCTTGCTGCATTATCGGCATACAGCGAAATACCGGTTTTCCTTTAGACTTTTGCTCTGAATAAGGAAATTACAACTGTATAACACAGGGTGGAAGAATGAAGATTGGATTCATAGGACTTGGAAAAATGGGCCTGCCCATGATGCGGAACCTGTCGGAACGGTTCGAGGTGCAGGCGTTTGACGGCAAATCGCAAGCCCGTGCGGACATAAGACAGGCAAAACAGGACTCATCCTATGTCGTGCTGGAATCCCTTGATGAGATGGCCGATATCGATATTCTGATATTGATGCTGCCCAATGGCCGCATTGTGCAGGAGTGTGTTTTGCCCTTGTGCGAGCGGGAAGGGGCGTTGAAAAAGGATGCTGTGATCATCGACATGTCATCCAGCTCACCCCTGGATACGCTGGAGCTGAACAAAAAACTAGAGGAAAAAGGCATGGCGCTGCTGGATGCGCCCGTATCGGGAAGCGTACAGAAAGCGAAGAACAGAACGCTGGCGATCATGGTCGGCGGCGAATCAGCAGTGCTCGAGCGCGTGCGACCTGTCCTGGAGGCAATGGGGTCGGCAATCATCCCTACCGGAAAAACCGGTTCTGCCCACAGCATGAAGACGCTGAATAATTATGTCTACGCCGCCGGTCTGATGGCCGTATCCGAGGCCCTGATAGTGGCGGAAAAATTGGATCTGGATCTGGAAAAGTTTGCCGATGTGCTGAACGCCTCTAGCGGGCGTAACGTCGCCTCTGAGACCAAGGTCAAGCAACATATGTTAAACGGAGGCGATTTCAGCGGTGGATTCGGCCTGCATCTGATGGCCAAGGATCTGGGCATTTCTCATGATCTTGCACAGCAACTGGGTGTGAATCCAGGGCTGTTGGGTCTGTGCCATGAAACCTGGCAAAGCGCGATCAAGACCGCGCCGGCACAGGCAGATAATCTGGAAATCCACCACCATCTTTCCAAATCCCTGAACGCCTGAAGTAATTCCGGTGAATTCATCTGGGCACGTAATCAACAACAGGAGCAAATATGACAATCGAAATCAGAAAAACAGTATTAACGGTGGAAGACATCTTTCATGATGGCGGGCCGGTACTTGAAGAGCCGCTGCAGTGCGCAGTGGCTTTTGCCGTTGTCAAAAACCCATTTGCCGGACGCTATGAAAAAAATCTGATCGATTTCATGAAAGAACTGCGCCAGGTGGGCTTTGATCTGGCAACACGCCTGGCCGGTGCCTTAGGCAAAGAAAATGTGGAGTCTTACGGCAAAGCCGCCATTGTTGGCCTGAACGGCGAGGCCGAGCATGGTGCGGTCTGGCACGAAGCAGGGGGCTGGGCCATGCGGGAAGTGCTGGGCAATCCCAAAGCCATGGTACCTGCGTCTCAGGTGACCGCGTCAGCCGGATTCAGACTGATCATGCCGCTGCATTATATTCACGCCTCTTACGTGCGCAGCCACTTCAACCTTGTTGAGGTCGGCGCAGTGGACTCTCCTAAACCCGATGAGATCCTGTTTGCGCTGGGTATGGCCACCGGACCACGTCCTCACTCAAGGCTGGGTGGGCTGTTGATTGAGGATGTGGTGGGGGAAGATGGGCAGCGTTAATCGCGCAACTTTGCATCTCCACTGCCTTTATAGCGTACCGAAGCATCCGGTTCAGCTGGTAAAACCGTAAGCCTTCATCGCGGCAGGTGTGTAGCGCAAGCCTGCCGCCGCTTGAGGAGCAAAAGCCTGTTCCAGAATTGTCATCGTTTTCTGGCTTAGCTTTATTGCATCAGCCGCAATATTTTCGTCCAGGCGCGCTTTGCTGCGCGTGCCGGGAATAGGTACCACATGATCACCGTGAGCCAATACCCAGGCTAGAGCGACTTGCGCCGGGGTCACGCCTTCGTCCCTGGCTACTGTGGCCAATACTTCAACCATTTGAAGATTGTGCTTGAGGTTTTCGCCGGTGAATCGTGGTAGATTCCTACGAGCGTCCGACTCTGCAAGTGCTTCAGGATTGAAAGAAGGAGTGGTCAATAGTCCGCGGCAAATTGGCGAGTACGCTACAAGTAAGATTCCCAGTTCTCGACATGTCTGATCGACACCATCCAGTTCAATATGTCGCGTCAATAATGAGAATTCCGTCTGTACGGCGGCAATTCCGTGTTTGCCATCGGTTGCTTTGAGCAGGGCGGCCTGTGCGCGGCGAATGGTCTTTTCTGACACTTCGCTCAGACCCACTGCGGCAATTTTGCCGGAGTGCAGATGCTCTGCCAGTGCGGACATGCTTTCTTCGATACGCGCTCCGTCATCTTCCACGCGATGTAAATAATACAGATCGATGGGCGTTCCCAGCCGATCAAGCGAACGATCGATGGCTACCTGCAGATATTCAGGAGACGTATCGACGCCGCGATGATTGCTATCGCTGTCCGTTCGAACAATACCTCCTTTTGTGGCAAGAATAATTTCACTTCGCTTTGGGTGATCCCGAAGCACGCCACCAACCAATGATTCATTATGGCCGTATCCATATATATCTGCCGTGTCGAAGAGCCGAACTCCTCTATCAACGGCGTAATTAATCAAGTCACGAGACTGGTTATCATTTGTGTCTCCATAAAATTCAGACATTCCCATGCAGCCAAGTCCCAGCCTGGGTGTCTCTATGCTGTCGGTGCCGGCTCGATCAACCAAAAGAGCGCGGATTATATTGATTGCTACATTATCTTTCTCGTATGCCATTTAAGCCTCTGTATTGGATATAGCATTAATTGCAGAACTTCATTGGTTGATCATTTTATTGGCCATCAGCCTGTATTTCTATGGCGATTTTTCGAACACCCTTTTTCAATTCTGAAAGTCGCTAGAATATGGGCATATATTGGTATTGGGACGACTTTGAATAATGCGAAATATCGGCTGGGATAATTTAAAGTGCTTTATAACAACAGCTCGCGCGGGTTCGCTCACTGCAGGGGCAAATGCGTTGCGCGTTAGTCCTGCCACGTTATCAAGAAGACTGGCAAACCTGGAGTTTGAGCTCGATCAATTGCTTTTCGCCCGCAGTCCTACGGGCTATACACTTACAAAAGAAGGACAGGCACTTCTGGATTCCTGCGTTCCAATTGAGAATGGATTTAACGCGCTATCTAACTCGCTTGAGGCTGCAACTGAGGAACCGACGGGGACTGTCCGGGTTGCAACAAGTGAAAACATTGCAAGCCTGATCTTGTTGCCACGATTGGCAAATTTTATTGCACAGTATCCGCTAATCAATATTGAGTTTCAGACAGATGTGCATCCCATTGCACTTCATGCGCGCGAAGCAGATTTGGCCGTTCGTGTTTCTATGCCAGAGAGGGGGCCTTTCAAAGTGCGAACATTGGGCACCATTCGGCACGCTCTCTATCTCTCGGAAAACGCAATTTCGAATAATAAAACGAGTGATCCTGGAATCATCGGCTGGTCGGAAAGCGTTCAGAACATGCCAATAGCACGAGCTGCGATGGCGCATAGCTATTGGCGTACGCCAGTTGTTAAGGTTAGTTCACTTAAAGGACAGATTGCCGCTGCGCAGGCCGGTCTTGGTTATGCTTATCTACCATGCCTGGTTGGTGACGATGCCCCGGGACTTGTGCGGGTTGATGGTCCGGAGAACTATTTAAGTCAGGACATCTATCTGATTCTGCACGATGACAGTATTGAGGTTCCCAGGATCCGGGCTGTGGCCAATTTCATTGTGGATAGTTTACATGAGGCGAAAGGGCGGTTGGAGGGGGCGGGTGCGACGAAGTAGATAATTCGGTGTAACTGTCTGAGTTATACATAATCGTTGACTAGATTTTCGATCGCAGTGCTTCACTTTGTATAGCACATTGATGTAATTCAATGCAGTGATCCTTGCGTTTGATAAAGTTCCATTCTTTATGAGAATCATCCACGCATCGTAGTGAAGCAATACATCCTCTATCTCGCAACAATATTTCTGATTATTGTTACGCCAGGGCCTTCGGCTCTGCTGGTTATTCAACATTCAACAATGTTTGGGGCAAAAAAATGCATATATAACGCCCTTGGCAGCATCTGCGCGTCTTTTATTCTGATTGCTATCTCTCTGGCCGGAATTGCATTTCTACTGAATGAAATCTGGATGAATATCCTCTCGATTCTGGGGGCGATATTGCTGATCTATGTGGGACTATCCGGCTTCAGGAATATCGAGATCAATAATGAGGGTAGTTATGTGCATGATAATCTCGCACTGTTCAAGGAGTCTTTCTTTACGGGAATAAGCAATCCGAAAGATATTATTTTCTTTATCACTTTACTCCCGCAGTTCATCAATCAATCCATTCCATATATTCTGTCGGCAACATCGTTGACCGCCGGATGGATCATCACTGACTTCAGCGTCATGATGGGATATGCAGTCATTGCCCACGTGATTGCGAGACGGTTTGACCAATCGGCAGTTAATAGGCTGCGCAAAGTCAGTGGTATGTTGATTGTGATAATTGGTATTACTTTGTTGGCGAAGAGCATTGTCTATTTGATAGGGGCGTAAGCAGTCCGATCATTAGCGCAAATCAGCACACTCACGACCTTCAGTTACGCCAGCCCCCCTTCACACTGTCTCGGCCATCGCCGCACGTTCCCGAAACCATTGCGCCGTGGCCTCGTCAGCCGGAAAGAATGATTCGATCCGCAACTCATGCACCGTCACGTCATGCGGTGTGCCCATCGTGGCAATGGACGTGAACAGATTCAGTGCGATACCATCCTTGCGAATCTGCATCGGCAGGAAGGGCAGTGCGCGTGCGTCGAGGTTGGCCAGGCGGGGTGTCTCGCTGATCCCTGGCAATGCGGCCAATTCACTGAGCAAGTTCGCCGCCTCGCTCCCCAGGCCGTCACTCATCGCTTCACGCTGTATCCAGTGAAGCAGGTCAGCGCAAACGTCTTCCCAGTTCTGCAGGTGTTTGCGAACCCCATGCGGATCGAGCATCAGTTTCAGCACATTGACACCCTCGCGTGGCAGAGGGGCGCCGTCGGGCATCTCGAGCAGCCAGCGCATCATCATTGTCGCTGGCGCATTGGCCATCACTAGATTCCATAGCCGATCAACGACCAGCGCCGGATATGGAGCTTGCTGGGCCAGCATGAAGTCCAGAGCCTGCTTGACCGAGGCCAGTTCCGGATCCGACAGGCGGCGTTCCCGATAGGCCGGAGCATAACCCGCTGCCAGTAGCATCACGTTGCGCTCACGTAGCGGGATGTCGAGGACGATTCCAAGTTTTAGAACCATTTCACGGCTCGCCTGCGAACGGCCGCTCTCGAGGAAGCTGATGTGCCGCTGCGAGATACCGCTATCGGTCGACAGCCGCAGCTGGGTATAGCCACGCTTGTCGCGCCAGTAGCGCAGTGCCGTGGCGAAATCCGCAAAGTAGCGACTGTCGCGCTCACTCTGGCTGACACGCTCTTGTTGTTCCATGCTATCTCCATGCTGAATGGCTGCTTCACGATACGTTCGGCTTTAGGCGGGCATTTTGTCAATGAAACCCGTGACTCGCTCAATGCGTCCGTCCGGCGTTATAACGGCAATATCGGTGCCTGCCGCCAGGCTGTCAGAATCCTCTGCACCAAGCGACCACGAAAAGCGAACGACGCCATGATGTCCATCCGGTGTTCCGGATACCTGAAAGCGCAAGCCGGCAAATTGTGCCTGGGCGGCACTAATCATTGCATCCAGGCCATCGTGCCCAGCGCCCTGCATGAGCGGATCGAGATGACTGGCCTGCGCAGTAAATGTCTCTTCAATTTTCTTGCGACGGCGTTCCGGATTGTTTTCGTTCCAAATGCTAACATACTGCGCGGCAATCCTGGCCGGGATGCTTGTAGCGGTATTTTCGGTCATGAGAAACTCCTTGGAAAAATGAATAGGTTGTTGCGAACAAGTTTGTCGAATGCGACAGAGTCATTTTGCTGCAGCGTGTGATCCCGGTCGATTACGTGCCAGGTAATAGCGCTATTTCGCGATTGGCGCAGAAACCGGCAGCTCCGGCAACGAGTACCTCTTTTCTTTCTGCGCGATTGGCCGCACGCCAGTGGATGGAGCACGACGCGATTACCTCAGACGTCATCGACACAATGAATCGCCAGGTCGACAATGGCATTACATCGTCGCAACACATTGCATCGTTGCGCATCTATCAATGCCGTTATTCCAAGGAGTCATTCATGCCAGCTTATGCCGTCGCCATTATTTCCGTAACTCGTCAGAACGACGAGATCCGCGCCTATCTCGAGCAAATCGACTCGACACTGCAGCCGTTCGCTGGCCATTTCATCATCCACGGCGGACCGTATCTTTCATTGGAGAGCGAGCCAGCGGGAGACCTGATTGTCGTGGAGTTTCCCGATATGGACCACGCGTCGCGCTGGTACGATTCACCGGCCTACCAGGCGATAAAACCATTAAGGGCGGCAAACAGCGTTGGGACCGTGTTTCTCGTACAAGGTGTGCCGGAAGATCATCGGGCTACGGATATTCTTGTTTGAGTGGTGTGCCAGCGGGCTAATAAATAGTTGAAAACTTCAACCATATAGTTGATAATAAAAACCAGTTAGTTGAAATTGACAACTAACTGGCAATTCATAACAACGAATAATCACGAGACATCAGGAAGCCATCCAGAGTTTCCGGATACATAAAGTGGAGACACAATATGAGGGTTGGTTTCAAGGCACTGGCAGCGTTGTCAGTGTGTCTGGCTACATATTCCAGTGCGAGCGCACAGGATTATCCGTCCAGGCCTATCAGGATGATTGTTGGATTTTCTGCGGGTGGCGGCAGTGATTTTGTTGCTCGTGCGCTGGCAGATACGCTAGGCAAGAAACTGGGGCAATCCGTTGTCGTGGAGAACAAACCCGGGGCAGGGGGCGTGTTGGCAACGCGCGGCGTGGCCAGGGGAACGCCCGATGGCTATACCTTGATTATGGGAAGTGCAGCGGCGTTTGTCGTCAATCCCTATATGATGAAAGACGTGGGTTACGACCCGGTGGAAGATTTCACGCCCGTCGCATCCGTGTCGCGATTTCAGTATGCCTTAATGGGTCGGAAGGGGCTGAAAGTGAGCTCCGTGCAGGAGTTGATCGACTATGCCAGGAAAAATCCGAAGGAACTGACCATTGGCTCAGCGGGTGTAGGCTCGAACACGCACCTCGTTGCGGTGTCCTTCATGGATAAAGCAGGTATTGAGCTGGTTCACGTTCCGTATAAGGGAACGGCCGGAGCGACGAATGACCTGCAAGGTGGAAATATCGATTTGCTGTTTGATTCCGTGCCGACAGTTAAAGGCCCGATTATGGCTGGTCGCGTTAAAGCTTTTGCAACGACAGGTTCTGCCCGTGAGCCTGAGTTGCCGAACATTCCCACGCTTTCAGAGGCCGGCGTGCCTGGATTTCAGGCCAGCAATTGGTTCGCGATCTTTGGCCCGAAAGGTATGGATGCAGCTATCGTGAAAAAGTTAAATACCGCTATCAACGACTCGCTGAGTGATCCGGAACTGCAAGCGCGCTTCAAGACGAGTGGAAATATTCCGTTGCCTGGTTCTTCCAGTGATCTCTCTGAGCTAGTTAAAAAGGAGTCGGCTGAGTATAGAAAACTCATCGATGATACCGGGATCAGGATCGAAGAATAAGCGAATTGTTGATGAACATGACTGACGGAACACTACCTTTAAAAGGCGTAAGAATCCTCGACCTTACCTCCGCTGTGGTCGGGCCCTATGCCACACAGACGCTGGCCGATTTTGGGGCAGAGGTCATCAAGGTTGAACAACAGTCCGGAGACATCATCCGATGGATATCCGGTCGTTCGCGCACGCCGGGGATGTCCGGCAAGTTCATGCACATGAATCGCAATAAGCGCAGCGTTTCTTTCAATCTGAAAACAGAACAAGGAAAAGCGGCGCTCCTGCGATTGGTTAAGGAAACCGACGTCTTTATTCACAATATGCGTCCTGAGGCCATTCGGAAACTCGGAATCGGGTCGGATGAACTGACTCGCATCAATCCTGAACTGATTTACTGCAACGTCGTCGGTTTCGGTGGGAATGGACGTTATGCCAACCGGCCTGCTTATGATTCGATTTTGCAAGGCGGTACGGGCCTGGCAAGTTTGTTCGCGGCTGCAGGGGGCGAACCGCGCTATGCGCCTTATGTGGTGGTCGATCGTACAGCTGCGCTGATGGTGGCCAACACGATTCTGGTGGCGTTATTGGCGCAGTGGAAACATGGCGGCTCGAGGGTCCTGGAAATTCCCATGTTTGAATGCTATGCATCGTTATTGCTCAGCGAGCATCTGTATGGCGAGACCTTTGAGCCTCCCATCGGTTTCAGCGGCGATACGCGCCTGCTTGATCCTAATGCCAAACCGGTAAAAACCGCAGATGGCTACATCTGCATCACCACCAATACCGACGCGCAGGTCATGGCATTGTTTGATGCCTTTGGCAGGCCGGACCTGAAGGCTGACAACCGATTCAATCGAGCTGTTAATCGGATTGAACATATTTCGGCATTTTTCGAGCTGCGCGCTGCGGAGATCGCCAAACAAACCACCGCGTACTGGCTGGACAAATTGGGAGAGCACGACATCCCCGCAATGCAATGCCACACCATTGATTCGTTACTGACCGATCCACATATCGTAGACGTAGGGCTGATCAGTAGCGTGGCGCACCCGAGTCAGGGGCAGGTGAAAAGCATCAATGTTCCTGTCAAACTGTCGGGCTTTCAACCACAACTGCGATATCCCGCTCCACATATTGGGGAGCATACGGTTGATGTGCTGGAGAGCCTGGGGTTTACGGAGGCGGAAATTCAGTCGATGTTGGAGAGGGGGGATGTTTATTGTGGTTCGCAGTCGCAGTGACTTCTTGGGCTTCGTCCTGACCGGTTAGTTGAGGCGGAGTATCTACAATGACGGTACATAGTTTGGGAATTATCCCAATATTTGGGTATTGATGAAATAGGACCGGGTCAAGGCATATCGCCAGAATAATTCGAATGCGGCTCATTGCAGTCGATCATTGGTCTAATTTACTCGTTTTGCACGAATTGGAAACGTTAGTCTTCTGTACAACACATAGGGGATCAAGCGCTGATATCGGGCTTTTGCCGCACCATAATACTTTTGGGAGTGAGCGCTACGAGGGAGGAGCTCAGTTGTCGATCGAACATATTGTTACAGTGGCCGACGTCACCAGGCACTGCCTGGGATAATCACTGTAATATTATCGAATAATTAATAGGAGACAACTGTGATATTCCAATTTGATATTAATAAGGAATATAGCCGTAACGACGTTGCAAAGATTCTCGGGTTACCAGAAGCTCCGAAAGGGGGACAATGGGCCACTGGCTACTTAAGCTATCAAGGTGTTTATTTTATTTTCTGCGGCGTCGGCGTTCCGGGTAGGACCGGACATGATTACGGTAATCGTTTCGATGGCGACGAGCTGTTGTGGAGCGGAAAAACCGGCAGTCGCAAAGGACAGCCTACGATTAATAAGATGACCGAAGAGGGCGCTGAGGTACATATATTTTGGCGTCAAGACAACCGTCATAAATTCACTTATGCTGGCTTAGGTAGAGCGGTAAGTATTTCAGATGACATGCCCGTGAGAATACGATGGCAGCTTCGCAATGAATTAAACGGAGTGGAAGGAATTTCCGCGGAAGAAATCATTGTCCCTAAGAACCAAGACGTGGGTTTGATGACAGAGGGTGCGCGTAAGCAAATAACAGTCAATGCATACGAGCGCAACCCGCAGGCGCGCAAAAAATGCATAGAAGTACATGGCTGCACTTGCGCCGCTTGTGGGTTTGATTTTGAAAATACGTATGGTCCTAGAGGTCGCGGATTTATCCATGTGCATCACATTCGACCAATCAGCTCTATTGGTCAGTCGTATGAATTAAAGCCAGAGAGGGATCTAATACCTTTGTGTCCGAACTGCCACGCGATGGTGCATCGCTCGGACCCTCCTGCTACTGTTGAAGAGCTTAGGACGCTAATTGCAAATGATCGGTAGTCGTTTTGAGAGTAGATTGCATGTCGAATGTCACCGCTCCCTCTTGCCCTCCGTTAAATCGCACTTGTGATAAAAATCTTAATAAGCTTTACGTGTTGACTGCTAGAATCAACCACCGGCGAATTTAGCAGTCGGCAAGAGTTGAGCATTGGAGGCAAGGTGCCGGTTAGGCGCGAAAATCTTTAATCGATATCCAACGCGGGTAAATTTCTCACGATTTTAATCGTCTCCAAACTGACGGTAATGACACGCAGAAATAGCTCTAATGGATATTTAGGATTATCCATGGTTTCAATAGCCCAGTCATTGGCGTCGTTCACGATGCCACTGTCTTTATGAGTACTGACGCATTGGCGTTCGACAACCCAATCGAGTGCTGGCTTACCATTGACAACATATTCGTAGGCTTCAAGCGGAATCCCAGTCACAGTGATTTTGTTGTTGTAATGCAGTGTCGTCAAATCCTTCTCTTTACCGTATCTTCCGTATTTCATTTTTTCGACACGGTAATCTTCCAGGTTTTGACTTGCACCCGTTATTGTTGCTGGGTACATCGCTACTGACTCGTAGTTCACATGCAACTCGGCTAGATCGCGGCCGGCCTGACTAAAATCCCAGAAGCCAGCAGCTGTTTTAACGCATGGGATGCGAGGCAGTTCTTTTGATAAGTTATCTGCATATCGGATCCGATATTCTTTCGAGTGCAGCAAGCCATAGACATAATAGAAAATGTCCTCTTTACTTATTTTCTCGCCCGGGTACGCTGCCTGAAAATGCGACAACCCTTCGTCTGTTAATGCATCGCGCCTGCGGCGTGCTGATTCTAAAGCAACTGTAGTATCAAAGAGGTTTTGGCTGACAGACGAGGATGCTAAGCCGTCAGGATAGCTATCTTCGTAAAGATAGAGCGGAAAGCATTGTCCTTTTTCAATATTATCTAAACATGGTAATTTGTCGGTTATTAAACACGAAAAATTTCTAGCCCCGACACCGGATACACAAATAACCAAATTATCTGCCGCTGCGTCTGGGAAAATTCGCGGCATTTGATACACCATGGCGTTAAACTTCCGATTGAAATACATCCACTGTTTAGAAAATGGTCGATATAAACTTAGTATTACGCAATCGGGTTCGAACCTAAAATGGCTACCTTTTGCTAACTCTTCTTTAAGGCCACGTTCCCAACTGATTTGCTTGCGGTCGGCGTTAATAAAATCGTCAACAAATAAGCTGCGTTCTTTTTTTGTCATTGCTGCATGCGCGTCATTAAATCTTACAGTTTCAGCATTATAAAAAGCAATCATGCGCTTCATGTTGTTGGAAAGGACCGCTCTACCAAAGTTGTAGCACCATGCATCTCTGCCGGTTGCCACACCCAATGAAAAATTAGTGAATAGTTTTGATTCTTGATTTTTCTTATTACCCAAATAAATAAAATTTGTGAAGCTGCAATCTCGCTGATTTACCCAGTCGCCATGCTCATCTGGTGTAATTGTCGTCCAGGTATTAGATTGGCTAATACCTGCAATACTGACGTAATTGCTAATTTTCTTCAGTTTTTCGTCCCGACTTAGATAATCTCCAATATCATGGAAATAAATCTGCCCGTGTTGCTTGGCATTCGGGTTCTTAACCAACAGCGAAATAGCAATCGGCGCTCGACTGCCCATACCAAAAACATTGTCCTTTTCTTTTCGCCGAAGTTCACCTGACGTGCGAGCATTCCCCCGCAAATGAAACACATAAATACTGCTAAATTCCTCAGCTAGACATTGACGTAAGCCATCGGTAGAATTGGCCTCTACGAAACCAGCATTCGTCACAAATCCTATCACTCCACTATTTCCTATCCTATCGCTGGCCCACCGAATTGCACGGATATAACTATCGTATAGGTTCTTCACTGAGGTCATTTTAGAATTGGCTGCATATGTCGCCTCAATACGAGCGTCTAGCTGCGGATACGACACGTTGGCGTTATTATCATTTGCACTCGTCTGGCCAGCTGAGTACGGCGGATTACCCATAATGACGCGAATATCCAGTTTCTTCTGTCGTCTGCGCCGCGAGCTGTTGTCTACCAGTAATTCGCTTACCAGATCGTCCTTTTCATACATCTCAAAGGTGTCAGTCAGGCATATACCCTCAAACGGCACATAGTCTCCACCCACAATATCGTGATACATGGATTCGATATTAATCGCCGCAATATAATAGGCCAACAGCACCAACTCATTGGCGTGGATCTGGCCTTTGTATTTTTTCTTTAGCTCTTCTTTGGTCAATAATCCGCTTTGCATCAAACGAGTAATAAATGTACCCGTGCCGGTAAACGGATCAAGAATATGCACACCGTCACTGCCCAGCGTTTGGCCGAATTCCGATTGCAATACGTCGTTGATACTATGAATGATGAAGTCTACGACTTCAACCGGTGTATAGACAATTCCGAGGCGATCCGTCATCCGAGGAAATGCGTTGCGGAAGAATTTATCGTAGAGCTCTACAATAATCTTCTGCTTTCCTGCCGCATTGTCAATTCCTTCGGCGCGCATTTTTACACTTTCGTAAAAGCTTTGAAGCGTGTCGGCCTCTTTTTCAAGGTGATGTTCATTTAAGGCATCAAGCACTCCCTGCATAGCCAAAGACATAGGGTTGTGCTGTGCAAAACTGTAACTGCCAAATAAGGCGTCAAAAACAGGTTTGGTTATCAGGTGTTGCGCCAGCATTTCGATGATCTCGGTGTCGCTGATGCTGTCATTTAGGTCATCGCGCAATTCAGCGGCAAAGCGATTGAATGCGTCTTGTGCTTTAGTATTTTCTTTATTTTCAACAATAGCTGTGATTCGATCAATATGAGTTCGGGCAATTTTGGCAATATCATTTGCCCAATCTTCCCAATGATGCCGGTTTCCGACTTTTTGTACGAGTTTCGCGTAAATCGCGCGCTCAATTTCACCGATTTCAAATTGCAGAGTATTTTGTGCTTCTGCGCCGTAAGTGGACACGGGTTCGCCTAGGGCGTACTTGCCTCTGGCTGTGTTTTTGCTAGTGGATCCTTTATTCTGTCTCTTCTGAATCTTGTCGGTGATGGCGATGACTTCCATCTTTTTCACGTCTTTGCCAATCAGATCGAGCTTATTGACCATGGCGTCAAAACGGTCGTCGTGTGAGCGCAAAGCCTGCAACACTTGCCAGACCACTTTATAGGTCTGATTGTCATTCAAAGCTTCATGCGGCTCGACTCCATAAGGAATCACGACTGGGAGAATCACATATCCCCGCTTTTTGCCTGGTGCATTGCGCATTACGCGCCCGACAGACTGCACGACATCTACTTGAGAATTGCGAGGTGTCAGAAACAGTACTGCATCCAGAGCCGGTACATCGACCCCTTCGGATAAACAACGAACATTGCTCAGAATACGGCATGTTTGCGCGGGCGTTGACGCCTTGAGCCATTGCAGTTTCTCTTCTTTTTGGCTGGCATTCATACTGCCGTCTACATGCTCAGCTTCGCAAGTCAGGCACGCTTCAGTTTCAAATTCCTCTGTTTCCTGATAAGCCTCAACCACTGACTGAAACATGCTTGCGATGTTTTTCGAACTGACTTTGTGTGTTTTTCCTTTGTGATTGGCTTCGATCACTTGGCAGAAAGCGACTGCCCGCTTCATGGGAGTCATATCTTCAGTTAAGTCCGCCTCTAACCCCTGCTTGGATAGTGCTTTCCAACATCCAATAATTTTAGCTGCGTCATCGACCTTGAGTTGGTTGTTCTCGTCAGCCAGCAGACCTTGCAGGCGCCGGTTAACGTGCGACTCTTCAACGGCCAACACGATGACTTTGTAATCGACCAAGAGGCCGCGTTGCACAGCTTCAGAAAATGTAATAACAAAGAGTTCTCTGCCGTAGAGCGTTTCATCGTCCATCGAATAGAGAGCGACATTATCTTTCTCGGCAGTAGCCTTGGCGACGTCCGCGAAAATTCGCGGTGTTGCTGTCATATAGACCCGCTTGGCACCCCGGATGAAATCATTGTCGTGAACGCGTACAAAAGCGCTTTCATTCTCGTCGAAGGAAGCCCCAGTTGTACGATGCGCTTCATCGCAAACGATCAGATCGAAGTCGGCTAGGCCGAACTCTTTCTGCGCCTGACTAATCACTCCAATAGAGTGATAGGTACTGAAAATGACGCTCATGTGCTGATCGTCGTGGCGGGCAGCAACTACTTTTGCCAATTTTGGCGCATCGGTTGTAGCGGGGAAGTGCAATTCATGGACGTACGTCTGAATTGAATCGTCGTCAGAGTTACGTTTTTTGCCAACATCGCTATCGGAGCAAACGGCAAAGCTATGCAAGGGCGTTTCGGTTTCCTGCGTCCATTCCGTGAGCGTTTGCGACAGCAATGACAAGCTGGGCACTAGAAACAACACCCGTTTGCCGGCACCGGCCATGGTTTCTGCGATTTTCAGACTGGTGAACGTTTTGCCCGTTCCGCAGGCCATAATGAGCTTGCCTCGGTCTGCTGTCTGCAGGCCAGCGACAACTGATTCCAGAGCGCTTTTCTGATGAACCCGCAGTTGTTTTTTCGGTTGTAGAATAGGGGAATGACCAGATTTGTACTTTGACCAGTCAATTTTGCTGTTTTCCAGCGCATTTAGATCGATTTTGGTAACTGGAGGGTGTTGATTCTCTAATGCAGCTTCCGCATGCACGGACCAGTTATTGGTGGTGCTGACTATAACGCGGTGCGAAAATATTCTTTTTCCCGAGGCCGTGAAAAAACTGTCAATGTCAGCCTTTTGCACTCGATAGTCTTCGGCATAGAACTTGCATTGAATAGCGTGAAATTCACCGGTCCCTGCGGTTTGAGCTACCAGGTCGATTCCAGAGTCTCGTTTGTCGAAGCCTTGGCGATCTGCCCAGTCGGCATATGTCCAGACGTCACTGTACAAATCCTTGTAAGTTGCCTCGTTTTTAAGGTAAGCAAGGATCAGTTCCTCAAAATAGGTGCCTTTTTCACGTTCTGACTGATAGTTGTTACGAAAATTAGTCAGGATGTCCTGCAACGCGCTCATTTTTCACCGAGAATAGTTAGTTTTACGAGTGTGACAAAATATAGCATAAGGGATGCATTTGGCTCTATAGCATGGTAGCGGTTGAGCTAAAGACTATCGCGAAATCGGAGCCTTTCAAATACAAGCTTGACTAGATACTTGAGATAAGAGAAGGACGGTTTAAGATAATCAGCGTCTGTGAAAGAATTCTCCGCAGCACCTTCGACTCGGAAATTTCTTTTACCCCGAGTTATATTAAAATGCAGAGTGCCTTTAGTGGAGTCGGAAGATCTTGCTCTGAGACGCAATTGGCAACGATGTGAATGGTGTAGACTATTCTGACCTTACGGCTATATCATCGATTTTGCTATCAAGTGCAAGTTGAACACCTTTCCTGCTCCATTGCTTGCGTTGGCCTAGGCTTCAAATAATCGAGATCAAAGGCGTCTCTATCCATTATGGCCAAATAACTACCCAGTAGCGCAGATGCGTAGGGCATTCGCACTCTACCGATGCGCCGCAGATTCCAAGTAAATCCACCTTTTACCTCAGCTTCACCATCGTTTGCGGGCTTGGGTTCGATGAAGCAGCCGTGAGCGATGGGTTTAAAAGCTCCTTGCGCCGATAGTGTAAGCTGACATCGTGAATCTTTAACATCGTTAGCGTAATCTGATTTAGCAGTCGACCTCGCGGTGAACGCTGTCTTTAAACCTCCAAGTACTGATCTGCCGCTGGCCTGTTGGCCTGGCAGTAGCCAATTCTCAACAGATTGATTTGCTTCATACTGTAAGCGCCCATCGACTCTATATGTCACTAGATCAAGTAGTTTGAGCTTCGCTGATGTCGTCTTTCTTAATTCACAAACCCATTGTTTGCCATCAAGTAGGAATGGGAGTCGAACTTGTTTTTGGCTTACACTGCTGTCTACGCTGTCGAGTGGTTTGAGGAATACGAGGAAGCCCGTTTCTGAGTCTCGTTTACCATTTGGCCGGAGGGTGACATCGCACGGTTGCACTAAAAGGATGAAGCGGTTGGGCGAGGTACCGTTCGTGGCATCTGTCTCAAAAACATCGCCGCACGCAAGAGGTGAGCATCCACCATTAACAAGCTCTGCTGTTTCCCATACTTCTTGCCTTCTAAAATTATCCAAATTCGGATGATGAGTTGTGGCTTCAATACCGAGAGGAATTTCACGAAGTAAGCGTAGTCGTCGCTCGTTTTCGCGAGTATCGCGATTAACAGAAAATAGTTGTCGAAACGACTCCGACATTGAGGCCGACAGTGCTCGTTCCACAACGTGAAGCTCGGAGACACCTTCAGCGTATGCTCGATCAATTACGTATTCGTCGAGTTGCTCTGGAGGAACCTCAAGCAATGCATTACTGGCCTGCTCAAAAGCGTTATAGATATGGTTGTGTACTCGCAATAAAACCTCGTGCACATTGCGGCGAAGTCCTGCGCGCTTTATGGCGATGCATAATGCCTGAACGACAGCTTCGTCTGGATCTGTTGTGTCCAAGTCTTCTGAATAAAGGCGCTCCTTGGCAATGACACAAACTGGAGATACATCTTTCGACCCATCTTGCAATAGCCTGCTGCGCAATTCTTGCTCCTTTTCGGCCTCATTGCACTTAGTCGCATAATGAGTTAATAAGAGTGCAGTGGCTTTCGATTTCGCAGAATGAAGTACGTTTAGCAGTTCCAAGCCACGTGCGTTGTCGGCTGTACCTTGAAAGTCATTCAGGTCGATGATGTAGCTGATTTCCGCATCACCTTCATTCGCAAGCTTCAGCATTGCAGCTTCTGCTTTGTCGAAGGACCAGCGATCCTCGTCTGCGATGGAAAGATGATTGCAAACACTTTTGATTTGTACATCGGACAGTTCAGAGGAGCCGTTATTTTCCAACTTCAACTGAATTTTTTGCAATAAGGTAATCCGCTCCCGCTCTGGAAGCTCAACGACCGCCTGCTCCAGCTCGTGGTTGCCTGCCTCGTCACCCTCAGCGATTTTCCTCAGCGGCTCTTGCACTGACGTCGGGCAGATCTCTTGTATTTCCTCAGCATTCGCAGTGAGTAGATCAACCAACTCGGTGGTTGTTGCCGTTGCAAAACAGTCATCAATCCAGATTACTCGTTTTGACCCGAGCAGCTTTAACGCTTCGATTGGCGTCATTTATTTCCCCTTTGCATAATTGAACCAAGATTCACAATGAATTTGTACTTACGGCCATCCGGATTTTTGTCGTCGCTCAAACTGATGTAGCAGCCATCCGCAGCAAGCAACTGGGTAGAGATAAATAATCCCAAGCCCTGTCCTCGTTCCGCCGCAGGTTTGGCCGAGACGAACATATCAAAAATGCTGTCTTCGTAATTAGGTTCGACGCCTGGACCATTATCGGCTACAGAAAATCCCGTATTCGTAATCTCGACTTGTATGCGTTTTGGTCGTTTTATATCCAATACGTCGGTGCCGCGACGCAGCCAATAGACACTGTTCCTAATCAGATTGTCGAGAACCGCAAGCAAACGACCTCGATTGATCTTAGCAACGGCCTGGCTAGCTTTGCCTCGAATTTCGAATGCTATGCCCTCACGCTCCAAGGCAACGGCGCGGTTTTCCTTATATTGAGTGACAAAATCGAACAAGTCGATCGACTCTTTGACCGTCCGAGTCCTAGGAAGCAATGGATCGATGATTGCTGCTGCACTCGTGATGCTCGAACAAGCAGCACGAATAGAGCGGGCGTGACGTGCGACGGCTTTTTCGTCTGCTCTACCCTCTTTTACCAATGTTTCGATACCAACGACTCGTCGTCTAATTTCTACGATATGGGTGCGCAGTTCGTGTGCAAGACCACGAGCACTGAGGCCAACAGCGGCGCTCTCATAGAGAGACAGCATGCGTTCTTTGTTATCACTGAATTCCTGTTTCAGCATTCGCACTGCACTAGTCGCTTGCTCACCCGAATCCAAGTTGCGCTTCACTGTCTGAGCCTTCTGTAACGCAATTCTTAGTAAGTCGGTTGCGTGTGTGCCCGCTTGCTGCTCGACAAGGCCTAGGCCCTTTTCCAATGTGGCGACTACCGACTGGACTTCCTGAATGGCCGCCGTAGCGTTTTCTACCGTGTCTGAGACGACGTCGAAAGAACGCTCCGGTGTTGGTGGACGTTCAGTGGTTGTCGGGACAACCTGGCTCGCGTACTTGTCCATCGCTCGGCGCACGGCCTCAAGTGCCTCGTTAGCAAATGTTCTACATTCTAAAGCGATCGAGTTGAAGCCTCTAAATGCATCATTCTCAACGAAACTCTCCCGATCTGATTTCTCAATTAGCTTGTAATTGTGCTCGCCGGTGAGTGCAAAGTAGCCTAATGTATTGTGTACGCGCAGTTGATAGGTGCTTCCCGTGGTCATTGCTTCGGCCAATCTGAGCCAGTCGCCTTGAGAGCGCACGCGAAACCCATCACGAAGAATGGAAATTCCTGCCATCCTTTTGATTGTTGCCCGATCGATCCCTAGCCCTGCTGCCGCTTCTGTGTCAACTTCTGAATCGGTGGGGTTGATATCACTAGACTCGTCAGTGGAGAAATCTCGCAGGTTGAAATAATAGAAAGCGGCGCTGAAGGGACCCGGATCTTCTGCTTTGATCTCGCGATTACCTGTTTTGATATTTGACCACGGAATCGTCTGCCTGACTTCAACGAACCATTCCGGGCTGGGACGGGGAGTGACCTTGTAACGCTTCAATCTTGTCGGATCGCTCAGCCACTCCAGAAATTTGGCACCGTCATCTTTCCCAAAAACGTCGTTAGATTTTTGCTTCTGAGCTTTGCTGCTGCCATGGGTTGCTCGAAACAATCTTTCACGGAAGCGGGCAACGCACTGCAACTCAGGTTGGCCCCCGAGGCCTGCCTGCCACTGAAACTGGAAGTCTGCTACAGCCCGTTTAAGTAGCGTATCGGTAACGGTCACAAGACTTGTCTTATCGTGGTCAACATCCACCGTCACCGGGAACTGCGCCTTTGCCTCGAACGGAGAGACTAATGTTGCCAGACTGAGCTTCAAGGCGGCGGCACCGTTTGACCATTGGCCAACGTTCTTTAAACCATAAACGGAAACTCGCGTTCCCTTGAACCGATCTGGATTAGGAAGGCCTGTTTTTACAAAAACCGGAATCTGGTCGACAGTTGCCGCTCGTTCACAATCAGCCCACCGAAATACTGCAGACGCCAATGGTTCATTCTCGTTGGTGCTTGTTACTACTTCCAATATGTCGCCAAGTTTCATTGAGCCCAATCGTCCTACTCCTTTGTCACCCAACGGAGTACGACCTCTCCTCGTTTTCTTTTTTTGCATACCTTCAGCAGAGCGTTTGGAGGAACCGCTGATGGTAAGCCAAGACTCGCGCAGCTTTTCAATTGCAATACCATCACCAGTATCTTCAATGGTAATATGACCCGTCCAGGTAAGCCGTCGACTTATAACATCACCCGCGTCGACCACCTTTTCGTTGCGCCATTCGTCTGAAACTTCAAGTTCCTTGTTCTGCCTCATAAATGTGACCTGAACGTTTTCCACATCTTCACGAAAATCCAGCAATCGGTCAGCTCGGTCTTCTTGCACCAAGGAGCCGATATCTTTGGTGCGGATATAAATCTTACAACCTGGTGAATCAGCGTCGTAAGCATTTTTGACACACTCGAGGATAGCTTGTTCTGCATCTGTAACGAGTTCCTCGCCCAATTGGATGAGTACTCTAGCAGAGACCTTTAGCTCCGCGTCCGGTCGCTGATTTTCTCCGTCCAATTTCGTTTCCTCCATGCGAGACTTAATTACTGATTTGGTATGAATTTCTTTGCCAAGACTATTGTTTCGGTATTCATCGTGCTGGAGCGATTATTACGGGCCGCCATTTTCTTGTCATGAATAGTCCGATGTATCCGACCTATCGTTTCAACTCCGCTCTTTTGAAGCATTTCTTCAAGAATCTCCTCCATAGGCACTCGGATACCTTCAATATGCCGATTTCCAATAGTCCAGGCGTGATATCCGTCAAGTCTAGTTGAATTGCAAATTTGTTGAATGCAAGGAGCCAGATCTCCGAAAAAGGCACCAAAACGTTTGATTCCGCTACCTTTCGGTGAAAGCTTGATGAGATAATCCTTCACCGATACGAACTCATCCCGGAGTAGTTCGGCCCTTTCTGTCGCGTTCTTTGCACTCCCACCTAAACTGGCAGTATCTAAAGCATGCGTATTTGCTAGTACACCTGCTTCGATTGCGGGGCTGATGTCTTCAATCGGAATCCATTGCAGTGGTAAATAAGCGTACTGACCATAGGGGATCGTTGTTTTATTATCCCCATATGGCGGAGATGTCATGATGACATCAAATAATTGACTCGTCTCTGCTAGCGCGCGCGTGCTGTCACCCGCTGTGATGCTCACGGACTTCTGGTATCGACCCCGCTTCAGGAAACCCTTTGCTGCCCATTCGGAAGCTTGATCTTTCAGATGCTTCTTGTAGCTTTCAATCGTGTCAACGAAGATTTTGAGCGGATTTTTTCCGGCATTTATCTCGGCCGCTTTCTTGATATGTAGTTTGTAGGTCGAATTACGAGAGTTACAACTAACCCGGATAACTCGTGCGAGTGCTAACCAAAACAGTCGACGAGCCCATAGAGCGTTCTCCTTCTTGATGTTCCGTGCAATTTTTGAGATACCGAGCGCAACGTCAACATCAAACCATTTATCTCGACTGGGAAACGTGCTTTCGTGTCGACTACTTCGATCTGCATGTAGGTTTGAGATTAGCGTTGCTGCTTTGTCCGCGAAGGAGTCAATGAAATATGGACCTGATTTCGCTAGACAAGAAAGAACCGCCAACGGATTGATGTCTACACCAGCGAAATCCATACCCAGATTCATGCTTTCTACTAAGACTGTACCTGAGCCGACAAACGGGTCTAGAACTTTCCGAGAGTCTGGCGAGACCTCCTTAATCGTCGCTAGGATACTACCCTGTAAATTGGGCACCATCATGGCCGGGTAGTGGATCAGCGCATGCGCTCCGCGGCGTTTGGACGCATTCTTGAAGGACCAATAATTTTCACCATGAGTCTCTTGAATTGTCGAAAGACTGTCAAGCAATGGATCTTCTCTAATTTTTTGCAACATGCACGCCGTCACTCCAAAACACAAGCCCACCTTGTACGACTTCTCGTACTTTCCATTTCCACCGCCGCTAAAATGGCTGAATCAGCCTCTATTCGATGGATATGCGCGGATTGCGAAATAGTGGCATCAATTCTGTTCGCAACTGCCATCCTCTTCCGGGGCGCGGTCTTTACTCAATAAGTAACTCTATTTTACAAGAAGTTGAAGAGAATTTGGCTTTTGATTGGAAAGAAGAGAAAAGCCCGCGCGCAGGAATTGTATGATTCTTCGAGTTATGATTCGATTTTCCAAATACGCGGCACTATGCGGGGTTGCCTAAATAACTCAACGAACTTGCGCAAGAGAATAGCTTTTCTGGCCTCTCCTGCTTCTCCACCCATGCTGGCTGAAGCCCGAAACTACGAACGTCTTGGATTAGAATAGTCTCGATACGATTTGACCAAAGTCCTTGAAATAGAGAGCTATCCGATTGAATATAGGAGTCGAAACTTTATCCAAACAAGTAAGTAACGCTCATGCTTCGTACTACCGTATCTCTGGTGACACATTGTATGCGTCCGGTAAATGTCCCCGAATGCTTACTTTGGTTGGCCGTCTAACTTTCCGAGATATGCGCGATGGATTTAATCAGCCTTTGGACAAGAAACCACCCTCACAAAACCAGTCATTCTCGCTCCATGCTCGGTACGCTGCCGTTCGCCAACCATTAGCGCGGACGGCTGCACAGCTTTCTGCTCTATGTTTAAGTTCTTCACGCACCCCATCCAATGGATTGGCATTGTGTAAGATTTGAAGTTGGTGCCGGATATTAAGCAGCTCTTCTGCTGCTTCAGACGCGTAGAGCGCAGCCAATCCAAGCGAGTTAAAATGTTTATTCACCCGCGCATATAGCGTATTGTCCCAATTATCCGAACGCGCAATGACATATCTCAAGGCTGCCGGCTGCCTTTGAATAACTGTCGCTGTAAGCCAAACGTCATTTCCAAGATCGTCATAATATGGATGAAGTGGTACGTCTTCTGCCGTCCCTGGTACAGTGTCCAATTTCGCTTTGTTGCAGTCTGAGCATGCTGGTATCAGGTTCAGTGGTGCGACTGCAAGCGCAGGATAATGTGCTTTTGGCAAATGATGATCAAGCGTCGATACTGACCGTTGCATACATAATGGGCACCGGCCTCCCGGTGCTGACGCAAATATTTTGTCGTAGATGTCGCGCCCTGGTGAACCGTTTTGCGCCATACGCTGTGCGTAGACCTTCTGCATTTCGGTCACAGTGATGTCTGGCGCGACAATATCATGGACAGCGATCCCATGAAGGGTGTGAGCGCGAGCGGCATGATCGAATCGCGCTGAAGCGTCTACGATTGCAGGTTCAGCAGCCGCAAGGCGCGCAGCAAGTTCCGGCTTGCGCACTCTACTTATACAAGTGTTAAAGACAGACTGAGCCGAAAGAGTGGGGCGATTCAGCGACCACATCAGAGATTCTCGTCTTCTAGATCGTCGCGCACAGCCAGGAGACCCTGAACAATTGCGCGCGCCTCATCGCCAAGTTCATTGCTGAAACGGCGCATTACGCTGCTATAACTGGGGAGTTCTCTAACCGTTTCCCGAAGCAACTTATGAAAGCCCGATTGAGTAACCTCCAACCCGAATACCTCGCGCGTGAGCAACCCAACGTTCTCACCAAACGTTTGAATCTCGGGCCTTTCTGCCACCGAGCATAGACCAGTTCGTCGCACAACCCAAACGCAGCTTGTCGGGACTTCCTGCAATACTACCGGGGAATGTGTTGCAATTAGCGCGACTCCATTTCGATTTATGAGCAAATCTGATAGTGCTCGAACAAAAGCTGAAAGTAATGGTGGATGTAAATGTGCCTCAGGTTCATCTAGTAAAACAAGAGTTTTCTCTTCAACTGTTTCAACCAAACGTGTGATTGTTAATAGAACGATCTTGTGGCCGGAACTCAGGTTCTTGAAAAGCCTGCGAGCCGCGAGTTTAAGAGCGTCTGTGTCTCCATCTAAATGGGCTAGTGACGACACATTAGCGTCACTAAAAATTGGATCTGCCTGCAACATATTAAGTGCTCGTTCCCAACGTGCGACCTTTCCACTTTGCCGGCATATCATCACGCTGTTGACAAAATCAACAGATAATCTGTCAGGGTTTTTGGGCGGTTTCGGCTTGCCGTCCTTGTCTTTGCCTATTAGTTTCAGTCCAATATAAGCGTATCGGACGCCCTCGGACTTATCTTGCCGGTTGGGGAGAGGTTCAAACGGGTCAAAAGCACTAAACGTTACTGATACTAGGCTAGTGAATAGTTCCTCATCAAGGTCAGAACTAAATGCGCCAACTTCATTTGGATTTGCATTTTGTTCAACAATCGCACGGGTCATGTCGTTGAGCAATGTAGTTTTGCCTACTCCATTACGCCCGATCAAGACATGTACATTAGTGGGTGGAGTCGATTCCGGAGCGACTGTAAAAGTGAGCTTCAATGGTTCAATACGAAGAGATCGTCGTCTCGCTACATAATTAAATTCATAGTCAGTTAGACGAGCACCACCTTGTGCCATTCGATGGAATTGTCCTGCTACGGTAGATCTATCTACTGAACGCAGCAAAGATGTTCCCGTAACTTTTTCATTGAGGGCTCGTTCGAACAGATCAGGATCATTTGCTACATCCCGAAGGTTGTTAAGCACACGATCACGAATTCCTGCTCCAATCGAATTGAGGGCAGAATAGTAGGTGTCATCTTGGCCGAGCGAAAAGAAACGATTATCAAGTTCGTCGAATTCTATTGGGATATGTGGGCGACGCTGTCCATCCTCCATGGCAAACTGGCCAATCTTCACTCCACCGATACTGTGTCGCTCGCCATCCTCGTCAAAGATAACGAGTGTGTAGAGGGTAGAAAATTTGAACCAATCATCCCAATCGTCTGTCAGCAAGTAAGCGCGATTTCGCGTCTGAGCGGAAGGTCGAGTGCCAACTGGCAGTACATGAAAATACGCCATCTACCGAATCGAATGGCCTAGCATACACAAAAAGCTCATGAGAGGCTCGACGCAAAGATAGTCGTGCATACTTTTGCGTCTTGTTCCGGCTGCATATCTACTGTTCACAAATGACACATTTTCGATTTGCCGAATTTCTTGAGTGCCCGAATGCACCATGCTTGCCTCCCTAGCTTTAAGTAACTCAAGTTTACAAGATGTGATATTTAATTTGTGATTAACTGCGAGGTTTGAAAAAAGTTTCAGGTAAGGCATATCGCTTGCTGCGTTACAGCAAGTCTTCCAGATTGTTGGCTAAATGGGCTTTTTCGACAGAATCTTACCAAGAATAATTATCTTGTCGGTCGATGTGTGCTTGAAATTTTCAAGTGACCTATTGATTATTACTTTTGTGTCGGGGCGGAATCGAAACAGCACTCGTTTTGTGGCGGGGGATTTTGAGCTCGTTTTAAAGTATGGAAGTCAAGAGTGCCGCAGCTTAGCGAAAGTTACAGTGGCTAAAAGTAATTATTTATTCGTAAATTAGGATGGTTTTGCGAAAATGCCGAGAACTCTTAAGTCTACTTATGTTTTTGGAGCATGTGGCGATCTAGAGGAAATTGCCGCAGTCTCGAGGCTGTATATTGCAGAAGTACTTTCAGGCGGCTAGTATTGTTGCCAACGCCTCATAAATGTCGCATGTTCGGAATACTCGGGCACTCAGCTCAAAAAGTTAGCTGTTAATATTTTCTTCTTTGCGAGACTGGCTATTAAGCGATGGCGGCAGATCAGCAACGAGAGAAAGAGGCAACGCAGTAGGATAACGCCCTAGCCAAAGATATGTCCGATGGTGTGGACTGGCCAGAATTTTGGCCGCTAAAATTCAGCTCTGAGACTTAGAGCGCCGAAACGTCTCGGGTCTTTTTTTGGGAAATATAAAACAGATATGCAATCCGCCTAGAAGGAGAAAGGTGGCGCGATGGCTGTTGTCCGATGGGAAGATTGGGATGGCAATGGGCTGGAGCATTGCGTCTATAACAACTCTGGCGAAGGACTTATCCTGGAAGGTGTTGTCGCGGGGACCCGACATGGTTTCTATGGGGGACACTACTTCGTTCGCACCGATTCATCGTTCAGGACACGCGAAGTGCGCGTTAGATATGTCGACGGGCCATGTCTGCATGTGGAGACAGATGGCAAAGGACATTGGCGCGATGTCCTCAAGGGCAGGGCGCTCCCGGACTTGGATGGCTGCTTCGATGTTGATATCGGAATCACTCCGGCTACAAACGCGCTGCCTATCAAGCGGTTGAAACTACAGGCAGGGGCAAGCCAGGATATTACTGCCGCTTATGTCCCGCTTCCCGATCAAATCAACGGTGATTTTCTGCCACAGCGGGCGGAGCAACGTTACACCTGCCTGACACCAGATCGGCTCTATCGCTATGAAGGTTTGTTTCGAGCGTTTGTAGCTGAACTAGAATTCGATGAAACAGGTCTCGTGATTGATTATCCTGACACATTTCGTAGAGTGAAAATAACGCCGTGATTTTCGCGGGAAAAAAGTCTCGCCTGCAAAACCTTCGCTGACTGATGCCGCGGCTACACTCCCTCAAATATGCTCAGTTCCATCTTCTGTGCTTCTAATTCTGAGTTAGGACGCAAACGCTCAGGTTCCCCAACAGGATAAAATCCTCGCGATCTATAGAGCATCATGGCTGGTGATTCATCTACTGTGACTGATAGGTGGATGTGTAAAGCTCTCTTGTCTTTTGCCCATGCAATGCAGCGTTCCAGAAGTGCTCGACCCGCACCTCGGCCTCTCACGGAAGGTGCTATCCATAATGAATATATATGAGCAATTCGAAGATCACTATCTGAGAGAAGGCACCAAACCAAACCACAGACTTCATCGTTATTGACGGCAAAGAATCCTCTTCCAGATTGCCCGGATTCAGATGCAATGGCCCGAGTAATCCACTCTTCTTCCGGAAGCATGGTTTCCTGCTCCGATGTGCTACCAAACGCGTCTGGGGATTCCTTTAGAGCCTTGAGACGTATCTCTCGGTATGCTGGCCAATCATCAGAGTTAATCGGGCGAACAAATAGCATACTGGTTCCTTTAAGTCTCGTAGCCAAATGGTATGAGGCTAGCGCCGCATCACGGTAACGAAACTGTACCAGACAACAACTTTAGGAACTTTCCCGAAGCGGGGCTTGCACTGAGATTTTTTTAACCCATTTAGTTTTAAGGCCATTTTGTGGTGGCACTCACGTCTGGATGGATATTCTTGTTTGATAATTTAGGAATTTATTCAATTATTTAAATTGAATGAATGGATCGTCAGGGATAGCACGCAAGCTGCATTGCTAAAAGGTAGCGCGATCTGGACAATTTGGGAATAATAGAATAAATTTCACGAACCAGAGTGCGACCAATAACAAGCTTAGCCAGAACGTAAAATGCAGCTTGCGTTTCCAGGCAAAAAAAACGAGCGTAACCAGGAACATTGGCAATAGGTAAATAAATGAAGTGAGTCGCGCATCAAGGTCATTGTCTAACGGCAATGCGCAGAAGGTGAGATGCATATCCTGATATGGCTGGTAGCGAAGCATCCACTCATAACGGCTATAAGGAATGCTAAACAGCATCAGGCCGCAAAATAAGAAGACTAGGATCGCCAGAGTATTGATGAAAAATTTTATGAATCTTGTCGTCATTTATTTTATATATAGTAAACGAATCACTGGACTGGCCCTTGTAACATAGGGTCGTGAATATCACATATTTAATCGTTGCTCCCGTTCTCGAATTGCGGGGGTTGCAACGCACTGTGCGGATAGTTCTCATTGTAATGCTGAAATCACTGCTTTAAGGAGGTCATGGTGCTCTGCTAGTTACTCAAGGAAATGCATCGGCAGAAGGGGAGGTGCAACATTGGAATGTACGCCTATGGTAAAAAAAGGGCATTGCCCTGGTGACCATCTCTCAAGGACTGGCCTCATCCGCAGAAACCATTGAATAAGGTAGAAAGATGGAACTTGATCAGATACTGCGTCATCCGCTGTTTCCCTTCGCAGATTTCCGCAGTAACGATGCCTCGTTCCGTATGCTCGAACTTTACTGGGCAGCCGTGGCTCGAGAAGCGCTTGGGGGTGAGGTATCGGCGCTTGTTTTGCCATTGCAGGTCACTGACCAGGATAAAGAGAACTGGGGTGATCCGCTGATGCTCGATTTTTGGATACCGAAGCAGCGGCGCGGCGCGAAGGTGACACTTGCGGAGAATTCCGAGAATTTGCCCGCTTGTCGTGATGTATCAGACAAACTCAACTGTTTTGCTTCAATTCTGGTTTACACAAGCCGCCGAGGGATTACCAGTCCCGATGATGAGATTGACCAAATTTGCTTTCGCGCCGACATGAGCGAAGTCGCTCAATCTGCTGTCATGCAATTTATGAAGGCATTTTTGGTACAGGGCATCGAAGTAAATGAGGTCGAGCCTAAATATTACGATTTCTGCACCAACACCGGAGAAGGTCCAAGCCGCCTGCAACTTCAGGCCTATTATGATTCCCTGGAGAACGATGATGAGTCCGCACGATGACTTGCGTGCGCAGTTGTTTGTAGTTGCTGTTATTTTCGCACAAGCAATTACAATATCATCGGCTTTGGAAGGCGCGGTTGCAGGATCGTAAGTAATGGAAATGGACGAGGACTTAAGCCGTATCTTAGCCAGCTTTGGAGATCCGGAATCACCAAACATCGACAAACTAGAACGAATTGTCGTACTTGGCTGGATGCAGTCGCAGGATATCAATACACTTGGGGCGATATATTCTCTGCTATTGAAGCGTGTGTACACGAGTCGTATTGAGCCGCCGTTGGCGTTTGAAGATTACAAGGATTTATTCCTGAGGTTCTTTGAACGATGTATCACTGAGGATTCGGCTGTAGCGTATGATCTGGATTCTTTTGTTCTGTCTCGATACACGGCGGCGCATGATTTTACTCGATGGTTTATTTCTGTCTATCAGGATAATCAGATATCGCGGCATCAGAGTGATGAGATAAAGAACTGGTTGCGGAAGTTGTATATACACGGCTCATCTGCCGTGAAATTAAGCATAGAAACGGGAATACTTGAACATCTTTTTGCCGTCGAGCAAATCAAACGAGACTTCTCTGATTGGAATTCGGACCCATTACTTAAGTCTGCATATCAATCTGCGCTAATGTCTTTTTAATCGAAATTAACGGGCGCTTTCGCGTACCGTACCGGACTGAATACAAAGTGATCAAATGTCCCTGAAAAAAATTCCAGTCTTTCTTATGTTGACGATAGTGTCATGGACCATTGCTGAATCTGCGGAAGGCAGAAGTAAGCCGCTTAGTCAAAATTGCGTTCGGGAGTATCCGTTCAGAAAGGACTCGGTTCCATCTTGGGAAATCGAGAAAGTCGAACGTGTGTGGGGCGAACCGCTAGGAGAGAACCTTATTCTTGTCGGGGGAGTAGATGGCTATGGTTGGGCGCGAGCTTGTCGTGTGCTCGGCGATGCAACTGACATTTTCGAGGGCGAATATCGTGATCAGACTATAAGGTATCGCGGACGCTTCCGGCTAGAAACGTCGGAAGGAAAACCAGCCCCGGATGATGCACTGGAACACTTCTATGTGAGTCATTTCGATTATCCCAATGGGCTGATCCTCTTCCCTATTGTTGAAGGTCCGCCTCCCGTTAAAACGCTAAGGCTCTTACCGATAGATAGTGATGGATTGAAGTTTCCATCCCCCTCGGATTAACGCAGTAAAGAAATGCTTCCGCAGTATGATGTGAACAGATTTCTGCCGCAACGATGCCTCATTCCTGATGTTGGAGCTCTACTGGGCAGCCGTGGCTGTAATGGGTCAGTGACAAACTAATTTGATAATAGGAGAAAGATCACAAATGAGTGTGATCTGTCGCGTTTCTTATTATTCCGACGATGAATCTCCGGACTCGCGACGCAGGAAAGAAGACCATGTGGCGCGGCTGAAATCACAGGAGTTGAACTGATTTGCCATATTTGATCTTTGTCCTGCTCTACATCGCTGCCACGGTCGCCTACCTATTTTTTCGGGCGGCGCATTACCGCGCCCGTGTCCTGATAGATGGGAGCCAACCTGATACGCTAGCTATGTACGCGCTGTTTCTGAATGCAGATCTACCATTTTTCCTGGTGAGGCTAGCCATCTTGATTGTCGTCGCAATTGCGATTGCGCTTTATCGAAAAACGATTGCCGACATTGCTTATTCGATGCTTATGGTCGCAGGTTTGATTTTTTTTGCCGACTTATTGTCGATCACAGTTTATCGGATATTGTCCTAAGATCGCCAAACAATGATCGTACTGATAGCGGCGCTTGTCTATTAGTGGGTGAATTCAGTTGTCCGGTTATGCAGAAAAAGTTCGTCAATCCGATTCGCTGGTTGCGCAGACAGGTGCTTCACGACATTGTGATTGCCATTTCTCCGTCTTATGCCAACAAAATAGCAACAATTTTTCGATGGCGATTAAGCATCGTTGCAACCAGAATGAGCTCGCGGCTACATTCAAATTCACTTCATTTGTTGCGCGCGCATAAACCTTTAATCTGCGATTTGTATCACAGAATTAAAATTAACATATCGAATAATCTGACTAATAGCTGTCCCGGAAAGATGCAGTAATTCATTGATGAAAATGCAACTATATTGCTGCAATTGCATATCGAAAAATACTTTATTAATATTTTGTATCAATTTGCATTGGGTAATATTATTTTTAAAAAGTTATTGCAAATGTAATTTCGGTAGCGCACAATTCAAACCGTAAATTAATAATTATTAAGTTTCACGCTGGGTCCAAAAGACATTACCAGAGAGCATTTCAAGCAATCCAATTGCAAAAAATCAGTAAATATCTAGTTTAAAAATAGATAAAAAACGGATATTTAAAATTTTATTACATTTGATCTTCAAGTTTTTACCATTGTTGTAGCATGCGTGTAGGCGAATTTATGCATGAGAACAAGAATAAATCAGGTAACACAATTAACTCTTATATATTACCGAATATCACAAAAGTAATAATAAATTAATTGCATAAGCTATCTGATCTACAGGTTTGGGGCGGGTAACGCTGCGAAATCCAACGATCTGAAATGCCAGGATCTACAGAATAAGCTTCTTTATTTGCTCCGAAATTCGGACATGGGGTCCGAGTCTTTAATGCTATATATCCTTCAAGGAGCAGCAAAATGAAAAAACTACTATTAATCACGGCCTCTGCGCTGGCCATGGCTTCAACTGGTGTATACGCAGCATCCCTGAGCGGTGGCTTGTATGGGGTAGGGGGAACGGCTGGAAGTAGTGTAGTTGGCGGATCTAACGCTGCAGGAAATCAGGGTTCAATTCTGGCAGGGGCAGCAACCAACTCTTCAGCAGGTCAGAACCAGGTTATTTCCGGCGCCCAGGTGACAGGCGGTTGGGGTGGTGTGTCAACCGTTACCGAAGGTAATTCATTGTCTTCCCAAACCAATACCGGTGCTGCGCTGGGTCTGGCAGCTCAGACTTCCACTGGCGGCGCTTTCGGTAACTTTGGTGGCTCCGCAACTGGTTCCTTTGGAACTATCGGTGGATTCCTTAGCGCAACACCATAATTTTTCCTGACTCGGCAATATCTCCAGGGAGCCAGGTCATGCCTGAATCCATTCCGACACTTTACGTTGTCTGAAAGAACAAGAATAGACCATGTTGACCTGGTTACCCGGTGGGGATACGCAGAATGCAGAATCAAGGGGTATAAAAATGAAAAAGATTCTATTGTTAACGGCGCTGATCGCAGCATCAACAGCGGTATCGGCACAAACATTTTCCATTGGCGCCTTTGCGACCAGTGGCGGTGCTGCCAGTACTGTTTCGGGTGGTTCGTCTGCTGCAGGGAGTCAGGGTTCCATGGGGACAAGTTCCGCAAGCAACACGTCTGCAGCATCTAACCAGACCTCGTCTGCAGCACAAGTACTTGGTGGTCCTGGCGGAGTGACGACGCAAACTGGCGGACAGTCTATTTCAACTCAATCGAATACCGGAATGACATCAGGTCTTGCAGCACAAACATCCAATGCAAATGCAGGGGGTACCTTTGGTGCATTGGCTCAAGGAAACTTCGGCACAATTGGTGGTTTTGCTCAATGGACGCCTTAAGGTGAGGTTTTAGCGCAGCAGAAATTACATAACAAACGATTTTGTCGTGGAGAGCCAAGTTTCTCCTTAAGGAATTGCCATGAAAATATTACTTTTCATCACCTTCGGCTTACTACTGTCGTCTCAGGTGTTCGCACAATCGATGAATGCGGTCTCCGGATCAAATTCCAACTCGTCAAGCGGCGCAAATGCCAACTCCAATCAATCGGCTGATTCTGGTGCTGCGGCGGTTGTAGATCTGACCTTTGGTGGCTCAGAGCAAAGACGAACTCAAACTCTCCACACAACGCCTAATGTTTACGCTCCGCCAAGTATGTTTGGCGGCGTTAACAATTGCGGTCAGTCAAGTACTTTCGGAATTGGTGCGACTGGCTTTGGTATCGGCGGCTCAATGGCCGGCGAGTCCGAAGCGTGTAATGCGCGAGAGGATACAAGTATTGCTTATAAACTGGGTTACAAGGATGTCGCGGACATGCGCTTCTTCTGCTTTGGTGAAGACGTCAATCGCAAAGCCTACGAAGCCACAGGAAGAACTTGCCCACAATACGCAACGGCCAAAGGACTGCCTAACCGTCCTGTTGCCGCTGTCAGTGGCCAGCAGATTAATAACAATCAGACTCTGCGCAACACCGATCGTGTGGTTGCGACGACGCCAGCCGCGAGTCCGGCAGTCTATGTAGACAGACCGATGGTACAGCCGATGAGTACGCAGGATCTGCGTTCGTTCTATGGATCGAATTAAGCGTGGCGTGCAAGGCATACATTGCCTTTAACGGTAAGGGAATATTCAAAGACTAATATTCCTGAGAATTTTTAAGACACTGGCAGTTTGGAATGCCGAGCAGACGATATTTCTATGAAAACGATGTTCTGTTCGTTCTGGGCAAATTAATTTTAACAATGCACCCAGTGTTAGTAGTAGCAATCACCTCGCTCAATGAACTTGAGCGAGGTATTTTTTTGTAATTTCTTCTGGGTATGTCTGGTGAGCAGATCAACTGCTTCGATTCCCGGGGGCGGCCGTACAACGTGGGAGTTTGGCAAACAGCGTGGGATAGCGTTGTAAAACCGCGGTCACGCTAGATCTAAATGAGAATTATTGTTATTATAAGCGGTTTACCACGCTGATTTACTCCCGCACCCGCCATGTCTCGCCCTCCTGCGTCCTCGAAAGGTTGGCTCGCTCATTACAGCGAGTTGCTTGTGGCGTGGCGTCGTAAAAATCCCCAAGATGGCGAAGATGCAATGCAAGATGCCGTCGTCGGCATGCTGGAGAACGGGCTAACCACCATCAAGAATCCGCGCGCCTATTTAGCGCGCAGCACCGCCAATGGCCTGGTGGATCGTTATCGCCATCGTGGCGTACTGGGCTTGCGGCCCCTGGATGAGTTAGGCGAAGACGATCATCCCGCCATTCAGGACAGCCAAGCATCTATTTATACGAAAGAAGTCCTGGATGCTTTAATGGCTGCGCTACAGGAATTGCCACTTAGTTGCCAGAAGGTTTATATTCGACATCGTCTGGAAGGTTGGAGCCATGCCGAGATCGCCGCAGACATGGGAATTTCGCGCAGCATGGTGGAAAAGCATATGAACCGCGCGCTGCTGCATATTCATGAGAGGTTACAAAAATACTCCCCTTATTAACTGTGGTGTTTGCCCCACCCGAACGTCATTAATGATGAGAAGGTAACAATCCGGATTCCAATATGCTGTAAAGCGCGACATGTATCAATGACCCCTGACGACCCAAACTCCTCGAACGACCTGCGCAAGTGCGCTGTGCATTGGTTCACCCGGATGAACTCGGGCGACGCAACGCATGAAGAAGTCGATGCGTGTGCCACATGGCGTCGTGCTGATCCTGAGCACGAGCGCATGTATCGCAGCGTGGAGTTCTTTTGGCAGGCTTCGCGCCATCTTCCCGAGAACAAGCTGCGCGCCATTCTGGCTCAGGATGAAAACCCCCGGCCCGCGCCCAGGCGGTTCTCGCGCCGTGCTTTCGGTTTCAGCCTGGCAGGCGCCTGTGCCGCAGTCCTGGCTGGCATCACCATCCCTCAGTTCTACTCCGAACAGGCTGAGTATCGATCCGTTTTCAGCACCCGCGCAGGCGAGCGTCGCGAAGCCGTCCTGCCCGACGGTTCGGTGTTGGCGCTGAACGTGGATACGCAGGCGGATGTCGCCTTTTACGGCGACCAGCGCGTCGTCGAGTTGGTTTCAGGCGAGGCATTCTTTCGCGTCGAATCTGATCCTTCAAGAGTCTTTCGGGTGAAGGCCGGCGATACTGTGGTGACCGTGACAGGCACCCAGTTCAATGTCCGGCATGATACCGATAGTGTGCGGGTGGGCGTGCAATCCGGTTCGGTCAAGGTCTCTGCCGGCCCCTGGTGGAACAGCCTCAGCCGCGATCTGCTGCCAGGCCAGACCCTGCAGGTTGCAAAGAACGGGCAAATAAGCGATGTGTCCATGGCCGCTATTGAGAACGTCACGGCCTGGCGCGAAGGGAAAATCGTGTTCGACGATGCACCTTTGGTGTATGTCGTCGCGGAAATGAACCGCTATCTGCCGCATCCCATTGAACTGGATGCTCCCCGGCTGCGGGACTACCGCGTGGCAGGCGTGTTCAATATCGACAACCCGCAAGCCATGACAGCGGCTCTGCCAGCCATCGCTCCTGTCCGGCTCTATCACTTGCCTGACGGACGCATTGTCGTTCGGGCGCGCTAAGCACGCTCTCCGCAGGACTCCCTCCCAGAGATTCATCGACCGGGGCGAAAAGGCTCCGGGCGGTCGACGCGCGTGCTAACTCCAAAGTTACAAAATAATTCTCATTTTTATTGAGGCGATCTGACGGCATATCCGTCTTTCTCTATAAGGGGGGCTTCGCGCAAGCAGAGGCCCCCTGGAGAGAAACCTTTGGCAGGCGGTTGAAGTGCATATAAGCCGCCTAATTACACTCTGGAAACGGAATACTGTGAAGAAGACACATAAGACAAAAACTGCACCACGTGCACTTTCGACAAGGGGGATGTTGTCGATCTCGATAGCACTGGTGTTTGGCCTGGCATCGCCCCAGGCGATGGCCCAGAACACCGCCGTACAGATCAGTCTGCCCGCACAGCCTCTGAGTCAGGCGCTGCTTCAGTTGGGACGGCAAACGTCCTTGCAAATTTTCTACCCGCAGGAGCTGGTGCGCGGTATGGAAGCGCCTGCTGTAAGCGGGAACCTGACACCGGAGCAGGCGCTGCGGCAGCTGTTGCAAGGCACTGGTATTGTGTATTCCCGACAAGACGACAGAATAATTCTTTCGCGTCCGACTTCAGGCGAGGTGACGCAGTTGGCGCCAGTGATAGCGACAGGCTCCTACGGTGCGCAGACTGAGGGTTCACAGTCCTACGCCGCCAGCGCGGCGACCATTGGCAAGACCGAACAGGCGCTCAAGGACATTCCACAATCGGTTACGGTGGTGACGCGCAAGCGTATCGACGACCAGAATCTGTCGACCATCAGCGAGGTGTTAGAGAACACCACGGGCGTGACGATCAGCGAGGTGGCCGACGGCGGGCGCAATTTCTATTCGCGCGGGTTCAAGATCGCGAATATCCAGTACGACGGCGTGCCGCTGTCGCGCAGTTTCTATGCGGTGGGCAATAGCTTTACCGGCAGCACTGCGTATGTGGATCGCGTGGAGGTGTTCCGCGGCGCACAGGGCCTGTTCGAAGGCGCGGGGCAGCCGGGCGGTTCGGTGAACCTGGTGCGCAAGCGTCCTACCTCCGAGACGCAGGTGTTGATGGAGGCGCGCGCGGGCTCGTGGGACCATGCGGGTGGGATGCTGGATGCGGGCGGGGCCCTGAACGCGGATGGCAGTCTGCGGGCGCGGGCGGTGCTGGATCTGGATACCAAGGGTTCGTTCATCGACGTAGTGAAGGAGCGCAACACCAATCTGTACTTCGCGCTGGATTACGACCTGTCGCCCAGCACGACGGTGGGCGCGGGCGTGCTGGTGTCGCGCCTGCGGTCCACGCCGTTCTTCGGTGGCCTGCCGCGGTATAGCGACGGCAGTTCACTGGGGCTGAAGCGGTCGACCTTTCTGGGCGCGGACTGGAACCAGTGGGACCGGGACGATACGCAGGTATTTGCCGACTTGACCCATCGCTTCAATAGCGACTGGCGCTTGAACGTCGCCGCAACGTATGCGAAGGAGACAAGCCTGACTTATATGCTGGATGCGACGGGCGCGGTGGACCCGGTGACCTTGATGGGGCCGATGCGCAATGCGTGGCATTACGACAAGTCGGCGGAGCACATCGGTTTTGATGCGAATGTGAACGGGCGCTTCACGGTGCTGGGCATGGCGCAGGATCTGACGGTGGGCGTGAGCATGTCGCGGCTGACGTCGACGGACCGCATCGCATACGCCTCCGACTATCTGCCGCTGGACGTGTTCCATCCCAATCCGCATGTGCTCAAGCCAGACAGCTTTCCGGATTCTCAGCGCACGTCGCGCTATGAGCCGCATGTGCAGAAAGGCATCTATGCGCAGCTGCGCAGCAGTCTGACGGAAGACCTGACGCTGGTGACGGGCGGGCGTTTCAGCTGGTTTGAAAGCCGCTATACCACGCAGGCCGCCACGTGGGACGATGTCAGTACCGCCAAGGCCAGCGCGGAGTTTACGCCCATGGTGGGGCTGGTCTACGCGCTGACGCCGCAGTGGTCTGCCTACGCCAGCTATGCGGATATCTTCGAGCCACAAACGGCCACCACCCTGGATGGCAGCATTTTGAAGCCCATCGTCGGCGCGAACTACGAAGTGGGCGTGAAGGGCGAGCTGATGGACGGCAAGCTGAATACGTCGTTCGCCCTGTATCGCATCGACCAGAAGAACCGCGCAGTGGAGGACTACGAGGCCGGACCGGTGTGCAACGGCGGGTATTGTTCGCGCGCGGCGGGCAAGGTGCGAAGCCAGGGCTTCGAAGCTGAGATGAGTGGCGAGATCTTGCCGGGTCTACAGGTGGCGGCCGGCTATACCTTCAACAGCAATAAGTACCTGAGCGATCCGGACCGCGAAGGCCAGACTTTCAGCGAGGAAACGCCGCGGCACCTGTTGCGTCTATGGGGAGAATATCGTTTGCCCGGTCAGTTGAACCGCCTGAGCGTGGGCGCGGGCGTGAATTGGCAGAGTGCGCTGAACAACAGCATCTCGGAAGTGCGCCGACCGTCGTACAGCGTGTGGAACGCGCGGGTCGCATATGAGGTGGCGCCGAATTGGACGGCGGCGTTGAGCGTGAACAATCTGTTCGACAAGGTGTATTACGAGTACCCGGGTTATGTCGAGAACCGCAACAACTACGGCGCACCGCGTAGCGTACTGTTGACCCTGCGTGGACAGTTCTGACAGGGTCGGATAAAGTGAATTTTTAGGCTGCTATACGACAGAGAAATAGCAGCCCATCCTCAACGCGGCGCTTTACCTGTTGCAATGTGGCAATGCTCAGCCTCCCTGAGGCGCCGTGAGTCGCACCATTTAAGACATCAAACAGCTCGATGACATTGCTCACGTCCTCATCTACGAAATCCGACAATTCAGAATTTCTTATTCCCTTTAGAGATAGCAGGTATTCAATCTTACTTCGACGTGTGGCATTACCCCGTTGCGTACGAGTGCACGTTGGCATTGCGGAAAATACTAATTCATCTGGCGCTTTCAACTCTAGCACCTCAGTAAATATCTCTCGAACACTCGTGCAGAAGTGCCGGGCAGCTTCGGGGTTTCTCGGGTGTAGAGAGAACAATGCGCCGCGCCAACGGCTATCAAGATCTTCTGATATGACGCCAATCTCGTCTTCGATTTTTGTTTGCTGAAGATTTTGAGCCTCGAATGAGTCGGGGTCTTCTTCCGGCGCCGGATTTCTCGGCTCGTCTTCCAATGCATTGAAGAGACCGACAGTGTTAGCGGCTTCTCGTTCAGACAGGTCGACAAAGAAATTCTCCTGTGGCGATGTGTCCAACGCATTGATGGTCCGGCTATCCAGTCTCTCGTATGCAGTAGTAACTCGAACCACCGACTGTCGGTACTGGGTATTGCTAGTGCTTGTCTGCGACTGGAGACGGGCGATCTCGTTGCGTAGACGCTGCTGATTTGACCTCACACGATTGTTGTATGCTCGAACTTCTTGGTTGTACTTGTTGATTGCGGCGTTGGTGTTTCGGACAGCCTGCTGAACTCTTTGATTGTGCTGACGAACCTGCTGGTTGTAGCGATTGATTGCTTGTCGCTGCTGAGATTCGATCTGGCGAAGTTTGCTTTGTAACTGCGAGACATTGATCTTCCTGACCACAGGTTCCTCCCAATATTTCTTAGCGGCCTAACGTACAAAGTAAGCGGCTGGCTGTAAGCCAGTCCGCTTGACTGCCGGGTTAGAAGGGCAAATTAACGAGAGCCCTGTCATTTATTTTTTTGGGGATTGCTGGATTTGCTAGGTTTGAGGGACGGTGTATTCCCTGGTGCGGTTTTGTTATCACGGCGGCGCTGATCCGGCTTCCCTGTAGATTTTGCTATCGGCTTTGGTCCTGGTTTAAGTGCCATGAATTCTCTCCTTTGTGGTTTAAAAAACTAAAGTGAGCGCGTGTCTTCTATCTATGAATGGATGCCAAGTTGGCGGAGGCGGTTGATCGCCAAAACAGATTTAATGCAGTCGAACTCATGGGAGAAAACTTTTTGCTGTGATCAAAAATTCCCCTACCTCTAAACATGGGGTGCACATGTAATGCGAAAACCGGCGACAGCCTATCCTGCACTAGCGTCATCCACCTATATTTTCTTCGTCATGACTAAGCTTCTGGGCTTGCCACGACACTACGCGGTTGCACAAATTCTTCGAGGTCAATATCCCCGTTGATGAACCGTTGAGCATGTTCTACATCGGCTGCACTGAGCGAAAATCTCTCCAAGCCGACTGATGCCCGTGCGTATTTGACGGTTGCTACACCTCGACCGCGCTCAGCGCCGGATATCATTCTGCTTAAGGCTCTTTCTTACATATACTTCTTTGCCATGGTTGTCTTCCCGGCTTTAAGTAACTCGAGTTTACAAGATGTGATATTTAATTTGTGATTTATTGTAAATTCTGACAAAAGTTTCAGACATGGCCCATCGCTCGCTGCATTACAGCAAGTCTTCCAGATTGGAAGCTTAATGGGTTTTTCGGAAAGAATCTTACCGACAACAATTACTCTGTCGGTTGATGACTGCTTAAAATTTTCCAATACCGGCGTTCGGAGATGTTGGCCTGTGGCCGGTCGCCATGCGGGACGATGGGTTCAGATTTTCACTGGTGCGGTGGCGTTCGGGGTAGGCGCGCATGTCCCTCAAAAGCTGGCCCAGTAGCTGCGGGTCAGTGATGGCGGAGAAGGGTTTGGTACGCGCCTTGTACACAAGAGTTCATATTTTTGCGGCTAAATTCAGCGGCTAAAATTTTCTAGAGTCTGAGGCGGGAAAGTCGACCGCCAAAACCAGACGAGAAAAATGATGAATTAACCACCGAAGAGGACAACGACTTTTCGACGATTATTGAATATAAATATGGTCTCTTCTGGTAATGAGGATAAACTAAAATTAGATTTAAATATATGATTATTAACGTATTTTTGGTATAAAAAAAGTATTGTTTTATTGGTATTTAAGGGTTCGTATGGATATGCAATCAGAAGAATTTCGCCAGGAAGTAAATTCTGAGTTGGGATCACTGGCCCTGGAGGGACTCGCCCCGGACGCTCAGACGCTGGCTGATTTGGAATTGGTAATCCAAGGAAAAATGACTTTTGAGCAAGTCAGGAAGAATATTTCCGCCAGGATCAGGAATGGCAAAGTATAGTAGCAGTCCTGATTCATATGTCTATCCTGGAACTGATGTTTTAATCAATAAAGAAGGGCTGGAGGATGCAGCGGCCTTAGAAAAGGCAGAAGTCGACTATTATGCTGTCGCATCCTTTGAATTTACAAATTGCCCTATTAAGGGTAATTACGATTTCAAGCATTTGCAGCAAATCCATGCCCGACTTTTCGGAGATTTACGGTGTTCCTACAGGGAAGTGGGCCGAATCCTTGCCTAGGTTGAAATATTTAAAACCTTTTAACATCGGTGGGCTAGCGTATTTTGGCTGATTTGGTGAGAACGGTTCAATGTATGAGGTCTTGTACCGAAAATTCGGTACAAGACAGATGTCGGAACCCATTTCTTGTTCCTCCCGGTAATGTTCAATCGAGGTCTTCTTAGTGCGGCAGGTTATGATTGCTTTTTTACTTCTAGCACGCGGCGATGCTCCAACTCCCGGATTGTATTATCTATAGCCATGTTCAATGCCAATATTCATAGCCGTCCCACCTTCGGTTTCTATCACTTTCTCCAACGATCAATAACTTGCGAAAAGACAACATCCCGCCATTGTTCATTCCACTCCTTGTGTACTTGCACACTTTGCGAATGTGGTTCAGGGGTAGGAAGAGGCATTTTGACGACTGCCGGCAGCAACACAGCATCACCAACAACCACACATTCTCCAGGGGTCAAATTCGGTAGGATCTCTGTTATAGCGTTCGCGTTGTCGGGGAAAAGTCGTCGAACATAGTTTTGATCTGCGTCATTGGTCAATCGCAGTGAAATGAAGTTATTGCATTGTGCGAAGATTGTCTCAGAAACCTCCGAAGGACGTTGGCTAACGACCATTAGACTCAATCCATATTTTCGTCCTTCCTTCGCAATTCTCTCGATTGATTTCCGTGACGCCCGATAGGCAGCGTGTTCGTGTCTAGGAACATAATTATGCGCTTCCTCACAGACCAACATCACCGGAATATCATTCAACTTTTTCTGAGAATGTTGCAATTTAGAATAATGAAAGCAGAAATCGAAGATGAGGCGTGAAATTAAGCTAACAGTGATGCTCAGAACTTCAAAAGGTACCCCGCTCAAATCGATGATAGTTACATTGGCTTTGTCAAGGTATCCAATAAACTGTTTCATCAGTACCTCGAAGTCCTTCGTTTCGTGCGCTTTTCCGTCACCTCGCTTCGAATTAAGCATAAACCGGAGTCGTTTGTCGGCGAGCTTCGCTTCTAATCGGGAGGTAAATCTATTAAATTCCCCATTGAACGGTCCAATAGTCGCTTTGGCATCCTTGGCGGTGGATGTAGCGACAAAGTCGTAAACCTTGTTGAAGTAGATTCTCCGATCAGATACCAGCGTACCGTCTAACAATTTAGGTTTGTCTTCTCCCGCTACTCTCCCGATTACTTCTCGATTAAGGTTCTCTATGAAGTTATAAACTTCTTTGATCGAAAAATAAACAGGAGTATCGTAAGTAACTTCTTGAATGGCAGGGTTGTATTTTTCCTTGTTCAATACAACAGCACGTTTGAATTGACTTACTTGATTGTGGGAGTTCGCCTCGTTGCTCTCGATGAACATGCTCTCCAGCTCCTCTGCATTCATCAACCAATAGGGAAGCTGTAGCGAATCGATATCTAGCCGACTCAGTGTAAAAGATTCGACAGCGTTCAGAGTAAAAGCCGCGGTGTATTCGTCATGAATGTCAAATATTACGACATGAGAGTTGTTCTGTTGATCCTTGTTCTTATTCTTTTGATCGGAAATGCCGACCACATCTTGCAATACGCGTGCAACGGTGCAAGACTTGCCTGAGCCGGTCGAGCCAACAATAGCAATGTGCTTACTAAAAAATCTATTGCCATTGATCATCAACTCAATAGATTTATTCATTGAAAGTCGACCCAGCGGGAAATTATGATCGTTATCAGCAGAGAATATCCTATCTAGTGAGTCGCTCTCCGCAATGAAAACCTGCTCGGTGGGAACCGGCAATAGAAGGCTGCCACGATCGAAGGTCTTATCATCAAGCAAAGTGCCAATGGCCTGGCATTCAATCTGAAAGCTCCAGATTGGTGTGCCCTCTGAATCAAATGAATTCGTTCCTTTAATATTTCTGATGGTCGCTATGGTGAAATCATGATTGCCCTGCGCAATCTTCAAAAAGCGGCCAATCTGTAGATGTTCTTTATTTTTCTCGAAGGTTTCCAAGTCTTCCACTGCGACTGTTATAGCTTGTGGTGCGCAAGAAAGTACCGTCCCAATTTTAGTAGGCATTGCTTATCCCCATAACGTACTTGATTTCATTGAATTGTTCGACTTCTAGAATCTCAACATTTATATCTTGCGTATTGACTTCTTGAATTTCGCCTTTTCCGATAACAAACAAGTCATCGGCTTTCGGGGTCATTCGAAGATTTTTATAGTCAATCAAGCAAATTAAGCGTAGCGAAAACTCCTTTTTATCCTTCGTAGCTAAAGGTTCGCGTAAGAAATAATTTTCAGAGAATGCTTTTACCGGTCGTCCGAGATTTGGCGTGATGTCTTTCCCAATTAGTCGTTCTCCAATATCGTCAAGTTCATCTGATGACACATCCAGCGCGAAAATAGGTGTCTGCGTATGCGCTAACTTAAAGTTATACTTGTCGATAAACGATTTTATGAATATGACGATTTGATCGTTAAACTGCTCAAGCAATGCTGGAAAAATAATAATATGACGTGAGCGGCTATTTGCGTTTAAGTTCTCTTTAAGTTGTTTCCGGCGTGTTTCAAGAATTTTTCGTCGGCTGAATAGCGCCAATGTCCATTGAGTTACTGCTGTCGACCGAATTTTTTGCAACTTAGTCAGAAAATCCTTTTTAGTTATTTTCCTAAGCTCGGCATCGTGTTTGATGCTCAATTCGGCGATAATCTGAATAGCGTTAGGGTAGAATAAAGTCTCCACTTCTGAACTATTAAATCCAATTCTTTCAAGGCTTTGGATATTTTGGGTCATCAGTTCTTCGTACTTCGGAGTAACAGTGATGTGAAGAACTTTAGTAAATTCAGACAGATCAATATCACCAACTTCGTCAATCAGCGTTTTAAGTTCTTTGTTTTTTGATTGAAGAATTTCAATTAGTTCCACTTCAGTAATTGAGATCGTCATTTGCTCGGGAAAGTGAGCAAAAAGATGATAGTCGATTCTCGCGTTGGGATTCGACTTGAAATGCTTCATCATTTGAAGCAATGGATGGTAGAGAGCGCTTAGTGTGTATCTAAACTGAGTTTCGTGATATTTGCATTGAATGGCTTTTATGCCCGAAAATGTTGCAACTTCAATGTCTTCTACAATTCCTTCTATTGCTATTTCCGCATCGTCAGATGCTTTGAGTAATTCCGCCAGTGTTTGATTAAACTGGTATAAAAAACCTTGGATGGTATAGTCAGCAGAACGGCCCATGGAATTTCTCGCTATTTTCGAATTCGACGCTGGTGTGCCCATACTTCAATGTTGCAAACACTAAAGCAGATTACTCTTCATTTTGATCAGCGGAGAATATTTTCAATGTTAAATATTTGAGGTCACGATCATCCGGGCTTCATGTGCTGCGTGTAGTAAAAGCGCAAGTCGACAGGTTCAATTTCGGTCTTCAGCAATGCAAATAGTTGATCAGTGATCTGTGCATATGAGCCGTCTCCATAACTGCCGATGTATACATCCTCATCCTCACCGGCTTTTTGCTGTGGCGTCCAAAACTGAATGCCATCAAAGCCATAAGCCAGAACTGTCTGCAATATTTTCACGGTGTGACTGAACGGCAATTGATAACTTAGAGAAACAATCCATTTTTTTGGAATGTTTTCCTGATTGCCAAAAATAGTTGCTAACGGAATGCCAGCTTCGCGAAGTGCGGACCGAATTTCCATAAATCTCGGGTGCTTTTGATTCAGAGCCACCGGCCAATTAAACCAATCGATAGCGTCACTCTTGCTTGGTTCTCTGACCGATGAAGCTTGTTCTGTCAGATTGGCAACACGTTTCTCTAGGTCATGTAGTTTTGCGTCCTGAGACGCATCTGTATCAATTCTGATGGCTGCTGAAGTTTTTTTACTCAGATATTCCGAGTAGTAGGTGTCTTCTTGTAGCTCGGCTCTAAAACGCGTTTGGAGCACGAACAGCGCAATTAGGAAAATCGGGACGTTAACTATCGCTGATATGACTAGAGCACCTTTTTGCCAACTTCCTTCTGCCATCTGGGTTGCCGAGAGGAGAAATGTACTGTTCGTCAGAACAAGGCCCACAAGCCAGGCTGCTAACAATTGAATTGGCTTTGTAACTTTCTGAGGCTCTATTTTCAGTTCATTCATCGCTATGCATTTCACTTAAAAATACCTTTGCAGATCATAGAAATCGTGGCCAGGAGCAGATTTAAGACATCAGCCGCGCTGTGAAAGTGATTGCCCATAATAGGTTCGTACCGACTGTGTGACTGGATGGAATGCCAATTATGCTAAGGTTTGAGTGCCAGTAATACGAATCACGGCGACAGCCTATCCTACACTTGCGTCGACTACCTATATTTGCTTCAACATGATTAAACTTTTGGGTCAGCTAAGACACTACGCGGTTGCCCAAAATCTTCGAGGTCAATGACTCCGTTGATTTACTGTTGAGGATGTTCCTAATTTGACGCGCTGAGGAAAAATTCCTCCATGCCGGCTGATGCTCGTGCGTAATTGACTGCCGCTACACGCCGGTCGCGCTTAGAACTGGATATCGTTTGCTTAAGCCACTTTCTTGCATATACTTCTTGGCCACGGTTGTCTCCCTAGCTTTAAGTTACTCGAGTTTACAATATGTGATATTTAATTTGTGATTTATTGCAAAGCCTGACAAAAAGTTTCAGGAATGGCCTATCGCTTGCGGTATTACAGCAAGTCTTCCAGATTGACAGCTAAATGGGCTTTTTGGACAGAATCCTACCAACAGCAATTACTCTGTCGGTCGATGCTTATTTGAAATTTTCCAGTAACCTATTGATTTTTATTATGGTGCCCGGGGCCGGAATCGAACCGGCACGCCTTGCGGCGGGGGATTTTGAGTAATCCGACAAGTACGTAAACCGTAACAAATATCAATGTCTTAGAATGGCTGGAAAGCCTTTATTTAAGCCAGACTATTGTCAAAACATATCAAACCAGTTTAGTATTCAGTCAACGATTAACCGTATAACAGGCCCGTAAAATTTAACCGTTTACGGTCAGGGATATGAAAACAACCGAACTGGATATCTTGAAGTTGGCAGAGCCTGGGAAGTTTATCCGCGTGCGGAAAATTATTCCTGCCGGCACGCTGGAAATACGCAAGGCCAAAGACGGACGTATCACGTTTTATTGGCGTGGTTACTATCAGGACAAGAATCTGCGCGTGGCGATCGGTTTGTGGGATAGCCGCCTGCCGCCCAAAGCAATGAAACCGTCCAAGCTAGGCTACACGATCAACGGTGCTGCGGATAAGGCCCGTGAGATTGCCATTGCACATCACGACAATATTGCTGATGGCGGATATGCTGGCTTAATACAGAAAGAGAAAACACAGAAAGAAGCTCAAGCCAAAGAACTGGAAGCGTTAAGCGCGGCCACCCTGGAAGGGCTGCTGACCGATTACACCCTGTACCTGAAACACAAGGGCCGCCAGGCGCATAAGCAAACCCGGACGTTATTTGAGCGTCATGTTTTCCAAGCACATCCTGACATTGCGCAGACCGTGGCCAGGGACGTGACGTCATCGCAAATAGCGGATATCACCCGTTCGCTGGTCGAGGCAGGTATTGGTAGATCAGCAAATAAGCTGTACGCCTATATTCATGCCGCGTATCAGGTGGCGCTTATCGCAAAACATTCCGATTCGGTGCCGGCGCGGTTTAAAGCCTATCGCATTGAAGTGAACCCGGCGGCTGCGATAGTTATGGATTCACGCAAGACAGCGAGTGCCAAAAATCCAGTGAGTGCCCAGGAACTGAAAAAATACTGGTCGATCATCCGTCAACTGGATGGCCTGGCCGGTGCGGTACTGCAATTGCATTTCCTGATGGGTTCGCCGCGCATTGCGCAACTTGCACGCCTGAAAAATGCTGACGTAAAAGATGACTATATTATTTTGTGGGATCTGAAAGGCAAGCCCGGCACCGAACCAAGGCAGCACGTTTTGCCGTTGACCAAGCCAGCGAGAAACGCCCTGGCCCTTATTACTCGATCCGGAGAATATGCATTTAGCACTGGCGGCGACAGCCATGTTTCACCCGATTCAGTTTCACGATGGGCGCGCGAAATAGTGGGCGTTCAAATACCGGGTTTTCAATTGAAGCGGATCAGGTCTGGCTGTGAGACCTTCCTTGCCAGCAAGAAGGTGTCTAAGGACATCCGAGGGCGCCTACAAAGCCACGGTATTTCAGGTATTCAGGACCAGCATTATGATGCCTATGACTATCTGGACGAAAAGCGCGAGGCGCTGGAGATTCTTTTTAATGCAGTAAACACCAAGGAGTAGGACAAATGAATGAAACGAAATTGACGAGCGAATTTACCCTCAAGATGGGTAGTTGTGTTTATTACGTTCTTGGTAATTCTCTCGACGAAGCGGTAAGGGACCTGGCAAACGCAGAACAGTGTGATCCGGATGACATTCAAAATTTGGAGATCAGAGAGGTGGAAGTTCGATACCGGCCAACAGCCTGAAATAAAAATTTATAGGAATTCTTATATTTTTTGTAACCGAGGCGATTTTTGTTGTTGTAAATCCACACCGTTACCATTTTTATTTTGAAATCCGTTGATCCAAAACGGCCCAAAAAGTATCAAACGGGACGTATTGCGGAACCATTTATTAGACAGGTAATACTGAATTTTCTATATTTATCAATGGGTTATGATTTATTTCGCAGCGGACTGTCTAATAAAAAAGTATATTGAACTATTTACAAGTTTTATAATTCGTTATAAATCAATGGCTTAGATTGTTTTTTGCGATGTTTGACAGGAAAAGCACGACATTGAGGCTATTGCCGTTTCCTCAATTACTGGTCAAAATATCAGTAACTTATCAAAAAGCCTCTTTGGAGGATTTTGACAGGTAAACACTAGGTTTAGTAGTAATTGTTCTTTTAAACGCTAGATGTAGTAGAGATGCCAAGGGGTGGACTCTGACCCCCACCCCCTGGCGATATTCACCCACTGGTATAGGCGACTTATGCAAGGTTTTCTTGCACTAGCAAGATAATGATAGTTCAGCAAGTGCTAAACAT
>JAEWHK010000057.1 GCA_023387815.1 Pseudomonadota bacterium
TTCATATATACTGTATTTATATCCAGTTTCAAGTGTAAAAGCAAGCCATACGGATATAGAAATGCTGCGCATTTCGCGTCTTACATCCCCGACCTGAACGATGGGGTCTTTCGACGCAGTTGATAAACGGCAGGCTGCGCGGCCTGTTTTAACGTGGCTGCACCGGCTGCAGTCCGCGCTTCATATACATATGACACTTTAAGCAATTACGCAGCTTTAAGTAAAAATGAAGAATGCTGTGCAAGGCGCTGCCATTGTGACCACCGCCTGTGGCCTGACCTTATTTTTTCCTGACGCTGCTCTTTGCCGATTCAAGTCTTGCAGAAAACCCTTTTTCTTCCAGCGCAACAGCGGTTTTTTCCAGCACTTTCAGCAAGGGAAATCCAATTTCAGTCTCAAGTTTATTGATCGCGGCAAACGTGACCGCCCAATGCTGCTCCAGCAATTTCAATAGCTTGCGTCCTTTTGTTGTGAGATGCACACCGGTTTTACGTCCATCTTCCAGGGTATGACGTTCAAGCAAACCGTCCTCAATCATAAGCAGGACGGACTGGCTGATTGCACCCTGAGTCAGATACGTTCGGGCAGTGATATCGGAAATGGTTTCCGCACCATCGTTCAGCGCCCGCATGACAGGCGTATATCTTGCACGGTAAGCGATGTTGATGGCGCGATACTGCGCTTCGGCGCCTTCATCCACTAGCTCGCCAACATAACGAAGCAGTTCGCCCAGTCCGGGTTTTACTTTTGAATTCATGATCCGCATTCTATATTAGTGCTAATGATTTGTCTCGGGGAATGTCTTCCTGACCGCATCCATGGCCAAACCGTAATCCGGATCCATGAAACTTCAGCTGCTATGGCTTTCAAATCTCCTGCGAATATTGTATATTAGCGCTAATGTAATTTCGAGCGTGATATGAACAATACCTCATTCAAAGATCATTTTTCGACTGGCTCTGCCGGCTATGCGGCACATCGCCCTACCTATCCATTGCGACTGGTAGAGGAACTGGCAAAGATCAGCCCCAGTACCCAACGCGCTCTGGATTGTGGTTGTGGAACCGGTCAGCTGTCTGTTTTGCTGGCTGAGCGCTTTACCGAGGTGATAGCAACAGATGCCAGTGCCGCCCAGATTGAACAGGCACAGCCCCATGAACGCGTCACCTATCGGACCGCGCTCGCCGAGAACAGCGGTTTGCCGGATGAATCTGTGGATCTGGTGACCGTGGCGCAGGCCGCACACTGGCTGGATCTGGAGAAATTTTATGTTGAAGTCAACCGGGTTGCCCGGCCCGGCGCTGCAGTTGCGCTCATCACTTATGGCGTTCTGCATGTGGATGGTGACATAGACGAACTGGTTCAGCACTTTTATTACAAGGTGATTGGCCCGCACTGGCCGGCAGAGCGCCGCCACGTGGAAGAAGGCTATCGCAATCTGGCTTTTCCGTTTCAGGAACAAGCCATCCCGGCACTTGACATTGAAGTATCGTGGACGCCGGACGATCTCATTGGCTATATGTCGACGTGGTCTGCGGTGAAAGCTGCCAATAAAGCTTTGGGGAACAATCCGTTGGACCGCTTTGAAGCCCAATTGCGCTCGCAATGGGGCGATGCCGAAAAGCGTAAACGCGTGACGTGGCCGCTTTCGCTTCGCGTTGGCAATGTGTCGGCAACCAAATAAACGATTCTATTGATGACTATGAATATTCCTTTGGGTTTGAGTTATTCCCAGACACTGCGCGTCGGCCAATCGCTCACAGTCCCGTCGGTCTCAGATAAATTCACAGCTTTTGCCGATATGCCGCCGGTTTTCGCAACGGCATTTCTTGTGGGCTTTGTGGAATCGACCTGCGTTGAGGCGCTGGAACGCTACCTGGATCCCGACTATAAGACGGTTGGCGTTCATGTCAACATGAGCCACTGCGCTGCAACGCCCATTGGCATGAACGTCACCGCCGAAATTACATTGACAGCGATAGACGGCAACCACCTGACATTCGATGTCCGCTGCCATGATGAAACAGACGATATAAGCTCGGGAACGCATGAAAGATATATTGTTCATGCTGACAGGTTCTTAACGAAAGTCGCGCAAAAGCAGAGTAAATGCCGGTAAATTTATTGCATTCGAATTTGAACTTCGAGCTGCATTCTGTCGATCTGCTTTATGACTGTCGCTCTGCCTTCTGATTAAGCACTTTCGTTCGCCTGAAGTGTGCGTGTACCTCTTCGCATGGCAATGGCAAGTGCAATAAGCGCCAGAGCCAGAGGCACAAACGACACCCAGAGCACGGTATTCCACCCAAAGGCACTCAGCAAACCACCGGAAGAAAACGAGCCAATTGCCATCAACCCGAAAACGATAAAGTCGTTGAGCGATTGAACGCGATTTTTTTCTTGTGGCGTATGGCATTCCAGCACCAGCGCCGAGGCTCCCAGGAAGCCGAAATTCCAGCCTACCCCCAGCAGAATCAGTGATATCCAGAAATGAGCAACATCAATACCCATTAAGCCAACTGCGGCCGACAGTCCGGTCAGAATCAGACCCACCGTCGCGATTCTGCCGGCACCAAACCGGGTAATCAGGCTACCGGTAATGAAACTGGGTGCATACATGGCAATAACATGCCATTGCAGACCCAGATTTGAAGATTCCTGCGAGTGGCCGCTCATGTGCATTGCCAGCGGCGCTGACGTCATGAGGAAATTCATCAACATATACGCCACGGCACCACTTATGACAGCTGCAATAAAACGCGGCTGAGCAGTAATTTGTCCCAAAGGGCGGCCGCCTTTAATGTCTGCGGCTGTCGGAGCCGGCAAGCGCACGCCCAGCAGAATCACAGCTGCAATGGCCGCGACAGCGGCCTGCGCGAGAAATGTTGCCGCAAAAAGATGCGTCGGCCACAGGTGCATAGTCCAGGTGACCAGCTGCGGCCCCAGTACACCAGCGGCAACGCCACCCAGCATGACCAGGGACAATGCCCTGGCCCGACGTACTGGCTCAACGCCGTCTGTTGCCGCAAAACGAAACGACAGCACGACGGCAGCATAGGCGCCCCCAAGAAAACCGGACACGCAAAACAGCAGGAACGAGCCCAGGATCACGGCAATCATGGCAATCAAGCCCGCCAAAATGCCAGCGCCGGTGCCAGCCATAAACGCCGCAATCCTGCCATAGCGATTGGCGATGCGACCAGCGGGAAGCGTGCAGGTCGCCATCCCAACGACAAACAATGAAATAGGAAGCGTCGCCAGCATGGCGCTTGGCGCCAGCTTGTCGCCGATAATGGCGCCCGTCGCATAAAAAACCGTGGAATTGGCCCCCGCCAATGCCTGCGCCAGGGATAGTCTCCAGATATTCCCTCGCTGAACTGATGCAGGCAGCAGTGTTGAAGTATTACTCATTGTTATAAGCTTATAAGTAGCGTTGCTAATTTCGTAACGATACGCTTCTTTTGAATGAGATAATGCGTTTGCGGGAAATCTGGATCAATTTCCAATGGAGTGCATCAAACAACGCCACCCCATTCCATGGCGTTTAATACTCGTTGAACCTGCAGTGTGCCAATCGCGGTTTCGCAGCGTATAAGAGGGGCATGTCCCCCTAATGCAATGTGGGCGTCGTTAGCCACTCTACTGCCTTATCCTTGTCTTCAAATACGGTTTCTGTATGGATGGCAATCTCGGCGAGCCGATCCAATCGTTCTGAAGCGGCGCAATCCAGCGGCTTATGAAATTTTCTGCGTCGCTCGCAAGTTGCAAGGGAAAAATTGAGCAGGCGCTGAAAGTCTGCCGGCTTCATTGCAAATGTCGTTTTCGCGGCAATCGCCCACGAAACATCAAATCCATTGATGATATCGTTAATGCGCTGATTTTCATTCATTTGCATGCGCGCGTGCGCCAGTTCCCAAAATGAATTTGAAGCAGAAGTACGAGACCCTGGATGACTATGAGTAGATTTCACGATACCCCCTCGTATACGACAAAATGTCTGTTTAACGAATTCTACTTCTCGCCCAGAAATTCGTTCAAGAGGGTACGGGTATCATCTGCGAGGCCCAGAGCGATGCGAGCCAGCGCATTGTCTACGCAGCTATGACGTTGCACTTCGCAGTGCGCATTTAGAGAATTGACTAATTACGTTGTTTCGCGCTCAATGCCCTATTTTCAACTGTCTCTCTTCTACTACCTTCATCCACTTTTCCGCATCGGCCTGTATAAACTCACGCAATGCCTCTGGAGAGCCGGGATCAGTCTGCATGCCGGCAGCACTCGCTGCATCTTTAAAGTCTTTAGTCTCAACAATCTCCGCGAGATATCCATTCAAGCGGGCGATGCGTTTTGATGAAACTCCGTCTGTCGTTGCAAGTGCGAACCACTGACTCGCATCGTAACCTTCAATGCCAGCCTCAGCCACAGTGGGCACATCTTTCAGAGATGGCAGACGATAGGTCGTGGTGACGGCGTAAGCCTGTAATGCACCAGAGGAAATGTGAGGCAACACAGGCGTCGGCCCGAGAATGGCCAATGGGACCTGGGCACCAACCACATCTGAAACGGCCTGACCGCCCCCTTTGTATGGAACCTGAACCATTTTTGTACCGGCAAGCTGGTTGATCAATTCGCCAGCCAGATGCTGCGATGTTCCCGTACCGGAAGTCGCGTAGTTCCATCTGTTTGGATTCTGTTTTGCATCTTCTACAATCTCGGCAAGACTGTGCTGTGGATTGGACTTCGGGCCCACAATAATCATCGGCCCCTTTGCCAACATGATGATGGGTGCCAGCTCCTTGCCAATGGATGGCTCCTCCCGGGGAAAAACAATAGGCCCCGGAACAGTGATCAGCAGGGTATCGGCAGGTTTACTATTGGCCACCATATTCAATGCAAGTGCACCCGATGCACCGGGACGATTCTCTACGACCACACTTTTACCCAGCTTTTTCGCCAATTGCTCCGCGGCAATGCGGGTCAGAATATCGGCTGTACCTCCTGGAGCGAAACCAACAACCCAACGAACGGGTCTTTGCGGCCAGTTCTCGTCGCTGTCCGGCGTTGCTGCATAAGACATATGACATGACACCAGCAAAGCAGTGATTAAAAGTGATTTTATTTTTTTCATTTTCATTTCCGGAACTAGAGCGATATTTATTCAGAATCCGGCGCACCGGGCCGGGTATGAGGATGCTGAGTGGCACTTTCGTTGAACGCGTTCACCATTTTCAATATGGGCCCCATCACCCATGTATTGAAAATCAGTACATCCGTCTCCTCTTTTGGGTCTGACAGAAGGTTGAAAAGATAAGGAGATTCCAGTTTCCCCTGGCCTTGATTGACTTCCGGCTCCCAATAAAAATGCAGTTTCCAGTTTCTCCATTTCACCGCACGCAGTTCGTTCTTTATATAAAACAGGAATCCTTCTCGACAGGATTTCTCCTGCTTTCCCGTAAAAAACGCTGTCTGATCGATGCCATCAACAGGTCGGTCAGTAGGCATAGCGGCTCCCGCAATGGCCGCGAGCGTGGCATAAATGTCTGTAACATGGACGATTTCATTACTGGTTTTGCCCGCAGGCACGTTCTCGGGCCAGCGAATGATAAATGGCACTCGCAAACTGCCTTCCATCGCGGTATGGTAAGTGCCTGACCAAGGACCGGCGGTTCCGCGATAAGGCCGTCGAAACTCGGGGCCATTGTCGCTGCAGAAAATGAAAACCGTCTTCTCTGAAATGCCCAGTTCCTGCACCGCCTGCTCAATTTGCCCTACACGATGATCCATTTCTGCCATGGAGTCAGCAAAATCGCCGGCATTTGTCACACCCGCAAAATCAGGATGCGGCAACGTGGGAAAGTGCAGATGAACCATAGGCAAATAAAGAAAAAATGGCTGATTTTTTTCCGTGTTGCGCCTCATGAAGTCGATTGACTTATCCACCAGCTCCGCATCAATATGCCGTCTGGAGTCCAGGTCATATACTTTGACGTTCTCTGAAGGCGTATTCATGGTCCCCTGCATGATGTAGGGTAAATCGACCACACTGGGATCAAAGCCCACTGTCGAAGTAAACTGGCTTTCATCTGTTGTGCGCGGTATGCCATACCATTCGTCAAATCCGCGATCGCTCGGATAACGTCCTGGACGGTCACCTAAATGCCATTTGCCATAATGAGCGGTGGCGTAACCTTTCTGGCTCAGCAATTGCGCCAACGTGATTTCGTTTCTATTGAGACCTTGCGGCAGTCCGGCAGGAACAGACTGAAGACACCCTGTTCGAATTGGATGTCGTCCACTCATTAATGCAGAGCGGGTTGGCACACAATCGCTCTCAACATTGAAGTTGTGCAGCAACAAGCCCTGTGCAGCGAGCCGATCAATATTGGGTGTTGGCGCGCCTCGGAGCGCTCCGCCACCATAGCAACCCAACTCGCCCCAGCCCAGGTTATCAGCAACAATTAAAACGATATTTGGCAACGAATTGGACATCAGCAGCTCAGAAACTTAGGTTGAATGGACGGAATAACTATCAAGTGTAGGCGCTAGTCTCGTACAATCCATTCCATAATTTCAAATATCAATGACTATTATTCATGAATCTAAGCTTCCGGGACATCGAGTACTTTCTCACACTTGCTGAGCTTGGTCACATGGGTCGAGCCGCAGCAATCCACGGCGTGTCACAGTCGGCACTTTCAAAATCATTAAGCCGGCTGGAAGCGGAAACGGGACTGACCCTGTTTGAACGATCATCAAGACGCATTTGGCTAAGCGCTTCGGGGCGGGCATTTGTAGAGCATGCGAGATTACTGTATGCGCAATATCAGGACGCATTGCAGAACACCAGTGCACTTCAGGCAGGCGCAGCGGGATTGTTAAGAATAGGCGCAACTGCAGTTACGCTGGATAAGCTGGTAACGCCCGCATTGCGCTGGCTGATGCCCAAACGCCCCGCTCTCAAAGTCTCTCTGACCACGGGCCTGTCTGATGCCTTATTTGAGCAGGTCAAACATGGCACTTTGGATCTGGTGATCGCCCCTATCTACACCGACCATGTCGACGACCTGGATTATCAGGTTTTGATGCAGGACACGATGAAAATTGTGGCAAGCAAAAACCATCCCATTTTTCATAAACCCATTCTGCAAATCGCAGAATTGCAGCATTATGGCTGGATCGTTCCATTGCCTGGATCTGCCGCCAGACTAGCGCTTTTCCAATGGCTTTCCGAAAAAGGACTGTCCGAACCGCGCGTTGCTATGGAAGTCCCTCTTGTATCCCGAGGTATTCTTGATATTGTTGCATCCACCGACTTTATCTCGTTCGCTCCCGAATCATTACTTAAGCAGGATATTGGAGCAGGCGTCAGAGCACTGTCCGTTACGTTACCGCAGCGCAGAAAGCTGTGCCTGATCTCTCGTCAGCAGGCGCACTGGACGCCATTGATGGATGGGTTCAGAGACGCGGTTCTAAATTGCATCTGAGCCAGGTGTCGACAGCCTGAAATCGGTCGGCGGTCGGGAAGTTGACCGGGGAATCCGACAGCGAGAGCCAGCCCCTTCACTTCACCACAATTTCCGCATTTTTTGCGAGGTCGACCCAGAACTTGTCTTCCTTCGCCAGGAACGTGTCGAAGGCTTCCGGTGAGGCTGAGAGTGAGGTCTCTGTTCCTTCGCCAACCAGTGACTCCTTGACCTTGGGCTGGTGCATCGCAAAGGTGGCCGCCTTGAAAAGGGTCTGAACAACGGCATCGGGGGTGTTTTTGGGCACAAAGATACCGTACCAGAACGCCAGATTGTAATCAGGCAGTCCGGCCTCGCGCATGCCGGGCAGGTTTGGCACCAGCGCTGATTTTTCGCTGGTACTGACGGCAATGGCGCGCAATTTGCCACTGTTCACCTGAGCCAGAACAGACGGTGCAGTCCCAAAGCTGAGGTCGGTATCGCCGGCCATGACGGACTGAATGGCGGGCGCTCCGCCACGATAAGGAACATGTGTCATTTGCGTATGTGTCATCAGCGTAAACAGTGCCGCACCCAGATGCGGCGCCGAGCCATTACCCGAGGTGGCATAGTTCAGCGAGTTAGGCTTCTCTTTGGCCTCCCGAATCAGATCCGCGACACTCTTGATATCGGTTTTTGTACTTACTGCCAGTACCAGCGGAGATGTCGTGATTTGAGTCACGGCCTTAAGATCTTTTGCGGTATATGTCAGCCCTGGATTGATGGCCGGATTGATGGAAATGCTGCTGGGACTGGCAATCAGCACGGTATAGCCATCTGGCGCAGCCTTGGCAACATAGTCCGCAGCAATGCTGGACCCCGCGCCCGGTTTGTTTTCTATAACGACGGTCTGCTTTAAGGCTTTGCTGAATGACTCGCTCATGATACGTGCCACCGTATCGGCTGCACCGCCGGGCGCAAAGCCGACCACAAGACGAATGGGTCGCGAAGGATAATCGGCAGTCTGCGCGAATGCCTGCACGCCGATTACGCTCAGGCTGCAGGCCAGCGCAAGTTGGGTGATTTTCATGGTTTTTGTCTCCTGAATTTTCTGTATTTTTTATGCTGTATTGGCTTTATGTTTAAGCTTCAATAATTTTCAGAACGATTTTTCCAGCATGCCGGCCAGCCTCCATACTGGCTTTGGCATCCGGCAGTTCATCGAAATCATATTGCTGGTCTACCTGCGGAATGATTTTTCCAGTCTCAAAAAGCGGAAGCACCTCGCTTATAAAACGCGGCAAGGCAGCCGCTCGCTGTTCTTTTGTACGCAGCTTGTTCGATACGCCGAAAAGCGTCAGGCGTTTGGCATGAAATGCGCCCAGATCAAGGTCACCGCGCAGATTCCCGTCCACATAACCAACAAAGGCAAGTCTGCCTTCGAATGCCGCGGCCTTAATATTCTCGGCAAAAACGCTGCCGCCAACCGCGTTGATGATCAGGTCGGCACCATGATTGTCGGTCGCAGCCCTTACGTCAGCAGCAAAATCTGCCGATCGCGTGTGCAGTGCAACGTCCAGCCCCAGCGTCTTCAATTTATCCAGCTTGTCCTGCGAACCCGACGTTCCAATGACTTTTGCGCCCAGTGCCTTGGCCAGTTGCAGTGAGGCCACGCCTACGCCGGAAGAGACGCCGTTGATCAGTACCCATTCGCCTGCCTTGACGCGCCCTTGCAATACCAACATGTCAAATGCCACCAGAAAGGTCAAGGGCAGGCAGGCTGCCTCTTCCCACGACAGATTCTCGGGTTTGGGCAACGCCTCAATGCCCTCCATCAGCGCGTATTCGGAAAACGCGCCGGGACAACGACCCATCACCTTGTCACCTACCTTGAAGTTGCTGACGTCCTTGCCGATGGCAATCACTTCGCCCGCGCCCTCTCCACCGATCTGCTTCCAGCTTCCCGCTTTGCCATGCAGGCCATGACCCAATACAAACTCTCCGCGGTTCAAACCCGCAGCGTGCATGCGCACCAGCAACTGCGTCGGGCCGGGCTCCGGACGTTCACTGTCGCGACATTCCAGATGCGTGTCGTTGTCAGTCATTTGCATCCAATAGCTTTTCATTGTCATCTCCTCCTATTACATCCGAAATTTATTTGCCGACGAATACGGGCTTGCGTTTTTCCATGAAGGCGCTGCGGCCTTCTGCGTAATCCTGACTTTCGAAACATCCTCGAATCAATGAAGTGCAGCGGTCCATATCGACATCGGGAGACGGTTTCAATATTTCAGCCGTGATTGCCTTGGCGGCAGCGATAGTCAGTGGCGCATTGTTGGCCAGAGCGCTTGTGTATTCCTCAAGCAGAGCCGGCAATGCCTGTGCCGTACTGACTCGCGATATCAGTCCCAATGCTTTGGCTTCTGCAGCATCGATCCGGCGCGCCGTAAAAAACAGGTCTTTTGCCGCGCCCGGCCCGATCAGATTCACCAGATTCTTCATGGCGGAGTACCGATATCCCAGGCCCAGTCTGGCTGCGGGAATGGAAAACACAGAGTTGTCAGAGGCGATGCGCATATCGCAGGCAATCGCCACATTGACGCCGCCGCCGATACAGTAGCCATTGATGCAGGACAGGGTCGGCTTAGGAAAATCCTGGATAGACGTCAGCGCGTCCTCGGCCATGGCTTCATAGCGCGTCACAGCTTCCCGCGCCGCACGCATGTCTTCGAACTGGGAAATATCCGCCCCCGAAACAAAGGCTTTTTCTCCAGCGCCGGAAAAGACCACCAGACGCACCCGATCATCGCTCTGGGCGAGCGACAGCAACTGCGGCACGGCTTCCCACATATCAACGGACAATGCGTTATGACGCGCGGGATTGTTGAACTGGATGTGCAATGTAGTGCCATCCAGCCAGGTCAGAACGCGTTCTGTGGGAGAGGTGTATTCAACTTGTGCCATCAATAGACTCCATGGGATTTCATTTGGGCAAGAACGGTATCGTCATAGCCCAGATCTTTGAGAATTTCTGTGGTGTGTTCCCCTCTCAAAGGGGCAGAACGAACGATATCGCTGGGCGTTCGCGTCAATTGCACCGGCTGGCCCACCATGCGCTGTTTGCCCAGCCGGTTTGACTCGACTTCCTTGACAATATTCAGATGTGCAACCTGTGGGTCGTCAAACACCTCGCCCAGATTATTGATGACGCCGCAAGCCACACCACCTTCGTTGAACCGGGCAATCCAGTAGCTGCGATCCTCATTTGCCAGACGTTTGTTGATTTCGGCATTGAGCGAATCGCGGTTAACCGAACGAGAGGCCTTATCGTGATACCGCTCATCGGTGACCCATTCCGGCGTGCCCAGAATGTCGCAAAAACGTTCCCAGATTTTGGAGCCGAAAACCGCGATGTTCATGTATCCGTCGCGCGCTTTGTAAACACCTGTTGGAATGCTGGTCGGGTGGTAATTGCCTGCCTGCTTTGCAATGTCGCCATCGATCAGGTAGCGCGAGGTCTGAAAATCCATCATGTAAATCATGGACTCAAACAACGACGTATGCAGCCACTGTCCCTTGCCGGACGCCTCTCGCTCCAATAGGGCAACCAGAATGCCCTGCGCCGCAAAAATGCCGGCGCAAAGATCGGCAATGGGAATGCCCACTCGCATCGGCGCTTCGCCCGGAGGACCTGTCACAGACATCAGACCCGAGGCGCCCTGTGCAATCTGGTCGAATCCCGGACGCGTTGCGTAAGGCCCCGTTTGCCCGAAGCCGGAAATACTGGCATACACCAGACCGGGATTGTCAGGCGCCAGCGATTCGTAATCAATCCCCAACCGGTATTTCACGTCGGGTCGAAAATTTTCCACAACGACATCCGCAGTACCTATAAGGCGTTTGAGCGCTGCAATACCCTCAGGCTCCTTTAAGTTCAGGGTGATGGATCGCTTGTTGCGGTGGGTATATTGATAATCTGAGCCATCCTGACCGCCCAGCGTATCATCCCCCCGCATGTGTTCAGGCATCTGCACCTGTATGACGTCTGCGCCCCAGTCTGCGAGTTGCCGACAAGCAGTGGGGCCCGCCCGGACCTGGGTCAGATCGATGACACGAAAGCGCTTCAACGCCTCGGATGCGGCTAGATGAGCCATGCTGTTTGCCTCCTTGATTTGAAGATGTTCTGGTTATTTTTGGGTTAAAGTGTCTACAATCGTATAATATTTGTAGACAATAATCCATGATTATTTCGATTTTCCCACAGGCGCCGCAGATCAGATACTGGTCGTTACGGTATAGTTAGCACTTATTAAAAGAAGACAGATTCATGGTTGTCACTTCCTCTTCCACACGCGCTGCAGTACTTTCCCAAACGGTGGTCAGCGAACTGAAGCGACTGATCTATTCGGGTGAATTTGAGCCGGGTGAACGGCTGAATGAGGCCACGCTGGCGCTACGCATGGGTACCAGCCGGGGCCCGATTCGCGAAGCCATGAAGGTGCTGGCGGGGCTGGGTCTGGTGACCTCGATTCCCAACAAAGGCATGTTCGTCAGACAGTTGTCTGTGCGGGATATGATCGAAGTTTATGAACTGCGTGCGGTCGTTTTCGCCTTCGCCGCAGAGCGAGCCAGCGAGAATTTTTCGAAGAAAGATGCGCCCGCCTTTGAGCAGTTACTGGATGAGATGGATGCCGCCTGCGACGCGGGCGATGGCACCCTGTATTACGAGCTGAACCTGGCTTTCCACGAACTGATTCTGGATTTATCAGGAAACAAAAGAGCCAAGCAGGCCTATGATGATTATGTGAAGGAGCTACATCTGTTCAGGCGTAAATATTTCAACGCCAGCAGCAATATGCATAACTCAAATACCGAGCATCGCAAAATCTATCAGGCCATTGCGTCGGGAAGTGCGGCCAAAGCGTGGACGGCGGCCCAGCGACACGTGCTGGGAGGCCGATCCCGGCTGCTTGCAACTTTGGAGGCGCCACTGGGCGGATAGAGTGGCCTACTTATACCTGTGACCACTGCCGGACCAGATTGTGATAAATCCCGGTTAAAGACACAATGCTGTCGTGCGCACCCAGCTCGGTGGCCAACTGCTGAATGGTATTGTCCATTTCAAATAGCAGGGCTCGCCTTGCATCTTCCCGTACCATGCTTTGCGTCCATAAAATGGCGGCGATACGTTTTCCTCGAGTCACCGGCGTCACACGATGCAGGCTGGTTGACGGGTACACCACTATATGGCCCGCAGGCAGTTTGACCCGTTGCTCTCCGTAAGTGTCCTGTATGATCAGGTCGCCCCCTTCGTATTCATCCGGATCGCTCAGAAAAATCGTCGAAGAGACATCGGCCCGGATGCGTTCGCCACTATGCGGATCGACGCGTACCGCGTTGTCGATGTGAAAACCATACTCCTGATCACTCGCATAGCAATTGAACATCGGGCTGAGGATCTTCAAGGGCAGTGCGGCGGATATGAAGCGACTGTTCCTGCCCAGCGCCTCAAGTATCTGCTGGCTTGCGCTGATGGCGACAGGATCATGATCAGCCAGCTGCAGATTTTTTTTCTGGCTGGCCGCCACATACCCGGCGGTTCCTTTTCCATCCACCCATTGGCTCTGCTCCATTTGCTCGCGCAGGCGGGTTACTGTGTCTTTTGATAACAAGTCAGGAATGGTCACTAACATATCGATACTGCTCAATCACTATCAAGACAGGGCGATCATGCCCTGCATTTTCAGGCATCGCATCATACCGCAAGAAAACCGCAAGCGGAAGAGACTGATATCTTCGATAGCGTTGACGGTACTTCCATCGCTCTATCACGTGGCACAGCCATCCCCGATTTTCTTCTGGCGGGATATCATAGAGGACGCATCAAGGCAGGGTCGACGGGTGCCAGATAACGTCTCTGGTGATTTCTCCAAGCGTTTTACATCCGCAGAGCATCATCGCCATTTCCAGTTCCGTGCGCAGAATATGCAGGACATGCGCAACGCCCGGCGCACCCGCTGCAGCCAGCCCGTGAATAATCGGCAGCCCAATCATCACCGCCGACGCCCCCAACGCCAGTGCCTTGACGATATCCGTACCTCGTCGGATGCCGCCATCCACGAGGATGGGCACCCTGCCATCAACGCTTTGCGCGACTGCTGGCAACACCTCGACGGTCGCTGGCTGAGTGTCCAGTACCCGGCCGCCGTGATTGGAAACGATAATGCCTGCCACGCCAGCCCTGACTGCATCCTGCGCATCGAAGGGATTCATAACGCCTTTCACCAATACTGGCAGGCGCGTGCTCGATACCAGCCATGCGATGTCATCCCAGGTGGGTAGCGAATTGACCATGTCACTGCCGAAGAGCGGACTTGTGCCCGGTATCGCATGAAACGCTGGTGTGACGGGCATCCCCGCCAGGTTGGCGGCGGTCACATCGCCGGGCAGCGTAAATCCCGCGCGCTGTTCTGCATTGCGCATCCCGGTGACGGGCGCATCGATGGTGACGACCAGAGCTCGATAGCCTGCCTGCTCTGCTCTGGCAACCAGTGCCTGAGTCGCGGTTTTGTCCGACTGAATATACAGCTGAAACCAAAGCGGAGCGCGGGTTCCTGCAGCGACCGTTTCCAGTGAAATACTGGATAGCGTACTAAGCACCATGCCTGCGTACATAGCCTCGGCCGCCAATGCCGTCGCCTTTTCTCCATCGGGATGAGCAAGGCGATGATAGGCAACCGGCGCGATAAAGATCGGATGTGGGTAAGTCACCCCAAACAGTTCAAGTCGCGTATTACCCCCCTTCATCGACCTCATATTGCAGCTGAGCAAGCGGATCGAATCCCAGGCCTCCCGATTCGCGCGACGTGTCAGCTGATCAGCAGCCGCGCTATTGAGGTACGCCCAGCTCGCCGGGTCGACGCGTTCTCTTGCGTAGCTTTCGTAGTCGGCAAGACTGGCGATTTGAGCAGGAATGGTGGTGAGGGGTGGCAGACGTGGTGAAGCAGATTGTGTCATGGCAATATCGAGGTTGAGTCAGTCGACCCAGGCATAGCATTTTGTTGAGTGCGGATTATGCCGCGCCTGACCAACGTATGTCGAGATGACATCATTCCTGCTATCATTCGACCGACTTTGTTTCTTGCTTTACACCGATGAGCGATTCGCCAAGTATTCTTATTGTCGACGACCATCAAAGTATCCGCGATTCCCTGTCTACGTATTTAAGCAAATTCGGTTTTGAAGTCGACGTTGCCGAAAATGGCAGAGAAATGCGGGAACGACTGAATGCCCGTACATTCAGCCTGATTGTGCTGGATGTGATGCTGCCGGGAGAGAATGGACTGTCATTATGCAGGTATGTCTCTGAACAATTAGCAATTCCGGTGATTATCCTGACCGCCGCTGGTGAACTTGCGGATCGCGTTGCGGGCCTGGAAATGGGGGCTGATGATTATGTTGTCAAACCCTTCGAAGCCCGCGAACTGGTCGCACGTATCCGCAGTGTGCTGCGGCGCTGCCGGCCAACAGCGATCTTTACCGGTAAGAATATACACAATCACACCCATTCATCCATTACATTCAGCGGCTGGACACTGAATCTGACCACTCGTTCCCTGTGCGATGCCAACGGCCAGGAAGTCAGCATCAGCACCGCCGAGTTTCATCTGCTGCAGGCGTTTGTTGACAACGCCAATCGCGTACTCAGCCGCGAGCAGTTGCTCAATCTGACCCGTAAGCATGATTCCTTTACTTTCGATCGAAGCATCGACAGTCAGGTAAGCCGTCTGAGAAAAAAACTTGAAGCCGACCCGCGGCACCCGAGGCTGATAAGAACGGTCAGAGGCGATGGCTACGTACTGACCACCATGACAACCCGGAGCACGTGAAGAGGCCCGTTCCTCTCTTTGCACAATCGGCAACAATCTGACAAAGTCAGGCAATAATGGATGGTAATAATTCTCATTTGCAAACTCCTGTAATACAGGTATCCATCCGCTCGCTGTCCTGGCGTGCAATACATCGGAATGGTTGACGGATGGGTTTAATACTCATCACCACACTAGCATTTCGAGAAGTACTCATGTCCGAACAAGTTGTACAGCCACAACCAGACAGCGGCCCAATCATGGGCAGCAGCCTGGCCATGGCTCTGGTTGCACCATCTCTTTTCCTTGGGCCAGCCGCGATTGCCCACCCTGGGCACGAAAACACCAATATTCCAAAACTGGAACCCATTCACGTCCACGGTACTGTCAATAGCCCGTACGATGTGCGGCAATCAGCCTCCAAAAAATTCACCACAGCACTGGTGGATACGCCAAAATCTGTGCAGATCATTCCGCAGCAGGTTATCAGTGATCAGGCAGCCACTTCCCTCACCGAGGTCCTGCGCAACACGCCAGGTATTACCTTTGGTGCCGGCGAAGGCGGCAACCCACTGGGTGACCGGCCCTTCATCCGCGGCTATGATTCCCAGTCCAGCACCTACGTGGACAACATGCGCGATATCGCTTCCAGTTCACGCGAAGTGTTCAATCTCGAACAGGTAGAGGTTGTCAAGGGATCGGCAAGTGCAATCGGCGGCCGTGGCAGTGCCGGTGGCAGTATCAACCTGGTCACCAAGACGGCAAAACTGGACAATTTCACAACGGGCTCCCTTGGGGTAGGCACGCACAATTACTATCGCGGCACTGTTGATGGAAACTGGCAGTTATCCGATACCTCAGCCTTCCGCCTTAATGGTATGGCGCACAAATCCAATGTCCCTGGCCGTGACGTTGTACGCTACAAGCGCTGGGGTATTGCACCCACGTTTAGTTTTGGTCTGGGTACGCCAACCCGCGTAACGCTGGGTTATTATCATCTGTCTACCGATGACATCCCCGATGGCGGTATCCCCTATGAGTTCCCCAGGGGCGAACTCAGCGGCCCCATCGACGTAGACCGTCATAATTTTTACGGCCTGACCAGCGACTTCCGCAAAAATACCTCAGACCAGGCAACGTTCAGCGTTGAACACGACTTCAACGACCGCGTTACCTTGCGCAATACCGCCCGATATACCCAGTCTGACCAGCAATATGTCTGGACCCAGCCCGATGACTCCAAAGGGAACGTGGCAAACGGATTGGTGTGGCGCCGGGCAAATACGCGTGACAGCGCAGTCAAAACGTTCGCAAACCAGACCGAGCTCTTTGGCAAAGTCGAAACCGGTTCAGTTACCCATAACTTCAATGTTGGTGTTGAACTGTCCGTGGAAAAAGGTCGCAAGGATACACTGGACATCGCGCGCGGCGTTGGTAACGGCCCCGCCAATGCCTGCAAAAACGGAGCTGGCAAGGCTTCCGCCTATAACTGCACCAGTCTGTACAACCCCGAGCCTCGCGATCCCTGGGTGAACAAGGGCAGCGGCGAACCTACAGGCAACCTGACTAAGTCCGAGAACACAACAAAGTCCATTTATGCGTTTGACACCCTGGACTTCAATAAATGGCTGCAGGCTGGTCTGGGGATCCGACTGGACAACTACCTGACCAGGTTCGTCAATACACCTGCCTCCGGTTCCAAAACCATCCGACGCCATGACACGCTGCTCAACTATCAGCTGGGTCTGGTTTTCAAACCAGCGGAAAACGGCAGTATTTACATTTCCTATGCCACATCTTCGAACCCTGCAAACGCCACGCTTGGCGAGGGTAGAGAAGAGCAATCTCTCACACCAGGCAGAGGCAATGTAGGTCGCAACGCAGCCGATATGGCACCTGAAAAACACAAAACCTATGAACTGGGTACCAAATGGGAACTGTTCAATCAGCAGTTGAGCCTGAGTGCCGCGGTGTTCCGCACAGAAACCACCAATGCGCGTGTTGTAAAGGCCAATGGCGACTATGAAATGGCGGGTAAAAAGCGGGTTGACGGACTCGAACTGGGAGTGTCCGGCTCCATTACGCCAAAATGGCAGGTGTATGGCGGCTATACCCATCTGAACAGCAACCTGAAGGATAACGGAGCCAGCGCTGCGGCGAACAATGGCAAGGCATTTCCCAATACGCCACGCGACAGCTTCAATCTGTGGTCTACCTATCAGCCAACCTCTGATCTCACGCTCGGCGCCGGCGCCTTCTATGTGGGTAGCCAGTTCGGCGATGCTGCCAACAGGCTGAAGATTCCTTCCTACTGGCGTTTTGATGCCATGGCGGGTTACAAGATCAATAAGAACCTTGGCGTTCAGTTGAATGTGTTTAACCTGACCAATAAGAAATACTACGACAAGGCCTACGCGTCGCATTACGCTACGCTTGCGCCGGGTCGCAGCGCCGTTCTTAACCTGAATCTGTCTTACTGATCGCAAGATCACCTGTTGATCGGCCCCGGGCTTGCCCCGGGACGCCGATCTTTTTTTTTGCAATAATGAGATGACAGGCATTTCCGTAACAGAGTTCAACTCGGCTGACGCACAGACGTTCGTAAAGATCGTCAGTGCCGGTGACAGCGAAGACAAGGCACGCTGGTTGCGCACAGCGGCCGAACATGGTGTTGTCGAAGCACAGGTCCATTACGCGCAGATCCTGCTTGATGGTCGGGGTGTCGAGTCCAATCCGTCCGAGGCCTTTGAATGGTTCAGAAAGGCTGCTGGCCAGCGTCATGCCATGGCGCGAAATATGCTGGGGCGCTGCTATGAAAACGGCTGGGGTGTTGAACCCGATATGCTGCTGGCTACCTACTGGTTCCGCCTGGCCGCCAATTCAGGGCTGGACTGGGGAATGTACAACTACGCGACCTCTCTCGCCCTTGGTCGTGGCGTAGAAACCAACCATGATGAAGCCATAATGTGGCTGCAACGGGCTACGGCTAAGGGCCACGTCAAATCATGGAATCTGCTGGGTGGGTTTTACGAAGACGGCTGGGCCTGCGAAGCGAACCGAGAAACCGCATTGACGTGTTATCGCAAGGCGGCAGAAGGCGGTGATTTCCGTGGGCAGTTCAATGTTGGGCGGTTAATTGCCGAAGCTGAAGAATTTGATGAGGCTCTGATGTGGTTCCGAAAGGCGTACGACAATCCTTCCGCTACTGACGCGTTCAGAAAAAAGATGAGGCACTTTCTCAAGGAAAGCCCTCATCGTGAATTAAGAAATCTGGGGCAGGAACTTCACCGCGCGGCATAGCGTCGTGCTGGATTTCAACCTTCTGCGCCGCGCGTTTGCCGGCGCACTTCGCTTTCTGGTCTATAACGCAGTGCAATTTCAGTTGTCATGCCCATTAAAGGCCTCGCGAACCTTGATAAGCAATCAGTCAGATCGCATATTGCCTTTCTTGACGACTTCGCCCAGGCGCTTGCGTTCGCTGGTTGCAAAATTGGTGAAGTCGGCGCGACTGCCACTGCCAGGCTCAATACTGCTTTTGGCCAGTGCATCGGTCACTTCCTTGGTCTGCAGGGCCTTGTTCACTGCGTCATTCATCTTGTCCAGGACCTCATCAGGTGTACCGGTCGGGGCGTACAAACCGGCCCAGTGTCCGATCTGAATGCCAGGAAAACCCGCCTCTTTGGTAGTAGGAATATCCGGCGCACTTTTCATGCGTTTATCCAGCGTGGTTGCCAGTGCTTTGAGTTTGCCCGATTGCACCAGCGGCAGCGTGACAATGCTGGCTTCCGAAGTTGCATCCACCTGCTTGCCCACTACTGCCGTGACACCCTCGGAGCCGCTCTTATAGGAGATCGGCTCTATCGGCAGGCCGGTGGCTTCTTTCATCATCACCGCCACAAAGTGCGGCGTGCTGCCGTTGCCAGCGGTTGAAAAAGTTATTCTGTCTGTCTTGTTTCTGCGCGCATTTTCAACGAAGGACTTCAGATCTTTTGCCGGATTGTCAGAGGTAGTCACAATGACCGATGGTGTCACCGACAGCAACGCGACGGGCGTCAATTCTTCATCCTTGTAGGGCTGGTCGGAACGGATCAGACTATTGGTCACCGTGCCGTTGCTGCCTACGAGATAGGTATAGCCGTCGGGTTTGGACCGCGCGACATGCGCCGAGCCCACGACGCCGCCGGCACCCGCGCGATTTTCAACAATGACGCTTTGATTCAGTTCCTTGCCCACTGCCTTGGCGATAATGCGGGCCACCAGATCATTGGCTCCTCCGGCAGTAAACGGCGCGACAAACGTGATGGGATGATCGGGCCAGTCAGCTGCATTGGCGCTGAAGGCCAGCGAGGCCAAAGTCAGACCAAGGGCGGCCTTGAAATATGTCTTCATATAAGAGTCTCCTGTTTGTTGGCGGATGAGCTGTCTCTCGCGGCGAACGTCAAGGCTATGTATAAGCCTGCTGCTTGCGTGCGACGGACAAATCTCCTAATACGCTTGCAATAAAGTGAGGCCATGTCCGGCCCTTTGCCTTGGTTTGTGATCAGACCAGAGTGTCCGGGGAACCGGCACGGTTAAGTCCAATATAGGGAATCACACTGACTACTACCTGAAAACGACGACTATCGCATTTCAATAGTTGTCCGCTTGGGACGAATCCAGATCCCATATGGCGTCCAGGGTGTTCATGGCCGCGACGACTTCCGGATCTGTGCTGCGTTCAGCGCGACACACAAAACTTAACTCGCAATCGAGCGATACCCGATCGGCAATCACCAGACCTCGTGTCTGCGCCTCGTGAATGGCAATCGAATCGCGGACCAGTGACAAACCCATACCGCTACGTACCAGATCCAGCATGGACGGTTCCTGATCGACCAACGCCACTCGCCGTGGCTCAATCCCAGTGATTGAGCCGGGACCAAATACCTGGCGTTGCAGACGATGGTGCACACTGGTTGGCGGCGTGTCGAGCCATGCAAGCGTAGCCAGCGCTTTCCAGTCTTTGCCCTTGACTTTGGGACCCCAGCCTGGGGGTGCCAGCACACGATAGGTGAATCGGGTCAATGGCTTGCACAATATCGAACTGTCCAGTGGCTCATTGGGCGGATTCAGATAAAACCCAACGTCCAGTTCTTCCGCGATAATCTGTTCCAGCACCGCTCCACTGATGTTGTGTTTCAGCGTGGTATCGACTTGAGGGTACGACTGGATCAGCCTAAGCAGAAATGCCCCCAGCCGCGTAAATTCCGGATCCAGAATGGTGCCGATACGCAGCTGTCCGTGCACCGTCTTGTGCAGGGCAGCGGCAGTGCTGGCAAATTCATTCAGCGCGGCAAGTACCTTTTCCGCTAGCGGGATCAACGCTGTACCGTCTGCTGTCAGAACCATGCCTTGTGGCGTGCGGTGAAGCAGTTTGAGTCCGGTGATCTCGCTGAGGGTTTTGATCTGCAGGCTGATTGCCGGCTGACTTCGGTGCAGTTTTTCTGCCGCTCGCGTGACATTGCCCACTCGCCCTACTGTGGCGAATGCGCGCAGGGCCTGCAGATCGATCGGAGAATGAGAGGAATGGGCCATACCCCATTATTTATGATTCTTATCGAGGTTACAAGTATTTCTCATTGGATTCAACGATCTTTTGTTGGCAAACTTGGTTTCACTAAAAACAGCATAAATATTGCAAATATCGAAATCACATCTGTGAAAACCGAGGATGACATCGAAATTGCAAGTGAAATCAAGAACATGAGGAGCCAACATTGAGCGAGACAGCCAGTTTTGATTACATCATTATTGGTGCCGGGACTGCCGGTTGCCTGCTGGCAAACCGTCTGAGTGCGCGACCGGATACATCGGTCCTGTTGATCGAGGCAGGGAGCAACGACAATTATCATTGGATCCATATTCCAGTCGGATATCTCCATTGCATAGGCAATCCACGTACAGACTGGATGTATAACACCATGCCCGAACCCGGCCTGAATGGCAGGTCGCTGCGTTACCCACGTGGCAAAACACTGGGCGGCAGCTCCAGCATTAATGGCATGATCTATATGCGCGGGCAGAAGCGTGATTACGATGCCTGGGCCGATAGCACGGGAGAGACAGCCTGGTCCTGGGAGCACTGTCTGGAAGATTTCAAACGTCATGAAGATCACTATCGGCTGGATGGTTCATCGGCTGGCAAGGGTAATGAAAATGAACGCGACTTTGCCCGATTTCATGGCAACGGGGGCGAATGGCGGGTAGAAAAGCAGCGACTACGCTGGGACATTCTGGACGCTTTCATGCAGGCCGCAGAGCAGGCTGGGATTGCTCGCACCGATGATTTCAATCAGGGAAACAACAAGGGCATCGGTTATTTCGAAGTGAATCAGAAAGCCGGATGGCGCTGGAATGCGGCGAAAGCTTTTCTGCGCCCTATATGCATGCGACGTTCGAATTTCACTCTTTGGTCGCAAACTCATGTGCAGAAACTGGACTTGCATGCTCTTTCGAACGGTAGTCTCGTCTGCAAGGGGGTGGACGTTATTCGCAAAAGAACGCGGCAACATGTTCACGCACGACGAGAGGTCATTCTTGCCGCAGGCAGCATAGGCACACCGCAACTGCTGCAACTGTCCGGCATAGGTCCTGCAGCACTGCTGAATAAGCACGGCATCAAAATAAAGATGGACAAGCCGGGTGTCGGTGCCAATTTGCAGGATCATCTGCAGATTCGAACTGTATTTCAGGTTGACGGAACCCATACGCTTAATCAGATCGCCGGCAATATATGGGGAAAATTTTCCATCGGAACAGAATACCTTCTGAAACGTAGCGGTCCGATGAGTATGGCACCGTCACAACTGGGAGCATTCACCCGCAGCAACTCTGCCCTGCTCCATCCCAATATTCAGTACCACGTTCAGCCCCTGAGCCTGGAGAATTTTGGCGAGCCACTGCATACCTTCAATGCGTTTACCGCCAGTGTGTGCAATCTGAATCCGGCAAGCCGCGGCGTCGTTCAGATACAGAGCCCCGATCCGGCCCATCCGCCGGCAATCCAGCCGAACTATCTGAGCACCGAAGAGGATCGCAAAGTCGCAGCCGATTCGCTTCGCATCACTCGTCATATTGTGAATCAGCCCGCGCTCTCCCGGTTCAACCCCGTTGAATATAAACCAGGTATCCAGTTCCAGTCCGACGAAGAACTTGCCCAGCTGGCGGGTGATATAGCAACCACCATTTTTCATCCGGTGGGCACAGCCAGAATGGGCAAAGCCGATGACCCTATGGCTGTCGTCGATCCCAGACTGAAGGTGCACGGCGTTTCCGGTCTGCGAGTTGTGGACGCCAGCATTATGCCGACGATTACCAGCGGCAATACCAACAGCCCCACACTCATGATCGCCGAAAAGGCTGCGGGGTGGATTCTGAGTGAGCGAAATGACGCTTAGTCAAGTTGTGACGCTTAGTGGAATTGATGTCTGCGCGGCAGAGCGCCCGAATGACAGTTGTCATGGCGATCACGTGCGAGGGCAATCCAAAAGGTTGCGCCACGCAAAGCAATACGATAGGATTGTATTATTGAATACCAATAATACCAAAATACATAATATTTCAGGCAAGGAGAAAGTAAAGTGAATCCACGTTCGGTCAAATTCAGAGAACTGTTCAAGCAGGGTCCGTTTGTTTGCATGGGCGCCCATGACGCAGTGACGGCCAAGCTTGCGGAAGAAGCAGGTGCACCAGCCATTTTTGTGAGCGGCTTTGCGGCTTCTGCAATTATTACCGGCAAGGCAGATATCGGCGTCCTGACACAAACCGAAATGTTCGAGCATATTCGTCGTATCTGCAGGGTTTCAACGGTTCCGGTTTTTGCCGATGCAGATACGGGCTATGGTGGAATACTGGACGTTCAGCGCACCATGCAACTGTGGGAAGAAGCCGGCGCATCCTGCCTACACATAGAAGACCAGGCACTGCCTAAAAAATGCGGACATTTCGCTGGCAAACAGCTGATTTCCAAGGATGAAATGAAACTGAAACTGCGCGCCATGCTGGATGCGCGACGCGATCCGAATTTCTTTATCGTGGCAAGAACAGATGCTGTGGCTGTGACCGGGCTGGAAGATGCACTGGATCGACTCGAGGCCTATTCGGAAGAAGGCGCGGACGGCCTGTATGTTGATGCGCCCGAGAGCATAGAGCAGTTGCAGGAAATTGGCCGTCGGCTGGCGCCATTGGGCAAGCCCATCCTGTTCAATATGGCCCGTTCCGGAAAAACGCCATTCCTGTCATTGCAGGAGGTGCATAAACTCGGGTTTGCATTTGCCATCTGCCCGATTGAACCCATGTTTGCAATGCACAAGGCGGTCAAAAATATGATGGAAACCTTCATGCGCGAAGGATGCACGACCAATGCCATTGCTGACCAGATTACCTCTTTCCAGGACTTCAACAAATTCGTGGGACTGGAAGAATCCATGGCCATAGAACGCAAGTTCGCCGAATCGAAGTAAAAATTTTACCCGGCTGCATAACGACAAAGTACCGACGGTACACAATAGGAGAGACAGATGAGATTTTCGAAATTGGCGCTGGGCGCATGCCTGGCAATGAGCTGCTGCGTCACTGCCCAGGCACAGGAGACCGCATTTCCAGACAAACCGGTAATGATTATTGTGCCGTATTCTCCCGGAGGTGGCAGTGACAATGTCGCGCGCGCCATGGCACGCTACCTGAGCAAGAAATGGGGTCAATCGGTCATTGTGGAGAACAAACCGGGCGCTGACGGACTGATCGCAACAAATGACACGATCCGATCAAAGCCCAATGGCAACACCTTGCTGGTTTCGATCCCAGCCATTGCGATGATCAAATACACGAACAAGTCGGTCAAAACGGATCCGCTGACTCAACTGACACCCGTCACCATGATGGCCACAGGACCGACGGCGCTGGTGGTGAAAGGAAAAGGCGACATCAATACCGTAGCTGACTATAAAAAATTCTGCGCAACAGATGCAAACAACTGCAGCTGGGCCAGCGGAGAACCATTTACTCTGATGGTCGGCTCGTCTATCATGGATGAGCTCGGACTGACCAAAACCGTCACGAACGTTCGATATTCGGGCACATCAGCCGCAGTCAGCGATGTGATCGGCGGACATGTGACCTCACTGGTGACCGGTACATCGTCTGTACTTGAGCCGCATAAAAGTGGTGATCTACGGATTCTCGCCGTCAGTGCCAAAGAGCGGCTGCCTGAATTGCCAGACGTGCCAACCTATGCGGAAGCCGGACTTGGGAACCTGAAATTTATCAATAACTGGTATGGCGTTTTCGCACCGAAAGGGACACCGGAAGAGGTGAAAACTAAAATCGCTGAAGGATTCCATGATGCAGCAAATGCACCCGAAGTGCTGAAGGTGCTCAAACCCTTGCTGCTAGCCCCGGTAGGAAGCTCACCGCAGGAATTTGCCAAACAGCTGGAAGAAGACCAGAAAACGATTGATGCGGCTGCGCCCACTGTCTTCAAGGAATAAGAGTACGCAGAAGAAAGTCAGGGCCCGCCATTGCCGGCAGAATGATTCTGTTCTGGCGATGGCGGGCTTTTTTATTATGAGCGCCTGACATGGATTTCGGCCGCGTCGCCCTTTGTTCTTGGCGCATGCCGGACCCGCACGCTTAACGTTCTACTCAATGAGACCTGCCTCAACAGATCTATTGAAATAGGTCCGTTGAAATAGAATTACCTAAATTACCGCGCAAGTCACTTGTCGTCGTTAGCAGCTTTGCCGCGCACCTGCACACCGACCTGATCTTCGATGACGCGTATCATTTCTGTCATATCCGCCTGGTAACCGAGCTTGTCGACCGAGGTATTGAGAAACTGGCGCACTGCCTGTGCCACGGGCATTGGTATCTCCAGCCGGTCGGCCTCTTCCATGCAAAGCCTGATATCCTTTGCCGACAAACCAACGGCAAAACCAAAATCAAAGCTGCGAGAAAGCACAAAATTTGGTATTTTCACTTCAGACGCATTTGATCGCCCGGATCCGGAATTGATGACATTTGCCATAATGTCGGGATCCAGTCCGGCCTTTGTACCCATGACCAATGCTTCTGACGTTGCGATCAGGGCCGTCACGGAAACCAGATTATTCAGCACCTTCATGGTCTGACCCATGCCCGGCTGCTCGCCGACATAGAACTGCTTGCCAAGAATATCCAATATAGGCTTGACCGCTGTGACCCGTTTGCTATCGCCGGCGACCATCAGTGCCAGCGTACCCTTCGTGGCGCCGGCCACGCCGCCGCTGACAGGGCAGTCAACAGCGACAATAGACCTGGAAGCCAGGCCCTCAGCCAGACGCTTGGCCACTTCCGGACCGGTGGTTGACAAATCGATGACCGTTTGAACTGCACTACCCTCGACCAGACCGTCTTTTCCGAGCCCGACCGCCTCCACCACGTCAGGAGTAGGCAGCGAGATCAAAACCGTCGAGGCCTGATCTGCCACCGCTTTGGGTGTATCTGCAAGGATGGCCCCGTTGCTGACCAAAGGCGCCACCGCATCGGCGTTGGCGTCGCAGACAACGAGCTGATAGCCCGCATCAATCAGACGTGCGGCCATGGGCAAGCCCATTTTGCCCAATCCGACAAATCCCAGTACCTGTTTTTGTACACCACTCATCACTGCTCCTTTTCTGTACTTAATTCAAATGTAATCAAACCGTATTGCCTTCCGGTTCAGGCTGCAGTCCATCCCCCATCAATGGGCAATATTGAGCCTGTCATATCACGTCCGGCATCACTGCAAAGTAGCCGTATCAGATTGGCGACGCTTTCCATGGCAACGAATCTGCCTGTTGGTTGCCTCTCAGCCAGATAGTCATGCGTCGCCTGTTCGGTTGATTTTCCCGTTTCGGCAGCAATCTTCTCAATTCGATCCAGTATGGCGGGTGTCGGCACCGTACCAGGGCAAACCGCATTGCAGGTAATGCCGCTGCTTGCCGTTTCCAGCGCCATGGCACGTGTCATACCAATCAGTGCCGTTTTGGTTGTCACGTAACCAATCCGGTTGACCGCGCCAGCCGATCCGTAAACTGACGAAATATTAATGATGCGTCCCCACTCTCGAGCACGCATATCAGGCAGAGTGAGTCTGGCCGTATGAAATGCCGCAGACAGGTTCACGGCGATGGATTCATCCCATGCCCTGGTCGGCAAGGATTCGGTTGGGGCAAAGTGCCGTACCACAGCATTGTTAATCACAATGTCGATATGTCCAAACTCTTGTCTCGCTTCCTCAATCATTGCCTCGATCTGCGGGACGTGGTTCAGATCAGCCCGGCTCAGCAGCACCCCAACGTGATATTTTTCCTGCAATCGGGCTTGCGCCTGTCGCGCCGTGGTTTCCGACTCCAGCCCGTGCAAAACGATATTGCAACCTGCCTCTGCCAGATTCTCGGCAATGGCATAGCCCAGACCGCTGACCGAGCCGGTGATAAGCGCACATCTATTTTTCATATTCATAATTTGTAGTCAGGCAGCGGACTTTCAATCATTATTGGAACAGGGTGGCACATCCAGGCGGGCAATCCTGCCTTCTGTGGCTTCAGAATATGCGGGATATAACCGCATCACTTCGGGATCATGCCCTGGTATCACATGATCGGGCGAATCAGCCAGTTGCAATAGCCGCTTGTGGCCCTCCAGCAAGGCTTCGATGTTATGCACGATTGGAAAAGGGACGCCATGTTGCATGTGTCCGTATAGATGAGAGGCATCGGAAGCCAGTACAACCCAGCCGCGCCGAGTCCATACCCGTACGATTTGCAAACCGGCGGTATGACCACCAACAAGATGCACGGTCAGCCCTGGCGTGAGCTCGGCTGTACCATTGTGAAACTCGACTTTTCCGTTGAAAAGCTGTCGGACAAAACTCAGGATATCATTGACGTTGAAAGGATTGCGCAACACGGGGTGACACATGCATCTCCCGGTCGCAAAAGCAGCCTCCTGATCCTGAATGTGAAACGTCGCATTGGGAAACCGGTCCAGCGAACCCGCGTGATCGTAATGCAAATGCGTCAGAATAATATGTTCGACGTTGTCTGCGCAGACGCCAAGCAGTGCCAGGCCTTCATGAACGGGCAGGAGTAATTTTCTTCCTCGCTCGCGACCAGCACTCTCTTCAAACCCGGTATCAATAACGTAGATTTCACTGCCGCGTCGCGCCACCCAGACATAATAGGCAAGATCAGACTCTGCATCATGAAAATCAACGTCACCCACGTAGTTGTCTTTCGCCTGACGATGTTGATGAACTGCGTACCTGATGGCAAAGAGTTCAAATGGCGCAATGCCTTGGGTATTCATGACGCAGTCTCCAATTGTAATCAGCTGGCTCGCAGACAGAACCGACCGGCAGTGTCACCAGGACTGCTCACTGTTTTTTTCTGATAACGCATCAGGCCTTTTTCCGATTGGACTGTTCCTGAGGCTCGTTTCTAAGCAAATTGATCGCGACAGTTGCCGCATTGCGAACATGGCGACTACCAGCCAGTCGCGCCGCCTTGCTATCACCTGCTTCCAGCTCCTTGACCAGTTCGCCCAGCTCTGCAAGGCTTTTTTTGGCCCGGCCAGGTGCGCCCATGGACATGGAGCGCAAGAGCATGATCTGCGAATTCAACAATCGCAGACTATTGGTAAGGGCTTCATTTCCCGCTCCCTCAAGAAGGCAATGATAAAAGTGGTTTTTCGCACTTAACTGACTCAGACTATCTGTGGTTCTATGCGAGGCCTTCAATTTTTCATAAGCCTGTTTCAGGTCAGCCAGTTGTGCCGCGTTCGCCTTTTCTGCAAAAAGCTGGCATGCCAGACCTTCCAATTCTTCCCGAACCCGATAAATGCCATCTGCCTGATCCGGCGATATGGTTTCAACCGCCGGGCCACGATGAGGAATTACCTTAATGAGGCGTTCCGTTTCAAGTTGACGCAACGCTTCACGAACCAGCGTGCGGCTCACCCCCGTCATTTCACACAATTCGCGCTCTGGCAGACGGTCTCCAGGCTTGAATCGCCCGGTCAGAATGGCATTGCGAATACTGTCGGTCACACTGTGCCTGAGCACCGCCGCAACGCGCGGTACGCGGAAATTTTCATCAGCGGTTTGCAAGTTCATAGTCATCTTTTCGTTGATTGGGCAACTTGATCATACAATATGATTGTCAGCTCTGCAATGACGCTGCCTGGCCCACAAGCCGCATCAATGCTGATACATCAGCCATCTCATCGATATGCCAGATGGCATCAATCACACGTCTGGTATCGCATGTTGAACCTCCATATTCACTGAGATCGCACAATTTGGATTCCAGTTCTACATCAGTCAGCGGGCGCTCCAGCGCGCCCCTTGCTACATCGACAGATTCCTCAAGCATTTCCCCATTCTGAAAACGGATGACAACCTTGGCGCTATTGATGGAATAGCAATTGTCATCGTGGAAACGAACCCTCGCACCCAGCTTCTGTAATGCCGGGTCAATGACAGCCGCATCAGAAAAGTCGTCAAGCCCGGCGCGCCCCCTCATCAAGGCAACGGGCACAGCATGCTGGGCGCTGACTTGCGATTCCTTTCCCTTGCGAATCCCTGGCCGATCTGTGCGCTGACGCAGCAAGGGATGGCCGGTCAGCTCAATGTCGCTGATTTGCCCGGCAGGCATTGCGGCGATCCGCGACGACAGATTCAGGCAAGCATCCACAACGGGATTCAATACCACACCGCAGGGATAAGGTTTGTACGCGACCTGGCTCAGCTCCCAGACGTGTCCCAGATCGGCAGTGATGCTATCGATCTCCGGTTCATCTCCGTAAACGTTCAGGAACCCATAGCGCCCTTCCAGCGGTTGTGCCGGGCCATCGAAATTGTCGGCTGCAAGTAGCGCCGAGACAATACCATTGCGCGCTGCATTGCCCACGCTGACACTCTTGGACATCGTGCCCAGGCTTTCGACCAGTCCGCCAGCCTGGCCTGCTGCATTGCCAAACATCCAGCATAGTTGCTCCGGACTCAGTCCAATGACTTTCCCGATCGCCACCCCGGATCCAAAAACACCGCAAGTGGATGTAATGTGCCAACCCTTTCTGTAATGAAAAGGCGAAATGGCCCGGCCGATGCGACACGCGACCTCTACGCCTAGCAGAAACGCCAGCATGAATTCCTTTCCGGATATGGCGCGGGTTTCACTCATGGCAAACAGTGCTGCCGCAACGGGCGCTGTGGGATGGATGATTGTCGGAATATGTGTGTCATCAAAATCGAAGACGTTCGCACTCATCGAATTGAGCGCTGCCGCGTTGAGCATATCCATCCGTTCAGCGCGACCAATGATCGTCGCGTCTTCTGCGCAGGAGAACCGACCATAAGTACGTACAGCGATATCCAGCGTCGGTTCCCTGGCGCCAGCCAGGGCAACCGCGAAATAATTCATCAGCGCGCGCCTGATCTCATGACGCACTTCATTCGGAACCATGCTCCATGAGGCTTCACTGACAAAGTCTGAAAGCCCTGCGGATATCCCTGAGGTATTTGATGTTGTTCCGGCTTTCTGCATGCTTGTTCCGTGAATTTCCATATTGAAGAGGCGTATGACGAATGTGATTCATATGCGATACTGAATCGCATTCGTGATAGACGCGAATCGGATAAAACCATTTGCAGTACTAAGCAAGCGACTTTAACACAGATTGTATTACGATAATATTGACTTATTGTAATTACGAATGCATACTTTATCAACAAGATTCACGACAACCAGGAGCAAAACAATGCGCGAAGAATTCAACACAGAACAGTTCAAAAAAGGTTTGGCCATTCGCAAGGAAGTGCTGGGCGCCGAACATGTGGAAAAATCGCTGAACGCGGCGACCGACCTGACTGCAGATATGCAGAAGCTGGTCACAGAATGGTGCTGGGGAGAACTCTGGAGTCGGCCCGGACTTGATCGTCGCACGCGCAGCGTCATCAATCTGTCCATGCTGGCGGCGCTGAACCGCCCGCATGAAATCAAACTGCACGTACGGGGAGCACTCAATAACGGTCTCACACCGGAGGAAATCAAGGAGATTATGCTGCAGGTCGCCATCTATTGCGGCGTGCCCGCAGGGCTGGACAGCATGAAGGTCGCGGCAGAAGTGATTGCTGAATACAATCGGAACGGTGAAGCAGCGAAATAGGCATTCGCAGAGACAAAAGCCGGGGCAGGCAGATGACTTGTACTTTGCTCCCTGGCTTATATCCAGTCGGTTCAGACAGCTTCCCGCACGCTTAACTCAATTCGAAGCCCGGCGGCTGTGGTCATATTCACCAATGCATCCAGACCGAACAGATTGATCTTGCCGCGCATCAGATCTGAAATACGTGGCTGAGTAACACCTAAGAGCAATGCAGCCTCTGTCTGACTCAGCTCCTCACGAAGCAGATGGTTTCTTAGCGCAGTCATTAATAAAGAACGCAGTCTCATATTTTCTGCTTCTTCCGGCGTGTCCTCAATGGCATCCAAGACACTGGCGAATTTTTGCCTGCTCATCTGTCCAGTTCCTGTATTAAATCGCGAAATTTTACCAAATAGGCTCGCTGGAGAGAACGTGTTTTTTAGGTGTACTGGTGTTCGCATTCAATCCGTGATCGAATAAGCTCGTACGCCGCGAAGCCTATTTCCCGCGCCGAAAATTGAGCGGTTCGTTTTTTTCCAGGCCGTACTTTTCGTGGTCCAGCAGACTGCCTGTGCGCACGATGTCGACAATCATTCTTGCGAAGTTTTCCGAACCGGGCACCAGCTTTTGTCCTTTCATCTGCACAAGAGCCCATTCGCCGAAGCGGTTGCGCGTCATCGGAATATTCAGGCGCACCACGGACTTCTCGCGCAGCGCCTCTTCCATCATCAGATGGCTGCTCAGAAATATGATGTCCGATTCCGGAACCAATCGTGTAATAAGTCCCATGTCATCACATTTGAAATCTACCGAGAAGATAGCGTTATGATCCAGACCGAGACTGTGTTTAAGTTCAGAAAAAACCAGTGCCGGCAGACTCACCGACGCAAAGGTATAGTCCAGAATCTCTTGCGGTTTGATTTTTCGTTTTGGATTGCGGCTGATCAGCGGGTGTGTCGGATCACAAAATAGTGCCAGCGTAAGCCCGCCAATAGGCGTGATCTCCAGCTCAGGATCGTCTTCCAGACTGCGAATATCTGCAATGAAATAATCAATCTCGCGATCCTTGAGCAGCGCCAGCAGGCTGCTCCAGTTATCAATTCGAATGTCAATTGAAATTCTGGGATAAAGCTTTCGGAATTCTCCGATAGCATGATGTAGAAAACACTTGGCTGGAAACGGCCCCGAACCAATCCTGATTGTTCCCTGCCTGCCGGTTTTGAGATATTCGATATTCTTGTTGAAACTGGTGAGTGCACCAATCAGGTGCCGGGCGTGTTCTATCACGAACTTGCCTGTCGGTGTGATTGCAACCGTGTTCTTGCTGCGGTCAAAAATCAGGATGCCGATTTCCTCTTCGAACGACGAAATACTCTTGCTCAGTGCGGACTGACTCAGAAACACGCGCTCGGCTGCCTTGCTGAAATTCAGCGTTTCTGACAGCGTGACAATATGGGTAAGCTGCTTGATATTCATTATGAACTTTTTTCATGAGCACCGGCTGAATTATTCATTATATAGAAATGGCGCTGACTGGTATATTTATTTCAAACCAGTGACTGGTCACATAAAAACAAGAGACAACCCCTTCTGACAAGGAGTGCCTGCAGTGAGATATGACAGCCGTAATCCTGCGAGACATGGTGCAAAAACTGTGGCCACGCCCACCGCTGCGGAATCATTATGGATGAAATAACGGTCATCGGGGCTGGCATTGTAGGAATGTGCACGGCTGTTACGCTGCAGCAGCGGGGCTGGCAGGTCAGGCTCATCGATGAGCGCGCACCAGGTACCGGTGCATCCTTTGGCAATGCCGGCCTGGTCACCATGGATAGCTGTATTCCCATTGCCATGCCAGGCATGTTCAAAAAAATTCCCCAATGGCTGACCGACAGCGAAGGACCGCTGAGTGTCAGAAAGGGATATCTGCCCACGGCATTGCCATGGCTTTTGCGCTGGCTCAGATCCGGGGCCAGCAAAGCCGCGATTCTTCAACAGGCTCGGGCACTCCGGGCGCTGCATGGTGAAGCACATCAGATTTACCGCAAGCTTCTGGGCACTGGTGTTGCCTCACAGGTCATCAATATGTCAGGCCAGCTGCATGTGTGGGAAGCCAATCAGAACGCCGACGCCTTCAGCCGACAGATTCAGAGCGAGAATAATGTTGCGCCACGCCTGCTCAGTGGCGGTGAGGTACGGGACCTGATCCCGGCGATTTCAGACCGGATCACTCACGGTCAACTCTATGAAAACAATGGCTTTGCTTCCAGCCCGCTATTGCTGGTGCAGGCCCTGCTGAAGCAGTTTCTGGAAAATGGCGGTACGGTAATGCGTCAGAAGGTCAACGGTATCTGGCGCGATCACGCTGCCAATGACTATCGTATCATTCTGGCCGCGGGAAACGTACGCGCCAGCACAGTTGTGATTTGCGCAGGTGCCTGGGCGCAACGACTTCTGGACGGACTGGATATTCGTGTTCCGCTGGAAACCGAGCGCGGCTATCATGTGTCATTTTGCCCGGAAGCGCTGTCTTTGCCGATGCCAATCATGGACAAGACGCGCGCAGTCGCTATCACACCCATGATTGACAATATTCGCGTTGCCGGTTTCGTTGAGATTGCCGGCCTGGACGCAGCGCCAAACATGAGCCGGGAGCAACTGCTGATACGTCATGCGAAAACCCTGTTCCCTACGTTTGACGTGAGCAAAAAGAAGGATTTCTGGCTGGGATTTCGGCCATCCACCCCGGACAGTTTGCCAGTGCTTGATCGTGTTGCCCATTTACCCGGCCTTTATCTTGGCTTTGGTCATGGTCACACGGGCATGACCGGCGCTCCAAAATCTGCAGAAATTATTGCAGACCTTATTGCCGGCTCGCCGAGCAATATAGACACCCACCCCTATCGACTCAACCGCTTTTAGGAGATCGTGATGACGCAAGATGGAAAAAAATCGGCGCATTCCCCCCAGCGCCGCACTATGTTGAAGCTGGCTGGTGTTTCGACACTGGCTCCCATGATTTGGGTAAAGAATGCACAGGCGGCAGAACAGCGCGTGGTCATTCGGTCCCCTGGCGGTGAGTATGATGACATCCGCAAGAAACTGATTTACGAACCCTTTACCAAAGAAACAGGTATCCGTGTGATTCCGGTGGCAACCACCACCGGCAAACTCGAGGCCATGATCCGCTCGGGCAATATCGAGATTGACATTATCGATAACGACGACAGCGTGCTGCTGCAATGGGCAAGCGAGCTGGCTCCGATAGATTACAAGAGTTTCAAATATACCAACCCGGACGATATTCTTCCCGAATACAAACATGATAATTACGTTGGTAATTTCGTGTATGCCGATGTCATGGGCTACAACACGGGGAAATTCAACAAGGATACCGTGCCGGCAACCTGGGCTGACTTCTGGGATTACAAAAAAACTCCGGGTGCACGTGCGCTGGCCGACATGGACACAGGCACGCCGAACCTGGAATTTGCCCTGCTGGCAGACGGCGTTCCCATGGACAAGCTCTATCCGCTGGATCTGCCCAGAGCATTCAAATCGCTGAGCCGCATCAAACCCGGGATTGCTAAATTCTGGACCTCGGGTGCCCTGTCCATACAGCTACTGAGCACTGGGGATGCCGATCTGAGCTCGGTATGGAGCACGCGTATCCTGAAAGGCATTGAAAACAAGGCACCCCTGGCGATGAACTGGAACCAGCATGGCGTGCGCGTGCAGGCCTACGCCATCCTGAAAAAAGCGAAAAATCAGGAACAGGCGCAGAAGCTGATCGACTACTGCTTGCGCCCCGAAGTACAAAGCCAGTTCAGCAGCCGCTGGAATAGTGGTCCGGTAACCAAGGCCGCCTTCGATGCGCTGACACCCGAGATTCAGACAAAAATCCCTGGTGGCGATCGCACCCGCGAGCATGGCTTTCTGATCAACGCCGACTGGTGGTCCAAAAATCGAGCAACTGTCAGCAAGGAGTGGGCAAATTGGGTACTGAACGCGTAAACGGCAAAGGCAATATCCGCTTCGAAAGCATCAGCCGCTCTTTCGGTGATCTGCGTGTGGTGGATGATGTTAATCTTGATATTCGGCCCGGGGAGTTTTTCTCCCTGCTGGGCCCCAGTGGTTCCGGCAAGACCACCACACTCATGATGCTGGCCGGGTTTGTACTGCCTGACAGCGGCAAAATCCTGCTGGATGGGCGCGACATCAGCGCCCTTTCACCGCAGGAACGCAATCTGGGCATGGTATTTCAGAATTACGCCCTGTTCCCGCATATGAGTGTTCTGGAAAATGTCATGTTTCCGCTCAAGGTTCGCAAGTTCGCTTCTGCCGAATGCACGGAACGCGCAAAATGGGCAATTGATCTGGTCCGGCTGAATGGCTTTGAAAAGCGACTTCCCAAACAGTTGTCAGGGGGCCAGCAACAGCGGGTCGCCCTGGCCCGCGCCATTGTATTTCATCCGGAAGTGGTTCTGATGGACGAGCCTTTGGGCGCGCTGGACAAAAATCTGCGCTACCAGATGCAGATGGAAATCAAGGAGTTGCAGACACGTCTGAATATGACGGTTGTGTTTGTCACCCATGATCAGGAAGAGGCCATGAACATGTCGGACCGGATTGCTATTATGAATCACGGTCGCATTGAACAGATAGGCACACCCCGAGAGGTCTACGAATCGCCGCGCAATGTCTTCTCTGCCGGTTTTCTGGGCGAAGCAAATCTGCTGGATTATGGCGTACTGGATCCTGCAATGCGTACTCATATGCAGATGCAGGAAGGCGATTATCTCTTCATCCGCCCGGAACGACTCATGCTGGCAGAGCGCAATACCGAGCCTGGTAACTCGCCGGCATCACTGCACGGCGAAGTACAGCACGTCTCGTTTCTGGGGCATATCGTGCGCTACCAGATCGGCCTGAATTCATCCTCGAAAGTGTACGCCGACATCACCAACGCTACCGATATGAAAGTCTTTGATGTCGGCGATCCCGTTGTGCTGAACTGGAAGACGCCGCAAGATATAAGGATCATTCAACATGCCTGATGCCACAGCCCTGCCCGCAGCCTATGCGCCCGCGCCTGCGCGGTTCCGGCTGAGCAATCAGATGCTGCTCTATCCGGTGCTGGCGTTTCTGCTGATATTCTTTGTGCTGCCCATTGGATGGTTTTTCATCAAATCGGCCATCGATTATGACGGAAACTTTTTTCTGATGCTTTATCAGACGTTTACGTCAAAACTTTTCATGTCGGTTGCCCTGAAGACCGTCTGGCTATCTCTGATTGTCACGCTGCTGGCCCTGCTTTGCGCCTATCCGATAGCCTACACAATGACCCGGTCGAGCTCGCTGAGCTTTACGCTGATTATCATCTGTGTGATTGTGCCCTACTTCACCTCGATTATCGTGCGAACCTATTCGTGGATGATTATCCTGGGAACCCGCGGCGTCATCAATACTTTCCTGATGCATATCGGGCTGATCGATAAACCCATCAATCTGATGTACAACATGGTTGGTGTGACTATCGGCATGACGTATGTGTTATTGCCCTACTTTGTGCTGACGCTGTTCTCTACCATGAAAGGCATTGACATGTGGCTGCTGCAGGCCGGACGAAGCATGGGGGCATCCAACTTCTATATTTTCCGGCGTGTCTTCTTTCCGCTGAGCATGCCGGGTATTATCTCGGGCTTTCTGATTGTCTACATTCTGGCAGTGGGATTCTTTGTGACGCCGGCGCTGATGGGCGGACCCAAGGACGTGATGCTGGCAATGCTGATTCAGCGAAATATCGAAGTCTCCGTCAACTGGCCTCTGGCTTCTGCACTGTCGCTGTTTTTGCTGGTGATCACACTGATCATTTATGCGCTTTACTGCAAATACACCGACCTGGACAAAATGCTGGGGAAATAGGACACGATCATGCGTAACCAACTGAGAATCGTCAACTTCGTTTCGTTCCTGTTATGTATCGTGCTGATTGCACCGATAGTGATTGTGATCGTCATGTCTTTTGGACAAAGCAGCTACATGACCTTTCCCCCCGACGCGCTGTCGCTGCGCTGGTATGAGGAATTTTTCTCAAGCCCCGACTGGATGGCGTCACTTATGTCCAGTTTTGTCATCGCTCTGATGGCAAGTGTCATTGCGACCACGCTGGGCTTTCTGGGTGCCTACTCACTGGTCCGGGGCACCTATGGTCATAAGAAACTGCTGGTCTCCTTTTGCCTGCTGCCCCTGATCATACCCACCATTATCACGGCTGTGGCATTGTATTTCACTTCCGTGCCTCTGGAGCTGGTTGGCTCGAAACTTTGGATTGCGGTCTGTCATGCCATGCTGGCAATTCCGGTCGTTCTGCTGATTCTCATCAGTTCCCTGCAGAACATTGATGTATCGGTAGAACGGGCGGCAGAGGTATTTGGCGCCAGCAAGTTCTATACCCTCACTCGTGTGATTATTCCACTTGCCATTCCGGGGATCCTGTCTTCACTGTTTTTCAGTTTTCTGACTTCGTTTGATGAATTGATCGTTTCCCTGTTCCTGTCAGGTCTGGAAAGTGAAACCATGCCGGTCAGGATCTGGAACAGCCTGCTCATGAACATGGAGCCAGTCATTGCTGCAATCAGTACCTTCCTGATCTTCGTCACAGTTCTCCTGCTGTTGCTGGAGCTTCTGGTCAGAAAGGCGCGCACAAAGCAGCTGAAGGCCGCATAACCGGAAGGCAATAGCGCATCAAATTGACATCCTCCCCTCCCTAAAGAAAGGGGATTCCTACTGCCTTAACCGGTGAGGGCAAGTGCTTCGGTGGGTTCCTGTTTCACAGAGGCCGCACAAGAACCAACCGCATTCTTATGTCTGACTA
>JAEWHK010000031.1 GCA_023387815.1 Pseudomonadota bacterium
TAGAACGGACGTTTTTTTGAGCCACCGCGGGCCAGACGAATAACCACCATAGGTAGACCTTTGTGAATGAGTTCAGGAATTCTTAAAACAGACGATGATAGCATTAAAATCATGCCCCTGCCAAGAAAATTCCCTTAAAATACGTGAAAAACCGAATTAAAACAACAGACTTAGCGCCGTTGCAGATAATGAACAGCGCCAGTCTCGGTTTCTTCCTGCGATAGCAAGGGATTGTGGGTCTGCTTGGAAAATGCCTGGAAGTCACGGACCGCATTGCGATCTGTCGTAATGATTTTAAGCACTTCCCCGCTTTGTATAGTGGCCAGTGCCTTTTTGGCACGCAGAATAGGCAGAGGACACGTCAGTCCTGTGGCATCCACGACCTGAACAAATGCGACATCTTCAGACATATCCTATCCTTTTTAGCAAATGACTACAGTCGGGATTCCACCCAGTCATGCACGCCGGCGACCGCAGCAGGCAGTGCTCCCACATCTGTACCGCCACCCATGGCCATATCGGGACGACCACCGCCTTTGCCGCCGATTTGCGCAGAAACGTGGGAAACCAGATCACCGGCTTTGACCTTGCCGGTCAGATCTGACGTGACGCCGGCAGCAACACTAATTTTACCTTCGCTTTCCGCGGCCAGCAGGACGATTCCGCTTTTGAGTGTGTTCTTCAGATTATCGATCATGCCACGCAGTGCTTTCGGATCTGCATTGGGAATGACGGCAGCCAGCAGGCGTGCGCCTTTGACCTCGATGGCCTGAGATGAAAGATCAGCACTGGAAGCTGCAGCAAGTTTGGCCTTGAGCCTGTCCACCTCTTTCTCTCCGGCGCGCAGTTGCTCCTGAAGCAAGCGGGTGCGCTCCACCAGATCGGAGGCCGGAATTCTGAGCACGGCGGCAGCCTGTTGCACAGACGCATTCAGATTCTGCACCCACTCAAAGGCATTGCGGCCGGTAACCGCTTCGATGCGTCGTATGCCTTCGCCAACTCCACCCTCGGAAACAATCTTGAACAAACCAATGTCACCGGTGCGGGAGACGTGAGTTCCACCGCAGAGTTCGCGGGAAAAACCAATATCCAGAACCCTGACGCTGTCGCCATACTTTTCACCAAACAGGGCCATGGCGCCTTCGGCCACGGCATCATCGAATGCCATCACCCGTGAACCCACCGGCGTATTGGCCAGCACTTCACGATTGACAATGGCCTCGACGTCACGAATCTGCGCTGGCGTGACCGGCGCACCATGAGAAAAGTCAAAACGGGTTTTATCGGGGTCCACCAATGAACCGCGCTGCTGTACGTGATCGCCCAGAACCTGTTTCAGGGCCTTGTGCAGCAGGTGGGTAGCCGAATGGTTACGCATGGTGTCCTGACGTCTGTCGGTATCAACCATTGCCTCCAGTGCATCGCCCACTTTAATGCTACCCAGACTGACCGTGCCGTGATGTCCGAAAACATTAGGCTGGATTTTCTGGGTGTCGATCACATCGAAGGCGGAGCCAAAACCCTTGAGCACACCGCTGTCGCCAACCTGGCCACCTGACTCGGCATAAAACGGTGTCGTGTCGAGCACAATAATGGCATCCTGACCTTCCTGCACCACATCCACGGCAGTGCCATCCACATACAGCGCCTGCACGGTCGCTGGCGATTGCAGCTGCTCATAGCCCTTGAACTGGGTTTGAGCACCTTCATACTGAAGATTGGCGGCCATTTTGAATTTGCCACTGGCCTTGGCCTGTGCTTTCTGCTGTGCCATGGCGCTGTCGTAACCGGCCTGATCCACACTAAAGCCACGCTCACGGCAAACATCGGCGGTCAGGTCAAACGGAAAACCAAAGGTATCGTACAGGCGGAACGCAGTCTGGCCGTCCAGTTGACCGCCTTTGGGCAATGCCGACAGCTCGTCATTGAGAATACGCATGCCATTGACCAGCGTTTCCTGAAAGCGCACTTCTTCCTGACGAATTACACTGGAGACGCGCTCTGCCGCTTTGGCAAGCTCTGGAAAGGCTGCACCCATTTCCTGTACCAGATCGGCAACCAGCGTATGGAAGAAAGGGGTGGATTTGCCCAGTTGATAGCCGTGGCGCAAAGCCCGACGAATAATGCGGCGCAAGACATAACCGCGGCCCACATTGCCTGGAATGACGCCATCGACAATCATGAAGCTGCAGGCGCGGATATGGTCGGCAATCACCTTGAGCGAATTGTTGCTCAGGTCTGTGGTTCCGGTTTCACGCGCAGCCGCCTTGATCAGGTTCTGGAACAGGTCAATCTCGTAATTGGAATGTACGTGCTGCAGCACGGCTGCAATGCGCTCCAGGCCCATACCGGTATCAACACAGGGGCGCGGCAGCGGTGTCATATTGCCCTGCTGATCGCGCTCAAACTGCATGAACACCAGATTCCAGATTTCGATATAACGGTCGCCATCTTCTTCGGGCGATCCCGGTGGACCACCCCAGACGCCTGGTCCGTGATCATAGAAAATTTCAGAGCAAGGGCCGCAAGGACCGGTATCGGCCATTTGCCAGAAGTTGTCCGAGGCGTAGCGGGCACCTTTGTTGTCGCCGATACGAATAATGCGTTCGGCGGGTACGCCAATTTCCTTCAGCCAGATATCGTAAGCTTCGTCATCTTCCTGATAGACGGTCACCCAGAGTTTCTCTGCCGGCAGCTTGTAGACTGTGGTGAGCAGTTCCCAGGCATAGCGAATGGCATCGTGCTTGAAATAGTCGCCAAAGCTGAAATTGCCCAGCATTTCGAAAAAGGTATGGTGCCTGGCGGTGTACCCGACGTTTTCCAGGTCATTATGTTTGCCGCCTGCCCGCAGACAGCGCTGCGACGACGTCGCACGCGAATACGGACGCGTTTCCTTGGCGGTGAACACATCCTTGAACTGCACCATCCCCGAATTGGTAAACAGCAATGTAGGGTCATTGCCTGGCACCAGGGATGAGGAAGGCACAATCGTATGCGCTTTTGATTCGAAAAAGTGCAGGAACTTCTGGCGGATGTCAGCGGCTTTCATTGATAGGATGTGACAAAAAAATTTGGTAACCCGTTATTATAAGATGTCTTTTGATAAAAGCTAGCCGGGCTGCACAAATCCCGAAGGAATGTGCAGCCCGGCTTTTTCTCTCGTTAACGGTAGGCTCCCGCACACGAATAAAAGTGACACCTGAGCCATTAAATCGCCGCGCGAAAGCCTGTCTGTTCTGCAGGTACTGTGCCCGCTCAGCTGCGGATCACATCGGCTTCAGACGTAAAGGAATCAGCGAAGAATTCCTCTTCCGGCAGCTGGCAAAGCCCCGTATATTCCGTACGGGCACTATTGACAACAATGGGCGCGCCACAGGCGTAGACCTGATGTGCGGAGAGATCAGGAAAATCCTGAATCACGGCCTTGTGGACGAAGCCGGTGCGGCCAGTCCAGGCGTCTTCGGGCTGCGCGTCCGACACCACGGGAACATAGGTAAAGAACGGCAGATCTTTTTCCCACTGCTGTGCCAGCGTGTGCATATACAGATCACCCGGGCGACGTCCGCCCCAGTAAAGCGTGACCGGGCGCGTGATCCCTTTGGCGATGATGTGTTCCATCATTGCCTTGATCGGTGCAAATCCGGTGCCACTGGCCAGGAAAATCACAGGCTTGTCACTGTCGTCCCGCAGGAAAAATGAACCCAGCGGACCCTCTACCCGCAGAATTTCGCGCACTTTCATCTGCGTCGCGCCGGCACCGAATACATGGTCGGTAAAGACGCCGCCGGGCAAATGGCGAATGTGAAGTTCTACAGGTTCCGTGCCATTCGGTGCCGTGGCCATGGAAAAACTGCGCCGCTTGCCATCTTTCAGGATGAATTCAATATACTGCCCTGCGTAATAGCGGAATGGCTCGGTCGCCGGCAGTTGCAGTTTGACCATCATGACATCGTCAGCCAGTTTGTCCAGCGCCATCACGCGCGCCGGCATTTTGCGAATCTGTATGTCGCTGGCCATGCGCACTTCGCGCACTTCGATATCCATATCACTGGTGGCATGGGCCTGACAGAAAAGTGTATACCCTTCGCTCACCTCTTCAGCAGACAGAATCTGGGCCGGCGCCGGACCGGCATCAAACGTGCCGGACAGCACTTTGCCCTTGCATGTGGAGCAGGAACCGCTGCGACAGCTGTAAGGCAGAACATAGCCGGCATCCAGCGCCGCATCCAGAATGGTCTGCCCCTCTCTGGCCTCGAACTGATGGTTACTGGGATGGACCGTCACTTTATATCCCACGACTTCACTCCTTGTCTGCCGCCATGACAGGCAGCAATGTTATGTTCTTCATACGCACATCAAACAACCTTCCCTTGCGTGCCCGCTTGCCAACGTAATCGGTCAGCGCCTGCAGGCTCAGGATATCTTCGGTGTGCTTGTTGCGATAAATGCCGGACACTATCATGCCGCCCTCGCCGACAGGAATCACCTGTGCCAGGCTGTCGGCAGCATCCAGCGTCATCAGCTGTGTTCCACGACCACCACCTGCCAGCGACTTCACGTCGGCCAGATCAATAATCAGGATTTTGCCCTTGGCCGTATACATGGCCAGATGAGTACTGTTTTCAAAGACCGGGACCGGACGCAGCAGATGTTGCTGTTCCTCTACCGTGACAAACTGTTTGCCCGCTTTCTGACGGCTTGTCATGTCGGACAGTTTTGTGGTGAAACCCAGACCGTTGCTTTGCATCAGCAGCCAGCGACTGTTGGCCGCCCCGGCCACAAAATGCGTGATCTGGGTACCGCGTTCAAGATCCACCATGGAAGTGACCGGCTGACCATCTCCGCGAGCGGATGGAAGCGTTGATACGGCAACTGAATAGACGCGACCGTTGCTGCCCAGCGCAATCAGCGTATCTGTGCTCTGGCACTCGTAGGCGGCGTACATACGGTCGCCGGTCTTGAAACCGAACTGCGTATGATCGTGCCCATGTCCTTGCCGCGAACGCAGCCAGCCCTTCTCGGAAACGATGACCGTGACAGGTTCCTGCACAACACGCGTTTCCAGAACCGCCCTTTCGGCCTCTTCAATCAGGGTACGCCGAGGATCGCCGTATTTTTTGGCATCGGCTTCAATTTCCTTGCCAATCATGCGCTTGAGCGCGCCCGGATTTTCCAGCAGTTCTTCCAGTTTTTTCTGTTCATCACGTTTGTCATTGAGCTCCTGCTCAATCTTGAAGCCTTCGAGTTTCGCCAGCTGCCGCAACCGCATTTCCAGAATGTCTTCAGCCTGCCTTTCGGTCAGGGAAAAGCGTGCCATCAGAGCCGGACGGGGTTCATCCGATTCACGAATGGTCTGAATCACTTCATCAACATTCAGGTAAACAACCATGCGCCCTTCCAGCACATGGATACGATCCAGTACCTTATCCAGTCGGTACTGAGTACGTCGCGTCACGGTTTGTGTGCGGAAGGTGAGCCACTCTTCCAGAATCGTACGCAGGTTGCGCTGGCGTGGACGACCGTCAATACCAATGCAGACCAGGTTGACCGAGACCGTTCCTTCCATGCTGGTCTGTGCCAGCAACAGGTTCACAAATTCATTGCGATCGATGCGTGACGATTTTGGCTCAAACACCAGACGTACCGCCGCTTCACGGCCGGATTCATCGCGTACCGCATCGAGCATACCCAGCATGGCAGACTTGTTCGCCTGCTGCTCTGGGGTCAGCGTTTTCTTGCCGGCCCTGACTTTTGGATTGGTGATCTCTTCAATCTCTTCCAGCACTTTCTGGCATGAGGTATTCGGCGGCAGTTCCGTGACCACCAGTTGCCACTGACCACGGGCCATTTCTTCAAATTCCCAGCGAGCGCGGGCCTTGAGTGAGCCACGACCCGACGAGTAGATAGAGGCAATATCACTGGCTGGCGTGATGATTTGTGCGCCACCCGCAAAGTCGGGACCAGGAATCAGCGAATAGAGTTCCTCGTCGGTCAGGCGAGGATGACGCAGCAATGCGACCGCGGCTGCCGCCACTTCCTGCAGATTGTGCGAAGGCACTTCGGTCGCCATCCCGACCGCAATGCCCGAAGCGCCGTTGAGCAGCATGACAGGCAGCCGGGCAGGCAGCATTTGCGGTTCCTGCTGGCTTCCGTCGTAGTTGGGCACAAAATCGACCGTTCCTTCGTCAATCTCTCCGAGCAGGACATCAGCGATGGGTGTCAGCCTCGCTTCGGTATATCGCATCGCTGCGGCGCCGTCGCCATCGCGCGAACCGAAATTGCCCTGACCATCAATCAGCGGATAGCGCAACGTGAAATCCTGCGCCATGCGAACCAGCGCATCATAGGCCGCCTGATCGCCATGGGGATGGAACTTACCCAGAACATCACCCACAACGCGCGCAGATTTCACCGGTTTGGCACCCGCACGCAGCCCCATTTCATTCATTGCATACAGAATGCGCCGCTGCACGGGTTTCTGGCCATCGCCGACATCGGGCAATGCCCGCCCGCGCACGACTGAAACCGCATAATCCAGATAAGCCTGCTCTGCATACAGACCCAGGGTGATGGTTTCGTCGTCGGGACGCTCTGCTTCAAACAGGTCCGTTTGATCTTGATCAGTCATTACACATCCACTTCTGCTAAGTTACCTTTGTCTTCGAGCCAGCTGCGTCGCTGCGCCGACTCACCCTTGCCCATCAGCATATCGAACATGCTGCGCGTCTGATCGGCGGTGAGTTCGCCATAGCCCACGGGTAACAGACGCCGCGTGTCAGGATTCATGGTGGTCTCCCACAACTGCTCGGCACTCATCTCGCCCAGACCCTTGAATCGGCTGATGCTCAGTGAAGCAGGCTTGACGCCGTCTTTCTGTACCAGCTTGTCCTGCACGGCTTCGAGTTCAGACTCATCCAGGCAGTAAAGCTTGCGCGCCGGACGCTTGCCCTGGGCGGGCACATCTACGCGAAACAGCGGCGGCTTGGCGATAAAGACAAAACCGTTTTCGACGAGACGCGGAAAGTGACGATAGAAAAGCGTCAGCAGCAGCACCTGAATATGTGAACCATCCACGTCCGCATCCGACAGAATGCAGATGCGGCGGTAACGCAGGCCAGACAGATCAGGATTGTCATTCGGACCGTGAGGATCCACGCCGATTGCCACAGCAATATCGTGAATTTCGTTGTTGGCAAACAAACGATCCTTTTCCACTTCCCAGGAATTGAGCACTTTACCGCGCAGCGGCAGGACAGCCTGAAACTCTTTGTTGCGGCCCATTTTGGCCGAACCGCCGGCGGAGTCGCCCTCTACCAGAAAGACTTCGGTACGCGTGCTGTCAGACGATTCACAATCGGTCAGCTTGCCGGGAAGAACGGCCACACCGGAGCTCTTGCGTTTTTCCACTTTCTGCGCCGAGCGCGTACGGACCTGCGCCTGACGGATGGCCAGTTCAGCCAGTTTTTTGCCCGCTTCCACATTGCTGTTGAGTCGCAGCTCGAAAGAGGTTTTGGCAAAACCGCCGACCAGTCTGACTGCATCGCGGTTGTTAAGCCGCTCTTTAATCTGCCCTTGAAACTGCGGATCCAACACCTTGGCGGACAGTACAAAACTGGCCCGGGAAAACACATCTTCGGGCAGCAGCTTGATGCCTTTGGGCAGCAGATTATGCAGCTCGATAAAGCTCTTGAGCGCGTTATAAAGACCTTCGCGCAGACCCGCTTCGTGCGTACCGCCTGCAGAGGTTGGAATCAGGTTGACATACGATTCCCTGACGACCTGCCCTTCGGCGGTCCAGGCAACAGCCCATTCGGCACCCTCGCCGTCGGCAAAATAATCGCTGGTTTTGTCTGCATACTGGCTGTCGGCAAAGACCGGTACCAGCAATTCTTCATCAGACAATGCTTCCGTGAGGTAGCCGGTGAGTCCTTTCTCGTACAACCATTTCTTTTCTTCGCCCGTTTTCTCGTTGACCAGGACGACCGTCACACCCGGCATGAGCACCGCCTTGCTGCGCAACAGCCTGACAAGTTCATTCATGGGGATCTGGGCGGTATCGAAGTACTTTGGGTCGGGCCAGATGCGCACGCGCGTACCGGTTTTCCTGCGTGGAACAGCGTCGCCCTTGCGGTTCAGCGGCGTCTTTACATATCCGCCATCGGCAAAAACCAGCTGATATTCGGCACTGTCGCGCCACACCGTGACTTCCATGCGCGTTGAAAGCGCATTGGTTACCGATACACCCACTCCATGCAGGCCACCGGAAAAGGCGTAAGCGCCGCCCGCCTTCTTGTCGAATTTGCCGCCGGCATGCAGGCGCGTGAAGACAATTTCCACCACCGGCGCCTTCTCTTCGGGATGCAGACCAACGGGAATACCACGACCATCATCTTCCACAGTCATGCTGCCATCGGTGTTGACGGTAACGGTGATCTGTTTGCCGAATCCCGCCAGTGCTTCATCGGCAGCATTGTCGATAACTTCCTGAATAATATGAAGGGGATTCTCGGTGCGGGTGTACATGCCCGGGCGTTCACGCACGGGCTCCAGGCCTTTCAGGACCCGGATGGATGCTTCGTCATAGCTTTGCTTGGCGGCCACGTGTTTCTCAATACTGTTCAAAAAAACAGACATTTTACGTGTTCAATGTGTTTTTTGTCGCTCAATAATCACGCTTTCCGACAATCTTTATCGATAAATGGTATTCTTACAATTAACTACAGACGCATTTGGCTGCTGTATGTCCGTCAAGGGTACCCCTCCTTCGACTGACCTGGCATCATCGGCCGGGAACGGAATCCAGACTGAAATCCATTCCGTTGCAGCTCACATCAAAACCTTTCGCTTTGATCGTCCCCGATCCCGGGACGTCCCAAATACGTTAAATTTCAATTCTGATTATTCTTGGCAACCGTCACCGAAACATTATGAGCGATCTGATTAAACACGCAACCGACAAAACATTTGAAGCCGAGGTGCTGCAATCTGAAGTACCGGTGCTGGTTGACTACTGGGCGCCCTGGTGCGGTCCGTGCAAGGCCATTGCTCCGTTGCTCGAGGAAGTCTCCCGCGACTACGAAGGCCGTGTTCAGGTCGTCAAGGTCGACGTTCAGGACCACCCCGAAGTGGCTGCCCGTTTTGGCATCCGCGGCATTCCAACGCTGATGGTATTCAAAAACGGCGAAGCCGTTGCGACCAAGGTTGGCGCAGTCAATAAAACCCAGCTGACCGGATTCATCGACGAATCCATCTAAGTTCTTTTTTTCGCGCGGGCTCATTCGTCAGTCCGCCACCCCCTTATTCCTATTCTTATCTATTCATACTATAAATAATGCACCTTAATGAATTAAAGGCACTGCATGTGTCGCAGCTGCTCGAAATGGCTGCAGGTCTGGAAATTGAAAACGCCAACCGCTTCCGCAAGCAGGAACTCATGTTTGCAATCATGAAGCGCCGGGCCAAAATGGGAGAGCAAATCTTCGGCGATGGCGTTCTGGAAGTCCTGCCTGACGGATTTGGCTTTTTACGCTCCCCCGAAACCTCCTACCTGGCCAGCACAGACGACATCTACATTTCCCCATCCCAGATCCGCCGCTTCAATCTTCACACCGGTGATTCGATTGAAGGTGAAGTGCGTGTTCCCAAAGATGGCGAGCGCTATTTCGCACTGGTAAAAGTGGAAAACGTCAATGGTGTGTCTCCCGAACTGATGAAACATCGCATCATGTTCGAAAACCTGACACCTCTGCATCCGGACGAGCCACTGCTTCTGGAACGCGACATCAAGAGTGAAGAAAACAATACCGGCCGCATCCTGGATATCTTCTCTCCTATCGGAAAAGGCCAGCGTGCCCTGATCGTTGCCAGCCCGAAATCGGGTAAAACGGTCATGATGCAGCACATTGCCCACTCCATTACCACCAACTATCCGGACGCCACACTTATCGTGCTGCTGGTGGACGAACGCCCCGAAGAGGTGACGGAAATGACTCGCACCGTGCGCGGTGAAGTCGTTGCATCAACCTTCGACGAGCCTGCAACGCGACACGTGCAGGTGGCGGAAATGGTCATTGAAAAAGCCAAGCGCCTGGTCGAGCTCAAAAAAGATGTGGTTATCGTACTCGACTCCATTACCCGTCTGGCCCGGGCCTATAACACTGTTGTTCCTTCTTCAGGCAAGGTACTGACCGGTGGTGTGGACGCCAACGCGCTGCAACGCCCGAAACGCTTCTTTGGTGCAGCCCGCAATATCGAAGAAGGCGGTTCACTCACCATTATCGGCACGGCGCTCATCGAGACCGGCAGCCGGATGGATGAGGTCATTTACGAAGAGTTCAAAGGTACGGGTAACAGTGAAGTTCATCTTGAACGTCGTCTTGCTGAAAAACGTATCTACCCGGCCATCAACCTGAACAAATCAGGAACGCGTCGCGAAGAGCTGCTGATGAAACCCGAGAGACTGCAACGCGTCTGGGTGCTGCGCAAGTTCATTCACGATATGGATGAAGTGGAAGCCATGGAATTCATCCTGGACAAGATTAAGTCTACGAAGAACAACGATCAGTTCTTCGATATGATGAAAAAATAATTGGTGCAATGACAAACGTCATCGGCTTTGCCTTTGAAAGCGGAGTCAGGCCGAGGCGCTGCAATTCGAACGACCATACCCGAATCATTCGGGTTGATCGTTTGTCAGCGAGACGTCAGACAGATACCTCGGAAACGGATGACAATCCGCTCTTCGGGGTATTTTTTTGCGTGGCCGCCGCGCGCGGCGCCAGTATAGGGCTGACTGCAATAAAGATGCCAAGAGCAAATCGCTGACGGGTGATGCGCGCAAGACATTCATGAGCAGCTGCCTCAAGAGCTAAAGATCACAGGTCTTCAGGATGTGCCCGGCTGCATTCTGAAAAAAAAGCGACCGACAATCAGATTGTCAGGTCGCCCAGAGAGAGTAATCTTCTTCAGTGTCAGACTCTTGCCGAGCCTGCTACGCTAATTGCGGATTACTGAAATAATCTTTGTGTCGGCTTATATTTGCCGCTATTCGTATATGGTCACTTAGATGGTACCGCCAGCCCGAAAGAGAGTCTTCCGGCTGACGTCTGCCTTGGAAATCAAGGCTTATTGGGTACCACCAGAGGTTGAGCCTTCAGTACCCGTAGAAGAACCATCAGCAGCAGGAGCATCGCCAGATGGAGCAGGTGTCGTACCTTCGGCAGGCGCAGATTCAGACGGAGCAGCGGGTTCGGCTGCTGGAGCCGGTGAAGCAGGTGCCTCAGAAGTTGTACCTGGCGCTGCAGGTGCTGCTGCGTCGTCCCCTCCGTTGTCACATCCGGCCAGACCCAGGAATCCTGCAAAAACGGCTGTCAGAACCAGTGATCGTGTCGTATTAAGCTTCATGACTTATCCCTCTTTAGTTGAAATACAAAATCAGTAGAAACCATTATTCGCACTTTCACTCCAAAGATCATTACAGAACGACCATAAAGTGCTTGTATTTGTAACATCTGCGATTTTTTCAGGTGTTAGTCAACTTCTCTATCTGTTTGATTTGTATGACAAAAAAATAAGACACCGCTGAGTGGGGTGTCTTATTATTTAACGTTTTGAGGGCTTTGGGACTAGTAGAAACCAGTATCTCAATCTCAAACGATACGAACTTTGAGCTCGCCCAGACCTTCCACTTTGCCCACCAGCTCGTCGCCTACTTTCACTGCAGCAACGCCTTCAGGTGTGCCGGAGAAAATCAGGTCGCCTGGCTGCAGCTCGAACAGGCCGGACAGGAACGCGATGGATTCAGGAATGGACCAGATCAGGGATGCAATCGTGCTTTTCTGACGTGTCTGCCCGTTCACATCAAGAGAGATTGCAGCCTTGTCAATATTGCTCACGCTGGCGGCAGGATGAATCGGACCAATCGGGCCGGACATATCAAATGCCTTGCCCACTTCCCAGGGTCTGCCCTGTTTTTTGGCTTCGCCCTGAAGGTCACGACGAGTCATATCCAGACCCAGTGCATATCCCCACACCATCTCTTTAGCTTCTTCTACCGATACATCCTTGCCAGCCTTACCAATGGCGACAACCAGCTCCATTTCATGGTGCAGATCATTTGTTTTGGATGGGTATGGCATCTGGCCTGTCTCTCCATCAGCGATTGGCAACAGCCCGTTGGCAGGCTTGCAGAAGAAGAACGGGTCTTCACGACCGGTAAAGCCCATTTCCTTGGCGTGTTCGGCATAATTGCGGCCTACGCAGTAAACGCGGCGCACCGGAAAACGGTCGTCGCTGCCGACAACAGGAAGGGAAACAACTTCTGGGGCGGGAAAAACATAATTCATGGCAGTCTCTTCAATTATCCTGGTTATCATTGATCAATCAAATGTCATCATGGACCCGCTGCCGGATTCCATGTACGACCCATCAAAAAAAGGGCCCGGAAGTTGTACTGCCGCGCCCTTCTTTGAAAGCATATCTGTCCGGTAGATTATTTACCTTTCTGGAATCGTTCGATACTGGAGGTAATTTCGGTATGGGCAGCATCAATGCCCTCCCAGCCTTTTACCTTGACCCATTTGCCTTTTTCGAGATCCTTGTAGTGCTCGAAAAAATGCTGGATACGTTGCAGTTCCAGCTCTGGCAGGTCGGTATAGGATTTCATGTTCGCGTAAAGCGGGTACAGTTTGTCAACTGGCCGGGCCAGCAGTTTTGCATCACCGCCAGCTTCGTCGTCCATTTGCAGTACACCCAGCGCGCGGCACTTGATGACCGATCCGACAGCAACCGGAAATGGTGTCAGAACCAGTACATCGACAGGATCGCCATCATCTGACAGTGTGTCGGGGATATAGCCGTAGTTGCATGGATAATGCATGGATGTGGTCATGAAGCGATCCACAAAGACCGCACCGGATTCTTTATCCACTTCGTATTTGACCGGATCCGCGTTCATTGGAATCTCGATCACGACATTGAATTCTTCCGGCGTTTTGGAGCCGGCAGGGACATTTTTCAAGCTCATAGTCAACTCTTCAGGTTACTGTGTTTACGATTTTTCATTCAGTTCTTCGGAACGGAGTCCCGGAATGGGAGCACTGTCAAAGTACTCGTCATCGGTTTCCGGCCGTTTGGCATAGATGGCTTTTTCAGGCGGACCGTCTTCGGTGCGCGATACCTCAGTCTCTGCCTCGGCACGCTTGCGGTCTGGCGGACCGTCCGGGTCCAGACGCGTATCGGCCGCTGGGAGGTATTTTTCGCCGGCGACGACAGGGAGCATGGAGACCGATGCCGAAGCCAGACGCCAGTGTTTGACAGCTTCTGCGGGTTTGCCCAGGCGATCGTAGAGCGCGCCCAGCAGCGAATGAGTACGTGGATCGTCTCGCAGCTTGAGGCTGCGCGTCAGATAACGCTCTGCCTGCCCCCACAGCTGGGCTGCCAGGCATAAAAAACCAAGGGCGTTGAGCAGATCAGGATTGTTCTCATCTTTTTCCAACCATTTCTGAGCCTTGGTAAGACGTGCGTTAACCTGTTCCTGCGGGCACTGAACATAGGCGTTCAGAAGGCGCGCATCCACATTTTCTCGCAATGAGGTTTCCAGAATCTGGCCGGCCGTATCCGGATGGCCTGCAGCCTGCGCTTTTTCTGCCGCTGCCAGGGCAATGAGGGGCATGGTTTTTTCTGCGGAACTGAACATCTTCCAGGTATTTGCCCAGCTATCGCGGGTCGTCGCTTTCATGACAGCGGCGCCGGCGTGTTCGATCAGGCGCTGACCCTCAAAAGGATCAATTGTGCCTTTGCGGTTCAGGGTACGCGCGACATCCAGCAGTTTGTCCTGGTTGCCGATTTGCTTATAACCACGCAGCAGCAGCTTCTGGATATGATCCTGATTGGCGCCACCGCTTTTGGCCAGGGGCTCCAGCAGGCCGAGCGCCTGTTTGGCCTCGCCCTGCTCCAGCAGCATTTCGGCGCGGATGGTAGCAGTGGCATCCTGCATTCTTGAATTGCCTTCCGCTTTGGATTGCGCGGTCAGCAGCAATGCGTCACGCTCGGCATAACGGCCCTGGTTATGTGCCGCTTTGGCTGCAGCAAGACTAGCCAGCGCCTGACGTCCGCTGTCCCGACTGCGATTAAGGAGGCGAGTCAGGTCTTTCTCGGCCGGGCTGCTACGCCCTTCCAGAAGCTCCATCCATCCGCGCTCAAGCAGATCATAATCCTTGCGGGTATGTCGACGATGGTTCCAGTTACGGATACGCGATGGCGCATCCATCAGGAATCCGATGAATCGGAATAGCAGATAAAAGACAAAGAAAGCCAGGACGATGAACACCAGGCCGGCGGCAAGCGAAAGCGTCCGGCGTTCGTCACCGGTCACCACCATGAAGTAACCGCTGGAATCACGCAGCAGCAAGGCGGCGGCAACGGCAACAGCAAGCAGGACGAGTAATTTCAGACTGGTTCGCATGCATTACTCCTGTCCGGCGCTCATGGATTTGAGCTGATTACGTGTTTCCTGGACCGCCTTCACACTTTGCGTAATCTCGGGCGTCTTTGGTCGAACGCCTGCTTTGAGCAGCGCCTGAACCTGGGCAATGGCCTGTTGGGTATCGGAAGAATCCTGATTGAAACTCTGACGCAGGCCCTTTTCCACCGTTTCCAGCGAACGGGTCCAGATTCCCTGCTGACCATTGAGCAGCGCCTGCTGAGCAAACCGCAGATTCTGTTTCAGGTTGCCGCGCAATTGTGATGCCTGATCAACAGTGAGCAGAACCTGATTGGGGTCGGCCAGTTTTTCAACCCTGACCACGCCACCCAGGTCTGAACGAAGCCCGTTCCATGCCGCAGCCGGCCAGCTTTTCACTTCGCTCCAGGCGCGATCGTACCAAGGCGCAGAGGGATCTGTCGCGTCAGAATTTTCTGTAGCACTGTCTGCAGCCTGGCTGCCGCTTGCGGAAGCATTGCCCGACGTGGAAGATCCCGCCAAAGGCTGCGCGCCTGGCTGATCGGGTGCGATCATGGGTAGAGAATCGATTTTGTCTGAAAGTTCTGCAGCCTGCGTAAACAGCATGTCCTGTGAACTGGCGGGAGCGGACTTCAGTGTAACGATATCGGCTGCCAGCGCACCCTGAAGGCCCGCCAGCACCGGAGCGTCGGCCTGATCGATGGCTTTTTTGGCTGTTTCCAGTGAAGCGACGGCATTTTCTACATTACCCGAAATGGCAAGCTCATTCTGAGCCATGCCAACCAGTCGGCTGACGTCGTTGAGAATGAACAGACTGGCCTCGTTGCGGGATGCCTGCAAACGAGACGTCTGCAACTGCTGCAGTTGTTTTTGTGAGGATTCCAGCTGATCGCGCAATGCAATGATCTGTGCCGATTGCCGATCGAGCTGATCGCGAATATCTGCCGGAAGTGAACTGCCGGACTGGCCAGCGGATCCATTGGATGTTGCAGCCTGCGCACCGGTATTGGCAGCCCTGCCGGCACTTCCTGCGGATGTGTCGGCACCTGCAGACTGTGAAGCCGAAGATGCAGTCGCGGCATTGTCTGCGCTGCTGTCTGTAGCTTCATCGCCCGAGGACGTGGCGCTGGCGGATGTCACATCGGAACCTTCGCTTGCGGCTGTGCTGTCTGTGGCACTGCCATTGTCAGACTGAGCGCCTGATTGGCTGTCTGTCGAAGAATCGCCGCTGCTTTCCGTTGCTTTGCTCTGCTCAGCCGCAGCGCCTGTATCCGAAGTTCCGGATTGTGCTGCGTTATCGCCCTCTGCCGCAGGTTCCGAAGCAGAATCCGAGTTCGCTGATGCATCTGCTGCCGGGGCACTGCTGTCTGTTGCAGACGACGCCGTGTCGCCGGACGCAGCGTCAGCGGAACTGTCGGTAGCGGAAGAAGAATCTGACGCCTCGGTGACATCCTGTGACTTGTCAGTGGCCTCAGTATCAGAGGCAGAAGATGCTTGGTCGGCCTGAGACGCTGACGGCGTTTCCGTGGAGGCCGATGAGGAATCACTCGTGGTCTGTGTCGCGGATTGCGTGTCAGAACCGGACTGATTATTCTGAGAATAGTAATAGCCACCAGCCGCGATGGCCGCAACCACAACGATTGCTCCAATGAGTGGGCCTTTGGAACCCTTGCCGGATTCTGATGTTGCAGCGGTATCCGGTGGAGGAACGGTGGAATCGCCCGAGCCCGAACCTGTGTGCGTCTGGGCGACCGGATCAGTGCTGGCGGTCGCTTCTGTGGTTTCTTCGTTGCTCAGTTCAACATCCGTCACCGTTTGTGCCGTGGTATCGGCGGGATCATTCTGGCGGTCAGCCTTCTTCGGATTCGTGTTGTTATCCGTATTGAGCGCGTTGTCCCGTTTTTTTTCCATGTTCGTCAATTCCTTGCTGTTCAGAAAACCAATACACCCAATGGCGATCGTTCACGAAAAGATATATTCATTGTAGTGGATTACGGCAGGCTTTTAATCAGAGATTGTAACGCTGCGGAAAATTGCATTATCCCTGGAAAAGGACTGCAGGATATGCAACGCAGACAGGTCCGCGTCGGGCAGATGCCGGTGCCAGGCCTGCTGCAGACTGACGGCCTGACCCGGATGGGTCACAACGAATGTCGTGGCTTCCATCACCTGTTCACCCGACACACCTGTTGTCAGCAGATTATCGACGAACGCCTCCACCCCCTGAGGGCTGGTGAGCACGACAAACTTTTTCCTGGCCGCATTGCCAAAAAGCAAAAGCATCTGCTGCCGAACCGCCGGATCCCACACCCTGCTCTGTCGCTCGTAGAGTGCAAGACGGCTGACGGAAATTGATTCGGCCCGCAAGCTGTTCTCGAACCATGCACTTCCCGTTGTTCCCGAAACGATCAGCACAGTACGCAGCTTGCGCAGGACCCCGGTTTTTCTGAGGCTCGCAAGCAAGCCCGGCGAATCGGCGGTCTGGTCCGAAGAGGGCTGGAAAATGCAGTCTGGAGACAGTCCATGGCGTTGCAAGGCCTCGGCGGTGCCCGGGCCCACGCAGGCGGCATGCAGGCCGGCGGGCCAATGCAAAGCTCTGTCAGCCAGCAAGGCAAAAAAACAATCAACAGCAAAGCCACTGACAAAGAAGGCCAGATCAACTGACTGCAGATCTGGCATGGCTGGCGCTTTTGCCACTGCAGTCAGCTGCAGTGCCGGCAATTCGACCGTCGCCAGTCCCGTCTGCGCAAAACGCGCCAGAAGGCAGGCGTTTTTTCCTTCAGGTCTGGTCAGAATGACCGTCGCGGCTGTGTCGCCCGAAATCCCGTTCACGCCTGACTATCGTTTGCCCTTGCGGCATCATTGAGCGACGCCAGAATCGCGTCCGCACCCTGCTCTCGCAGCGCCTGTGCGACATCTGCACCCAGCTGTTCGGCAAGTTCGGCGCCCGCGGTCCGCGTACTGCGTAGAACGCTCTTGCCATCGGGTGTCGCGACAAGCGCACTCAATGTAACGGCATTGTCCGTCAGGGTTGCATAGGCGGCGATAGGAACCTGGCAGGATCCGCCCAGCGCACGGGAAACGGCCCGCTCTGCCGTAACGCAGGCGGTTGTTGCCGGACTGGCCAGTTCGGAAAGCAGTTCCATCAAATCCTCGCGGGATTCCAGAATTTCGATTCCCAGCGCTCCCTGGCCAGCAGCAGGAACGCTTTCTGCAACTTCCAGACGGGAAGCAATGCGCTCGCCGAGACCCAGCCGTTCAAGACCGGCAGACGCCAGTACGATGGCATCGTAATCGCCTTTGTCCAGTTTGCCTAGTCTCGTGTCCAGATTGCCCCGTAGCGGACGAACATCCAGTTCCGGAAAAGCCGCCCGTATCTGCGATTCACGCCTGAGACTGGAAGTACCCACAACAGCACCGACGGGCAGATCGCTCAGTCGCTGATACTTGTTGGAGACAAAGGCGTCGGTCGGATCGGCACGTTCAAGAATGGCGGCCAGCGCAAAAGGCGATTGCAGGTCTACCGGAACGTCCTTGAGCGAATGGACAGCGAGATCTGCCCGGCCATCGAGCAGCGCCGTTTCCAGTTCCTTGATAAAGAGTCCTTTTCCACCGATTTTCGACAGGGTACGATCCAGAATCTGATCCCCCTTCGTTGTGAGTTCAAGCAGTTCTACCTGCAATCCGGGAAACGTCGAAACAAGCCGATCCCGCACATGGTTCGCCTGCCATAAGGCAAGACGGCTGGCGCGGGTAGCAATGGTAAGTTTTTTGATATCGGTCACGCAAGGTACCTGTTAATAGTGAATGCAAAAAAGACGCTGAAGCAGACTGGCAGAGTCATTGATGCACATTAGTATAGCCAGTGCATTCTGACATCTGCCTGCGACAATCAACGCAAATAGTTAACGGCAACGGTGGCGACGATCCCGAAAACAGCAAGAATGAACAAGCCTTGCAATATGGTACGTTTTGGTTTTTCTTCCATCGTGTTGGACCTTCAAACAAGTAACAGCCTGTCGCCAGGCAATGATAAAAACAGCAAACCCCGCTCAACCGAAGTCTGGCGGGGTTCTGGATGACCTGATCCTGATATTGAGCAATCAGCAACAGGCCTTAAGGGTGGAATCAGGCGGCTCAGCCTGCGCTGGGCACCTGCTTTTTGCCTTTGCGGCCAGCCAGCCATTTACCAAGGCCAACGACCAGAATGACACCCAAGACTTCTACCGCAATCTTAACAGCTTGCGGTGGCGCTTCGCCATTGAAAAACGTCCTCTCGGTAAATACGTCGGAGATCAGCATCCCCCCTGCCAGCCAGCCAAGCAGACCTGCGCCCAGCGTAATCACCAGCGGGTATTTATCAATCAGTTTCAGAACCAGCGTGCTACCCCAGATGATGATTGGCACACTGACGATCAAACCAAATGCCACATACGCCACTTCATGACCTGGTGTGGTTTTCTGCGCTGCGGCAGCAATCGCAATCACGTTATCCAGACTCATGACAAAATCGGCGATCAGAATGGTTTTCACCGCAGTCCACACCGAAGTTCCGCCTGCCACATTGCCATGTTCGTCTTCTTCGGGAATGAGCAGTTTGATCCCGATCCAGACCAGCAAGGCGCCGCCCACAATTTTCAGGAAGGGAATTTCCAGCAGCTTCAGCGCGAAGGCAATAAGAAGAACCCGCATGATAATGGCACCAAAGGTTCCCCACAGGATACCTTTCATGCGTTGTGCCTTTTCCAGGTTGCGGCAGGCCAGTGCAATGATGACTGCGTTATCACCACCCAGCAGGATGTCGATCAGGATAATCTGGAAAATTGCGGTCCAGCTCAGGGTTTGTAGAAACTCAAGCATAGTAAAAATTTGCCTCTGTCAGGGTTATAAGTTTGCCGGTTTACAGGGCGCATAAAACAAAAAAGAGGCACGTGCGTGCCTCTTCTTCTGCCCCACATTGGGAGCAATTATAAAACAGAGTATTCAGGGATCTGTCAGTTTTTTTCGCGCGATGTCAAAATTTTGCCAATCACGAGCACGAGGATAGCGCCAATCGCACCCATCGCGATGCCAAATTGATGATGACTCATGTGTGCCATAGAGGCCCAGGTCTCGGAACGAGGTTCAATGACAGGATCCCCAACAAACATTTCACCGGCGATATATCCCAGCAGGGCTGCACCCAGCCACACGATCACCGGGAACTTTTCGATAACGCGCAGCAGTAGTGTACTGCCAAAAATGACCAGAGGAATGCTGAGAGCCAGACCGATAATGAGCAGCGTGGTATCACCATGAGCAGCCGCGGCGACCGCAACCACGTTATCGAGGCTCATGACCAGGTCAGCCACCAGAATGGTCCGGATTGCACTCAGCAGCGTTGCATGGTGTTTCTCCTGCCCGCCTTCATCATCATCGGAATTGACCAGTGACACCCCAATATAGACCAGCAGGATGGCACCAATGATTTTCAGATAAGGAAGCATCAGCAGCTTGGCTGCAACCAATGTCAGAACAATCCGCAAGACGATCGCAGCACCTGAACCGATAGCAATCGCTTTTTTCTGCTGATCTGCCGGTAGCGTTCGTGCCGCCAGTGCAATCACAACCGCATTATCGCCGGAGAGCAGAATATTGACCCAAATGATTTCCAGCAGGGCGAGCCAAAACGCCGAAGAACCTACATCCATAGTGAACCTTCCAAATAAGCTTTCAAGGAGAAACTGTTGTCTGTTTATTGTCCGCGCAATTGCTGCAGGGACCCGTTTTTTTTAGCGCTTACCATTCTATGAATGTTTGCTTACAATCCCCTGACTTTCTGGTAACTCGCAAAAGAAAAAGCCCCTGATATCACAACTGTGTGGTCGCGGTATCAGGGGCTGACCTTGACCGACCGCTGTTGCGGCCGGCTTCAGGTGTTCATTACAGTACGGATTTGAGCAGTTTGCCCATTTCTGAAGGATTGCGCGTAGTACGAATGCCGCAAGCTTCCATGATTTCCAGTTTGGCATCTGCCGTATCGGCACCGCCGGAAATCAGTGCACCAGCGTGACCCATGCGTTTTCCTGGAGGTGCTGTTACGCCGGCAATAAAGCCAACCACAGGTTTCTTCATGTTGTCTTTGGCCCATTCGGCAGCGTTCACTTCATCAGGACCACCGATTTCCCCAATCATGACAACGGCGTCTGTTTCCGGATCGTCGTTGAACATTTTCAGAATGTCGATATGTTTGAGACCATTGATTGGATCGCCACCAATACCAACGGCGCTGGACTGTCCAAGACCCAGTTCGGTCAGCTGTGCAACGGCTTCGTATGTCAGTGTACCGGAACGGCTGACCACACCAATACGGCCTTTTTTGCAGATATGCGCTGGCATGATACCGATTTTCAGCTCGTCAGGTGTGATGAGACCCGGGCAGTTGGGGCCGAGCAGCAGCGTGGTTTTGTTCTCTTCGCGCATGCGATTGCGTACAGCAAGCATATCGCGGACTGGGATGCCTTCGGTAATGCAGATAACCAGATCCAGGTCAGCGTCAACGGCTTCCCAGATAGCATCCGCAGCACCTGCTGGCGGTACGTAGATGACCGATACATTGGCGCCGGTCTGTTCTTTGGCGTCCTTGACGGATGCGTAGATAGGCACACCTTCGAAATCTTCGCCTGCACGTTTCGGATTCACACCGGCAACAAACGCTTCTTTACCGAAAGCGTAGTCACGGCACATACGTGTATGAAACTGGCCGGTTTTACCAGTAATACCCTGGGTGATAACTTTGGAGTCTTTATTGATCAGAATTGACATGAAAAATTCCTTGCTTACTTAACGGCGGCAACAACTTTGGTTGCAGCTTCGGCCATGGTGTCGGCGCTGATGATTGGCAGACCGGATTCTGCGAGCATTTTTTTGCCCATTTCTTCATTGGTACCTTTCATGCGCACAACGAGCGGGACAGAGAGGTTGACGGCCTTGCATGCCGCGATCACGCCTTCGGCGATCACGTCGCAACGCATAATGCCACCGAAGATGTTTACCAGGATAGCCTTGACTTCCTTGTTCTTGAGCATGATCTTGAAGGCTTCTGTTACCTTCTCGGCCGTTGCACCACCACCGACGTCCAGGAAGTTGGCTGGTTCGCCACCAAACAGTTTGATGGTGTCCATGGTAGCCATGGCCAGGCCCGCGCCATTGACCAGGCAGCCGATATTGCCGTCAAGCTGGATGTACGCCAGGTCAAATTTGCTGGCTTCGATTTCAGCAGGATCCTCTTCGTCCAGATCGCGGTATTCAACGATCTCGGGATGGCGGAACAGTGCGTTGGAATCGAAATTGAATTTGGCGTCAAGCGCAATGATATCGCCTGAACCAGTAAGGATCAGCGGATTGATTTCAGCCAGAGAAGAATCGGTATCCCAGTAAGCCTGGTACAGTTTCTGGAATTCAACGGCTGCCTTGTCCACTGAAGCATCAGGTACGCCAATGCCACGTGCCAGTTCGCGGGCTTCTTCGTCTGTGAAACCTTTTGCAGGATCAACGAAGACCTTGAGGATTTTTTCAGGCGTTTTCTCGGCCACTTCCTCTACATCCATACCACCTTCGCTGGATGCCATGACGCAGACGCGCTGAGTGTTCCTGTCGGTAACGATACCAACGTAATACTCTTTCTTGATGTCCGCACCCTCTTCGATCAACAGGCGGTTCACTTTCTGACCTTCTGCGCCCGTCTGATGCGTCACAAGCTGCATACCCAGAATCTCGGAAGACAGCTGGCGGACTTCATCGATGGATTTGGCCAGCTTGACACCGCCGCCCTTGCCACGGCCACCCGCGTGAATCTGTGCTTTGACAACCCAGACCGGGCCACCGAGTTTCTCTGCAGCGGCAACCGCTTCGTCTACGGAAAATGCGGGAATGCCGCGAGGCACGGTGACGCCGAATTTTTTCAGCAGCTCTTTGCCTTGATACTCATGGATCTTCATGTATTACCTATTAGCGTAGGATAAAAAAAACAAATGCTCAGCCAGCAGCACCCAGCGAGCACACGAAATATGACTGTCGGACTCAGGAGACAGCATCATGACTGTCTGACCTTGCGTTTGCTGCCATCCCTTTGTTCGACATACCACTCTGGATAAAACTCCCTCACCGTAGGCGAAGTGAGTGCAAGCGCGTGGCAGCCGTCCAGTTGAAAGGGCTTCCTGCCCGCCTGCTGGGCCTGCTCGCGCCGCTGTGCAGACAGACTCTGTACAAAAACCGTTGGCAGCAGTACAACGAGCTCCGACATATGCGTACAGCCATCGATACGCCCAAACCGTTCTCGCACGGCATTGCGGAACTGCCGCAGCAGATGCAAGCCGATCAGACCGCGGTAGGCCTCTTCAATCGCCATACAGGCCGGCCCATAGGGCGCAGCCGCATACCGGGCCTGGACATCGGTGATGGCGCCGTCCCGGGTGACAAGCAGGACAATGGTCATATCGTGAACAGGATCCCCTGCCCGATGTATACCGCTGCGCTTTGTCGGAAAATCATATGCCTTGACGTCGACCAGATTCGCTTCCAGCTCCCATAGTCCATCCTCCCGAAGAAAGGAATTCATGGTAATGCTGCGGGTGTGTATAGGCTTGCGAGCCGAGGAACCCAGGGACATGTCCGAATGATTGGCTGATTGAATTGATCGGTAAACCAATAAAGTATAGCGTACTCGCCCCGGGCCCCGCCGCAGAAAACTCATAATCCGTGAAATTTGCTGCATGGCAAAAAACGGCCGGACAAGCCCGCAATGTGAAGACATCCGACTTTCAGGCAAAAAAAACCACAGGGCTCCGGAAACCGGGGCACCTGTGGCAAAGGTTGGTAAACGTAACCGATCAGAATGCAGCGCGCAACGCGTTTGCAGCCTGCACCATTTCAACCAGTGCGCTGCGGGTTTCAGGCCACTGGCGGGTTTTCAGGCCGCAGTCTGGATTGACCCACAGCCGCTTGGGATCGAGCCTGCCTGCTGCTTTTTTCATGAGCTGAATCATCCATTCGCGATCAGGCACATTGGGCGAGTGGATGTCGTAAACGCCTGGTCCGATATCGTTTGGATAGTTGAAGCGTTCAAAGGCTTCCAGCAGTTCCATGTTCGAGCGGGAGGTTTCAATGGTGATCACGTCCGCATCCATGGCAGCGATGGACTCAATAATGTCATTGAACTCGGAATAGCACATGTGGGTATGGATCTGCGTGCTGTCTTCAACCCCGGAGGTGCTGACGCGGAAGCAATCCACTGCCCAGTCCAGATAGGTCTGCCAGTCTGCGCGGCGCAGAGGAAGTCCTTCGCGGAATGCCGGTTCGTCAATCTGAATCACACGGATCCCGGCTTTTTCGAGATCCACCACTTCGTCACGCAAGGCCAGTGCCAGTTGCAGGCAGGTTGCCTGGCGTGGCTGGTCATCGCGCACGAATGACCATTGCAGGACAGTAACCGGTCCGGTCAGCATTCCCTTCATGGGCTTGTCTGTCAGGGACTGCGCAAAGGCTGTCCACTCGACCGTCATTGGAATCAGGCGTGCAACGTCACCATAGATGATTGGCGGTTTCACGCAGCGTGAACCGTAACTCTGTACCCAGCCATTTTGCGTAAATGCGAAACCTGCAAGCAACTCACCAAAATATTCCACCATGTCATTGCGCTCGGGTTCGCCGTGAACCAGAACATCCAGCCCAGCTTCTTCCTGGAATTTGACGACTTCGCGAATTTCATCGCGGATGGCTTCTTCGTATTTGCTATCGGAAATGGCGCCGGCCTTCCAGTCGCGGCGCAGCTTGCGGATTTCGGGCGTCTGCGGGAAGGAACCGATGGTCGTGGTGGGAAAATCGGGCAATCCCAGCGCTTCGCGCTGCTTGACAATACGCTCGGCAAACGGTGTGCGCTGCCGGGAAATGCTGGCAGCTTCCTGTACCCTTGAAGTTACGGCAGGATTGTGAATGCGACGAGACACTTTGCGCTCTGCCAACGCAGCACGCTGTTTATCCAGCGCTGCTTTATCTGTCTCTGTGGCCGAACCATTGATGACGGCAGCGAGCAGACGCAGTTCGTCCAGTTTCTGTACCGCAAATGACAGCCAGCTTTTGACTTCTTCATCCAGTTGTGTCTCTTCGCTCAGGTCTACCGGAACGTGCAGCAGAGACGATGCCGGCGCAATCCACAACTGCTCGCCCAGCTTCTTGCCGGCCTCTTCCAGCAGGCTGGCAGCCTGATCCAGGTCGGTACGCCACACGTCGCGTCCGCTGATAACACCGGCAGACAGGACACGATCGGCAGGCCAGGCAGGCAGAACACGGGCAAGCTGTGCTTTGCCACGCACAAGATCAAAATGTACACCTGCGACAGGCAGACTGACCAGCAGATCAGTATTGTCTGCGACATCACCAAAATAGGTTGCCAGCAGAATTTTCACCGGCTCTTTCGAGAGTTCTGCGTAAACCTGCTTATACGCCTGCTGCCATGCAGAAGGCAGATCCAGTACCAGCGCAGCCTCATCGACCTGGACCCACTGGACGCCCAGTTTTGCGAAGTGGGCCAGCACGTCGCGATAAATCGCAACCAGTTTTGGAATCAGAGCCAGTTTGGCTTCGTCGTCTGCGCTGGAGAACGCAGGGCCTTTGCTCAGCCACAGGTAAGTCAGGATGCCTGGAATCACAGGTTTAACCTTGTAACCCAGCGCCTGCGCTTCCTCGATCTGATCAAACAGACTGGTTCTTGCCAGATAAAAATCCTGATCGGCTTCCAATTCCGGGACGATATAGTGGTAATTGGTATCAAACCATTTGGTCATCTCACAAGCGGCAGCAGGTTCACCGGTAGGTGCGCGGCCGCGAGCCATTCTGAATAACGTATCCAGTTCCACCGGTTCGCCTTTGGACTGGTTGAAACGTGCAGGAACAACACCAAGCGTAGTGGTCCATTCCAGAATGTGGTCGTACCAGGCAAAATCGCCCACAGTGACAAAGGCATTGCCCGCTTCATGCTGAACTGCCCAGTGACGTTGCCGCAGTGATTTTGCGGTGGCGTCCAGTTCTGCACGATCCGATTGCGCCGCCCAGTAAGCCTCCAGCGCCTTCTTCAGTTCTCGTTTGACGCCGATACGGGGAAATCCAAGATTATGTGTAAGTGCCATATTGCTCTCTGTTAACTCATTAATGCAGGCCGGCTTACGCTGAAAAACAACATGCCGGCGCTTACTGCAGGTTTAAATGAAGTAGACAGATTGTGCCTTGACCCCTGCTTGCTTGCGCAACAAATTCATCTTGTTAATATTAGATTTATTCATGAAAGCTGCCATCTTCATGATAGGCGGGCTTATTTGGCCGCATAATATGGGTATAACGACCTGCCTAAGATGCAGCCAGACATATTGCAGCCAGACTCATGGTTGCAGCCAGACTTGTTGCCTTCTGCGCAGGAATGTCTTCCAACCCACAAGTATCGTGCCCGCCTGCGTTCTGGTTCCATGCATTAACGGAGCATTAACGGAGCATTAACGGGGGTACGCAATCATTACCTATTACGCAGCTGACACTGACATGATTGAAGTTAAACATCTTGAGACACTGGTGGCCATACGCCAGGCCGGCAATCTGCAGGACGCAGCCGAGAGGCTGTCCGTCACACAATCTGCGCTGTCACATCAGATTCGCGAACTGGAAAGCCGGCTCAATCTTAACCTGCTCAATCGCCGCACCCGTCCGTCGCGATTTACCACCGCCGCACTGCGACTGCTGACACTGGCCGACGATATCTTGCCGCGGATCCGCAGCGCCGAGCGGGAAATGCAGAAACTGGCTTCAGGCAGTACGGGCAGACTGTATCTGGCAATCGAATGCCATTCCTGTTTTCAATGGCTGATGCCCACCCTCGATGCTTTCCGGCTCCAGTGGCAGGACATCTCACTGGATCTGTCGGCAGCGTTTTCGTTCGCCCCTATTCCCGCACTGATGCGCGGAGACCTGGACCTGGTCATCACTTCCGACCCGGTTGCCGATGAATCAGTGGAATATGTCCCCCTGTTCAAATACGAATTGGTACTTGCCGTTGCATCCGATAATCCACTGGCGCGCAAACGATTCATCAAGCCCGCAGACATGGCAAACCAGGTGCTTATTACTTATCCGGTGGATGAACAAAGGCTGGATATTTTCACCGCATTTCTTGATCCTGCCGGTGTCGAGCCTGCTTCCATACGCAAGTCGGAACTGACGCCTATGATCATTCAGCTGGTCAATAGCAATCGCGGCGTTGCAGCACTTCCCAACTGGGCGCTCACCGAATACCAGGCGCAGGACTGGTTGCGAATTGTTCATCTGGGAGAGGCCCCCGGAATCTGGCGTACCCTGTACGCTGCCATCCGGGCCGAAGACAGACAAACGCCGTATGTACAGGCGTTCATTGATCTTGCAAAAGAAATTTCGTTCAAACATTTGGCAGGAATTCGTATGGCCTGATCACAATATGACAGTTGTAAATTTAATACCCGCGTCGATTTTGGCTTGCAAAGCAATGCGCCCAAGATATATATTCCCTTTAGGGAAAAAATATTGCTATACGCAAGAACATCAATTTTTTCTATGTTGTAGCGTGTTGCGGTTATTTCTGTGAGTTTCGGTAGATGACAGGAGCAGGAAAATGGCAGTGGGTAGTCAACAGTCAGCGTCCGTGGAGCACCTTGGAAAACTTGCTGCATTGGCGGGAATAACAATTAACGGAAATGCGCCCTGGGACCTTCGTCTCATTGACGACAAAGCCGCAGACCGCATACTGGCACAGGGGAGCCTTGGACTCGGCGAAAGCTACATGGACGGCCAATGGGAATGCGATCAGATCGACGAACTGATTTCCCGTCTGCTACGCCATCGCATCGATGAAAAAGTAAAAACGGCATCCACTTTATTTCACGTTCTGCGTGCGAAGTTTGTGAATAATCAGACCCGCAGCAAGGCCTGGGAAGTGGGTGAAAAGCACTATGATCTGGGCAACGAGTTTTTCCGAGACATGCTTGATGCCCGTATGACTTACACCTGCGGCTACTGGGATCAGGCAACGACGCTGGACGAAGCCCAGGAAGCAAAACTGGATCTGGTATGCCAGAAACTGGGCCTGAAACCCGGAATGACGGTACTGGATATTGGTTGCGGCTGGGGCAGCTTCATGCGCTTTGCCGCAGAACGCTATGGTGTTGAGTGCACCGGCATTACCATCTCCAAGGAACAGGCCGAGTACGGACAAAAAATGTGCGAAGGTCTGCCGGTAAAATTCGTACTGCAGGATTATCGCGATTTACAGGGCAAGTATGACCGTATTGTCAGCCTGGGCATGTTTGAGCACGTCGGCAGAAAAAACTATCGCACGTATTTTGAAGCCGCCCGCCGCAATCTGAGGGATGACGGGCTGTTTTTAATGCATTCCATTGGCGGCGTATTTCGCGATCACGATCCCGATCCGTGGATCCATAAATATATTTTCCCTAATGGTGAGATTCCCGTCATTGGTCAGGTCGCGGACACAACGGAGGGCTTGTTCCTGATAGAAGACCTTCATAATTTCGGCGCCGATTACGATAAGACACTGATGGCGTGGCATGCGAATTTTGAAAAGCACTGGGAAAAACATGCAGCGCAATATTCCGACCGTTTCTACCGGATGTGGCGTTACTACCTGCTGATTTGCGCCGGTTCGTTCCGCGCTCGTGCCAACCAGCTTTGGCAATTCGTTCTTTCCCCAGAGGGTGTTCCAGGCGGGTATCGACGTCCCAAACTGTGAGCAGCGGAAGTTGGGAGATGTCGCAGGTTTGGAATAAGGCGCGCTTTACTCTTCCGTTGGGGAACGGACAATTTTATTGACAACATCGGAAGAAAAGCCACGACTGATCAGGAATCTTGCCTGCTTGGCGTATTCCTGCGGCGTACTATAGACCTGGCCTTTAAATTTCTTTTCCCAGACCGCCCTTGCCCGCTCTAGTTCCGTGTCCTGGAGTTGGCTGACCGCTTCCTGGATCTGATCATCGGGCAGTTGATGCTGGCGCAATTTTGCCGCGATGCGCATGGTACCCCATTTGCTGGACGCGACATTGGTGGTTGCCTGAAGAAAACGGCTGTCAGACTGCCAGTTTTCTTTCTTCAGCCGCTCCATCACCGTGTCCAGTTCCTGAGGACTTTCTGCGTGAGGCGCGAGCTTCTTTCGGAGTTCGTATTCTGAATACTCGCGCCTGGACAAATAAGCAATACCACGGGACAGCAGGCTACGGCCCTGGCCGCGTCTGCCCTGCCCCTGGATAAAATCACTCATCGGCTTCCGCAGCCTGGGCCGCATCTTCAGGGTCGGCCGTAAACTCCTGAGCGCGGGCAATGATACCCATATTTTCGCGCACACGGTTTTCAATTTCCACAGCCATTTCCCGATGCTCTTTCAGATACTCACGGACATTGTCTTTGCCCTGACCAATTCGGGTGCCACTGTAGCTGAACCAGGCACCGGCTTTGTCCACAACGCCAGCCTGAACGCCGAGATCAATGATTTCACCTTCGCGGGAAATGCCGCTGCCGTACATGATGTCGAATTCGGCCTGCTTGAACGGGGGCGACACCTTGTTCTTGACGACCTTGACACGGGTCTCGTTACCAATGACTTCATCGCCTTTCTTGATGGAACCGGTACGGCGGATATCCAAACGAACTGATGCGTAAAACTTGAGTGCATTTCCGCCTGTGGTTGTTTCCGGACTGCCGAACATGACACCAATTTTCATACGAATCTGGTTGATGAAGATCACCATGCAGTTGGTACGCTTGATTGAGGCAGTAAGCTTACGCAGTGCCTGGCTCATGAGTCGGGCCTGCAGGCCAGGCAGACTGTCGCCCATATCACCTTCAATTTCTGCACGCGGTACCAGCGCCGCGACCGAGTCGATAACAATCAGGTCGACGGAACCGGAGCGCACCAGCGCATCGGTAATTTCCAATGCCTGTTCGCCGGTATCGGGTTGCGAAATAAGCAGATCTGACAGATTGACCCCTAAGCGCGAAGCATACTGCACATCGAGCGCATGCTCGGCATCGATAAACGCACACGTTCCGCCGATTTTTTGCATTTCTGCAATGACCTGGAGCGTAAGCGTGGTTTTACCGGAAGATTCGGGACCGTAAATTTCAATAACCCGGCCGCGCGGCAAACCACCAACTCCCAGAGCGATGTCCAGCCCGAGCGACCCGGTGGACACGACCTGTATGTCATGTTCCACTTCATTATCGCCGTAGCGCATAACAGAGCCTTTGCCGAACTGTTTTTCAATTTGAGAAAGTGCTGCACTGAGCGCCTTGGCGCGATCGGCGC
>JAEWHK010000049.1 GCA_023387815.1 Pseudomonadota bacterium
AGGCTATCGCGCATTCAAACTGAAGATTGGTTTCGGAAAAGAACGCGATATTGCCAATCTGCGCAGTCTGCGCGCATTGCTTGGCGAAGACACTGCACTGATGGTGGATGCCAATCAGGCCTGGTCTGTCGACGTTGCGCGGGACATGGCACGACACTTGCAGGAATTTCATTTGCAATGGCTGGAAGAACCCCTGGCAGCCGATTCATCCATTGAAGAATGGAAGCAGTTGGCAGCTGAGGCCGGCACTGTTCTTGCCGCAGGCGAGAATATGCGTGGTGAAGCTCAGTTCCAGGAGGCCATTGCCAGTGGTGCATTTGGCGTAATTCAGCCGGATCTGGGCAAATGGGGTGGTTTCAGCGGATGCGTTTTCGTTGGCAGACAGGCCCTGCTACACAACCGCCTGTTTTGCCCGCACTGGCTGGGTGGCGGTGTGGGACTGGTTGCCTCCATGCATCTGAAAGCGATTGTGGGCGGGCCGGGCTATGTGGAAGTGGACTCCAACCCCAATCCCTTGCGCGATCTGATTGCCGACACTTACCTGAAACCGGACGAAGGCAGAATCACCCTGTCACAGGCACCAGGCATAGGTATCACACCTGAAATGGAATCACTGAAGCAATTTCAGGTGCAATTCTGACTAACGGCCATAACGTGGGTAAAGAACGGGTTTTATCGCTCAACAACCCGCTCTAGATTTCGAAATCGCCCCCGCATCTGCATTAACGACTGACCAGCGCTGCCGTTGATGCGTCCACAGGGGCATCCCCCTCCATCACGATAATGCTGCTGTCAGACGCGCCAGAATCGGCGCCATCTTTGGAAGGCGTTCTTAACGGTCCGATCATCGTGCCATTGGCAGTCCCTTTGGGATCGGTGGCAAAACTCGCTGCCGGCGTCTTGCCGCCATTCAGATAAACAGTGTAGGTGGTCTTGGGTTTCAGTTTGAACAGATTCACTTCCAGCGCATCGACCAGCCCAAGGTTTCGCAGCACCACAAAGCCGCGTCCCTGTTCCTTCACCGCTTTGAGCGCAAGCGTCGTCGAATCACGATTGACACGAGGTACCAGATTGCTGTCGCCCTTACCCTTAGTCACGGCGTTGGAGACGAATGTCAGGGCCTGTGGCGCCTGTCCTGCCGGCACGTGCGCGACCACTTTGTTGACTGAAGGGTCAATGACATCAACGGCATCGCCGTTTTCCAGACCTACATAGATTCTGCTGCTATCGTCCGCGGTCCAGATACCATGCGGCAAAGCGCCGGTTGGAATGGTGGCGATCTGCTTCGCTTCTTTATCGGTGGTAAAGACCTTGACCGCATCTTCACCGCCTACCGTCACATAAGCCAGGGTTTTTCCATTGACTTTGGCAAACGACAGATGGTTGGTAATAAAGCCGGTATCGATCACACCGGTAACCTCCTGCGTTTTGGTGTCAATGCGCGTCACCTTGCCCACGTCCTTGTGCGTCATCCAGATTTCCTTATTGTCTGGCGTCAGTTGCAGAAACGGAGAGAAAGGACTGACGACATCAATCTTCTTCAGTATCTTGTGTGATTTCACATCAACCACCGCAACTTTGGCCGTGAAGCTCGATACCACAAATACAAGTTTGCCGTCGGGTGGAAAGATCACCATGCCGGGACCCGGATCGGTCTGGATGCGGCGTTTTTCCTTGTAGGTTTTGGGATCAATCACAGAGATATAGTCTTCTCCGCGGACTACTACCCACGCCTCGCTGCCATCGGCGGTGAAAAAGCCCTCGTGCGGCGAGCGACCCAGATAAGTGGTTCCTTTAACCTTGTTAGTTTCCGTATCAATAAACTTGACGGAGTTCGAACCATTGGATACCACCAGCAGGGTTTTGTGATCGGGAGAGAATCCCATGCCATGGACGTTGATCTCACCTTTGTACAAGGGCGAGAGCAGATCGGGGCGCGGATTGCCCAGTTTGATCTGTCCCAACAGCTTGTTGCTGGATGGATCAATGACTGAAACGGTATTGCTGTTCTGGTCGGCGGTGTAGACGCGATCCTGCGAAGACGGGAGCGCGGCAACGGTACTGCCATATAAAACGGTGGCAGCAAATATGGAAAGGCAAGTGATCTTTTTCATACTGAATTCGCTTCTAAAGTCAGATAAACGGGGAAACACGGCGAGATGGCACAAAGACATCACCGCGAGGCAACTTCTGAGGTCTGTTTCGCAACGTCTGCATGCTGCCCCATCGCATCCGGGTGCTGCTTCAGAAACGTCTGCATAATGTTGATTTCATTTTGCTGCTCGGCAATAATGCCCAGCGCCAGATTGCGGATACCAGGATCCTTGGAATACAGCAGCACGGCCTTTGCCATATCCACAGCGCCCTGATGATGGGGAATCATCATGGTGACGAAGTCATGATCAGAAACACCATTCATGGGTGCCTTAAGCATTCCATAATCCATCACCGCCATGGCATCATTCATCAGTTCTTCAAACGACTTGGCAGTACTTGCAACAAAAACGGGAGGTTTGCCGGACGAGTCGGCCCCGGCGGAAGCTGCTGAACCGTGCGCATGATGCTGATGTTCATGTCCGGCATGCGCGATGGCATTGACACCGCTCATGCTCATGACTAGGCAGAATGCCGCTGCAGCAAAACGTTTCGTTCCGGGCAGCATATTGGTCCTGATTGGCCACATATTACAGTCCTCATAAAATGACAGGCTGGAAAAAAAGAAGATAGTCAGGTCACCGAATTACGCCTGCAATATCCGTAACCATGGCAATATCCTATCGCCCGCGTCATGTCAGCGACATGGCGTTTTGATGACACTTTTGTCATGAACCAAATAACAATACGTGGTACGATTTTTTCAATTTCTTTCACTGGATCCTGTCGTGACACTTCTTGTTATTGAAGATGATTCCAAAACCGGCGACTACCTCAGAAAAGGATTGCTCGAGTCCGGCTACACCGTGGATCTGGCGCGCAACGGCATTGACGGATTGCATCTGATCCAGACGCAGCAGTATGACCTGGTGATTCTGGATGTCATGCTGCCCGGCAAAGATGGCTGGCAGGTCATGAGCCAGTTGCGCAGCGAATGTGATGTGCCGGTCATATTCCTGACGGCGCGCGATCAGGTTTCCGACAGAATTCGCGGTCTGCAGCTTGGCGCCGATGACTATCTGGTCAAGCCCTTTTCGTTTACCGAACTTTTGCTGCGCGTTCGTACGCTGCTGCGACGCGGTGTGGTGCGCGATTCTGAAGTATTTCAACTGGCGGACCTGCGCCTGGATCCCTTGCGGCATAAAGTCACCCGTCAGGGTGTCAATATCATTCTTACCAACAAGGAGTTCATGCTGCTGCACCTTCTTCTTCGTCGTCAGGGAGAAGCCTTGTCGCGCAGCGATATCGCATCACAAGTGTGGGATATGAATTTCGATAGTGATACCAATGTGGTGGACGTTGCCATCAAACGACTGCGCGCAAAGGTAGATGCGCCGTTTGAACGCAAGCTGATTCATACTGTCCGGGGTGTGGGCTATATGTTTTCGGAAGAGCCCTGATGGCAGGTCGTCGTCGATCCCTGGCGGTCTGGGTGACGGCAGCATTTGCCGTTATTTCCTGTGTGGTCGTCTCTTCGCTGGGCTTTTATCTTTATTCCTCAGCAAAACAGGCACTGGAAGTGCGTGCAGACTATACCTTGCTGGGGCGCGTTGAACGGTTTCGCAACCTGCTGCATGATCTATACAACGTACGGCAAATGGAAGAACGGCCTGCCATATTTGAAAGTATGCTTGGTAACGAGAAAGATGTGCGAATCTTTCAGCGTTCCGATGGTGCGCCTTTTATTGTGGTCAATCCTGACCGCATGCAGCCGCCGGCGATGACGCCTGTTGCCGTCGATGAGCCGCTGCGCATTGCGGACCTGCATGCCGGCGAACGTACAGATGGGATTCGTGTGCGCTGGCTCTCTGCCCTGGCCAGCATTGGTGGTGATGGAGGCACTGTCAGAATTACGGCGGCCTACGTGATGACCCAGGAATCAGGCCTGCTCCATGATTACCTGTTGCGCGTGATCGGTGCCATTATTCTTTCTGTCATACTCACGACGTTGCTGGGCTATCTGCTGTTAAAGCGTGGGCTGAAGGCGCTGACAGCCATGAGCCATCACGCTGAAAGCATTACGCCATCACAACTGACATCACGTTTTCGTGACACGGGTGTTCCCAGCGAGCTGCAGCAGCTTGCCGTCTCTTTCAACGCCATGCTGGATCGACTGGAATCAGGATATGAACATCTGTCGCAGTTCTCTGCAGATCTGGCGCACGAACTGCGTACGCCGGTCAATGTCCTGATGGGCCAGACACAGGTGGCCCTGGGCCGGGCCAGAACCACGGAAGAATACGAGCAGTTGCTGGAGTCCAATCTGGAAGAATTCAACCGGCTGGCGCATATTATCGAAAACATTCTTTTTCTGTCGCAGGCCGATCACGCGTCCGTCTCCATTGAGCGCGCAACCATAGATATGGCGGACGAGTTGCAGAAGATAGCGGACTATTTTGAAGGCATCGCAGCAGAAAGGGATATGACGATTGTAGTCAGCGGAAATGGTGAAGCACAAGTCAACACCGTTATGTGGCGTCGCGCCGTCAACAATCTGGTTATCAACGCAATCCGCTATGGGCATACAGGGACAACGATTCTGCTGGCCGCAGACCAGGACGGCAGTGGCAGCACGGTAACCGTTGAAAATCGCGGTGAACCCCTGTCTCAGGCTCACGCAGAACGTATGTTTGACCGCTTTTATCGCGGCGATCAATCACGCAGTGAATACACGGAATCCAACGGATTGGGTCTGGCGCTGGTTAAAGCGATTATGGCTTTGCATGGCGGCCAGGCCGATGTGCAGACATCGGCCGAAGGCATGATCCGCTTCGTGCTGCGCTTTCCTGACAGTCAGATCAGATCACATGCGTGATTGATCAGAAGGTTCCCGACAGCATGCCACCATCGATCAGCATGTTCTGACCCGTGATATAGCCAGCCTGTTGGCTGCACAGAAAGGCGCAAAGCGCACCAAACTCGTCCGGATTGCCAAAACGTCTGGCAGGCACGGCTGCGATTTGCGCCTGACGCACGGTATCCTGATCTTTGCCCGTCTTGCTTGCTGCGGCCTTGATCGTCCCTTTCAGTCTGTCGGTATCAAATTTGCCAGGCAAAATATTATTGATCGTGACGCCCTTGGCAGCGATGCCGGAACGGGCCACACCCGCGACGAACCCGGTGAGGCCCGACCTTGCACCGTTGGACAGTCCAAGGATATCAATAGGCGCCTTGACCGCGCTCGATGTGATATTGACGATACGTCCGAAACCGCGTTCAGCCATGCCATCCACCGTTGCGCGAATCAGCTCAATCGGTGTGAGCATATTGGCGTCGATCGCCTTGATCCAGGCATCGCGCTCCCACTCACGGAAGTCGCCAGGAGGCGGACCGCCGGCGTTGGTAACGACAATATCAAAGTCCTTGCCCGGGCCACCTTCCGCATTGAATACCGCCTCACGACCCTCGACAGTTGTAATATCGCAGGCAATGGCAATCACTTTGGCGGCGGTGAAGCCGTCGCGTTTAGCGGCTGCACCGGCATGTTCCGTCAACTGCGCAGCGGCGTCATTCAACACATCGGCAGTCCTTGCGTTAATCACAACGTTAACGCCATTATCCACCAGCGCCTTGGCACACCCAAAACCCAGCCCTTTGCTCGCTCCACACACCAAAGCCCATTTGCCTGCAATATCAAGATTCATACCTTCTTCCTTTTTAGATTTCGTTTATGGCAGTTGCGTTCGTCCGGACCCCCGGTATATTCCGGACTCCGTGTCTGCACAACAGAACAATGATAAACGAAATACTGCTGAGTCGGTTTTGGGACTCATGGATCGGTGGTATTCCTTCGCGTTAGTATCAGACAGCCGTTAGCTCAATGCTCCCTGAGCTTAGCAATCTGCTCTGGCTTCACATCACCAGGCAGGCCGCCCCATGCGGCCCTGGAATAGTTCACCAGTTCTGCCATTTGCGCATCGTTCAGCTTGTGGCTGAAACCAGGCATAGGCTGCATGTTTGCATGTCCTGGAAACTTCTGCTCTGGCAGGCCATCAAGAATGGAGGCAATCAGATTGGTCGCATCATCCTGCCGCAGCGTGGAGTTCCCCACCATCGGCGGTGCCACATTGGGCTTGCCCTCTCCGGATACGCCATGGCAGCCGGCGCACAGGTTCAGGTAATGCGTTCGACCTTCTCCGGCAACGGTTTTGATGGGCACTTCCTTGGGTGCAGGCGGCTTATCGCCCATCAGATAGGTCGTCATGGCCTTCATATCCTCTGGAGTCATATACTGCGTGCTCAGAGCGACAACCATGTGCATTTCACTGAATGCCGATCCCTGAGGCGCATTTCCCGTTGCCAGGAACTGAGCCAGGTCCTTTTGCGTCCAGCCGCGTTCGGCCAGCGCTTCAGGCGTGATATCGGCAGCCTTGAAACGACCCAGCGTACCGCCTTTCAACGGTTTATCCAGATCCATCTGTCCGAACATGCCTCGTGGTGTATGACATTCGGCACAATGACCCATGACATCCGTCATATAGCGACCGCGCACCCACAGCTCGGAGTTGCCTTCAGACGCGGCGGGCAGCGGATCCTTGTTCTGAAACAGCAGATTCCAGCCTATCATCAGGAAACGCTGATTGAACGGGAATGGCAGATCGTTTTCCGGCGTGGGTGCATCCACAGCCGGTCTGGTCATCAGGTATGCGTAAATATCGTCCAGATCATCATCTGTCATCAAATGATAGGAGTTATACGGCATGGCCGGATACAAATGGCGACCGGTAGGCGTCACACCATCTCTGACGGCAACCCGGAATTCTTCTTTGGTCCAGCGACCAATACCATAGTCTGCAGAGGGTGTGATATTGCTGCCATGAATCGTGCCAAAAGGTGTTTCCATGGGGAAGCCGCCTGCGAACAATCCGCCACCCTGGACAGTATGACAGGCCGCGCAGTCTGCAGCTCTGGCCGCATAGCGCCCGCGCTCGATCTGCTCATCCGTGGCGGTGACTTTCTGTACGGGATTGGTGTTGTCGCGGTGTTCGCGCCACCACAGGATGGCAATAATCACAATTGCCAACAACACAAGTACTGACAGTACAGGAAGAATTCGTCTCTTAGCCATTTGATTTCTCCCGGATCAGTCCTGGTGTGTTCAGTACAACGTCACGAACCGCTTCGTAATACCGGACATATCCGGTGCAACGACAGATGTGATTGTCCAATGCCTTGAGAATGGCCGGTTCCAGTTCTTCGCGCGCGATGGGATTGCGCTTGAGTCCTTCAACAAAGACCGTGGCAGCATTCACAAAGCCAGGTGTGCAATAGCCGCACTGAAAGCTGTAATGATCCATGAACGCCTGCTGCACGGGAGAGGGAACTTCTTCACCCTTGTCGTCGATGGTGGCATGTCCTTCAACGGTTCGAATTTTCTTTCCGTCAAAGTAATGCGCACCGGTGATACAGGTTCGCGTTTCCTGACTGGTTCCATCAGGGTTGTCCTCGATGACCACACAGGCATGACAGATGCCCTGGCCACAGCCGAGTCGCGACCCGGTCAGATGCACGTACTCGTGCAGAAAATCGATCATCATCAGGCCTTCCGGTACATCCACAGGTCCCTGTTTTTTTCCATTGATCGTCAATGTAATTGGTTTGCTCGTAATACTCATTGGAAGACCTCTTTAATATTGTCCGCGCGCACAGGCATATCACGGAAATAATGTCCCGTGGCGTGCGCGATCGCGTTGACGATGGATGCAACGACAGGAATCATGACCACTTCTGCCATTCCTTTTGGCGGATCCGTTTCCGACAAGGGGGGAAGAATGTCGCCTGTCTGCTTCCAGACCGCCACGTCATGGGCTCTTGGCACGTGATAACGATTGAAATTCCAGGTACCGTCGCCCGGACCATCTTCGTACAAAGGCAGGAATTCGTGCAAAGCGTGTCCGATACCCATGGCGATGCCACCCTGCAGCTGGCCTGATACCAGTTCAGGCACAATCAGGTTGCCGCACTCCAGGAACGAATGGTGATTCATCACTTCCACTTCGCCTGTGCCGGTATCCACCGCCACCTCAACCAATGTGCCAATGGCACTGTAATAAGTCACAGCGGCATTGTTACGCTGCATGGGTGGATAAATGACGCGATTGCGTGGCAGCGGCTCATAGCTGTCGCTGTTGCCCTTGCGCAGTGAAATCCCATCCAGCGGCAGACGTTGTTCTTTATCAGTGACCGTGAAATCGGCCTGTGCCCATTCCCAGCGATTGAACGCATGCGCTACCACACCTGTGATCAGGCCCATCTCGTAAGCTTTTTTGGACAGCACTTCAAAAGGCAGAATCTGCATGCCGGCCACGGTCAGACCACCGGGCACCCAGCGTGCGTCCTCAAAACGGATCACGTGAGGCGCAGCCTGTCCGCCGCCAATTCCTGTTTGCCAGATCGCCAGCGCCGCCGGCCAGATGCCATGTTCAAACAGCACTCTGGCGGCTTCGCGGGTTGTATGGGAGAAATAGAACGCAGAATTACTGGCGCTTGAGGGAGAACAGTAGGAAGGTGTCCAGAATGGATCAGCCGAAAACTTGTCCTGATCTTCCTGCGGCATCATATAAGGATCTGCAGTTGCCACCATGGGCAGCATGTTCCAGTCTGTGACCGAGAAATGCGCCTCATCAGCCGGCTTGCCCATCCATTGCGCACAGACCACAGCCTGAGAGGTTGTCATGCCGGTACCCATTTCCGCGCCACTGTGGCTGAGAATCAGTTTACCCTCAGGCGTGAATTCAACTCGAGCGAACGAGCTTTCTGCACCGGTACCAAAGTCTTTCTGGACACAGGCAAAACCCACGCCATAACGTTTACCGGGATTGCGGGCTTCGAAATCACTCTTGCGTTTGGCCCGACCTGTCCACATCTCGTGTTTGGCTGCGAGATCAAGAATTTCATCGGCACGAATTGCACCGCCTGGAATCGCACCCTGCGTATTTTTCATGCCAGACTTGAGGACGTTGCGCTTACGAAAATCAATCGGATCCAGCTTGAGGCGAGCCGCCATTTCATCCATAAGCATTTCGGTGGCAGCCATGCTTTGCAGCGTGCCGTAACCGCGAGCACTACCCGCGTCGATCGCCCTGGTGGCAATCCCCACAGCAGAAAAATCGCTTTTGGGTACGTAATAAATGGATTGCGCGGCAGTCGCTGCAACCATGACCACGGATGGTGTGAAATTACATCGACCGCCCCCGTTGCCCACCATGGAGCCCTGGAAAATCTCGATCTTTCCTGTCTTCTTATTTACAGCCATTGCATATGAAATATCAAACGCATGCCGCTTGATGGAAGTCTGGAAATGCTCGTAACGATCGTTCGCAATGCGCACCGGCAGTCCATCGCCATACATGGCAACCATGGTACCCACGTAGGGAAAGCTATAGTGATCCTTGGAGCCGTAGCCCACGGTATAACAGGGATGCAGGATCAGGCGCTTGATTGCCGGGTTCATCTTCGCCAGCATTTTCGGAATTTCCGCTGCGAGCTCCGATGGCGACTGTGTTGGTACAACCAGATGCAGTGTCTGCGTGTCCTTGTCGAACCAGCCGTTGGCACAGTCCGCTTCCATCGCCGACGTATCAATGGATTGCGACGAATAATCTGCAGTCAGCACTTCAATATCGGCAGAAGGATTTTTCAGTGCATCAGCCAGCTGGGCGGCATGAAACATGCCTTCTTCGTCCAGTTTGCCACCTTCGCGGCCTTCGGGCCAGACAGGCAGACGCTTGCGCAGGCCTGTTGGGAAGATTGGCATGTCTTTCAAACTTGAAAATGTGTCTTCTGCATAAGGTGTATCACCCCCTACGCGTACGTAACGGAACGACGCCCAGGGATCACGCTCCAGCGGACCGGTTTCGGCGCCGTATCGGATCACATCCGGATGAAATTGAAGTGCGTTTTTTGCGAAACGGAAGCGGGCAAAATCGTGATAAATCAGCACTGCCACGGCATGTCCCAGATAGGCGGGCGTCTTGCCTTTGGGCAGCAGCATGTCTTCACCGTAGAATTCCGGGAAGGCAATGCCATCGCGTGCCAGATCTTCAGCCGTCACCAGACGATCCGGTTTCAGATCCTCGCCCAGACGGGACAAATCAATATCTTCGAAAATACGATCCGCACGCGTCGCGCGCAGAATAAAGGCGTGTGCCTGTTTCTGCGGCCAGTGGGACATATCGGTTGCGCGAATATCATAGGCAAAAACTTTTCTGCCCATCGCCTTGGACTTGGCATCCAGACGATGTCGTATTCTTCTGGTTGTCGCATCCCAGACTGGTGCCTGCAGGATTTTTTCTTCGAACAGGGCATTGTATGCCTTGCTATTGAGTGGTGCCAGGTACACGGTAATGCCGGCCACCACTGATTTTTTCAGGAAAAGTCGCCTTGAAGGATTGAGCTGACCCATTTATTTTCCTTTCCGTTGTTGAATGCTTTCTTGCAAAAACTGACTGCTGCCAATCGTATCCACGCGAAAACGCCCCCCGCTTCTGTGAGGGGTATATTGCATGTGTCATGTATCTGCTAGTTGCGACAGATTACGTGGCGATTGATTCGACCCTGTCAGTTAGATTTAAGGTTTTTCTGCTGCCTGCCTGAATAGGCTTTTTCGGCGCTACATTATCACAATATTAATAGTTATGAAATCGAGTGCATATATGAAATTTTATGACTCACGGCATTGTCGCAGCGCCGCAATCCCAATACTTCAAGTAAAAAATAATAAGAAATCCAAATGTTAGGCAAAGTATTGCGACAGTTGTTTAGCCAGGAATGCTGCGTAGCGTTCCAAAAAACAATTGTGATTGTGTGATGTGCAAGCAACACACAATCAATGGTGCCCATCAACCGTTGTTCAGCGGGCAGCGCTTGCTACTCAACGCTGAATGATTTATGTTCGCATTCAGGCGACTGCCGGTTTACTGCGATTGATGGCGCTCTCATTGATCGGCAGATTCATGAGCGTGGCAAATACACTCAGCGCAATCGCCAGGTACCAGACCACATCGTAATTACCATAGACGTCATAAAGCTTGCCGCCCAGCCAGACTCCCAGGAATGAACCAATCTGGTGGCTAAAGAACACAAAACCGCCGAGCATGGAGAAATGCCGGACACCGAAGATCTGAGCCACGATGGCATTGGTAGGAGGAACGGTGGACAGCCAGAAGAACCCCATGACGGCAGAGAAAATATAGACGCTGGTTGCCGAAATGGGCACAAGCAGGAACACGGTAATGGCAACGCCCCTGGCCATATAAATAATGGCCAGCAGGTATTTTTTGGGCCAGATCTGCCCGAGTGATCCCACCAGATAGGTTCCGAAAATATTGAACAGACCGATAAGTGCCAGCGCATAACCAGCCACTTCTGCACTCAGCCCTTCGTCCTTGAGATAACTGGGCATATGTACGCCAATAAAGACGACCTGGAAACCACAAACGAAATAGCCCATTACAAGCAGGCGAAAGCTGGAATAAGAGAACGCTTCACGAATGGCCTGAACAATACCCTGCTGACTTGCAACAGGCGCACCGGCCGCAGCGGGTGACATGCCATTTGTAAATTTCTCTCGTATACCAAACGCGAGCGGAGCGATGAGCAGAACGACACTGCTCAAAATGACCAGTGCCTGCTGCCAGCCAAACGCACTGATCAGGATATTTTCTGTAGGCAGCATCAGAAACTGCCCAAAAGAACCGGCAGCGGCGGCAACACCCATTGCCCAGGAACGTTTTTCAACCGGAATATTGCGACCGATCACACCAAAAATAACGGCATAGGTTGTACAAGCCTGCGCCATACCCATCAGCACACCAGTGGTGAGCGTGAACATGACTGGCGATGTGGTGTACGCCATACCAAGCAGCCCAAGCGCATAAAGTATTGCACCTGCAATAATGACCCGGAACGCACCGAAGCGATCAGCCAGCATGCCGGCGAAGATGCCGGTGATGCCCCAGAACAAATTCTGTATGGCGATCGCAAAAGAAAAGGTTTCTCTTCCCCAGTCATTGGCCTGAATAATGGGTTGCAGCCACAGACCGAAGCCGTGTCGCACACCCATAGAGAATGTCACGATCATGCCTCCGCACAAAAGGATCTGCCAGACCGATAGCGGGCGAGGTTGCGAAGCTGCAGTAGACATGAGGTTCTCGTTTCCGTGAGGTGCAATTAAATAGATTATAATTACAATCTATTATGACTGGCAATCACATTTGTTAAACCCGACCGGCTTTGTTTCCGTCAGGAGACACATTAACGCGCGCACTGTCGGGCGTAATGTCGCGCGTAATGTCGGGAGTTTTGTCTGACATGATGTCGCCCACTTTCAGCTGAAGATCAAATTACGTTGAAAGAATGAAGTTTGGACGAAGCCGGTTTTGTATAACAATCGTGATAAATAGAAGTATGTGATAATCTATCCGTATGCATTAACGAGGACTTTATTATGGGTCGGTCTTCCAGACAACAAGCCGAACAGAATCGCGCCGACATCCTGGCTGCTGCCTGCAGACTGTTTCGCGAACATGGCGTCGACAATGTTTCCATCACAGATATCATGGCTGCGGTCGGATTGACGGCTGGTGGCTTCTATCGTCACTTCGCATCTAAAGAGGCATTGTTCAAGGAAGCCTTGTCGACCGTCTTCGCCCAGTCCACCGAGAGGTGGGAGCAGACGATACATTCCTGCGGACAGCATGAACCGGATGCAGTTGATGTTTTGATCCGGAATTATTTCAGAAAAAAAATGCCGGGCCAGACCTGCCCGATACTGGCCTTTGCGCCACATGTCAGTCAGCAGGCTGGAGACCCGCAGACATCGAGTCTGTATGGTTCGCACACCGAGGCGCTGTATCTGCAATTTCAGCAGGCAGCCATCAAAAGTGCCGAGAATGCCGGGACGCCACCACCCTCTGAACAGGAAATCATGCTGCATTTTGCCGCGATGGTCGGCACCGGTTTTCTGGCGCAATCGATCAGCGACAACAACTGGATCCGGACATTGAAAGAAGCGGTACTGACGTGGGATACCCGCCAGGAGTCATCTCGTCAGGAATCATCTGAATAAGGATCAGCCCGTCTGAAATCACCGCCGGGAATCTTTCCATTAGAATTCGCCCCCAATCAGGTTATCAAATCCGGCGTTCCCGCCATAACGAACGCCGCAATTGTCCCGCGGGCGCACTGGCAAAGACGCCCACCAGCAGGGTACAGGCCGTGCCGCCAATCACCAACGCCCTTCCGGGAGACCACAAGGTTGCCAGCGTCCCCGCCTGCAGGCCGCCCACCGCCGGTCCCAGATAACTTTCCAGCAACCATAAGGCCGACACCCGGCCACGCAGGGCATCCGGCGTGTGAATTTGCAGTAATGCGCCACGGACGATATCGGAGGCCGTGCCTGCCATGCCCGCAAGTGCCAGGCAGATCAGAATCGGCCAGACACCGCCAGGCAAGCCCTGTCCCAGTCCACCTGCAGCAACGCCGGTGCCGGCAATGGCCAGCCCCCAGAGAAGCGCACAGGCGATAACCAGACGTCCAGGTCGGGTCAGGCTGCGTGTCCAACCCGAAGTCATGGCCACCAGCAAGGCACCACTGGCGGGTGCCGCGTACAGATATCCCACCATTTGCGGACCGCCGCGCAGGACCTCCTGGGCGAGCTGGGGCATGAGTGCATGCACGCTGGCCAGGACCATCATGGCCAGATCCAGGGCCAGCAGACAGGCAATCAGGGCATTGTGTCGGACGTGCTTCAATCCGTCCAGCCACTGTACATAAACGGGTGGTTTACGCGGCGCGTGCGCAGACTGCCCTTGCCCGTTCGCCACCAGATCACGCGGAAGCCGGGAAAGAAGTAGCGGAACAAGCGCGGCACCTGCCAGTACCAGCAGGAAACAGGAAGGCAGGCCGGCACGGGCCAGCAATGCCCCTGCGATCAATGGCCCGACGAGTCGGCTCAGCTCCATCGTCAGGGCATTGAGCGCACCCGCCGCGGCCAGTTGATGCGTGGGCACCAGACGGGGCATGACTGCCATCAAGGCAGGCGCACTGATGCCACTGGTGAGCCCGCTAAGCAGCGTTGCCAGGTAGATCACCCCAAGCTGCGGGTCGGGCAGCAGGCTATTGATGCAAAGAATCAGCACCACCCCAACATAGGCCGCCCGCCCCCACACCATAATCCGTCGACGATCAGCCCGATCTGCCAGGGCACCGCCCCAGACCAGGCCAATCAACGACCCTACTGCCAGCCCGATACTGACGCCGGCCACGTGCAAGGAAGAGCCACTGATGGCGTAGACCTGCCAGGCAACGGCAACGGCCAGAATGGCGATGGAAAACAGTGACACGGCGCGCGCCAGATAAAGGCGTCGAAAACCTGTGGATTCAATCAGGGGAGACAGATCCAGTGTCATCCGAAACCATCGACTGCGCGACGTTACGGCAGCCGGCGTCCCCTCTGATTGTTCCCGCGACTGTCCCTGAGTCATCGAAGGAGGCTCAGACGCCTCGCTCATGAACGCGCTCCGCTTTCGCTTTTAGTGTCGACTTTGGATTTCGCACTGGCGTCACCCGCGCTGTCGCGCGCAGGCGCGCTTTTCATCTGGGTTTCATCCATGCCATGGCGCCAGTAAGCAACAACAAGCTGTTCCTTGCCACTTAAGCCAATGTCGTCGCGAAGCCATTTGCGTACCGTCTGGGCCGTGGAAAACTCTGCACCCACCCACACGAAGCGATCCTCATTCTCTGGAATGGTGCAAGCCTGTATGGCGTCCGCAAGCAGGGTGGTTTCTCCCGCAGCAGACTTGTCGCGATAAATCCATTGAAGTGCCATGCCTGTCGGCAGTGTCATGGGGATTTCATCCTGGGAAGACTGAACTTCGACAATCACATGGCCGCGCGTGCCGGCCGGCAACGTTTCTCCGATGCGGCAGATTGCCGGGATGGCGGTTTCGTCGCCCGCCAGCAGCATCCACGATGTCGCTGGCGCTGTGCGACCGCCCGGACCCGACATGCCAAGCTGCTGACCAACCGCGGCCTGGGCAGCCCAGCGGGCACCGGGGCCGGCATCGTCATGCAAAACAAAATCCACCTCGAACCAGCCCTCTCTGGCGCTGATACGTCGGATGGTATAGGTGCGCACGTCCAGGCGCTTTTCACCTTTAGGAAACTGTGGAACCCCATTGGCCGCGAGCGTGGGCCACTCGGGCTGCTCGACCCCCGGCTGCGGAAAGATCAGCTTGCAATGCAGATTGTCATTCTGGTCATAGCGCTGCAGATCACTGTTTCGAAAACGCACCCGCCGCATATGCGGGCCGACCTCGGACACAGCCGCAACCGTAATCAGTCGAAAGGCCGGCGGCCGCTCAAACGCGACGCTGTCGCCTTCCCACTGAATCGCCTCTGGCGCGCAACCGCTATATTCCTGGATGTGATAGAAGGCTATCATCCTGCCTTCATACAGGGCGTCCTGAGTGGGCGCCGTCACATCGGCACGCAGCATATCGCCCTTGGCAAGAAAAAGAATTCTCGTATTGGCATACTCCACTTCCCAGGCATCGTCCTTGCGGATCGCAATCAGTTCGTGCTCGCGCAAATGACCCAGCAGCTGTTCAAGTGCGTTCTCGGCATCGATCCCGGTTACAGTCGTTTTGGTGTGAAATGCGGTCATTCCGTCTTATCCCCTTTCAGTGTCGGGTCGCTCTCGCCAGGTGGCGTGGCGACGGTGTCTACGAGAACATAGGGACGACCCCGTTCGCAGGTTTTTACCCGCGCCTGAACGCCCCAGACGTCTCGCAGCAATGTGTCGGTAATAATCGCGTTTGGCGATCCAAATGCGTGAATGCGTTGCTGGTGCAGGATTGCAATCCTGTCGGCCCATTGGGCGGCAAGTGCGAGGTCATGCAAAACCACAATCACAATCCTACCTTCGTCGGCCAGCCGCCGCGCGACATGCATCACCTGCCACTGATGAGCCAGATCCAGCGCACTCACGGGCTCATCCAAAAGCAATATCGGGCTGCCGCGCACCACCGCCTGGGCCAGTGCGGCCAGTTGCCTTTGCCCACCCGAAAGCTGATGCAAGGGTCGCAAGGCCAGCTCGCCAATCCCCAGGTGTTCAATGACTCGCAGGGCATCAAACTCGTCTTTTCTGCGGGCACCTACCCGCCCGCACTGCAGCGCCACAATGGTCGCCTCCAGCACGGTCAGATTGCTGCTTTCAGACGTTGATTGCGGCATGAAGCCAATGTGCTCTACACGCTTTCCTGCAGACCAGTGCGACCAGTCATCGTCCCCAAACCTGACCTGTCCCGAGGCCGGTACCAGGCCCGCAATCGCCTTGAGCAGGGTAGATTTGCCTGCCGCGTTAGGTCCCGCCAGGGCAATCAGCTCACCGCAACGCACACCCTCCAGGCTGACATTCGACAGTACCTGTCGCTGCCTGTAGTGGACACTCAGATCTTTGATCTGCAAGGTACGGGGACTTGTCACACCTGGCCTCCTGAACGACGCAGAATCAGTCCCATGAAAACCGGCAGACCGACCAGGGCGGTAACAATGCCAATAGGCAAAGTCACACCAGGCACCAGCGATTTGCTGGCAACAGAAGCCAGGGCCACAAGCGCGGCGCCAATCAGCACGCTGGCCGGCAGCAGATGACGATGACCATCACCCACGATCATGCGCGCCACATGCGGCGCCACCAGGCCAACAAACCCCACGGTCCCCACGAAAGCCACCGCCGTCGCGGCAAGCAGACTGATCCTGATCAGTGCCCAGCGCCGCAGTGAGGATACATCAATGCCGAAACTGCGCGCCCGTTCTTCCCCCAGACGCAGCGCGGTCAGCTGGCCTGCAGCCCGCCAAGAAAAAGGGAGCGTCACGGCCAGCGTTGCGGCCAGAATGGAAACATTCTGCCAGTCGGCGCGCGCCAGACTTCCCATGCTCCAGAACACCAGTTGCTGCAGCGCCTCTTCGCTGGCCATGAATTGCAGCAGCGACAGTAGTGCACTGGCAGAAAAACCAATAGCGATCCCGAAAAGCACCAGGGTCTGCGCCTGAGCACCGCGCCATTGGGCCAGCAGCTGCAGCAGCATCATCGAAATCAGGGCAAACACAAAGGCATTGGCGGGTACCAGCCAGGTAGCGCTATTGCCCGCTACGCCCCATTCCAGCACAATCGCCAGTGCCGCACCCAGCGCCGCCGAATAGGAGACGCCCAGCGTAAAGGGTTCCGCCAGCGGATTGTTCAGGATTGTCTGCATTTCCGCGCCGGCCAGAGCCAGTGCCGCACCCACAAGAATGGCCATGAGTGCGACCGGCAGTCGGACCTGCCAGAGCACCACCTGCATGGGGGCGCTCAGACTGTCGGGATCCCACAGACCACGTATGACCTGTGCAGGTGCCAGGGCAGCACTGCCGGTAAACAGATCGATCAGGGCTGCGACCAACGCCAGAAGCGCCAGCCCGGCGACGATAACGGTGCGTCGTCGGACGCTGCGGCGATGCTGCAGCCAGCGTGCGTGAATGGCGCGGTCCTGCAGGTCTGCCTCGGGGGCAAGAGTGTGATCAGCTTGCGTCATGTGCTTACTGTCCGGTCTGCGGGGTGACCCAGAACGTCCCGGTCAGCGGCTTGGCCATGAACCGCCGATCGATCTCGCTCTGCGTTTCAGCTGGATCAATGTCCGCGAACGCGTCCGGGTGAAGCCAGCGTGCAACCAGTTCAAGATTCACGATGGGATAACCGCTATGCCAGATACCATAGGTGCGATGGTTTCGAGCCGCCTTTGTTTGCGCAATGCCAATGCGACCGGTCACGCGTTTCAGACTGGCAACACTGGCCGCCGGTTCCACGCCCGGTCCGAGCAACAGGCCGCCACGCGCTTCAATATGCCGCCCGCCTGTTCCGATATAAATATCAGGATCACTGGCAATCACATATTCTGCAGCCAGCTGTGCCGACAGACCTTCCACAATCTCGCTCCCCAGCAACTGACCGCCGGCCAGCAGAACAAGATCCCCCATCAGGACACCGGACCCGACCGACATACAACAGGGGCCGCTACCGGCATGGGGTTCCATCAGGACTTTGGGCTGCGCGACCTTGGCCTGCTTCAGTTTTGCGACGCGATCCAGGACCCGGTTCAAATGCGTATGTATAAAGTCGGCCAGTTCCTTGCCGCGCGCTTCATTGCCAATCAAAATGGCCATTTTCTCGAGACCGTCAGTGGGATTTTTCATGCGCAGATCCGCTTCCAGTGTCAGGACCGCAACCGGAATACCGGCCTGTTCCAGACGCTTGATGGTCTGAGTGGCCTTCCCAAAAAACTGATCCAGCACCACCAGGTCGGGCTGACTGGCAATCAGCATCTCGGCATTCAGATTCTGCGGACCATCAATCACCAGTTGATCAATTTTGTCGAATGCGTCCGGGTCAATGCTGCGCCAGTGTTCCACCGTATGTTTATCCAGACGCCAGCGATTCCACGCGACGATGCGCTTTGCCGGATTCCTGTCCAGCATGGCCATGACCGTGAAGTCTCCAGGTTCGGAAAAAAAGATGCGTTGTGCCGGTTTGTCCAGCGTCACCGTCCGCCCCGCCTGGTCGGTGATCTCTATTTTTGCAAAAGCCGGCAGGCTGAGCAGCAACATCATTGCCAGCCAGCCCGCCGTCAAACACTTATTGAGTGTACGAAACACGTAGTCTTCCTAGTAGTTGATGCTTGCACCCAGCCACACGCGGCGACCCGGGTCAACCATCCAGTTGCCATCCAGGCCTTCGTAGCGCGTACGCAGGTCCAGCGGCGTCTTGTGATCTGTCACATTCAGCACGGCAGCGCGCAGCGCCAGATGCTTGGTGACCTGGTAGCTCCCGCCAACATCAAAGGTGGAGCCGCCCGGGCGAGTGCGCGTATCCATGGCGCCATTGCGATAGGCCGCGTATTTGGACTTGCCGTTCAGATTCCAGCGCAGATAGGCGGAAATGGCTTCTGTGGGCTGCCAGTCCAGGCGCGTGTTCAGCACGTGTTCCGGCGTGGTTTCCAGCGGATCACCGTCCAGAGAGCGTCCGTTGAACGCCACTTCGCCGCCGCCCTTGCGCTTGGACTTAGTGTAGGTGTAGTTCGATGATAATTTCAGGGTATCGCTCAGCGGCATTTTCAGGCCCAGTTCCAGGCCGTAGATCTGCACTTTATCGATATTGTCATAAACATACAAATGATTGGCAGTCCCGGGATTCAGGGGATCCTGTTCACCGGTATCGTAGCTTGCCACCTTGTTTTTGAAGTTTGTATTGAAGAGGGTCGCGGTCAGGCTGCTGTCTTCTGCCCAGTCGTAAATCAGACCCAGTTCCTGCGTCACGCTGGTTTCCGGTTTCAGATCAGGATTGCCGCAAAGTGGCCCTCTGAAGCCTGAATTGCCACCGGTAGACATGCAGTAGCCCGGCGTACTCTGGCGAATGGTCGGTGCCTTGAAGCCGGATGCAATGCCACCCTTCAGCGTCAGTGCGTCGGTCAGATGATAGACCGCATACAGGCGCGGCGACAGATGCGTTCCAAAACGCTGGTCGTGGTCCATGCGGATTCCGCCTGTGAGCGTGAACTTGTCTGTGATGTAGTAATCATCCTCAACAAACAGGGCATAATTGTCCAGAGAGACCTTATCCGTATTGGTCGGGTAGTTCGCAAATGCGGCTTCTTTCTGTACGCCTTCCAGACGACTGTTGATGTACTGGCCACCAAAGCGCAGGGTGTGCGAGGTAAATGGCATACTGAAACTGGCATCCAGCGTGGTGTTTACCAGTCGGCGGTTCTCGGTGTACTCGCCGGTTTTCGGCCAGTTTTCCTGATCACTGGACTCTCGATACAGTGAGATTTTTGATTCTCCGAGACTCCAGTGTCCGGTATGCGTCAGACCGAAAGAAGTGCGCCGGTGTTGCACGCGATTCCATGGAAGCGTCGGCAGGATGGATTTGCCTGGTGTGGCTTCGGTGGTCAGGCGCTGTGACAGCACGTCAAGAACCAGATCCTGGTTTTCTGCCGGTTTGGCGGCCAGCTTCAGCCCGATACTTCGGTTGTCGCGCGAATAGGGTCCGGAAATATTGGAAAAGTAATTATTCCCTTCACTCTGGTCGTCATAGGAACCGTAAACCTGCAGTCCCAGCACATCATCCTTGATCGGGCCGCCCAGCCAGAACTGAGCCTGGCGACCGTTACCGTAATCTTCATCTGTCTGCAGCGTCACGGAACTGTCCACGGCAACAGACCATTTTTTCGGCACATTTTTGGTAATAATATTGACCACGCCGCCCATGGCATCAGAGCCGTAGAGCGATGACATGGGCCCGCGTACCACTTCGATCCGTTCGATGGCGGCCAGCGGAGGCATGAATTCGTACTGCACGCCGCCCGTGCCGCGGTTCATGGTTTCACGCGTATTCTGACGCTTTCCGTCAACCATGATCAGCGTATATTCGCCAGGCAGGCCGCGGACCGCGATATCCCGGGAGTTGGGATCTCCACCCACCATGTAAACGCCTTCAACCTTGCTGACGGCCTGCGCAACAGAGGTGTAACCGCTTTTTTTGATGTCGTCCTGTGTAATGACAGTCAGTGAAGCCGGTGCATCCTTCACACTTTGTTCGGTCCCACTGGCCGTGACCACAATGGAATCAAGCTGAGCTACGGGCGCCGCGTCCTGTGCATGGACGCTTCCGGCGCCCAGCAACGCCAGCGCGAGAGGAGCAAGGGTAATGCGCGCGCCGCAGCGGCGGATGCGTTTCTGATTGACAGTCACTTTCATTGTTGATTTTCCTGAATTCCTGATCTGACTCGGACGCCATCGGGAATCAGGCGCCCCGCCCTACTCCCCGTGTGGAGCAGGCAAGGCAATATTGAATCATTCTCATTTACAAAAGACGTTTGACGTTCACGCAAAGTTCTTTGCGCACCGGTCAGATTGTAAAAATTGTGACATCAATCACATTAACCGCGCGAGCAAAGCCGTTTGGGACTCATGCCAAACTGCCGCCGGAAAGCCGTGGCAAAATTGGCGGCACTGGTGTAGCCCGCCTGAAAAGCCGCTTCGGAGATGGTGAGCCCCTGTTCCAGGCCCGTTCTGGCCTGATGCAGGCGCATGGCGCGCCGATATTCGTCGACCGTCGTGCCAAAGGCGCTGCGAAACTGACGCTGCAAGGCGCTGGCACTCAGACCGAACTTGCGTCCCAGATCCTGAACCCGGGTTGGCGTAGTAAAAGGCTGCTGTATTTCGCTGTCGATAAATTGGCGCAAACGCAGCATGCGCTCGCGGTCCCGGGGCCTGAGACTGCCTTGCACCACGTCGCCCGGCAGGCCCTGCTCTCCCTGGCGACACTGGCTGGCCAGCGCTTCATACAGCAATTCCAGCGCACGGCTGGCCAGTCTAAGACGACCCAGTTCGTCGGACGGATCAGTAGCCTGACATAGGAGCTGTTCTGCCAGCCCCAGGGCATGCGCCGAAGGCTGCCAGGGTGTAATGCATAAGGTGGACGGAAAACTCAACCGGGGAGAGTCAGTCGCGTGAGCATTGTGATTGGTGAGTTCACCGGGCTGATCCGAAAAATTCACCCAGCCATGACTTCGCAGCCATTCCGGTGTGACATGAAGCGCAAGCTTGCGCTCCCACCGTCCGCGTTGCCAGCGGCGTTCGAAGATTTCATCATTTGGCATGCTGAGCACAGCTGCCGTTTCCCGGGATGCATCACCAGCACACAGATTAACGCGCTGTCCACCAATGCTCACGTCAATCTCGCCAGCCAGCACAACCACGATGCGCAGGCCTGCCTTCATATTGACTCTGGAGACCATGTTGTGCAGGTCCACGACCTCGGTGCCGTGCATCGACAGCCCGGGCTGCAACTGCATCATGCGAACCCGCCCTTCCAGAATCGGCTCATGACTGGCTACGGGGTCCGACACAAAGCTGTAACCTGGTACGTTGAAATCCAGGCGCCGAACCATTCCCAGCGCACGCCACGGTCGTCGCCCCGAGACCGGTGGTTTCGCAGCGTGCTGCACGGATTCGACGGAACTGGCCAGGCCGGTTTTCATGACATATGTGAATAAGCAGGGTTGGAAAAGCATCTCCGGGGCGCTGTCCCGGTCTATAGATCAGACCCATTATGCCACATTTATGAGAATGATTCTTATTTAATGGAATCCATGATAGTTGACTCGAGGATGTTTATCACCATGTGGATGAGAGCGTTAAACCGCGCGCCTGTGTCCATTCGGGATGAGCCTTCATGCCGGTTGCAGGATGATGTCATTTGAAGATGTTTGCGAATCAAGGACATAGCGGCTGGACTTGGGGCCTGTCTTCCTATACACTGTCCTCTTGTTTCACAGATGAAATATATTTTTCATCTGTAATAAAGACACAAAAAATGCAGACTCATAAGGTCTCATAAGATTTGTCCTCAGGGGAATTTTCCCGCCATCTGGCTGCTACGCAGCCCGGCTTCGGCCGAACAAAACTACCCAGTCACTGACTGCGGAACATCCCGGCTGGTCCCATTTGACCGCCAACGCCAGCTTCGTCCCCACGTGGTCGGGGCTGCCACGACAACTGCAATGTCGAACCAGCAGGCACTGCCTGTAAAGACGCACTCCGCGCGCGTAATCGCGCGGATCGCTTGCGTCTGCGGGTTTGCGCGGCATCAATCATGGAAGAAATAACAACTATGCAAGATCAATCTACCTTTTATCAACTATCCGGCACCACGGCCATGCTGTTGCTGGTCGGCTTTTATGGCCTGACCTTCCTGATGTCACTGATGATTGGCAAGAAAAAAGAGAATGTGGACAGCTACATGGTCTCGAACAATGCCGTCGGTTTCGGCTTGTCCGCAGCCAGCATGATCGCCACCTGGATCTGGGCAGCTTCGTTTTACGCCAGTGCGACGTCGGGCTACCAGTACGGATTATCAGGGCCGTTACACTATGGTTTCTGGGGCGCACTGATGATTCTCTTTATCTATCCCTACGGACGACGCTTTCGGGCGCTGGCTCCTCGTGCACATACGCTGGCTGAAGTCATGCATGCCAGGCATGGGACATCAAGCCAGCTGATCATGGCCATCTCCAATCTGATGGGCAGTTGCATCAGCCTGATGGTCAATTTCACTGCTGCAGGTGCGCTGGTCTCGGTATTGAGTCCGCTCACCTTCATACAGGGTGTGCTGATTGCAGGGCTCGGGGTCTTGTCGTACACCCTCTGGTCGGGCTTTCGTGCTTCGGTCATGACCGATTTTGCGCAGCTGGTGGCGATGATCCTGGCAGCGATTGTGATTATTCCCCTGATTTTCTTCAACGCCGGTGGCACGCAGATGCTCGCGGCAAACTGGGGCAATCTGTCGCCGGAACAGGCCGATATGTTTTCGACACGGGCGATCCTGGAACAGGGGGCGCCTTATTTTGTGGCTGTACTGGCATATGCCATTGGTAATCAGACCATTGCGCAACGCCTCTTTGCCGTTCGCGAAGACCTGATCAAATCCACCTTCCTGACCGCCACCATTGGTTATGGCGCGGTCGTGATCGGCCTGGGCATGCTGGGTATGCTCGCCCTGTTTACTGGGCTGACGCCTGCCAATGGCGATATGAACAATATCATTCCACAAATGGCATCCACCTATCTGCCACCTTTTGGCATTGCCCTGTTCTTTATTCTGGTTGTAGGGTCGCTCTCTTCAACCGCAGATTCGGATCTCTCTGCTCTGTCATCCATCATGATGACCGACATCTACGGCAAGAACCTGGCTCGCGGTACGCCTGATCCCAAACGCATGCTGTGGTGGGGCCGCGTGACGATGATCGTGGCAACCATGGTCGGCGTTATTTTTGCAAGCATGAAGCTGGATATCCTGGTGATGCTGGTGTTTGTTGGCGCCCTGTGGGGAGCGATTGTCTTTCCCGTCATTGTGAGTTTTTACTGGGATAAAGTCACCAACCGTGCGTTCACGACATCTGTGATTTGCGCCGTGCTGATGTTCACCGTTGCGCGTTTTGAATTGGTGGATATGGATGGCGTCGTGGGTGTTTTCTTTGAACTGTGTGCATCGGTTGGCGTCGGCGTCGTCCTTGGCCTGATGACATTTGCATTTTTCAACAAAAAAGTATCACTGTTCGTGGCAATCGCAGCTGTCATCATTGCCGTTCCCTATGCAATTGGCTTTTTGCGCGACTACCCGGTTCTGCTGAGTTCGCTGACTTCATACGGCGTGAGCGCGGCCGTCTGCGTTGCCATGAGCTGGAACAACACCAAACGCTTTGATTTTTCTCTGCTCGCTGAACGCGTCACCTCGTTCCAGCAGTCTGCCGGCAGCGAAGTCTCACCGCTGCCCCCTGTTGTCGATGACAACACTGCACCCGCCCGCATTTAAAGGAGAATAATTATGAATGAAATCGCATTGACCGCCTACATTCTGGTCTGGCCGATCATTTCGGCTGTCATTCTGCTCGTGCTCATCGTTGCCCTCATTCGGGACCTGCGTGCCGCGAAAAACAGCGATAGCGAGATGATTTGATGCAGGGCGAAGGCATCTGATGAGCGGTGAAATGATCTGACGAGAGGCGAAATTCTGAAAACGAGAGCCATTCTCATTTCCAATCTCCGTACACTTCATACGGTTTTTGCCCCGCACCGGATTTCAGCTTATATAATCTGTCCATCACTGGGGAGTAGCCGCTCAATTTCCCGAGGTTCACGTCAACATACTTGATGCCTGCATCATGGCGTGAACGGCTTTATCGCTTGGCAAGACCTGTGATCACTTTTTTTCGCAATGGCCGGAGAAAAAGGTGATCACTTGTCTATTTCCGGCCGCGGTAACCTGATTCATGCAAACGCTCCTGCTTTCCACTGGCGTAGTCGCGCTGGCCGAAATCGGCGATAAAACACAGTTGCTTGCCTTCCTGCTGGCAACCCGCTTCAAAAAACCCATCCCCATCATTCTTGGCATTCTTTGTGCCACGATCATCAATCACGCCCTGGCCGGTGCCGTTGGCGCATGGATAACAACGGCAATCAGCCCTCATGCCTTGCGCTGGATACTGGGTATTTCCTTTATTGCCATGGCCGTATGGACCATGATTCCCGACAAAATCGAAGAAGATGAAGCGCCACTGGGAAGAAAGTTTGGTGTTTTCGGTGCGACGCTGGTCACATTCTTTCTGGCAGAGATGGGCGATAAAACGCAATTGGCGACGGTAGCCCTGGCCGCCAAAAGCGACTTCCCGATAGAAGTGGTTATCGGAACCACCCTTGGCATGATGATAGCCGATGTTCCTGCAGTTATTCTCGGCAAGAAACTGGGCCAGCGCATTTCCATGAAATTGGTACACACCATCGCCGCCTGTATTTTCCTGGCCCTGGGCGTGGCTACCCTGCTAGGGGTTGGCTCAGGGCTGGGTTTCTGACATCGCGCCTCAATCGGCCACAGAGGCGCCCTTGATCCCATGTCGATCCAGTGCACTTGCGACAAATCCGCTGCTTTTCATCTCTTCGACGAAAGTCGCCAGGAAATCGGCAGCGGCCTGTCCCCGTCCCTTAGGCAGGCCCATGGCCTGCTGAATCACCATGAAACGCCCTGGCAGCAGGCGCAAGCCTCCCAGGCGTTGCGCGTCCGCCTGTAACTGCTGCTTGACCCCGGCGGCCACTTCCGCGCCCTGTTCAACATAGGTATCCACGACAGCGGGTGAAGAAGGCGCACGAACGATTTGCGCGGCTTTCAATTCACGCGTCAGGTAAAGATCATAGGCACTGCCCTTGCCCACCACAACCCGGTTACTTTCACGATCCACTTCGCTATTGTCCTGCAAGGGCGAATCTTCACGTACCAGGTACGCCCCCTCGATCAGCACATAGGCTTTTGTGAACGCAATGCCTGCCCCTCTTACCGGGTCGATCGCGAAGAAACCCACGTCTGCCTGCTCATTCGTGACGGCCTCTACCGATTTGCCGGCGGTATCAAATACCACCAGTTCCAGTGGCACACCCAGGCGCTCTGCCAGCGCGTTTGCCAAATCAATGGACACGCCATGAGGCTGTCCGGTTTTCGGATCCAGGCTCGCCAGAATGGGATTGCCGGTATTGATAGAGGCTCGTAGTACACCGGTGGGCGTAAAAGCATCGATAACGTCTTTGTCGATTGCCATGCATGACTCCTTTCACTCAATCATTAATGCGTAGTCTATTTGAACTGAAAGACATATTACATGATCAGGATAACAGTCCGGGGCCCATTTCACAGCTCATCAAACTCTTGAACATAAATCGTCGGCACGCTATACTTGTTCGATCAAGGGGAGTAGCTTTTTAGCCGACGCATCGTCATTACGGTTGTCATGTTCTGTCATGTCACCCGGTGCCCGGGCAGCAACCTGTTGTTGTAAGCAAGACCTTGCCACCAAGGGCAAGGTCCGTCACTTTTCTTAAAAGAATCAATGGCCTGAGTCCTTATTTGGATCAGGCCTTTTTGTATTCTGAGGGCTTGCCCGGGGGCAATCGTCTTTTTTCACCCCCTGGATTTGTACTCAAGGTCTCACTGAAGCAGCCCGATCCGGATTCCATTTAATTTTTAGTCAAATAACAAATGAATTTGGGGTAGATTTATGCTTGAGTTTTTTCAAACGTTAAGCTGGGCGGCCGTATTTCAGATCATCATGATCGACATACTGCTGGGTGGAGATAATGCAGTTGTGATCGCACTTGCGTGTCGCAACCTTCCAAAAAAACAGCGCATGCAGGGCATATTGTGGGGCACCGCCGGTGCCATTATCCTGCGCGTGATTCTTATCACGTTTGCATTGACACTGCTCACCATTCCCTATCTGAAAATTGTTGGCGCTCTGCTGCTGATCTGGATCGGTATCAAGCTGCTGATACCCGAAGACGATGCACACGACAAAATTGATGGCGGCTCGTCTGTCTGGTCCGCGGTCAAAACCATTATCATTGCCGACTTCGTCATGAGCCTGGATAACGTCATTGCCATTGCAGGCGCCGCACAAGGTGCCAATGCAGAGCATCAGACCGGCCTGGTCATTGCAGGCCTGATCATCAGCGTTCCTATCATCGTATGGGGAAGTACGCTGGTTCTGAAACTGATCGACCGTTATCCTGGTGTCGTGCTCTTTGGTGCTGCGCTGCTGGGCTGGATTGCAGGTGGCATGCTCATTGGCGATCAGGTTATTCTGGAGCGGTTTGGCGAAGCAACAACGCCGGTCAAAATTACGGCTGAAGTGGCGGGTGCCCTGTTTGTTGCGGTTGTGGGAACACTGCTTGCTCGTCGCAAAAAAGCGGCTACTGCGGCCAAGGGGTAAACAGATCGACAGGCTGCCCGCTATACCCAGGGGCAGCCTGCCAATATCTAGCAGCTACGCGTTGGCTATGTTGTGTCCCTTCAAATCAAGGGTCAGCGTGCCAAAGTCAATAGGCACTCGTTTGCAGTCACCAGATTTCATCTGTCATTTCTGGTTGTCATGACTCACTTTTCATCTCTGATACCCATTTCAGAAATGACTTTGGTGTATTTCTCGGATTCACTGCGGGCAAATTCCGCAAAATCCTTTGCATTCATGAAATGAGGCGGCGTGTCCAGCGGTTCAACATCCGCTTTGTAACCCTCGCTGTTGACCGCTTTTTCGCATGCCGTCTGCAATTTCTGTACGACATTTTCCGGAAGGCCTTTTGGTGCGATCAGACCGCCCCAGATGGTGGCGTTCAATGGCCAGCCAGCTTCTTTTGTCGTTGGAACATCGGGATTGGACTTCAGTCGCTCATCAGAAAAGATACCTATCGGGCGCAGTTTATACTGCTTCGCCACGGTTGTGGTATCGCTCATGACCATGACCTGCTTTCCCATTAATGCAGTGACCATTTCTGAAGAGCTCTTGTAGGGCACATGCAGGGCGGTGCCGCCTGCTTCCTTCATCAGGGTCTCCATGGCGATATGAAGCAAGGTACCTGTACCGGACGTTCCGTAGGTCAGCTGGCGCGGATTCTTTTTGGCATACGCCACCACATCCTGCATGGATTTGAATTCTGAATCCTGGGTCACCATCATCATCAGCGGCACTGAATAGGTACCACAAATGTGATCGTAATCCTTGTACGTATATCCGGTATTGCGCATGCCGGGCTGCAAGACCTCGGGACCAATAACAGACAGACCCAGTGTGTAGCCATCCGGCTTTGCGCGTTTGAGTTGCGACATACCTATCGCGCCACCAGCTCCGCCTTTATTGTCGATGATCAGATTCCCGTCCAGTTGTTCACGCAGGTGCTTGGCCAGGATACGCGCCATGATGTCCGAGGTTCCACCCGGACCGAATGGCACGATGATCGTCACCGGGTTGCTCGGATACTGGTCCTGCGCATTGGCAACCGGACCTGCCAGCGTTGCCGCCACGAGTAAAGTGGCAGATTGAAGCATGCGCCTGCAATTGGGCGCTCCCATCATGAATGTCATAGCTTGTCTCCGTGTATTGTTGATGACCCGGTCATTGAGCCGGGCTTCTATAAAATTTTTACACTGCAGAATCTAACAAATACCGACTAATAAACGCCCCCGTCGTATCCTTTTGCAAGGGCTGGTCGGATGTCTTCCAGGAACGCATTGGCCTGCCGCATCATCATTCCCATGTCTGACGCAACGGCGACGAACGCATAACCCAGCTTGATGAAATCGCGCACCATATCAGGTGTCGGCCCCACGATCCCGCAAGGGATGCCGATGGCCTTGCATCGTTGCGCAACATCGGCGATCACTTTCTGCACATCAGGATGTGCCAGGTTGCCGATATGACCCATGTTTGCAGACAAATCACCCGGGCCCAGAAACAGGGCATCCACGCCCGGAACTGCGGCAATCTCTTCAAGCGCTGCCACGGCATCAGGTGTCTCCAGCTGGATGATGGTGAAGACGGAATCGTTTGCCCGGCTTGCATAGTCTTTGGCAGTGCCATAGCCACTGGCACGATGCACAGCAGCAAAGCCCCGTTTTCCCAATGGCGGATATTTGCTGTGGCTGACGGCCTGCCGCGCCTGTTCGGCACTGTCCACAAAAGGCACCATCACGGTTTGTGCCCCCATGTCCAGCGCGCGTTTGAACAGTAGCGGATCGTTCGCTGCCAGACGCGTAACGGGGCATGCGGGTGTACCTGCAATGGCCTGCAGTACATGCAATGCGTCGCTATCGGCCAGTGGTACGTGTTCAAGATCAACAAGAACCCAGTCAAAGCCGACCCGCCCCATTGCTTCAGCCGTGCTTGATGCGCCGGACATCAGCCACGTGCCCAGAATGACGCTGGACGTGCCCAGGCGGGCGCGAAATGGGTTTTCAAGCAGATCGTGTACTTCAGACATAAAGACTCCTGTAATGCAATTCAAATGTGATAGTGGTTCAGTAGATGGGCGGTTCGGGCGTTCTTTGATTTCCCTCCAGCGAGACAAAATCGCATCCCGCTTGTGCCTGGGTAACTTCGTGCTGATAGATCCGTGTAAAGCCACGTTTGTATGGCTTTTCGGGCGCCTTCCATTGCTTGCGGCGCTCTGCCAGTTCCTCGTCGGAAATCAGAACATCCAGCGTTCTTGCAGCCACGTCCAGGCATATCGGGTCACCGTTACGGATCAGTGCCAGCGGTCCCCCGACTGCCGATTCCGGCGAGATATGCAGAACACAAGTGCCATAATGCGTTCCACTCATGCGGGAATCAGAAAGCCGGACGATGTCACGCACGCCTCGCGCAAGCAGTTTTTTGGGAATCGGCAGATTGCCCCATTCGGGCATGCCCGGACCACCAACAGGGCCGCCGTTACGCAACACCAGCACCGTGTTTTCATCGACATCCAGATCCGGATCATTGATCACAGCGAGCATATCGGCATTGGAATCAAAAACCAGTGCGGGCCCGGTGTGTTTCAGCAATGCGGGCGATGCTGCGGAAGGCTTGATGACAGCACCATCCGGACATAAATTGCCTCGCAGCACGGCAAGCGCCATGCCCGCTTCCTTGCAGTCCGGTCTGGCAGCGATAACGGGATTGTCCAAAGGTCGAATCACATCGTCATCACTGCAGATACTGCCCTCGATATTGTCTCCCAGGCTTTTGCCCGTACAGGTCAGTGCGTCCAGCCGCAGATGCGCGCGAATCCGCCTCAGCAGCGCAGGCAGACCACCGGCATAATAAAAATCTTCCATCAGATATTTGCCTGAAGGAAACAGATTGACCAGAACAGGCACGTGCTGCGCCATGATGTCAAAATCATCAAGGTTCAGTTCAACCCCGGCGCGGCCGGCCATTGCAGGCAAATGTACGGCGGCGTTGGTTGAACCACCCATCGCCATCCAGGTGGCCACACCGTTCATGAAAGCATCGCGCGTGAGAATCTGCGATGGTCGCAAATCCTCCCATACCATGGACACAATCCGCTGACCGCAGGCCCATGCCATACGCGTATGCGCGGCATCCATGGCAGGCAGGCTGGCAGATCCCGGCAGCGCAAGACCCATCGCTTCAATGACATTTGTCATCGTGCTTGCCGTTCCCATGGTATTGCACGTACCCGGCGCTCGCGTCATACGCGCTTCAAGACCAATCCACTCCGGCTGACTGATATTTCCGATCGTATATTGTTCCCAGTATTTTTTTGTGTGTGTACCCGCTCCCACCGCCTGGCCCTGATAGCGATCGTTCAGCATGGGACCAGCGGGACAGAACAGGGCGGGAACATCCATGGACGTCGCTCCCATGACCAGACCTGGCGTGGTCTTATCGCAGCCACCAAGTAGTACCACACCATCCAGCGGCAGACTGCGAATCAGCTCTTCGGCCTCCATGGCCAGAAAATTACGATAGAGCATGGTGGTAGGTTTGACCATCACCTCCCCCAGGCTCATGGCGGGAAGCTCCAGCGGATAGCCCCCAGCCTGAAGCACACCTCGCTTGATTGCCTGGGCGCGGTCCCGCAAATGGGCGTGACACGGTGACAGATCGCTCCAGGTATTAAGAATGCCGATTATGGGTCGACCCATGAACTCTTCGCGCGCCAGCCCTTGCTGCTGCATACGCTGACGATGGGCGAAACCACGAATGTCATCGCTGGCAAACCAGCGCTGGCTTCGCAACTGTTCAAGTTTTTTCTTCACAACAATCCTTTGTTAATCAATATGTACACCTGCTGCCTTCACCTGCTCGCCCATGACTTTCGTATCCTTCTGCAGCAGCGCAGCAAACTCTTCCGGCGTCGACGACAGGACCTCATAACCCTGACGCTCCAGTGGCTCACGGAACGGTTTGGATTGGAGAATGGCTACAATCTCCTTATTGAGTTTGCTGACAATCGCGTCAGGGGTTCCTCTGCGTACCATAATGCCATTCCACACATTGGAGATCACACCGGGTACGCCGGCTTCCTTGAATGTAGGAACGTTGGGAAGTGAGGGAGAGCGTGATTCCGCTGCAATGGCAAGAATGCGAATCTTGTCGGAATCTGCATAACCGACAATGGCCGGCAGGTTGATGAACATGGTCGGCAAAGCGCCCCCCATCACATCTGTGAGTGCAGGCGGTGCGCCCTTATAGGGAACATGCATCAGTTTCGTTCCGCTCTGCTTCTGAAACAGCTCTCCGGCCAGATGCATGGAGTTGCCGTTGCCCGCTGAACCGAAAGGAATCTGACCCGGCTTGCCTTTGGCTGCAGCAATCAGGTCTTTGACGCTGTTGTATGGCGTCTGCTTGCCGACAATTAACACATTCGGCATTTGATGGGTCAGCGTGACCGGCTGCAGATCCTTGATCGGGTCATACCCCATGTCCTTGTACAGATGCGGATTCACGGCCAGCGTACTGGTTGATCCCAGCAACAACGTGTATCCGTCAGCCGGTTGCTTGGCAACGTAGGCAGAGCCGATATTTCCGTTAGCGCCTGCCCGATTGTTGACAACCACAGGCTGGCCAAGACGTTTTGCCAGTTCCGAAGCCATGCCACGAGAAAACTGATCCGCGACTCCACCCGGCGGATAGGGAACCACAAATGTGATTGGCTTGTCCGGGTAGCCAGCAGAATCCTGGGCATGTACCGATGTCCAGGACAAAACGCCGCAACTGATGGCGGCAAACGCGAAAATTCCACGCGAAAATCTACAGCAGTGTCGCATCATCCCCTTCCCCTCCTTTAAAGGGCTCCTCACGAACAGAGCAAGTGGTTGCACCGTGGTGGCTGCAACGCTTAAGTAAATTTGTCGAATACTGCGTTAAGTTACCGGTAACTGTTACCGGTAACATTGGTACAATTGTAGGGCGTGGATTAAACAGCACGCCATTGGGAAAAACCATGACACAGAAACAGTCCTCTCGATCAGGGCGTCGCAAGGCCGGCGCTTATACGATTCACGATGTCGCCGCCCTGGCAGGCGTCTCTTCGATTACCGTATCGCGTTATTTCAACTCGCCAGAGAAAGTGTCGGCTGGACTTCGGGAGAAATTGCGCGAACTTATTGATCGCATCGGATATGTACCCAGCCAGGTTGCAGGTGGCCTGGCTTCCGGACATGGTCGGGTGGTGTGCGCAGTCATGCAGAATATTGCAAGTGCAACTTTTGCAGATCTGGTCAAAGGCATGACAGACCAGTTGCAGGCTTCGGGGCTGCAGTTATTGCTGGCCAATGCCCAGTATTCTCAGCAACTGGAAGAGCAGGCCATTCGAACCTTTATTGGCTGGCACCCCACTGCCCTCATTCTCACGCGTCATGATCATACGCCCGCGGCAGAAGCAATGCTGCGCGCACTCAACATTCCTGTGGTAGAGGCCTGGGGTTTCGTGCCTGGCAGACCGTTTCACCAGGTTGGCTTTCCGCATACCGAGACCGGCGCCATTCTTGCCAGGCATATCCTGGAACAGGGCGCCACACGTATTCAATTTGTGATGTCAGACTCCGCAGAGGATTTTCGTTCCAGACAACGCGCACAGGGTTACCGCGAGGCCATGGAAGCCGCAGGTCTGCCTGCAGATGTCGCGGTCCTTTCGGAAGCCGATGAGTTTGAACTGGGCGCAAAAAGTATCGCAGCGCTGGCCACACAGCCCGTGAGTACACGTCCGCAGGCGTTGATTTTTGCCAATGATAATATGGCAGCGGGCGCCATCCTGCACGCACCGCAATGCGGTCTCGTTTTGCCCCGCGACTGCGCCATTACCGGTTTCGGCGATGCGCCGATTTCCGCAAGACTCAGACCGGCACTCACTACCTTACGCCCGGCACGCTATCAGATTGGTGAACAGGCCGCGCAAACAGTGCTCAATCAATTGATGCTATCACCCAAGGCTGAGCGTGAGATTACTGAAAAAGCGCTGCCCTGCGAATTGCTGGTGCGAGAAAGCAGCCGGGTTATGTTGTAATTAATCGCAGATCGATATCGGCAGCATGTAATATCTGACGATTGAGCCTGCAGGCGATATCTGGCGATTGGCGATATTCTGGTGGATACTCAAGGGACAAGAAATCCGTGGCGCTGCAAAATCACCTGCCCATGCTCGCCCAAAATAAACGCTTGTAGCAGACCGGCATCTTCACCAGAACTGTTCAGCGTAACCAGCGCGTAATCTGCCCGTACCTTCAATACATCAGGCAGCTCAATGACGCGAATCCTCCCCGAGGACGACATGGCTTTTTGATAACTTGAATAAGACAGGAAAATGTCCGTGGCGCCTGAGGCGACCAGGTATTCGCTTGCCACCCAGCCCGAAGGTATCGGTGTGGGAACGCGACCACCCACCAACGCCTGTGCCTTATCACGCAGGATTTTTTCTGCACCGGGATGAATGGCTTCGGCCCGTTCAAATACCTGTACCGCATAGTCGCCCGATGGATCCAGCACAGGAGTTGATGTCCCTAGCCTGTATTTCGGGTCCAGCATGGCAGACAATAGCGTTTCTGTGGTAACTGGAGAATCATGAGCGACCACAGCGCATAAGCCATTACGTGCGAATACCTGCAAGTCGGACGCCTTGCCACCAGAGACAAGCTGTTGCGGACTGGCGCGGTCGGCAGACGCGAAAAGGTCGGCGCGCTCGCCCTGCTCCAGCCGTTCTCGCATGTAGCCGGCCGGGCCGAAGTCCGCTTTCACCGACACACCCGTATTACGACTGAAAACATCGAACAGTTCCGTAAAAGCGCGCTTCAAACTGCCTGCGGCATAGATAGTCACTTGCCTGTCCATGATTTTCGTCCTTTTTCCTGATAAAGCATGTTAATTATCATGATCGTCATTGGGCCAGTCCGGCCAGCGGTATGACGGTTTTATAGATACGGCCCTCATGGTCGACATCCTTGACCTGCAAGGGGGTGCCATATGCCTGCGAGAGACGCTCAGAGGTCACCACATCGTTAGCCGGTCCCACCACGGCTTCCTGTTGCGAACTCATCAGCATCACCTGGTCCGCCAGATTGAGCGCATGTACGGGCTGGTGCGTTGTAAACACAACTGCAATGCCATCATTTTTTGCAAGACGCGCCATTAATCCCAGCACCCGCTGCTGGTTGCCCAGATCCAGTGCAGAGGTAGGCTCATCCAGTAACAGTACACGGCACTCCATGGCTATTGCGCGGGCAATCAGTACCAGTTGCTTCTGTCCGCCAGAAAGTCTGTTGAACTCTCTATCGGCCAGTGACTCCATGTCCAGCGCCGCCAGTGCTTCCCGGGCTTTGTCCCGGTCCATCCGCGAAGGTGACTTCAATACGGGAAGATGCATGGCGCGGCCCATCAGCACGATATCAAAGACGGAATAGGAGAATGCCGGAACAAAGCTTTGAGGTACAAAGCCGATAATCTCGTCATGCTCAATTGTGCCTTGCGTAAGCTGCAAGGCCCTGAGCACCGACTTCAGGAAGGTTGTCTTACCCTGCCCGTTAGGTCCCAGAATGGCGAAAATCTCTGCATAGCGGATATCACAATTGATATTCGCAAATACAGGCTGTTTTCCGTTATAGGAAAAGCCGGCGCCTCGCACCCTGACTGCCAGATCAGCCATTCCACCCCCTGTTCTGCGAGCGACGCAGCAAATAGAGGAAAACGGGAGCGCCGATGACTGCCGTGAGAATGCTGATGGGGATCTCGCTTGCAGACAAGGTACGGGCCACATCATCAACCAGAACCATGAATATTGCACCCATCATAAATGACAGGGGAAGCAGTCGACGATGATCCGGTCCACAGATCATGCGCGCAGCGTGCGGAATCACCAGTCCCACCCAGCCAATGCTGCCGCTCACAGCCACCTGCGCAGAAACGATGGCTGCAACTGCAAGCAGCAGCGTCCAGCGCAAGGCGCCAGCGTTGACGTGGATTTCTCTGGCCTCTTCATCACCAAGCGAAAGAATATTAATGCGCCAGGCAAGCATCAGCATGACAATCGTGAATATCAGCACCGGCCCCGCGAGCAGGGTTAGCTTTGCATAATTTGCCGTTGCAAAGCTGCCCATCAGCCAATACACAATTACGGGCAATTTCTCTTCCGAGTCGGCAATATACTGAATAAGACTGACCAGCGCACCAAAAAGCCCGCTAAGCACCACGCCGGCCAGCACGACGGCAAGGGTGTTGGCACGCGGCAAGGCCCGGGTCACGACAAAAACCAGCACCAGCGCGAGCATGCCGAAAGTAAAAGCACCCAGAAGCAGACCCATGCTGCCGAGTCCCAGCAAAATGGCCAGCGCGCCTCCTACCGTTGCCCCCGTTGAAACGCCGATAATATGCGGTCCTACCAGCGGATTACGAAAGACACCCTGCAAAACGGCGCCCGAAATCGCCAGACCGCCGCCTGCAAGCGAGGCCACCAGAATACGCGGCATGCGCACCGTCCATATGACAGTTCGCTCTACGTCAGGAATCGGCGATCCGCTCAACCCAGCCGGCTCCATCAATATGGACAGCAGATGTGACAACGTCACCGGATAGCGGCCCATCATCAATGACGCGGCAACCAGGCAGAACCAGATCACGACCAGGAATAGGAAAACAGCTCTGGCCGAAGCACGATAGGACATCAGTTTGGTCGCGTGTACTTCATGCCATAAAACGTTGTGTAGTATTCATCGGCCAGTGCCTGCATATCGGTATCGGCAAACTGATCAGGATACAGTTTTTTGGCCATCCACGTTTCGCCCAGCGCGATGGCTTCCGGCATCGGATAGCCCCAGGCCTTGGCATATTCAGGCATCAGAAAGACCTGCCCATTCTTAACGGCATCGATATCTTTCCATTGCGGTTGTGTTTTGATTTCTTCTACAACCTGCGGATATCGATCCTGAACAAATATCACTTCCGGATTCCATTTGAGCACGTCTTCCATCGACACCTTCTTGAAACCCTTGATATCTTTGGCAGCGACATTCATGGCGCCGGCGTGCTCCATCATCAGGCCGGTGTATTTGCCAGAACCATAAGTAGTGAGTTCCGGATTAGCCATGTAAATTCGCTTGCGATGCTCGGGATTGATTGCGGCAATTTTTTCGGTCAGATATCTGCGTGGCCCTTCAAAGGCAGCGACCAGTTTATCGGCTTCCGTTTTTTTATCTACGATATAGCCAATCAATTGAATGCCGTCCTTCAGGCCCTGTGTATAGGCTTCATCCTCATTATCCAGGCTTGGATTCAAGGCCGCAGCCTGTTCACCTTTATCACGACGCAGCGAAATCGCCACGGCGGGAATATGACTGCTTTCCAGTTTCTCAATCATACTTGCCGGCGCATAGTTGGTAATGAAAACGACATCAGGCTTGAGCGCGAGCACCCCTTCAATATTGACCGATTCCAGATCGCCTGGCGTAGGCATGGAGGACAATGCAGGGTAAAACCGGGCAAAGTCCGGTCCAAGCTGCTTTTTCCAGCTTTTCATGACACCAACGATTTTGTCTGCAGCGTGAAGTTGCACCAGAATATCCAGCGTCTGGTGCTGCAGCACGACAACATGATTGACCTGATCCGGTATATCAACCTTGCGGCCCAGCTGATCGGTGACAGTACGATCGGCCAGCGCCAGCGTCGACCAGAATACAAGAAAAAGTGTGATGAAGTTTCTAAGGAATTTTGCGGACATGATGAATACTGGGAAAAATCGGGATTCGGGAACATTCGATATGTAGTTTACTATACATCGAAGGATCGGCCCGAGGGCATGGAAACTGTGCGACGTCTCATCTAGACCCGGTGTCCGGTCATGATCCATTGTCTGTCTGGCGTCCACCTCCCCCGAAATGACATTTGCGGTATGACACATGCAATTTCGTTTTCCTGCGCGGCCGGTGTTTATCCTCTCGGGTTTATGATTATTTACATACTAATATATTAATGTTTTAATAAAACCACCCTCATCGAACGACTGGAAGGCTTTCACATGTCTAAACGTAGTTATGATTCCCTGCGCAGCGCGCGCTGGTTCGCCCCGGATGACCTCCGCTCATTTGGCCACCGCTCTCGCATCATGCAGATGGGCTATGCGCCGGAAGACTGGGAAGGCCGCCCGGTCATTGGCATTCTGAACACCTGGTCCGATATCAACCCCTGTCACTCGCATTTCAAGCAGCGGGTGGAAGATGTCAAACGTGGTATTTTTCAGGCGGGCGGATTTCCCATCGAATTACCCGCCATCTCGCTGTCTGAAAACTTTGTCAAACCCACCACCATGCTCTACCGGAATATGCTGGCCATGGAGGCCGAAGAGCTGATTCGCAGCCATCCGGTAGATGGCGCAGTGTTGATGGGCGGCTGCGACAAGACCACACCGGGACTCATGATGGGCGCCATCAGCGCTGGTGTACCCTGTATTTATTTGCCCGCGGGCCCCATGCTGCGTGGCAACTGGCAGGGCAAAATACTGGGCTCAGGTTCAGACGCGTGGAAATACTGGGATGAGCGACGGGCCGGCAATATAAGCAAAACCGAATGGATTGGAGTTGAAGGCGGCATTGCTCGTAGTGCGGGAACCTGCATGACCATGGGTACAGCCAGTACCATGACAGCCATTGCCGAATCCATCGGCATGACCTTGCCTGGCGCATCTTCCATTCCTGCCGTCGACGCCAATCACATTCGTATGGCTGCTGCCTGCGGTCGACGAATTGTCGAGATGGTCTGGGACGATCTGACACCAGCGCGTATTCTGACCCGCGAAAGCTTTTTGAATGCGATTGTGGTTTCCATGGCCATGGGATGCTCAACCAATGCAGTGATCCATCTGGTCGCCATGTCGCGACGTGCCGGCTGCGAAGTCACGCTGGACGATTTTGACAAAGCCAGCCGCAACGTTCCCGTTATTGCAAATGTGAGACCCAGTGGCAGTACCTATCTGATGGAAGATTTTTATTACGCCGGTGGCCTGCCCGCGCTGATGACCCGATTGCAGGATCATCTGCACGGTGAGTCACTGACCGTGACCGGTAAAACACTGGCCGAAAATATCAAGGGGTCGCGCGTGCATAATGACGATGTCATCCGTCCGCTGGATAACCCGCTATATCCTGAAGGGGCGCTGGCTGTGCTGCGCGGCAATCTGGCTCCTTCCGGATGCGTGATCAAGCCCAGCGCCTGCGCACCACAGTTTCTACAGCATACCGGTCCTGCGCTGGTCTTTGACGATTACCCCAGCATGAAAGCTGCAGTAGACGATGAAAATCTGGACGTGACGCCCGATCATATTATGGTGCTTCGCAACGCAGGCCCGTTGGGCGGTCCAGGCATGCCCGAATGGGGCATGCTGCCTATCCCGACAAAGCTGGTAAAACAGGGTGTGCGCGATATGTTGCGCATCTCGGACGCGCGCATGAGCGGCACAAGTTATGGCGCCTGCATTCTGCACGTCGCGCCCGAATCTTATGTAGGTGGCAATCTGGCATTGCTGCGTACCGGCGACATGATTACGGTCGATGTGCCCGCCAGACGCATTCATATAGAAATCAGCGACGAAGAACTCGCGCAGCGCCGTGCCGAATGGACTCCGCCGGAACCCAGATTTGAGCGAGGCTACGGCTGGATGTTCTCCCGTCATATTCTGCAGGCCGATGCCGGATGTGATCTCGACTTCCTGGAAACCAGCTTCGGCGCCCCCAACAAAGAACCCAGTATTTACTGAACGGAGTTTTTCATGTCTTCCAGCAACAGCCACAACTCAACGCTTGACGCCGATACACGCAAGAAACTATCGGGTGTCAGCACGGCAACCCTGTGCACGGCCCTATTCAAACGCGGACTGCGCAATCAGTTTATTCAGGATGTCCGCCCTCTCAATCCAGATTTGCCCACCATGGTGGGTGTCGCCTATACCTTGCGCTACATCCCAGCGCGTGAAGACCTCAACCCTATTACCGTCTTTCAGGACAGAACGCATCCCCAGCGTGTCGCGGTGGATAACTGCCCGGAAGGCGCGGTACTTATGATTGATAGTCGCAAGGACGCCCGCGCTGCATCTGCAGGTTCCATTCTGGTATCGCGCCTGATGAAGCGCGGCGCGGCGGGCGTAGTGACAGATGGTGGCTTCAGAGACTCTCCGGAAATTGCCAAATTATCCATTCCCGCCTATCACAATCGTCCTTCTGCACCAACCAATCTAACTTTGCATCAGGCGCTGGATATCAATGTACCTATCGGCTGCGGAGACGTCGCGGTTTTTCCGGGTGATGTCATCGTGGGTGATGCAGAAGGCGTGGTGGTAATACCGGCGCATATGGCAGATGAAATAGCGCAGGAGGCCGTGGAAATGACGGCGTACGAAGACTTTGTCACAGAAGAAGTGCTCAAAGGCAGGTCTATTCTTGGCCTCTATCCTGCCACCGACGAAGCGGCGCGTACTGATTTTGCTGCATGGAGACAAACCAATGGCCGCTAATGGCGTGACGCACCGCGTTGACGAAGTGGCGGCCGTTGCGGATCAGAGGGAGGCACCACTGAAGACGCAGCCCCCTGCTTCGCATTCGCACATAAATTTACGTTTGCAATTGCAGTCCTGAGTCTGACGATATGGGACTCGACCCAGACCGCAAGGCCGTTCCGCAACTGTATGAATTGCTGCGCAACCAGATTCTTTCGCTGCAGCTGGCGCCTGGAGCCCTGCTGTCCCGTGCTGCGCTCGCGCTGGAGTTTGGCACCAGCCAGACGCCCGTACGCGAGGCCCTGCTGCGACTTGCAGATGAAAAGCTGGTTGACGTTTTTCCGCAAGCGTCAACCCGCGTCAGCCTGATCGATATGACACTCGCGCGCGAAGCCCATTTTCTGCGCCGATCCTTGGAACTGGAAGTTGTGCGCGAGTTGATACTACAGGGCGATTCATTGGTCGTCGTGGATTTGCAGGCTCTACTGAAAAAACAGGAAATCCTGCGCGATGCCGGTGATTTCGCCGCCTTTACAGAAGCTGACACCGCCTTTCATCGCGCCCTTTATGTAGCCGCTGGCATGGAGCCATTATGGCGGCTACTGCATAGCCGTAGCGGTCACCTGGATCGCCTGCGACGACTGCATCTGCCCGTCGCCGGAAAGCTCGACCGCATCGTCAGTGATCACCAGAAGATCGTCGCCGCCATTGTTGAAAGAGACATTCAAAAAGCGCAGAACGCATTGCGTGATCATTTATCCGGCACACTTGAATATGTGCCCCGGATCATGCAGGAGCATCCCGATTTAATTCGGAATGTACAGCTTCAATAGACAGTGAGGCTTCGACGGATAGCAAAGATAGCCGGGTGACGTCCGTTGGCGTCCTGAAGTCAGATTCGATACATATACATGGCAATTCCCAGGCGAATAGCGAGACGAATGTAGAATGATCGGATAATATTTGCGTAAAGTATTATGAAGGAATTTGTCTTGTGCATTTTTAAGACATTGGGCTTCTACTGGGATCGCAGCCCTGTTCCCTACAACATTCCTGAAAACACCATTGAGCGCGTACTATTTCGATACCACAAGATGCTTGCTGACTTCGTTTGGAGCGCAGGCACGCTTGAGCGGAATCCGTTCACTTACACAGAAGTAAAAACGCTTCTTGATGGGGTAACGGTAGGCGGCCGCAGAATATCCGACCAGGAACAGATTCTTAATATTGCCGCCGGGTCAAAACGACTTTTTCAGCTAGTAAAACAAGCCAAATTCGTCATAAACAAGCTCACATTTTGCGAGCTTCACGTCCTATTAACTAGGAACGAAGCTCCCGATGGTGGCGCTTTTCGCGGTGAAGGCGAGGAAAAGTGCCTCACACCGTATGTTCAGATAAGCAGAGATAATCAATACTATCCACATCCGACGGTCGCTGGGGCCTTCGCCCTGAACGCGTTGTTCAATGCTGGAATTCAGATTATCAATGAAAGAATAGTTAGTCCTTTTGAGCGAGCAGTAACTTTCTTTTTATTCGGCGCCCTGCAAAAGTTTTTCTTCAAAGGCAATACGCGAACTGCGTTTCTCATGATGAATGGCATCCTGATGTCTCACGGGATCGACGCTATCAGCATATCGGCAGATCGTGCTCAGGAATTTAATGAGAATATGGTTCAGTTTTACCAAAGCAAAGACGCGACGTCGATGATTGCGTTCCTGATTGATTGCCATCCTGATGCGGCAGACATCTATAAACAAAATCCCGGCTTGAAGAAAATCGCGGCAACCAGATAGCCGGTTCAAGGACACAAACGCACCAACTGCCATCCGTGTCCTTGAACGATGATGCAAAATCAATCGACTTTCGCGCCAGACTTTTGAACCACCTGAGTCCAGACCGGTGCCTCTTTGTTGATGAAATCAGAGAATGCATTGGCAGAGCCGGCCACTTCTGACGAACCCATCTGATCCAGCGCCTTGGTCATCTGTGGCGTTTTCATTGCCACGTTCACCGCTTTATTCAGCTTTTCTATAATCGCGGGAGGCGTACCTGCGGGAGCGAAAACGCCGTACCAGTTTTCAATCACGAAGTCCTTGAATCCCGATTCGACCATGGTTGGAACATCAGGAAGCACCTTGGTACGTTTTGCACTTGTGGTTGCCAATGCCTTGACGGAGCCGGACTTCACGTGAGGCAACAGTACAGTGGTGGTTTCAAATGCGATAGGGACATGGCCCGCAATGACATCATTCATCGCGGGACCTTGACCACGATAAGGAACATGCAGCATATTGACCGACTTCATCTGCTTGAATTGTTCACCGGCAAGATGCTGCGGGCTGCCGCTACCTCCCGAAGCGAAACTGTACTGATCAGGTGCCTTCTTCAATGCTTCTACCAGCTCCTGCGGCGTATTCACTTCAATTTTCTTTGGATTGACGTAAAGAACCAGAGGCACGGAAGCGACCTCACTTATTGGCGCCAGACTCTTCAGCGGATCCAGATGCAGTTTGTACAGGTTGCGATTGATGACCACGCCCGTATTGTTACCCAGCAGTAGCGTACAACCATCGGGCTTGGCACGACCGACAAATTCAGTGCCTATATTGCTGCTGGCACCTGCCTTATTATCCACAATCACCGTTTTTCCAAGTTCCTGCTGCATGCCGGGAGCCAGGAGGCGCGCCAGAATGTCTGTGGTCCCGCCCGGTGGATACGGTGAAATAATCACGATATTGCTGCAGCTCAGATCCTCCTGCGCAATTGCCGCTGCAGGCACCGTTAATCCTGTTACGGCAACGGTTGTGCCAAATACCAAGCCTGCGATTTTTTTCGAATTTCTTTTCTTGCTTTGCATGTCTGCCTCCAGTTTTTCTTTATTGAGTGCGTTGTAAAGTGTGATAGCCAAGTTTTTCTCTGGCCTGTTTTAGTGTCATACCACCTTTGACATAATCGACGATGGCCTGCTCTGCATTGTGAATCTCCAGTGCCTTGTCCAGTACTTCTTCGATTCGGTTTGCCGGAACGACAACCACACCGTCCCGATCGCCACATAGCAGATCTCCCGGATTGACTCTGACGTCACCCAGAGATACGCTTTCGTTGATCGCCTCTACCTGGACGCGATCTTTACCGGTGCGCATGAACGCCCCGCGGCTGAAGATAGGGTATCCGCATTGCACTGCCTCCTCGACATCGCGGCAGACGCCGTTAATGACGGTTCCGCAAATCTGGCGCGCCTTTGCTATTTCGCTCAGGATTCCACCCCAGACTGTGCAATCAGTGCGTCCACCGTTATCCAGTACAACAACCTGCCCTGCCTGAACGTCGTCAATGAAATCGCCAACGGTCCCTGGCTGTTGCCGATCCAGAGGAGCAAATCGTACTGTGTAGGCCGTGCCCCAAAGCCGGAAGTTGCCCGTCACCGACGCAAGCCCGTGAGCACTGCCCGGGAGGCGCAAAAAATCCAGCGCATCTGAAATTTCTGCGTTGGATAACACTTGATATTTGAATTGCTGCCAGATCTGCTGCATTGGGTCTCCCTTATGAATTGATTTAGTTTGAGAAAATATAGCACATTGTCTGATTTTTATACATAGATTGTCGGACAATATTAGTTTTCTCGACCCACAATCACGGTATATAATTCTTTCCAACTCTAAAATGGCAGGAAAACGGCAACATATGACATCGAAACGCGCAGTAATCGCCCAGGCTATCAGGCAGGAAATCATGGCTGGTCGATGGTCGCCGGGCCAACGTCTGACCGAGCGTGCTCTTTGTGATTTCACTGGAGCAAGTCGTTCTTCCGTCAGAGAGGCGCTGCAGCTGTTGCAACAGGAAGGATATATAGAGACCCGACCCAATCAGGGAGTCCGTGTCGCCACCCTTGACGCGCATGAAGCCGCAGATATCTATCAGATCAGATCGGTTCTGGAAGGTCTTGCGGCACGCAACTTCATCAATATGGCTACGGCGGCGCAGCGTCATATCCTGCGAGAGTCCCTGGAAGATCTGGAAGCATCTATTGAGCGTGAAGACGTCGCCGGGCAGCTCAAGGCGATTGAAGACTTTTACGAAGCGCTGCTGGATGGGTGTTATAACGCCGTCCTGAAAAACACACTCAGAGAACTACACGGAAAAATATCGCGGCTACGCGCAACATCAATATTGAGTCCCGGGCGCATACGAAATACGCTTCGCGAAATGCAAAAGATTGGCCGCGCAATTGAGGCGAATGATGAAGCGCAGGCTTGGCAGGCTTGCGTGGATCACATGCAGCACACATCTGCTGTAGCGATTCGCATGATTGATCGTCTTAAGGGAGACGTGTGAACAGGCCAGAGGTTACCGTACATCTGTCATCTATTGCGATTGCCATCGATTTACGCACCAATAAAAAATCCCCAGGATCAGATTGCATCCTGGGGATTCGCACTACGGAGATATTATTTGATTCTTTGGGGTTAACCGCTGGCGAAAGTCGCACGTCTTGTGTAGAAAAATGATTAGCGATCCATTCTCTACTACGACTATCTGCCAAACCCCGAGTTTCCGCTATTGCACTTGTGAATCGCGATTGTGGCCAGCCTGAGCTGGCCCTCACGACTCAGCTGTACTTAGAAGCGGTGGTTCAGACCAATCGTAACCAGCGTGGATTTGACTTTGGCAGTTTCCTGATTGTCAAATTTCAGCTTGCCTGTGCCGTAAGATACAAGGCCGTATACGGTGGTACGTTTGGACAGTTTGTGGTCATAGCCAACGCTGAAGATATGCAGGCGGCCTTTGGCACCATCAAATTCGTCGCCTTTATTCTTCGTGGCGTTACCCTGATAAGAAGCCATCAGTTTGCCACTGTCGCCTACGTTTGCAGACAGACCCGCCATCCAGGATTGCTGACGGAAGCCATCGGTTTGAGCGTAGTTAGGACCGCCTGGAACACCCGTGAACGAATTGAACACAGAGTTCAGGCCAGTACTGCCCAGACCGCTGCTGGCGATAGTAGATGTTGCTGCTGCACCACGGATCTGACCATAACCCAGATAGGCTTTGACCACTTCAAAGTCATAAGCACCAAAGATGTTCCACATATGTGTTGTGGATTTGTTATCGCTGACTTCCGTGCGAATGTCAGTGCGGAAACGGTCATAGGATGCGCCGAGTGAAACCGGACCATTGTCATAAGACGCACCCAGAGAGAGCCAGTGTGATGTGTCTTCGTCACGGTAGTAAACATCATCCAGTTCGCCGGTTTCCTTGGAGTTCTGGCCAGCATAAAGAACGCCGAACTTGAAGCCTGACAGGTCAGGAGTCAGATATTTGATCGCATTATCCACGCGGCCATAGGTTGATGCACCGAAAGCACCAGACAGCACGCCGGCCTGATCGTAGCCCACGCCGAATGGGTTGAGGCTGGAAACGGTGTCAGCACCCACGTTCAGCTGGCGACCCAATGTCAGCGTACCCCAGTTTGCACCAGTCAGACCAACATAGGCATAACGACCAAACAGACGGTTACCCTGAGCCGAGCGACCATCACCCAGTGTGTATCCACTCTCCAGATTGAAGATTGCGCTTGTGCCGTTACCCAGGTCTTCAACGCCTTTCATACCCCAACGGTTACCGTTGCGGATGCCGCTTACCAGGCCGATATCACGGCTTTTAACCCATGAATCACCCTGGCTGACTTTGGTTTGTTTGTAACCAGGACCGGCATCAACGATACCGTAGAGCGTGACGGAAGTTTCAGCTTGAGCGACTCCGGCGAAGCCGACTGCCATTGCTGCAGCGAGCAAAGTCTTTTTCATGTAATAAATCTCCTCAGGAGGTGGGTGTCGTTTTTATGACAAAAAATTCTTGTAACAGAAAAGTTTCAGAAACGTTTCAGCTTCGAGAAAATATAAAGAGTTGCTCCCGGCCTGTAAAGATGGGCTTCTGCGGGCGATTGACCAGTTTTGAATATCAGGACGCCATCGAAATTGAGATTCCTGGCTTCATGAAGCAAGCTCATTTATGCACGCAAGTTCCATTTGGGGATATCGATAGTTTTCCTGCCTATCTTCAATTACATACGTGATATCAATGGCTTAATTGCACCAACATCGCGCGCAGCAGGAAAATTGCATCTGTGGTTTTTCGTCAATATTGTGTGCTTTTTCAACAACACCAGACACGGTTGTAACCACAAAGACAGGGTTTACCTGCATAGGGCATACACTTACGCGATCCTGACGAATTTGTGACTGAAATGCGACATTTTGTATCTTTGCCTAGGCAAGGGTCGCTTATTGCTGCCCAACTGTCTGTCTTTGTATCAGGTGAGCATAAAAGCCGCCGGCATCCATTAATGCCTCATGAGAACCCGCCTCCACAATCCGTCCCTGATCAATGACCAGAATGCGGTCGGCCGAACGCACAGTGGACAGTCGGTGTGCAATGATGATTGTGGTACGGCCGTGCATCAACCGATTCAGTGATTCATTGATCAGATTTTCGCTCAGGGTATCCAGGCTTGACGTTGCTTCGTCCAGAATCAGCACGGGCGCATCTTTCAGAAATGCCCTGGCAATGGAAATACGCTGACGCTGACCGCCGGACAGCTGCAACCCCCGGTCTCCTACGGGCGTGTCCAGACCTTCCGGCAATGTGTTCACAAAACTTGTGAGCGCGGCCTGATCAATCGCGCGCTGCAATTGTTCCGCAGACGCCTCCGGGTTACCCAGCAGAATGTTTTCGCCGAGGGTCTGATTAAAGATCCATGTATCCTGTGCCACTAGCGCGATATTGCGTCTCAGGGATTCCTGCTGAAGCTGCTTTAAATCGATGCCGTCAATGCTGATCGTGCCTTCTTGTGGATCCCAGAATCTCAACAGAAGATTGGCCAGCGTCGTTTTCCCTGAACCAGAAGATCCCACAAGTGCAATTTTGCTTCCCGGGGCAATATCAATGTTGATATCAGAAAGGACCTGTCGATCGCCGTAAGAGAAATTCACACGATCAAAATGAATTGCCGGTCCCTGACGATGCTCCTGGAGATGCTGCGGACCATCCTTGATGAGCACCGGCTCGCTCTCAATGGCATCCAGCCGCCGTGTAGATGCCAGCGAATCGGCCAGCTGTCTGGCTGTCTGGGCTAATTCGGTAAGTGGCAGGAAGGCGGAGACCGCAATCAGCGCCATCAGTGGCACTGTTCCCACCGCCAGCCCCTGCGTCTGCGACAGATAAGCACCAGTCAGCAGCACTGCCAGTGTCCCCAAAGAGGAAATGACCTCCTGCAATGACACTTGCAATGTTATGTCCTGATACGCGCCAACACGCACCTCCTGATACTGCGCTATTGATTCTTCAAACTGCTTTCTGCGAACCCCGGTAGCCTGAAAGGCAATCAGCTCGTTCATCCCTTGCAGCGTGTCTACCATGAATGCATTCATGAGGCCCATGTTCCGACGTGACTGCTCTCCCAGTGCGTCGGCGCGACGCCGCATCAGTACCGGCAGGAATGCCGCCAGCAACATGAACGGAATCAGGACTAGCGCAACCTGCCAGGCCAGAGAAAACAGAATGATCAGTACCGTGCTTGGAATCAGCAGCGCCACGAAGGCCGGCGCAATCATATGGGCGAAGAAGAATTCGACGGTTTCAATATCCTGCGTTGCCAGGCTCGTCAGATCGCCTGATCGGCGCCGCAGCATATATGCCGGCGCCAGACGTTCCAGGCAGTCATAAAGTCTTACGCGCATCTTCGCCAGCAGTTGATAGGCCATCTCGTGCGATCGCCAGGTTTCGTTCCATTGCAAATACGATGCCAGCGGAACCAGGACTGCCATGGCAATCAGATAATAGCCAAAACCAGAATCGGCCTTGACCGCTGCCACGGTCATTGCGCTCAATATGCTGATTGCAATAAGCGCATAAATTCTGCCCATTCCCGACAAGACCGTCAGCACCACTTGTCGCTTCCATGGTCGTATGTAGCTGAACAGCACCCTCAGTATTTCAATCATTGGCTTTCTGGGTACGTCCGATTCGATTGCCTGCGGCTGCGGGGCAATTTCAGCGTTCCGAGCCGGCAGTTCGGCCTCTGCAGCTGATCCCGTACCCCGATCAACTGCCGTACTATTATTATCCGTCGCTGCTACACCAAGATTTTCAGAGTAAAAGAGACCATTTTCTGCCTCAGCCGAATCTAAGTTGCCTGCATGCATCACGCCATTTGCATCGGTAGTCTCTTCATGTATCGTATCTGCATGACTTAACTGATCCAGCATCAATTCACGGTAGATGTCAGAATTTTTGATCAGATCTGTGTGCTTCCCACTGGCCGCGATCCTGCCGTCATGCAGCACAATGATACGATCAGCATTGATGACACTTGAAAGTCGATGTGCTAGGACAAGGGTGGTGCGTCCCTGCGCCAACGATTCCAGCGCCCGCTCAATCTGGTGCTCGTTTTCCGCATCCACGCTGGACAGTGCCTCGTCCAGAATCAGGATTGGAGAATTTCTGAGAATGGCGCGCGCAATTGCCAGTCGCTGCTTCTGGCCACCCGACAGGCGAAGCCCCCGCTCTCCGATAAGGGTGTCATATCCCTGAGGGAGTGCCAGAATGAACTCATGCGCATTCGCCGCTTTACTGGCTGCCAGAATCTGTTCGCGCGTCGCCTCAGGTGCTGCCAGCTTCAGGTTCTCTTCGACTGACCCAAAGAATAGATAAGTATCTTGCTGCACAACGGCAATACTGCTGCGCAGTGCTTCGCTGGAATATTCACAAATGTCATGCTCACCCATCAGCACGCGTCCGCTACCCGGAACTGAAAACCCCAGAAGCAGTTTGACGAGCGTGGATTTGCCGCTGCCGCTATGACCCACCACAGCAACGCGCTCTCCCGCACCCACAGTGAAGGAAATGTCATCAAGTGCGCGACGTCTTTGTCCCGAATAGGAAAAGCTGACGTTTTCAAAGGCAAAAGACGCGCTGGGTAGTGCATTGCGATGGCCCTGACCACCCGTTGTCGGCACCGGCACATTCAACAATTCACGTATGCTTTCCGCCGCTGCATTGGCCGTCATCCCTTTATGTAGCAGGGCCCGCAGGTCTCTTAACGGGCGAAAGACCTCTGTGCCTGCCATCAGAACGATCAATAATGCTTCCAGCGACATCTGGCCTTGCGACACGCGCCAGGCGCCCAGTGCAATCGCCCCCGCCGCGCCGCCAGCGATGGCCAGATCCGTGACCGCCCGATTGAGCATATTGGTCTGCGTGACAAAGAAAGTGCTGTCACTCAGTTCACGCGCTCGTTGTGCCAGTCGCTTGCCAAATGTCATACTCTGCCCGAAAGCCTTGAGCGTAGTCAGGCCCTGAATACCGTCCAGTAACGTATCACCAAATGCCTTATAGGTTGCAGACAGTGAAAGAGCCGCCCGCGCGCTGATGCGAGTCAACAGTAACGGCAGAATCAGACCAAGGATTGCGGCGATGGAAACGACCGCGGCCACCGGTACGTCCCACCACGCGAGTATGACAAACAGAATAATTGGCACGGCCCCTGAAATAATCAGCTGGGGCAGATATTCACCAAAGAACACTTGCAACTGCTCCACACTGCTGGTGGCGGCAAGTACAACCTGACCGGTTTTTCTTTGTGCAAGCCAGGCCGGGCCCAGGCTGACCAGCCTGTCATATAACGACAGACGCAGCTGATCCTGTATTTTTGCGGCGGTATGGTGGGCAAGGGATGCGCGTGTATATTCCAGCCCCATACGCAAGAGAATGACAACGAGCAGCGCGATGCCTTGCGGCCATAATTGTCCGATTGGCACGTTCTGAAAGACCTGCGCAATTAGCCAGCCCATCAGAATATAGCGAATCATGCTGCAAGCCACCGAGAGAAAGCCTATGACAACGGCCAGCGCAATCCTGTGACGAAAGCCTCTGGTAAAACTCAACAATTCCCGGTCAATGTACATCCACCCCTGCCTTTGCTAGCACTTCTTCATTAACGATTGAACCGGCGCGACGCCTGTCAGCTTCTGACCCGGCAGCCCCCCTCGTTCAATTTTACCCCGCCACTCTAGCGCGTTCGCAATATTCCACTACTTCGGGCATAGCTCGTACCCGGGTCTTGAGCATTTTGCCGGTTGCTCCCAGCGGAATTTCGTCCACAAAAAGCACATCATCGGGTATTTGCCATTTTGCAATCTTGCCTTCGTAGAACCGGAGCAGTTCGTCGCGCTCCAGTGTTGCTCCCGGCCGTCTGACCACCACCACCACCGGTCGTTCATCCCATTTCGGGTGGCTCACGCCAATGCATGCAGCCAGTTGGACCGAGGGATGAGCCATCGCAATATTCTCGATACTGATAGAACTGATCCATTCACCACCGGACTTGATCACATCTTTGCTGCGATCCGTGATCTGCAGAAACCCATCAGCATCGATGGTCGCAACATCACCCGTGTGAAACCAGCCGTCTGCCAGTGGCTCCTTTTCACTCCCCGGATAATAGTCGCGGACCACCCACGATCCTTTCACATAAAGATCTCCCGACGTCTCGCCATCCCACGGCAATTCCTGGCCTTTTTCATCTGTGATTTTGAAATCGACCCCATAAAGAGCCCGTCCCTGTTTGCGCCGAAGTGCTAGCTGCGCCTCCGTTGATTGAGAAAGATGCTTGTTCTTCAATGTACATAATGACGCCAGCGGGCTTGTTTCGGTCATTCCCCAGGCGTGAATCACCTCCACACCATATTGCTCCTGAAACATCTCAATCATGGCAGGCGGACATGCAGAACCGCCAATGACTGTTCGTTTGAGTGTAGAAAATCGCAAGTCATTCTTTCTTACATGATCCAGCAGCATTTGCCAGACAGTTGGAACGCCGGCCGCAAACGTTACCTTTTCCTGTTCCATCAATTGATAAACCGATTCTCCGTCCAATGCATTGCCCGGAAACACAAGCTTGGCACCGACGAGCGCCGCCGCATAAGGCAAACCCCATGCATTCACATGGAACATTGGAACGACCGGCAGAATCGCATCGCGTGCAGCTAGTGCCATGGAATCGGGTAACGCCGCGCCATACGCGTGAAGTACGGTGGATCGATGACTGTAAAGAACACCTTTGGGATCGCCTGTTGTACCGCTGGTATAGCACATGCTTGACGCGGCGTTTTCGTCCAGTTGTGGCCATTGATACTCGCCAGGATAAGCGCCGATCCAGTCTTCATAGCTGGTCAGTCCCGGAATCCCGGTATCGGCCGGCAATCTGTCAGCGTCACAAAGCGCCACATAGTGTCTGATGGTATTGCACTTGTCATGAATATTTCGCACCAGTTCCAGGAAAGTCAGATCAAAGCACAGCACTTCGTCAGCAGCGTGCTTGGCGATCCAGACCACCTGTTCCGGGTGTAACCGCGGGTTGATGGTATGTAAGACGCGGCCCGATCCGCTGACCCCGTAATAAAGTTCCAGATGTCTGTACCCGTTCCAGGCAAGGGTGGCAACGCGCCCGGACTTGGGTATGGCCAATGCTTCAACGGCTTGCGCGACCTGTCTGGCCCGCTGTGCGACATCACGCCATTGATAGCGATGAATGTCGCCTTCTATCCTGCGTGAAACGACCTCACCATCTCCATGATGGCGTTCCACATGCTCAAGCAGACCTGAAATAAGCAGCGGCTGGTACTGCATCAGACCCGTTAGAAGCCCATTTGTCATTGTGTTCCCTCGATTGAATGTTATGGCATAAGTCTGGGAGGCGGACATGCCCACCTTGACAAATATTCTATCGATTATTTCGGGGAACAGACAATTTATTTTTTCATGACTGCTGCAGACATTTTTTATCGCATCGCAACAATTTTATATTGGAATAGACGAGCGCTTCAGTACCTTGCCAGGCCGTACTTCTCCTGTCTTCTGTCCGTTCCAGACTTGCCTGCCATTTACCCAGACTGAAGCGATACCCTTGCTGACATTCACAGGGTCTTCGAATGTGGCAGTGTCTGTCACATTCTCCGGGTCAAATATGACAAGATCTGCAAAGTAACCCTCTTTTATCAAACCTCTTTCCTGGAGCCCGTAATTTGCGGCAGCAAGACCAGTCATGCGATGAATCGCCTCCGGCAGGGCCAGCAGATTTCGCTCACGAACCATGGTTCGCAATACGTTTGTGAATGTTCCCCATTGACGAGGATGGGGATGAGAATCAAAAGGCAGTCCATCGGAGCCCACCATCGTAAGCGGAAACTCAAAGATACGATCTACATCGCCTTTGTCCATCAGGAAATAGATGGCGCCAGCCTGGCCGAGGCGCTCAAACGTTTTCTCTATATCTAGATTCCACTCTTCCATGATATCGCTGAAATCACGACCAGCCATTTCAGGATAGTCCGTACACCAGGTAATCATGGTGCGACGCGCAATCCGAACCCTGTCAAGTCGCAGCATCGTGGATGTGGCGGGATAAGGGTGACAATCCAGACAAACAGGTTGCATTGCTGCGGCATCGCTGATCATCTTCAGCGTTTCACGCGATCTCCCGTGATTCTTTTCACCAGCCAGCTTGTGGTGAGAAAAGACCACGCGACAGTCAGTAGCGCGGCCGATTTCCAGGGCTTCTTCAATGGCCGGAACAATATGGTCGGCCTCGTCTCGCAGATGGGTAGCGTAAATACCGCCGCGATTCTTCAGCGGCAGACATACTTCGATAATTTCGTTTGTCGTTGCGTGTGCGGCGGGTGGATAGAATGTCCCGGTCGACACGCCAAAGGCCCCTGCGTCCAGCGCTTCCTGAAGTAATGCCTGCATGGCTTCGCATTCATCCTGAGTGGCTGCTCGGGATGTATCATCCATGACATTTACACGCAATGTCGTATGACCGACCAGCGGCACAACATTGACAGCTGCGGGTGATTTTTCCAGTGCATCAATCCAGGATCTGAAATCCTTGAAACAGAATAAACCGGGAGGTCCAAGCAGATCCAAGGGTTGTGGCACTTGACTGTTGACCAGCGGAGCCAAACTGATACCGCAGTTTCCTGTCACCACAGTTGTGATCCCTTGAGAAACCTTCGGCAACATGTCCGGATGCGCCAGCAAATATCCGTCATCATGGGTATGCGAATCAATGAAACCGGGTGCCACAACCTGGTTTGCTCCATCAATCACATCTGCGCTTGCAGGAATGTCAAAGTTTCCGACCTTGACGATGCGCTCTCCAAGAATACCCACATTGCCGACTACCGGCTCATTACCACTTCCGTCGACGATTGTTGCGCCAACGATGACTGCGTCCATTTCACTCAACCTTTTCTCCTGTCTGTGCCTGTTTTAACTCGCATTTCCCATTCAGGCATTCAATTCAATTTTTCGATACCCGCAGACTCGATGATGTTGCTCCATTTTTTTGTTTCCGCATCATATAGGGTTGCAAAATCTCCAGGCGTACCACCACCGGGCTCCGCACCGAGGGCATCCAGGCCTTTGACCACATCGGGATCTTTAATCGCCGTTTGCATCGCGGCATTCAGCTTGTCCACAATCTCTTTCGGCGTACCAGCAGGTGCAACCACTCCGCCCCAGGCGATCGTCTCGTAGCCTTTCACTCCCGCTTCGTCAAGCGTGGGAACATCAGGCAATGACGGCAGACGCTTGAGACTGCTCACACCAAGTGCACGGACCTTTCCGCTCTTAATCATAGGAATGGCTTCTGATGAATTAATGAACATAAAATCAAGCCTGCCACCGATCAGGTCCTGCATTGCTGCCGGTCCACCCGTATACGGGATGAACTCGGCCGGAACCTTGGCCATACTCTTGAACAATTCACCGCCCATATGTCCCGTGGTCCCAACGCCAGAGGCACCGTAAGATAGTTTCTCGGGATTCTTTTTCGCTTTATCGATGAGCTCGGCCACTGTATTTACAGAAGAATCTGCCGGAACAATCAGAACGTTGTAAAGATTGAATAAATGAATGACCGGTTCGAAATCCTTCTCAACGTCGTAGTTCAATTTGTTGAACAGTGAACGATTTACGGCCAGCGTATTGATATTCCCATAACCAATGTTGTACCCATCAGCCGCAGCTTTCTTCAACTGGACCATACCAATGCTACCTGCCGCGCCGCCGCGGTTTTCAACGACCACAGGAACTTTGATGTATTCGGCAACCTTGTTCATCACCAGTCGGGATAAGACATCGGGTGATCCCCCTGCAGCCGAGGGCAGAATATAGGTGACAGGTTTTTGCGGCCAGGACTCGGCCTGTGCCTGAGCATACGACCCACAGGCAGCAGAAAAGACAAGGGTTACAGCAGACAGATTACGAATGATTCGAAGCATTGTGTTCTCCCGATTTTCAATTCCCACTGATTTTCAGGATAGCACCGGCAGAATATTCCTTTACATCGAAAAATATAGCCAAGGTATAATTTGAGGTTATCGTCGACGATAGGACGTGCCATGAAACAGATTGATTTTTCCAGCGATTCAGGACACGATTCGGGATTGCCTCGGCCGTCCCTGAGTCTGCGCCAGATCGAAGTATTTCGTACATTGATGCTGGCCGGTTCAATCAGTTCTGCCGGACGGGCCTTACATGTATCACAACCGGCAATCAGCAGAGTTCTGGCGCTCACAGAAAGTCGGCTTGGCTATCTTCTTTTTGAGCGTTCGCGAAGTGGCCTGCATCCCACGCCCGAAGCAAGACGCTTGTATACGCAGGTCGAAGAAATTTATAATCACGTCCAGCAAGTGAACAACCTGGCGGCATCGCTCGGCAGTGATGGTTCAGGGGAATTGAAAATCATTTCAAGTGCAAGTTTTGGACAAAAACTGATTCCGCAATCACTTGCGCATTTCAGAGTGAAAAACCCGAAGGCCCTTGTCGATCACAGGAATGTCACCTTTGATGAACAGGTTCCCTATTTTCTTAGCGGTCAGGCAGATATCGGTATTTCGATGAACGCAGCAGACCACCCTCATCTGACCTCAATGAAACTGGGTGAAAAGCCGATTGTCTGCATTATTCCAAAGAATCACGAACTGGCCTCGCGTGAGGTTATCCGCCCAGAGGACATTCACGATTCCAGATGGATTGGCTACCCGAAAAACACGCCTTTTGCGAACGCGATGCAGAAATTCTTTGGTCCCAGTGGGATTGACCATGCCCCATCGGTTCTTGTGCGTTCTCCCATTACGGCTTTTGCCTTTGCGCTGGAAGGTATAGGACCCACCTTTGTCGACCAGAGCAGTATCCCCTGTCATACCGATAATCTTGTGGTCAGACCGATATTGCCCCGGGCATCGGTCGAAATCTGGGTAACACGATCGAACCTGTTTCCACTGCCGCTGCTAGCCCGAAAATTCGTCGCGTCTCTCAAAGCCTGTGTGGGCTGAATCCATATCGGATATTGAATTTTATTTTCAGGCCATAACCTGCGTTTATTGTTGAATACTCTTCAATGCCCCGGTTGGCCGTCCGCAAGCGCGGTGGTATCAGCGTTTCAGGCTAAGTTGCGCACCAACACCTTGCTGCCCATTCCTTACGATCCTCTATTTACCACAACTGTGTTTAGGTGGCATGATAAGGAACATCATAATAAAGGACGGTTTCATCGTGACATCTCATTCCTCGCGCAAACTTTGTATTGCTGTCGCTCAGGTCGGCGGTATCGGTCTTAATGAATCCCGTGATGCGGTCGTCAAAAGATTGATTGAACTGCTTCGCGACGCCAATGCGCGAGCAGCGAAATTCGTGGTATTTCCCGAATTGACTCTTACTACTTTTTTTCCACGCTATTGGATGAGCGAAGACGAAGCACAGGCCCGGTTCTTTGAACGCGAGATGCCAAATCAATCAGTGCAGCCACTGTTTGATGAGGCCAGAAATATGGGAATTGGTTTTTATCTCGGTTATGCCGAACTCACACCTGAAGGCGTTCCATACAACACCTCCATTCTTGTAAATGACAAGGGTGATATCGTTGGAAAGTACCGGAAGATCCATCTTCCGGGCCATGATGACCATAAGAAAGATGCGCCCTTTCAGCATCTGGAGAAAAAATTCTTCAGCGTCGGAGATGAGACTTTCAATGTGTGGGATTGCATGCAGGCAAATATCGGCATGTGCCTCTGCAATGATCGCCGCTGGCCCGAAACCTGGCGCATGATGGCACTGCAGAGCGCGGAGATCGTCGTTTTGGGGTATAACACACCCTCCCAGAACATCCACTGGCCGGAACCTCCTCATCTGCGCATGCATCATCATCTGATCACACTGCAGGCAAGCGCCTATCAGAACAGCGTCTGGGCCGCAGCAGCGGCGAAGTGTGGAATGGAAGACGGGCACCACATGATTGGTGGATCGGTGATTGTTGCACCTACCGGCGAGATCGCGGCGCAGGCCAGCACTGAAGACGACGAAGTGATTGTTGTGAACGCTGACCTTGGGCTTGCGGAGGCATTCCAGAAAAACGTATTCGATTTCGAACGTCATCGGCGGCCAGAATTTTATAAATTGATTGGTGAAAGAACAGGACGCGGACCCGCATTGCGATAGCGTTCAAACAGAACGCTACGATGAAATCAATTCAATCATCATCCAGTTCATCAAACCGCTTCACCAGATAATCAATCAGGGCCCGAACTGAAGGAATCTGTCCGCGCCGGGATGAAAATACGACGTGAATGATTTCACGGCGGGGCATCCAGTCCGGCAGGGGTCGGACCAGCGTACCTTGCGCCAGTTCATCACACACCATCAGCGTTGGCAGCTGCACAATACCCACGCCTGCGAGCGCAGCAATGCGCAGCGTGATCATGTCAGTTGTAATAAGGCGCGGTGTGTGATGAATCATGGCCTGCGCAGCATCGGGGCCGAACAGCGTCCAGGAAAACTGCTGCTGGGGCTGTCCCAATCCCAGGCTCGGCCAGTTTTCCAGATCAGCGGGTGCCGCTGGGGCCCCCAAACGACTGACCAGCTCGGGACTGGCAACCAGGCACTGACTTCGATCCGACAAAACGCGCATCACGAGATCACTATCCTGTATCGGAGGTGGTCTCACGCGAATTGCGATATCAATGGCTTCGGCAACCGGGTCCACGCGGCGGTTGGTTGCCTCGACCTGTACAGTGACCTGCGGATACATCGTCATAAAGTCGGCGATCATGCAGGCCACATTCACTTGCAATAAGGCAATCGGACAACTGATGCGAATGACTCCCCGTGGCTCTGCCCGGGTCATTTCAATGGCCGCCTGCGCAGCCTCTGCCTCGATCAGCATGGCTTTGCAGTGTTCGTAGAAGGTCTGGCCGATATCCGTCACGGCAAACTGACGCGTGGACCGATGAATCAGGCGCACGCCCAGATCTTCCTCGAGCTGACTGAGCTTGCGACTTAGCGTGGATTTGGGCATGCCCAGTGCCCGCCCTGCGGGAGCAAGACCCTTGTGGTCCACTATCTGTACGAAGTAATAGAGATTGTTCAGGTCTTGCATGGCTTTTTTCGTTCCAATTATGGAACTCTGACTCCATATTTTATGTCTATCCAAACCTTCGTTCCAAGTTTATGATATCTATACTTTCTAAACAAGGAGATGGCAATGAAAAAAGTACTTGGTGTCTATAGCGCACCACGCCCCCATTGGGTCGGTGATGGCTTTCCCGTCAGATCCATGTTCTCGTATCAAAGTCACGCGAAACAGCTGAGTCCGTTTCTGTTGCTGGACTACGCCGGACCTGCCGACTTTGATTCAACCACGCATCAGCGCGGGGTAGGACAGCATCCCCACCGCGGTTTCGAGACGGTAACCATCGTCTACAAAGGCGAAGTCAGCCATCGCGATTCCACCGGAAAAGGCGGCACGATTGGTCCGGGTGATGTGCAATGGATGACGGCGGGTGCCGGCATTCTGCACGAGGAATTTCACTCTGAAGCCTATGCCGAGAAAGGTGGTCCTTTTGAAATGGTTCAGCTGTGGGTCAATCTGCCTGCCAAAGACAAAATGACGACACCAGGTTACCAGGCCATTGTGGATCGCGATATTCCTGTTGTCGCACTGCCCAACGAATCCGGCTCGGTCCGTGTTATTGCAGGTGAATATGCACAGCAAAAAGGCCCCGCCCATACGTATACGCCCATGCATGTCTGGGATATGCGCCTGAATCAGGGCAGTGTAACCGAGATGGATGTGCCCGAAGGCTGGAACACTTCGCTGGTCGTATTGCGCGGAACGGTACTGGTCAATGGCGAAACGGTGGCACGCGAAGCACAACTTGTTGTGCTGGACAGCGCCGGAAAGCATGTGTCCATTGAGGCCAACAGTGATGCAGTTTTGCTGCTGCTCAGTGGCGAGCCTATTGATGAACCCATCGTTGGATATGGTCCGTTTGTGATGAACACCCAAAGTGAAATCACACAGGCCATCAGCGATTTCAACAGTGGGAAATTTGGTCGGATGTCACCAGCGACAGCCTGACCAGCGTTCGACTGCGGTGGGCGTTTTGCTCATCGCAGAATTCTTTCCTTTACTACAAAGGAGTATCACATGACAACTGAATACAAACGTCTCGACAAGAGCCAGGCTGCCGTTCTGCTGGTTGACCATCAAACCGGACTGCTTTCTCTGGTCAGGGATATTGATCCTGACAAATTCAAGAACAATGTGCTGGCGCTGGCCGACCTGGCCAAGTACTTCGAACTCCCCACCATTCTGACTACCAGTTTTGAAGACGGCCCCAATGGTCCGCTGGTACCAGAGTTGATCGAAGCCTTTCCCAACGCGCCCTATATTCCGCGCCCGGGTCAGATCAATGCCTGGGATAACGAAGATTTCGTGAAGGCGATTGAAGCTACAGGCAAAAAACAGCTGATTATTGCAGGTGTGGTAACAGAAGTCTGCGTGGCCTTCCCTGCCCTTTCCGCAATCGAGGCCGGTTATGACGTTTTTGTAGTTACCGATGCATCCGGCACATTCAACGAAATCACACGTCACTCTGCCTGGGATCGCATGTCTGCTGCCGGCGCACAATTGATGACATGGTTTGGACTGGCATGCGAATTACATCGCGATTGGCGTAACGATGTCGAAGGGCTGGGCCAATTGTTCTCCAATCATATCCCCGATTATCGAAATCTGATTACGAGTCATACCAAGCTCACATCAGGCAATAAATAAATAACCGAATCACGCTCCTGTAAGGATGCTGACGCAGACAGATTTTCGCCAGCATCACGCATATACAAATGCATTAAGTATCTTTTGATCCTGATGAACACAATGTTTTAATGAACCTCTCATTAAATTCATTCGTGATCTCATCAACCGGATAGATCGAGTCATTTTCGCCATCACACTTGTGATAATAAACCCAGCATTATTTGGACGAAAAACTTGATTGCCACGATGAGGCCGGTTCAATCGATACATGTACAAATCTGTTTTTCGCAAATTTCTTTTTTTCGTCTCCCTGTCGATCAGCAGTCTCGCGATGGCGGACGACGCTATTCCTCCCCATACCAAACTGGTGGTAGCGGATCAGAACGAAGCCTTGCAGACACTGATGAAATCGTCCGGTGAACAGACGCGTCTATCTTCGGATGTCAGTTACGCAAACTTCCTGGGTGGTCCCGCCATACTGGAGGCGTTCCGCGCGGGTGCCGTCGATCTGGCGGTCGTCGGCAACACACCGCCAATTCAGGCGCAGGCGGCGGGAGAGAAACTGCCTATTGTCGCAGCCAGAACCAATACCGGGCTGGACTATCAGCTGGCGGTGCGTCCGGGCCTGAAAGTAAACAGTCTGAAGGAACTCAAAGGACTGAAGATTGCCTATGCCGAAGGAACCGGACGTCAGCCATTTGTCCTGTCTGCGTTAAAGCAGGCTGGGCTGACGAAAAGCGATGTCACGCTGATACCGCTGAGAGCCGGTGATTTTCCGACAGCAATTCGTACCGGACAAGTCGATGTTGCAGCCATCAATGAACCACATTTCAGTCGTTATCTGAAAGACTTTTCTGCGGAAAAGGCCAGCGCCCTGCCTGCTGCGGCCCAGGCCAATCTGCCCAGCAATACCTCTTACCTGTATGCCAGCGCCGCGGCACTCAAGGATCCGGCTCGATACGCTGCAATACGGCAGTTCGTGAGTCACTGGATCAGGGCAAATGACTGGTCAGTCAAACACCCGGAACAATGGGTGGATGCGTATTACGTCAAAAATCAGAATCTGACGCAAGCCGATGGACTGGCTATTGTGAAGGCCGAAGGCGAAACGCTTTATCCACTGCTTTCTGAATCCATCGCCCCTCAGCAGAAACTGATCGATCTGATTTTCGAAGCGGGAGATCTGCCACAGAAACTGGATGCACGAGAAGAGTTTGATCTGCGTTTTGATGATGTAATTCGTGCGGCAGTGTCGACTCTTCCCACCGACAACAAATGAGGTGACAGAAATGAGCACACCTTTTGCCTATTCCACAGAGCCACATAGCGCCATTGCGGCTTCGATCCCTGCGGAGTACCCGAGTGAAACAAACAAATATGTAACTCGCCCTGCGCGCCCCCTGTTGCCCCGCAAGCTGGGGTTTTGGGGATTGCTCTGCGGACCGCTGGTTCTTTTACTGTTGTGGGAACTTGCCTCCCAGACCGGAGTATTGAGCCCCAGACAGCTGGCCTCTCCTTCCACTGCTCTGCTGACCGGCATCAGGCTAGTGGCCGATGGTTCACTGGCGGCTCATTTCTGGGCCTCCGCGCAGCGCGCCTATATTGGTTTATTTGCCGGTGTCACCATTGGACTGGCACTCGCATTGGTGTCAGGACTGACTCAGGTTGGCGAAGCCAGTATTGACGGCCTGGTGCAGGTGAAGCGGGCTGTGCCCACCCTCGCATTGATACCGCTGGCGATATTATGGCTGGGCATTGGGGAAGCCATGAAGATCACCCTGATCGCCAGCAGTGTGCTTGTGCCGGTGTATATCAACACACATGCGGCACTCAGAGGGATCGATATCCGCTATGTTGAGTTGGCACAAAGTACAGGTTTGAACAGAAGAGAATTCATTCGTCGTGTCGCATTGCCTGGGGCGCTACCTGGCTTTTTCACCGGTCTTAGGCTTGCTGTCACGACTTGCTGGACTGCCCTGGTTGTTCTCGAACAAATCAATACCACCGAGGGTATCGGTTACGTCATGAATCGGGCCCGCGACTATGGCCAGACAGACGCGATTGTTGTTGGATTGCTTATTTATGCGTTACTCGGGCTGGGCTCAGATGCACTGGTACGTCTATGGGAACGTAAGGCACTAAGCTACCGGAAGGCTATCGGATCATGAGTCAACCTGCAATCAAAGTGGTTAACCTCTCTCGTCGGTTCGGACAACGCAGCGTACTGGACAGAATCAGCTTCGAGATCCAACCTGGCGAGTTTGTTGCGCTGATCGGCAAAAGCGGTTCAGGAAAAAGTACGCTCCTGCGGGCGCTGGGCAGACTGGACGCTGAAGTGGCAGGCGAAGGTCACATCGACGTACCCAGCAATGTGTCGGTACTGTTTCAGGATTCCCGCCTGCTTCCCTGGGACACCGTCCTGCGTAACGTAACGCTGGGTCTGCATGATGCCGATGTTGATGACAAGGCCCGGCAGGCATTGGCCAGCGTTGGTCTGGAAGGACGCGAACGGGCATGGCCCAACGCCCTCTCCGGAGGAGAGCAGCAGCGCGTGGCGCTGGCTCGCTCGCTGGTCAGGCAACCCGATCTATTGCTGGCCGACGAACCCTTCGGGGCGCTCGATGCACTGACTCGTCTTCGTATGCAGTGGTTGCTACTGGACCTGGTACGCATACACCGCCCTGCTGTCGTGCTGGTTACCCATGACGTTGAAGAAGCGATTGTACTGGCTGACCGGGTGATGGTAATGAACGCAGGGCGTATCACACTTGACCAGAAAATTTCCATTTCCCATCCCCGCCGCAAGAACCGTCAGGCGTTTGACGAACTGCGCGACCAGTTGCTGACTGCCCTCGGCGTCCCCGAACTGGCATAACCCCTCTTACAGCAGGCATTGTCATGACTCAGAAAAGCATCCATCTTAATCTCTTCGTACACGGCCGCGGCCATCATGAAGCCGGTTGGCGGCATCCACGGGCTACACGTCAGGCGCTGACAGATATTGGTTATTACCAATCACTTGCAAAGAAAGCAGAAGAAGGAAAGTTTGATTCAATCTTCTTTGCTGACGGACTCGCGCTCACTGAAGGAATCGGTCATGTCGCAGGTGGTGCCCTTGAACCATTGACAACGATCGCCGCGATGGCTGCCGCAACGCGCCACATTGGCTTTGTTGCAACGGCCTCAACAACCTACTACGAACCCTTCAATCTCGCGCGCCTGTTTGCCTCACTTGACCACATCACAAAAGGCCGCGTGGGATGGAACATCGTGACGTCCTGGGCGCGAGGTGCGAATCAGAATTTCGGGATTGACACACAGCCTCTGCATGCTGATCGCTACGAGCGCGCCTATGATTTTGTGGAGGCGGCACTTAAGCTCTGGGACAGCTGGGCCGAAGATGCAATTGCCGATAATCAGGACGACGCCGTGTACGCTCGCACAGAACGCATCCGCGCAATCAATCATGTCGGCAAGCATATCAAAGTGGCAGGCCCACTGAACATCTCACGCAGTCCGCAGGGCCGGCCCGTGCTGGTGCAGGCGGGGTCTTCTGCCACAGGAATACAGTTTGCCGCGCGCTATGCCGAGGCCGTTTTTACCGCCCATCTGGAAAAGCGCACAGCTGCTGCCTTTTACGAAGAACTGAAGACTGAAGCCATCAAACAGGGCCGTTCACCCGAGCAGGTCGTTGTCCTCCCTGGAATCAGTCCTGTTATTGGTTCCACGGATGAAGAAGCATTACGCACCTGGAACGAATTGAACGAACTGACCGACCCGCAGGTCGGACTCACTCGTTTGTCCGACCGTTTTGGCGGACACGACTTCTCGCATCTGGACCTGGATCAGATCGTAACCCCTGACGACTTTCCAGACCCAAATTCGGTCCAGGCAGCAAAAAGCCGCGCCGTGGTAATCACGGGGCTGGTAGCACGCGAACGCCTGACTTTACGTCAACTGCTGCATCAGCTTGCAGGAGCTCGCGGGCATTTTACGCTGGCAGGCTCTCCCGAGCGTATCGCTGATACGATTGAAGACTGGGTCCGGAGTCGCGCGGCGGATGGTTTTAACGTGATGCCGCCTGTACTGCCTGGTCATCTGGACGATTTTGTCGAATATGTCGTTCCTCTTCTGCAGAAAAAAGGATTATTTCGCAGGGAGTACGACTCGGACACACTGCGCGGGCATTATGGCCTGGCGCCCGTGCCCAGCCATTGGACAGAGAACGAATCGCAACTCATATCCAGACGGGCGTAAGTGAGGCTATTGCTGGATGGTGACGGCGCAATACTAAGAACTACAATTTCTCAATTACAACGACGCTCCCAGCTCAATCGGACTGCCATCGCTGAAACGCGAATAACGGAAACGATGAAGGTTATGTCCGACATCGTTGCCCTGAATCAGGTCTGCAATCACCCGTCCCATTCCTGGTCCGATGCCGAAGCCATGGCCGCTCATACCGGTAGCCACCACAAGGCCTTCGATTGCAGGGATGCGGTCGACGATAGGGACGGCGTCAGGCATGATATCAATCATGCCCGCCCAGGTCTTTTTGAAACTCACTTTTCCGACCTGCGGAAACAACTGCGCAAATCGTTGTGTCATCGATTTCAAATGTGAGTCGTCCGCAGCCGGATTCAGCACACGCACGGCCTCAAAAGGACTGGTGGAATCGGCGGTCCAGTTGCGAGGCGTTCTCCATCCGTCAGGATAGCCTGCCGGTGCCCACAGAGAGAAACTGGTTCCCAACGGATCGGCTTTCAGCGCTGGAAAATATTTGCCTGCATGCCGAAAGGCATCGGGCCCCAGGTAAAGCTGGTGACTGGCTGCAGGCGCCAGGGTATAACCGCCATCCTGCCTGCGTCGAAAAGCGAGGGATTTTTCCACGGCGGCACCAGCATGCACTTCCGGAACAGCTTCGGTAGCAGCCACGGTTGCCCGCACGCTCAATTGCGGAATTGTGACGCCGTGTTTGCGCAGAAAGAGGGACGACCAGGCGCCGCCAGCCATGAGCACCATCGAACTTGCAATAATTCCCTTCTCAGTCCAGACGCCAGTTACGGCTCCGGCCGAGACATCGAGTTCTCGTGCTGCGCAGTTTTCCACAATGGTTACACCTGTACGCGCAGCGAGGCGGGCAAGTGCCGGCACGGCGAGCCAGGGCTCGGCCCGCATGTCAGACGGCGTGGTGAGCGCACCCTTGTACCGGATCGACATTCCATCTATCACGTCTGAAATGGCATTGGCATCTACTATTCTGCTATCTACACCATGCGCTGTGGCTATTTTCAGGTATTCCTCAAACTCGGCCATTTCCCTGTCGGTACTGGCCAGATAGGTGACACCGGTTCGAATAAGGCCGAAGTCCTCTTCGCATTCCCTCGCCAGTTCCTGCCACAGACGCTCTGATTCGATCATGATGGGCAGCTCGGCTTCATCCCTGCCCTGCTTGCGTATCCATCCCCAGTTGCGTGAGGATTGCTCTGCCGCAACCCGACCCTTTTCCAATACCGTTACCGAGATGCCCTGCCTGGCAAGAAAAATGGCAGTTGAAATTCCAATCACCCCGCCACCAATGATCACCACCTCGGACGTTTTCGGCAATGGATTGCCATAGACAATGGGATTCGTTTCTGAAAAGGGAAAGTCGTTCAATGCGGATCATCCTGTTAAATCGGGTGGCAACCTTTGTGTATCTGATATCGATTCTACCGTGTTTAAATCATTCCGACCTCAAGTGTACGAATCATCGATTACTGGTAAGCACTGGGATTCTGTAGCGTTTACAAACGTAATCCCGCTTGTGATCCCGATCTGGATCGTGTAATTTCACAGAAATATGAATGAATTCACTTCCCGCCAGGTAAATCGCTGGTTGATCTGGCTCTTTGATCTCTGTCGGATACTTCCAGTATTGTTCGCCATTCCCATGCTGGTTCTGGCGGGCTACTATTTGCATCAGGGTGAACTCACGGGCTCGATTGCGCTTCTGCTCGGCGCTCTGCTTGCATTGGCGGTGTTCTATATTACGACCTGGCCGCAATTGCGTATGGATTGGAGAGAGCGGCGCCTGCTACGGGACGGACTCGCCGCAGATGGGGAAATTGTTCACAGTGAATTTACCGGCACCCTCATCAATAATCAGCCACAGTACCGCGTCCAGGTACGCTATGTTCATCCTCTCAAAGGCAAGGAATATACTGCGACGGCACTTGTCCTCGTTGACTATATATCTGCAGGCGGTCTGTTGCCTGGCGAACGCGTACCACTCCATGTGAGCACTGATCGGCCTGAACATATTGCCATCGGATAAGCGCAGGACGGCTTATTATTAAAGATCATATAGCGATTTAAATCTGCTACGGTGGATCCACCGGATACCCTGAGTGGGCACGCATCGTCTCAGTTTCCCTTGATGTGCGATTGTCTATTACAGTCGTGATGAAGCGCAGCTTATTTGGCAAAAAAATGGTTAAGATAGAAGCATTCCTGTCATCAAAAGCGGCTGCCCCTCATGAACTTTGAACAATTCGTCAATCAACTCAACCCGTCAATTACAGAAAAATGGCCTACCCGCCATCCACAGCGACTGCAACTTTATTCCCTGCCTACCCCTAATGGCGTGAAAGTGTCTATTGCGCTGGAAGAACTGGGGCTGGCCTACGAGCCGCACCGGGTCGCATTCGAAACGCAGGATCAGCTGTCGCCAGCGTTCCTGTCCATCAATCCGAATAATAAAATTCCAGCCATCATTGATCCGGACGGACCGGACGGCGAGCCCATTGTTCTCTTCGAATCCGGTGCCATCCTTGTTTATCTGGCCGGAAAGACAGGCAAACTGCTTCCCGCTGACACGACAGCCCGTTACCAGACCCTGCAATGGCTGATGTTCCAGATGGGTGGTGTAGGCCCCATGTTTGGTCAGCTGGGTTTCTTTCATAAATTTGCAGGCAAGGAATACGAAGACAAACGCCCCCGCGATCGGTATGTGGCTGAATCGAAACGTCTGCTGGGCGTGCTCAATACCCATCTGAAAAATCGCGAATGGATCATGGGCAGCGAATACACAATTGCAGATATTGCCACTTTCCCGTGGATACGCAACCTAATTGGCTTCTACGGCGCCCGCGATCTCGTTGGCTTTGATGATTTTCCTGAAGTCGCGCGAGTCCTGGACGTGTTCGTTGATCGTCCTGCAGTCAAACGCGGACTGGAGATCCCCGCTGCTCCTTGATATCAGAGCGCTGTTATTACCCCGAGCGCAGAACCGACGGCGCACCCTGCTTGCAAATCTGTGAAGTGTGAGTCAGGAAGCGCTCGTATTTGCGCCGCGTTTGTCTTTGGGAATCACCGCCAGTACCAGCAGCGTACACAAGCCCGCCCCCATGAACGCATGATCATATCGCCCACTGAGTGCGACATAGAACGCAAAACACGTGGGGGCAACCATATTCACCAGATTGACCAGAATGCTTGCCCCTGCGGCCGTCTCGGAAACCTGATGAGACGGCGATCGACGCGCGACTTCAGCAATCTGCACGCCGTTCCAGCTGGCGGCCGAACCGCCAGCCACAAAGGCAAGCAGCATAACCGTCCACACGGGCCACGTAGGGTCTGTGAGTCCAATCAACACGGTGGTACTGGCCGACACCACGGCTGTGAAAGATAGCGTTGCCCTCGCTGACCCAACGTAATCGGATATCCAGCCCAGGACAATCCGCCCAAGAACTCCGCCCGTCTGCATCACGGCAAAGACCGCGCCTGCCAAACCCAATGAATAGCCCAGTACATTAACCAGATAAACCACGGTGAAGGTAAACCAGCAACTTTGTGCGACCGCGAACAGGCAACCGACAACCGACATTTTGAACAATCCCGGACCGTTGGTAAGCGAAGCCAGTGGCACCGCCAGATTGCGAAATGACTGCCATGTTGGAATATGAATCAGTCCGCGCACTTTCTCATTGATGCCATCCAGCGATGCACTCACGGACCACGTGAAAAGAGAAGGGATCAGCACAATGAGCGCACACACAATCAGCGCCGGGCGCCAGCCCCACATTGTGACGACCACCGGAATGGCAAGACCGGCCACGATGCCGCCTAAAGGCACGCCCGCCTGCTTGATTGAAAACATCAGGTTTCGTTTGCCCGGAGGAGAAAATCGCAGCAAGACTTCACTGCCTGCGGGATTGGCCACCCCATTACTCAATCCCATTGCGAAGCACGCGGCGAGCACCACAGCCACACTGGGCGTCAAAAACAGCCCCAGGCACGCAGCGCCCAGAACCAATGTCAATTGTAATGAACGCATACCGCCGATTTTTTTCAGCAGTGTGGTACCTGCCAGCAGAATGGCCAGACTGCCAAAGGAATTGCTGGCTGTGAAATAACCGACCGCACTCGCACTCCAGCCGAACTCTTCGGAAGCAGCGGGTGTAATGATGGGGATCAGACGAGACAGAAACGATGAGGTGGTTTGAAGGGTAAGAATAGCAGCGATTGGTGCAAGCCAAATGGGCGTAGCGTGTTTCATCTTGTCTCGTGATTCATACTATTTGGGCGCGAGTACCCTCCAGATGTCAATTGTGATGTCGTTGATCGCTGCCAGGGTTCAAAGCGTTATTCTGACATTCTACAACTTTGGGCGCTGTGAGGCGGCAGATGTCATAGTTCGGCGGGCATTGTGGGGTTTTAGTAGTCGACTTTCAGCGCACTCTTACATTAGAATTTCGCGAACAATACGCTCATCAAATGAGTCGTAAGAACGATTATCTGGACTATCACTAAAGGGCAAACACCATGATGAAAAATCATCCTCATCCAGGCGAATTGATACGGGTTGATGTCATTGAACCCTCTGGCCTGGATATTACCGAAGCAGCGGCAAGACTGGGGGTTTCCAGAACCACCCTATCACGACTGCTAAATGGACACATTGGAATCAGTCCCGAGATGGCTGTACGCCTTGAAAAGGCGGGTCTTAGCAACGCACGGTTCTGGATGGACCTTCAGACTAATTATGAGCTGTCCAAAATCATGCATAAAGATCTCGGAAAAGTCTCTTCACTGGTTGATTGAATTGCACGGCAATCTCACTCATGATTGCCGTGCAAACTTAGCAGCCGATCCGGGGAAACCTTACACTCCAATCTGTCGATCTCTTCCCACCAATACCCCAACCATCGCAGCAAGAAGCGATAATCCTATGCAGGTACCTAGCGGCCACTGCCAACCGCCCAGTGACTCATGCATGACAGCGATCAACGGTGGCCCGGCTGCTGCCAACAGATATCCGATGCACTGTGACATGCCGGATAGTGCACCCGCCAGAACAGCATTACCGGATCGCAGACCGATAAAACTAAGACCAAGAATGATTCCCGCCCCTGTGCCCAAACCAAAAAGAACGGACCAGATCAACGCCCATTGCGGTGCCAGCAGGATCCCGACCAGGGCAATGGTTGACATCAGTGCGACTGCCACTGCAGGAATGCGCTGATCTCGCAGGCGGCCGAGAATCGGAGCCATCAACAATCCGGGGATCGCCGTTGCCAACTGCAATATTCCGTGCAAGGAACCTGCACGCTCAGGGGTCAGACCTGCGTCCACCAGAATCGCCGGAAGATAACCAATAGCAATGTAATAAATGGTCGAGTTCAGACCCAGAAAAAACGTGACCTGCCAGGCCAGAGCGGAGTGCCAGATTCTTCCACCATGAGGCGGCGTTGCCGTGTCTGTAGTGGGTTTCGAGCGACTACCAAGCTGGAAAACCCATACTGCAATGGCGATCAGCGGTAGCACGATAAAAGCAGCAAGCGTGCCGATCCAGCCCCAGGCGTGTGCCAAAGGGACCGCCGCTGCAGAAAACAGCGCCGCAGCAACCCCCATCGAAATCGCATAGGCGCCTGTCATTGCCGCAATATTATCCGGAAAATCCCGCTTCACCAGGCTGGGAAGCAAAACATTCCCAACTGCAATACCCGCGCCGATCAGTCCGGTACCCAGATAAAGCATCCATACGGCACCCGACGAACGCAATAATATGCCGGCTGCAATAGCAACCAGCGCGCCGAAAAGCGTCCGCTCCAGTCCGTACTCACGCGCAAACAGAGAGCCGAAAGGCGAAATCAGCGCAAACGCCAGCAACGGCAGGGTAGTCAACACGCTGGCAGCGGTGGCCCCCAGCCCCAGATCGGTTTGTATCATGCCAAGCAATGGCGGCACACCGGTAAATGGCGCCCTCAGGTTGGCAGCAATCAGCAGAATGCCAATCACAAGTGTCATTTGTGGAAGATGTTGACGGTGTCTTTCCAAGTCGGTGCTACTGAGTGCTTCTGTATTCATCATATATCCAATATCAGGGAATACCCGTATTCTAGGTGCGAAAACTGTGATGTAATACAGAAGTAATGACAATTGATACTCAAATTATGACAATTGAAACTGATGAAGCAAACATTTCATCTGTAATCGCGCTTGCGCAATCGCTGCACGTCTTTGAGCCTGACGAAGATCACCGCCCGGTCGTGGCATTGCAGATCAAAGTCGATCAGAACGATGTCGAACAACCGTTGCACCGGCATCGCAAAGGACAACTGGTCATGGCCTTGCAGGGCGCCGTAACATGCGAGGTTCCCGGTGCGATGTGGATGGTTCCTCCCCAGCACGCAGTGTGGATTCCCGGAAACATGCCTCACAGCAATCGCGCTACCGATAATGCCAAAATCTATTTTTTATTTATCGAACCTGATGCATTGGGTATGCCCGAAGATTGCTGCACGCTGGCTATCAGTCCCTTGTTGCGAGAACTGATTCGATTCCTGGCGGATCAGGATCGCGCCTACCCCAATGAAGGACCGACTGCCCGACTGGTTACCGTACTGCTTGAGCAACTGGCTGTCGCCCCTGTACAGCAACTACATTTACCGATATCGTACAACCCAAAAATCAGAATGATCGCCGATCATTTGGTGGCAGACTCTGCAGACCGCCGGACGCTTGTGCAGTGGGCCGAAAAGCTCGCCATGAGTGACCGCACCCTGGCACGCCTGGTCCTGCGCGAAACGGGCCTGACCTTTGGGCGCTGGCGACAGCAATTGCACCTGATAATCGCCCTGCGCCAGCTCTCTTCAGGCGCCACCGTGCAGCAAGTGGCCGGCAACCTGGGCTACGACTCGGTCAGCGCATTCATCACCATGTTCAAGAAGGCACTGGGCAAGCC
>JAEWHK010000004.1 GCA_023387815.1 Pseudomonadota bacterium
ACGCAGAATCGTCAGGATGCCGTCAAAGTGCTTGCACCTGAATGTGATGTTTTTTTTGTTGTCGGCAGCGTCAACAGTTCCAATTCCAACCGTCTGCGGGAAGTAGCTGAAAGACTGGACTGCAAGGCTTATCTGATCGACAACGCCGATGCCATCCAGCCTGAATGGGTCCGTGATGCCGAAAAGATCGGTATTACTGCCGGCGCGTCGGCACCGGAAGTGCTGGTGCAGGAAGTGGTAGCGCGCTTGAAGGAATTGGGTGCCATTTCCGTCAGACGCATGAACGGAACGCAGGAAAATGTGACTTTCCCACTGCCTAAGGAACTGTCACGAAAACAACAGGCAGGGAGATAAAACAGATGAAGTTATATGGGTATTTCAGAAGTTCGGCAGCTTACCGGGTCCGGATTGCGCTTAACGTAAAAGGACTTGGTTATGAATCCGTGCCGGTGCATCTGATCCGTGACGGCGGTGAGCAACTGGCACAAACCTATCGGGAGCTCAATCCGACCGCGCTTGTTCCGACCTTTATCGATCAGAACGTGAGCATCGGACAGTCCATTGCCATCATGGAATACCTGGAAGAAGCCTATCCGCAGGTGCCTATCCTGCCTCAGACGCAGGCAGGCCGGGCACGCGTACGTTCTCTTTCGCAGTTCATTGCATGTGACATACATCCTCTGAACAATCTGCGCGTACTCAAGTATCTCAAGCGTGAACTGGGCGTCTCGGAAGAGGTAAAGAATGAGTGGTACCTTCACTGGATTCGTGAAGGCTTTGATTCCCTGGAAAAAATACTGGCGTCATCAACCGATACCGGCATCTTCTGCCACGGTGATACGCCCACTATGGCTGATTTCTGCCTGGTACCTCAGGTTGCCAATGCCCGTCGCTTTGATCTGGATCTGAACCCGTATCCCACCATTACTCGAATTGACGCTGCGTGCAACAAGGAAGAAGCGTTCATCAGTGCAGCGCCGGGCAATCAGCCCGATGCCGAATAGGCACGTGCAAGCAGGCGGCAGGTTTCAAACAGCGGCAACCCCATCACGCCGCTGTAACTGCCGCTGATCGATTCGATAAACGCAGACGCCAGTCCCTGAATACCGTAGGCGCCCGCCTTACCTAAACCTTCGCCCGAGGCGGCATACCATCTGATCTCTTCCTCTGTCAGTGATTTCATTTTTACCTGAGTGATCGATACGTCTTCAAACAGGCGATCCTGCCACGCCACCACAATGGCTGTGTGAACTTCATGGATCTGCCCGGACATCGCCGCAAGAGCCTGACACACGTCTTCTTCAGAGTGTGCTTTCGGTAAAATGCGAGATCCCATAATGACCGTGGTATCGGCCGTCAGTATGGGTCTTCTCAATAGCTCGCTCGCTGCCAGATGCGCCACTGCGCGTTCCGCTTTTTCCCTCGCCGTCCGCCTGACATAGCTTGCTGGTGCTTCATTGGGTAACTGTGGTTCATCCTCACCAGGAGGCGAAGGAACCCGCAAAATTTCGTGCGCAATGCCCATCTGGTTTAGCAGTTCATGACGGCGCGGACTGGCAGACGCCAGATAAATCTGCTGGTTCTGAATCTGAGTCATCGAATCCGCGGAGGCGTTATTGTGTTGAGTACTGCGACTGTGTTCTGTACTGTGACTTTTTTCTGTACGGCGGTTATCGAAAGCGGAAGCAATCATGAGGCGAATCCTGACGGGGTGTCACTCGCGTGATCGCGCCTGGCTTGGCAGGATCAGGCGCGATGATAGGGATGGTTATTCAGAATGGCCCAGGCTCTATAGAGCTGTTCGGCCAGCACAATTCGAACCATGGGATGGGGAAGGGTGAGTGAAGAGAGCCGGATCAGACCTGAGCACCGTTGCTTGAGTTCGGCATCCAGACCATCCGGGCCGCCAATCAGAAATACAACATCACGCGCGTCATCGCGCCAGCCTTGTAGTCTCTCTGAGAGCGCCATGGTGGTCAGGTCGCGACCGTGTTCGTCCAGTGCGATGATCGTGCTGTCAGGACTGATTGCAGCCTCAATCCGTCTGGCTTCGGCCGCCATCATCTGCGCCGGTGTCTTTCCGGATGTGCGCGGTTCAGGCTTGATCTCTTTGAGTTCGATGGCGCAATCTGCAGGCATTCGTTTGGCATAGTCCTTCCAGGCCGTATTGACCCAGTCAGGCATGCGATTGCCCACCGCGATGACGATCAGCTTCATATCCGGGCTTATTCTTCCAGACTGTCGTCGCTGCTATCGGAAAGGCCTTGCATGGCAACACCTTTTGACTGATCCAGCAGGCGAACACGCACCGGTTTGTCGCCCCAGACGGCTTCCAGGTTGTAATACTGCCGAATAGCCGGCTGCATACAGTGGATCACAATATCGCCGATATCCACCAGTACCCACTCACCTGAGTCTTCACCTTCAAGGGCGATAATGGGGATCTTATGTGCTCTGGCGGCATTCACGACGCTGCTTGCCAGGGCACGTGTCTGGCGGTTGGAGGTCCCGCTGGCAATGACCACCCGGTCGAACAGGCTGGTCAGATGACTGGTGTTGAATACCCGGATATCCTGGGCTTTGACGTCTTCCAGCGCATCGATGACCAGACGTTGCAGTTTTTGTATATTCATAGAGAAAGTTGGGTGTCCTGTTCAGGCAGGCGGCAGGAGGCCTGCCTGCTATCTGTAGAGTTTATGGGTATTAATGTAATCCAGAACGGGCGCAGGAACAAATTCTGATACGTTCTGACCCTTCGCGATTCGGGCGCGGATTTCTGTAGAGGAAATATCCATGGCCTTGAAGGGCAGGGTAATCAGCCCCTTGCCGTCCTGGCGCAGCAAGGCGTCCAGTTCCTTGGGAATCTGCAGAGGGTACCCGGAACGCCACGCTACAGTCAGCGTGACGTAGTTGGTGATCTCCTGCCAGTTTTGCCAGGTGCAGAAATTCTGTAACTGATCGGTGCCCAGCAGCCAGTAATACCGGGCGTTGTCCGGCAGATCACGAAGGGTATCAATGGTGTAGGTGGCACCTTCGCGATTGATCTCCGTGTCGTTGATGACGATGCCGGGCGTATCCTGAATCGCCAGCGCAAGCATTTCCATGCGCTGGATACCGCTGACCTGCATGGGCTGCTTCTGCCAGGGATTGCCTGCCGGAATCAGCTGAACCTCGTCCAGGTTGAGCGCACGCAATGCCGTGCGCGCCATGGAAAGATGCGCCAGATGTACGGGATTAAAGCTGCCGCCTAGCAGTCCGATTTTTTTCATGCCGGATTCAGGGCGCGCCAGCCGATATCCTTGCGGTACTGGCTGCCATCAAAGGCAATGTTTTTTACGGCGGCGTAGGCCGTGTCCCGGGCGGCGGCAACGGTGTCACCCAGCGCTGTGACGCAAAGTACGCGACCGCCGCTGGTGCGCAGTGTGTCGCCATCCAGGCGGGTGCCGGCATGGAATGTGACGCAGTTGCTGTTACCTGCAGCAATTCCTGTTATGGCATCGCCGGTACGCGGTGTGCCAGGATAATTGTACGAGGCCATGACAACGCCCAGTGCCGTGCGAGGATCCCAGTCGATCTGCGCCTGATCCAGCGTGCCTGCAATCGCGTGCTGAACGACATCGGCGAAATCGCTGCGGATGCGCATCATGATAGGCTGCGTTTCAGGGTCACCCATCCGGCAATTGAATTCCAGCACCTTGATAGGACGGGACTCATCAGGGCCATCTCCAATCATGACGCCGGCGTACAGAAAGCCGGTGTAGTCGATGCCGTCGCTGCTCATGCCACGGATGGTGGGCCAGATAACTTCGTTCATGATGCGCTCGTGCAGCACATCGGACACGATCGGGGCGGGAGAGTAGGCACCCATGCCACCGGTATTCGGGCCTTTGTCGCCGTCGAGCTGGCGTTTATGATCCTGACTGCTTGCCATGGGCAGCACGTGTTTGCCATCGCACATGACAATAAAACTGGCTTCTTCGCCTTCCAGGCACTCTTCGATGACCACGCGGGCGCCCGCGCTGCCCAGAGATCCGTCACCCAGCATGCTGTCGACTGCAGCATGTGCTTCGTCTGCAGTCTGAGCCACGACCACACCTTTACCGGCGGCCAGTCCGTCGGCCTTGATTACGATAGGCGCGCCCTGTTTGTCGATGTGCGCATGCGCAGCGACGGGGTCGGTAAACGTCTCATATGCCGCCGTGGGTATGTTGTGACGGATCATGAAGGCTTTGGCAAAATCCTTGGAGCTTTCCAGCTGCGCGGCTGCCTTGGTAGGGCCAAAAACGGGCAGTCCCTTGCTGCGGAAAAGATCGACCGCACCCGCAGCGAGGGGCGCTTCGGGACCGACGACCGTGAGAGCAATCTCTTCTTTCTGCGCGAATTCTGCCAGTTCCTGCAGATCAGAAATGGGCAGGCTGGTCAGTGCCAGCTCGGTTGCGGTTCCTCCATTGCCAGGCGCAACAAAGACTTGCGTAATATTTGATGATTGTGCCAGCCGCCAGGCGATGGCGTGTTCACGCCCGCCGTTGCCAATTACTAGTGCCTTCATTCAGGTTTATCCTTCTTCCGTTTCGTTAAAGACAGCGGTGGTATAAACCTCCTGCACGTCATCCAGGCTTTCCAGCTGGTCCAGAATTTTCTGCATCTTGCGAGCATCATCTCCCGTAAGTTCGGTTTCGTTCAGGGCCTTCATGATGACGCCTTCCATTTCCGGCTTCAGACCTGCTTTTTCGAAAGCGGCGCGCACGTCAGAATACACAGGTGGCTCGCAAAGCACCTCAATTAGACCTTCTTCATCGGTGATGACATCTTCCGCACCCGCTTCCAGGGCGACCTCAATGATCTGGTCTTCGGAATAGTCCGGACTGAAAATGAATTGTCCGCAATGCTTGAACATGAAGGCGACCGAGCCATCCTGTCCAAGATTGCCGCCATGTTTGGTAAGCGCATGGCGCACGTCGGATACCGTGCGCGTGCGGTTATCGGTCATGCAATCGACAATAACGGCTGCACCTGCAATGCCGTAGCCTTCGTAGCGGATGGACTCATAGTTCTCGCCATCGCTGCCTCCCGCGCCACGCGTAATGGCCCGTTGGATATTGTCTTTTGGCATATTGGCAGCAGTGGCTTTGTCCCAGGCCAGGCGCAGGGCCGGGTTGGCATCCGGGTCAGGGCCGCCCGCGCGCGCAGCGACCGTGATCTCACGGATGATTTTTGTCCAGATTTTTCCACGCTTGGCATCCTGGCGACCTTTGCGGTGCTGGATATTTGCCCATTTACTGTGACCTGCCATGGTTTGATTGACTCTTGAAGTAGCAAAATACAGAATTTTACCCTGAACCGTCATAAACTTTTATAGAATACGGCTTGTTTACGTCGTTTTGCCGACATTTGAAAGGGAAAATCATGGCAGATCCGGTACTCATAGCAAAAAGCGGTCAGCAGGACGTTTTTATCCTTCCTGAAATGGCCAACCGCCACGGATGCATTACCGGCGCAACCGGTACGGGTAAAACGGTCACGCTGCAGGTTCTGGCCCAGGCGTTTTCCAGGCTGGGGACCCCGGTGTTCATGGCCGATGTCAAAGGTGATCTGACCGGCATTTCCCAGGCGGGCCAGGACAGCCCCAAGTTGCAGGAGCGCCTGCAGAAATACAATCTGCCCACGCCGCAATGGGGCGCAGCGCCCACCGTGCTCTGGGATGTTTTTGGTGAGCAGGGTCATCCGGTACGCGCAACGGTCTCCGATATGGGGCCCTTGCTTCTGTCGCGCATGCTGGACCTGAATGAAACGCAAACCGGCGTTCTGAACCTGGTATTCAAGGTGGCAGACGATGAGGGCCAGCTGGTGCTCGATCTCAAGGATCTGCGCGCCATGCTGCAGAATGTCGCCGATCGCTCGGCCGAACTGCGCCAGAAATACGGCAACGTGTCAGCCGCGTCTGTGGGCGCAATTCAGCGTGCACTGTTGCAGCTTGAATCCCAGGGGGCGGATCACTTTTTTGGCGAGCCCATGCTCGACATTCATGATCTGATCCGTACCGACGCAAAAGGCCAGGGAATTGTCAATATTCTGGCGGCAGATAAATTGATGCAGTCGCCCAAGCTCTATGCCGTATTTCTGTTGTGGCTGCTCGCCGAAATTTACGAGGCTTTACCAGAGATTGGCGATCCCGAGCAGCCGCGACTGGTCTTTTTCTTCGACGAAGCGCACCTGCTGTTTACCGATGCGCCTGATGCTCTGCTACAGAAAATCGAACAGATTGTGCGGCTTGTCCGCTCCAAAGGGGTGGGCGTATTTTTTGTTACGCAGAATCCTCTGGATATTCCGGAAACGGTGCTGGGTCAGCTGGGCAATCGAGTTCAGCATGCCTTGCGGGCCTTTACGCCCCGTGATCAGCGGGCAGTCAAGACAGCAGCCGAAACCATGCGGCCCAATCCCGATCTGGATATTACCAAGGCCATTGCCGAACTCGGTGTCGGTGAGGCGCTATTGTCGTTTCTGGATGCCAAGGGCAGTCCCGGCATTACCCAGCGTGGCTGGGTGCTTCCGCCGGCCAGCCGTATCGGCCCGGCGACCGATGCAGAGCGGCAGGCGCTGCGTAACGCCTCGCAGTTTGGTGGCAAGTACGACAAGATGGTGGATCGTGAATCTGCCTTTGAAGTGCTGTCCCGGCGCGCAGAGGAAAAAAATCCTCAGCAATCGGCAAAAGAGTCGGCCGCCGCCGGCTCTGGCGCTGATGGCGTATTGGGTATGGTCAAGGATCTGATGCTTGGTTCTACCGGCCCCCGCGGCGGGCGGCGTGACGGTGTTGTTCAGCAGGTGGCAAAAAGCTATGTGCGTGGTGCGGCCCGTCAGCTGATTCGCGGCGTATTGGGTTCACTGATAGGAAAAAAACGCTGACACGCATCGAGCCAGCGTTGGAATGGGGAAGCGTCGGAACGGACGAGCGCTGAATTGATCGGCGTGGAATGCACTGAACGAGTGCCGAAATGAACCAGTTGGGCCGGGCGGATACGCATGTGGTGCCTGGTTTATGGGATATGGACGCCGCTTCCGGCTTATGAGATGTGGACGCCGCGCCCGGCTATTGGGATATGCACGGCGGGCCTGGCTTATGGAAAGTCAGCTTTCCTCATTGCAGGCAATCACACAGCCCTGGTTTTTCTCCAGTTCGTTCACAAGCCGCTCATAAGTATCGGGATTGCCATTTTGCTGCATTCGTTGCAAAAAGCTGATCAGCAGCGTTGTCTCCTCGTTGGTAAAGCCTTTCAGGTGGGCATTGAGGGCCCGTGATACCGCAGGCATGAGTTTTTCGGTAACGGTGTGACCTTTTTCTGTCAGTTCCAGTTCCACGACGCGTCGATCATGAGTGGAGCGTTTGCGTTTCAGAAAGCCTTTTTTCTCGAGTCTGTCCAGGGTGCGCGTCATGGCGCCCGTATCAACTTCCGCCACGCGGGCAACACCGGCGGGTGTGCGTGCCTTGTCAAGGCCAATGATGGCAATGGGATGCCACTGAGAAGCGGTCAGGCCCAGGGGCTCCATTTCCGCTTCAATCATCTGTGAAATGGACGAAAAATTCAGACGGATCAGATATCCGATATTCTTCAGGCCCGTATTGTTGGCGGCATTACTGTATAGCGGGCCACAGGCATCACTGACCGCGCTGCAGACGACCGCAGCGTCCCGGGTCACGGACTCAGAGGAAGGGGATGAATTGTCTTTATTCATTTTAATCGCTGCCTAAGCAGATTTTGACTGTATCATAATAATTATTTTAACTGACTCCGTTGATTTAATACAGCGTATCGACTTAAATAGACTAATCTGTTTTCACCATTGTGGCTTACGTAAAAACTCAGGAGGGTAGGGTGGCAATGTCTTCAAGAAAAGTACAGATCAGCGAACACGGCGACGTGGACGTCATGAAAATCGTCACTGAAGAAGTGGCAGCACCTGCAGATAACGAGGTGCAGATTGCCCAGAAGGCAATTGGCCTCAATTTCATTGATATTTATTATCGTACCGGACTGTATGCACAACCTTTGCCTCATGGTCTGGGATTTGAAGCTGCCGGTGTGGTGCAGGCCGTTGGCAGTCGTGTGACCCACCTGAAAAAAGGGGATCGGGTTGCCTACGGCCAAAGCCCCATTGGTGCTTATGCGGAACTTCGCAACGTCCCCGCGGGAAATGTACTGAAAATCCCCGATTTCCTGTCTTTTGACGAAGCGGCTGCCGTCATGCTCAAAGGGCTGACTGTGCAGTATCTGTTCCGTCAGACATATCGTCTTCAGGGAACGGAAACCATCCTGTTTCACGCCGCCGCCGGTGGTGTTGGGCTCATTGCGTGCCAGTGGGCAAAAGCGCTGGGCGTCAAACTGATCGGCACGGTCTCGAGTCCCGAAAAATCCGATATCGCACTGTCTCATGGCGCCTGGGCGACCATCGACTACAGCAAGGAAGATGTGGTGGAGCGCGTCCTGGCCCTGACCAACGGCAAAAAAGTGCCTGTGGTTTACGACGGCGTAGGCAAGGATACCTGGGAGCGCTCACTCGATTGTCTGCAGCCTCGTGGTCTGATGGTGAGTTTTGGCAATGCCTCTGGTGCAGTAACGGGTGTGAATCTGGGTATTCTGGCCAGCAAGGGGGCGCTTTATGCAACTCGCCCCACACTTGGCCCTCACGTAGATACACCCGAGAAACTCAAGGCAGCCTCTGACGAGCTGTTTGATATGATTCGCAGCAAGAAAATCAAGGTGCAGATTGATCAGCGCTACAGCCTGGCGGATGTGGCAGATGCGCATAAAGCCCTGGCGGCGCGTAAAACCACTGGCGCTACGGTGATTACACTGGATTGATGCCGCAACGGCTGGGCGCGCTGTCGACTCTGGTCGGATGCGCGCCCATCGTTTCATTACCATTCTGCCTGGTTGCGAATTGTCATCCCTTTAACCATCATCGCTTAACGGCTCTTCTTCTTAATCATTATCCCCCTTATTCATCACCCATCAGGGCCTGACGTGTTTCTTCGTTCTCCAGCTGATTCAGCCACCACTGCAAACCCTTTCCCACAGTGCGGCCATGAGAGGGCTTGCGCCAGGCGTAATTGCTTTGCACTACCCGTGGGCAGGCTGCCACTTTCTTCGCAATGAGTTCACCGCTTTCCAGATAGGGCCGGGCATGCGAATAGGGCAGGAAACCGCAACCCAGCCCCATGCGATGAGCCAGCACTTTGGCATGCAGATTGGGAACCGTGAATACGCGTTGCATGTTTTGTATGCCATATGAAATACGACGGGCGAATCTGGCCGTGTCCGCAGCCGCGACCGACTGATAGCGCGCGATGTTTTGTTCTTCCAGTGGTTCAGGTGCATTTGCCAGCGGATGCTGCGGCGACACCACAAACACAAACGAAATTTTACTCAGGGGCAGTGAAAGGATGTCGGGACTCTGCAGTGTACTGCTGACTCCAATCGCCAGATCAGCGTGTCCGGCAATTAATGTTTCCCAGGTTCCATCCAGTACCTCTTCGCGAATGCGTAGTTGCGTGGGAACCTGCAGTGCAAAAAACTTCTCGCACAAATCAAACAGCACCTTGCGGGAGACAATGGTATCGGCACTGATGGTCAGAAAGGGTTCCCAGCCTGTAGCCACGCGTTTGACCCGATGGGCAATCTGTTCCAGCGAAGTCAGCAACTGGCGGCCTTCGTTGATCAGTTCAGAGCCCGCGGGTGTCAGCACTGCGTGCCTGGATTTTCGATCAAAAAGCAGTACATCCAGCGCATCTTCAACCTGTCGCACGCGATAAGTAAGGGCACTCGGAACCAGATTCAGTTCACGCGCGGCCGCGGCAAAGCTGCCTTTTTCAGCGATCAGCAGCAGCATCTGTATGGTTTCGGGGGTAAGAAC
>JAEWHK010000014.1 GCA_023387815.1 Pseudomonadota bacterium
GTCTGGCAGCTCGTCGGGCTCATAACCCGAAGGTCGTAGGTTCAAATCCTGCCCCCGCAACCAGATTCAAGAACGGCTCACGCATATTAAGTGCTTGGGCCGTTTTTATTTTTGCCTTCGCATCTTCCTCTCCCCCTTCATTCAAGCCGGATTGGCACGAAAAATACCGCACAGTATTGGTTTTGCTATTAACGCGCCGTCACATCGATCTACGCCGGGTTGCGTCTTCTCACTTATTCAATTGTGAATTGGATAATTCGGTTACGTCCATCTCTTTCAATTTTTTTGATCGCGGCCAAGCGCAATACTAAATTTTAAATATGTTGAGCATTGACACTATACAGTTAATATCGTATAGTTTCGGTATACGATACAAAGTATGCAATGATTAAGAGTTTTGTTCACAAAGGTTTGGAAAAATTCTTTTGCACGGGCAGTAAATCTGGCATACAAGCCGCACATGCCACCAAGCTGCAAATATTACTGACTGCATTAAACCGAGCAGAATCCGCGCAAGATATGAATGCGCCCGGATGGAACTTACACCCGCTACAAGGAAGTCTAAAGAATCATTGGAGCGTCAAGGTAAATGGAAACTGGCGACTGACTTTTAAGTTCGTCGGAAAGGATGCCGAAATTGTTGATTATCAGGACTATCACTAGGAGTATATGATGCGTATGCACAACCCCGCACACCCAGGCTTGGTATTACGCGAGTATCTGGGTCAAACAAGCGTCACAGAGGCCGCGCAGCGCCTTGGTGTGACCCGCGCCGCCTTATCTCGTATTCTTAATGGGAAAGCCGCCGTTTCCGCCGATATGGCCGTGCGCCTGTCAATTCTGCTGGGGACCAGCAGTAGTCTGTGGGCCGGCATGCAAACTGAATATGACCTATGGCAAGCAGAACAACAACGGCACGATTTCGTTGTGCCACTTAGTCAAGCTATTGCGTGACCGAGACAATTCCGGAGGATATACATTCTCCAGTCACTATTTTTTTACTCTGCCGTCGCCTTCCTCTACGGTTTCGGTCGTAGGTTCAAATCCTGCCCCTGCAACCATCTTCAAATACGGCTCAATTGCATATTCAAGCACTTGAGCCGTATCTATTTTTGCCCACAACTCTTTAGACCGAAATCTGGCACCTAAGTGATTGTCGCAACGCCAAGCATGACCAGTTAGCGAAGCAATGTTAGCATGATGCAAATAACGATAATTTCCGTCCACTTTGTTCAGGATTTGCGATGTTCGATCATGTGAAATTTGGAGTCAGCGATTACGAAGCAAGCAAAGCGTTCTTTCTCCAGGCGCTTGAGCCTATCGGAATCGTGAAGGGGGCTGAGGGAGCGCCCTCTTACGGCGTAGAACTCATCTCGAAAAGCAATGTGTCATTATGTCTGTTCCAGACAGAAGAGAAGCCTGCGCATCTTCACCTGGCATTTGCCGCAGAAAACCGTCAGCAAGTTGATGAATTCCATAAAAAAGCGCTGCAGGCTGGCGGCAAGGACAATGGCGCTCCGGGTTTGCGTCCGCAATATCATGCGCATTACTATGCGGCATTTATTATTGGACCAGATGGGCATAATATTGAAGTCGTCTGCAGTAAGCCTGTCCAGGATCAGGCAATTTCGTAATGCTCGTTTGAAACGTCTCCCAATACCGCGCATTTTCAGTACCCGCCATCAAGTAGAATAAGCTTTTCGCCGGTTATACTCGGTCACCAATAAGAACAATAAATCTTCGCTCAGTTTCCCGGAACCTGCAATGCCAGATAAAACAAGACAAAACGCAGACACACACCTGATGGCATCATCCATGCGTTTCGAGCTCTCGCATCTTGAGACATTCATTGCGGTGGCACAGTTGGGCAGCTTCAGCCTCGCTGCTGAACATCTGCACATTACACAGCCATCTGTGACAAGTCGAATCCAACGTCTGGAAAACATGCTGGGTACGAAACTTCTGGTGAGAACCACACGCAGCATCAAGCTGACGACGCAGGGAGAACAGTTGTTGGACGAAGCGACATCAGCCTTGCAAGGGCTACGTCAGCTTGTGGAAAAGTTTCGGCGCGATGCCGAATCAGCCCGGCAGCGGGTGATCGTAGCAGCTACACCAATGCTGGCCGCAATGACCTTACCACCCATTATTCATGACTATTGTCAGCAGTTCCCAACTGTACAGGTTGACCTGCGCGACCTGCGTTACCAGGATGCCCTCAAAGCCCTGCAGGAAGGCGCGGCGGATATCGCGGTACTTTCACTTGAAGGCGGAGACCCGCGTTTTGACTTCGACCCCATACGAGAAGACGACATGGTCCTGGTCGTACCAGCGGAACATGTGTTGGCCAGCAAAAAGGAGGTTTCGCTTTCGGAAATTGTGACTTACCCTATTCTCATGCTTGAACAATACGAACCCATGCTGGCACGTATTGGCGAATCCCTGGGCCTTCAGCAATTAAAACTGCGCCGCGCCATGTCTGCCAGCAATCTTGCAACCTTATTGGGCATGCTTGATGCCAAAATGGGTATTACACTGCTGACTCGTTCCATGGCACGCCGCAGCCAGCGAGCCGGGCATGTGGCCGTTGAGCTCAGCGATATCAGACTGACGCGCGCATTCGGTATCGTTACTTTGCGCAACGCCAAACCCGGCACAACCGTCCAAAGCTTTTGTCAGTATCTCAAGCAGGCAATGGTGAACCCACCTCCCATGCCGGAATAACCACAACTGTAATTGCCCGGATCCGATTTATAGACCATATCTATAAATGGATTGATACCCACAATTTCTCTTTTCCCTGTCAGCCCAATACACTTTCTTCCAATGACACAAGACAAGTGTCATATCGAGCAGAAGGGAGAAATCGAATGACAGATGGAATAAGTTTTGATCAACGGGCTTTCAGAGATGTGCTGGGCACGTTCGTAACCGGCGTGACCGTTGTGACCACTCAGGATGCTCAGGGCAGGCACTACGGCGTGACGGCAAATTCATTCAGCTCAGTCTCTATTGACCCTCCCCTCGTTCTCTGGAGCCAATCCACAAGTTCCAGCAGTCATCCTGCGTTTCGCGACAATGATCACTTTGTGATCAATATTCTTGCGGACAACCAGGTTGATATATCCAATCATTTTGCCAAAAGCCGCGATGATAAATTTTCGGAAATCGGCTTTCGTCATGGGATAGGCGGAGCCCCGGTTCTGGACGGCTGTGCCGCACATCTTGAATGCCGAAAAGTCGCAGCTTACCCGGGTGGAGATCATGTTGTATTTCTCGGCCAGGTTGAAAAAATCTCGGCGCGTCAGGATTGCAAACCGCTCGCATTTGGTGGCGGTCGCTATATGGTCACCTATGCACACGATCTGGGTCCGGTAAGTCTGGACCTGGGCGGATCCAGTCTGGGAGATGTCGAAGCCATTCGTCTGGCTACCGCCGCCCTGCCCGAAATCTGCGAACAGCTTGGTCAATACACCTTGTGCCTGGCCGTATGGGGAAATCGAGGTCCTACCGCCATTCGCTGGGAACCTTCGCGCCGGCCTGTAAGCCAGAATCTGCGTACCGGTCTGGTCATGAGCATTACTCGATCAGCAACAGGACGCGCATTTGCGGCGTTTCAACCGGAAGAGATCATGAACACACTCATTGAAGAGGATCTTGCGACCAGTTGCTGTGACGCGCACGAAGCATTGAAACAGCGTCGATTATTTGAAACAGAAGTTGAGCAGGCGAAGATTCACGGCATCGCGCGTGCGGCCGCAGAACGAACATCTCCCTTTCATCAAGTGGTTGTCAATGCTTTCAGCGCACCAATCTTCAATGCACAGGGACGCATGGTGATGGCACTGTCGCTGACATCGCCAGCAGATCGGCTCGCGCCTGACAGAGACGGCATTGTCCCCGCGACGTTGGCAAAGGCAGCTCGCGCCATTTCAGAAAGGCTGGGCTGGCGCGCCGCCGCGTGACGGAATATCGTAAATATCGCAATTGTGTTTACATCAGCACCGTTGAATTTAAGTAGCAGAACCAGATGACATGCTTTAGAAGAAAAGTCGGCTTTACTACAGTAGTAATGAATATCATAACCACAACATACAACCAGGAGACTTCATGATCACCAGACGCGCCTTTACCCAGGCCCTCGCCGCATCCCCGCTAGCGCTCGCAGGCTTTCGCTCAGCGACAGCCAGTGAATCAGCAGACAATTATCCTTCGCGAGCCGTGCGCTTTGTGGTTGGTTTCCCACCCGGACAGGCATCTGATGTCGGGGCAAGATTGATCGCCGACGCGACAAGTAAAGTGCTCAAGCAGAGCATTTATGTCGATAACCGGGTTGGCGCTGCAGGAATCATTTCGCATCAGTATGTGAAAAATGAACCCGCCGATGGATATACGCTTTTATATGGTTCAACAGGGACACTGGCAATTAACCCGGCGCTGTACAAGAAACTGTCTTACAACCCACGGGAAGATTTCGAGCCCATCATACTGCTGAATGAAAGTCCCATGTTTCTGGTAACCAATATGGAGACACCCGTCCATAATCTGGAAGAAATGATCGCATATGTGAAAGGCAAATCAGGCGAAATTTCTTATGGTTCCAGTGGATATGGCGTTACGCAGCATATTGCGATGGAGATGCTCAAGCGTCAGACGGGGATGCAGATGCTGCATGTGCCCTACAAAGGATCCTCGCCGATGATGACGGATCTTATCGGCGGGCGTGTGCAATTTGCCTTTGACACATCCACAGCGGTACTGCCGCATATTCAGGCAGGACGCGTTCGTGCGCTGGGTATCAGCGTGCGCGAACGCCTGCCTCAGGCGAAAGCCATCCCTACACTGCAGGAACAGGGTCTGAAAGATTTTGAGGCATCGACCTGGGCAGGCGTTCTTGCACGTAAGTCCACGCCGCGGCCCATTATTGACAAGATGAACAGCGCGCTCAATGAAGCCCTGAAATCCAAAGAAGCGATTGCTCATTACCATACGGCAGGCTCTTCTGTGCGCGGCGGAACGGCAGATGACTTCGCCCGGTTTCTCGCTAAAGAAACGCAACGCTGGGGAGAAGCAGTTAAAGCGTCAGGCGCTCACATCGACTGAGCAACTCGCCCAACAAATCAATTTATAACCAGGAATTAATATGACACAAGCCAAGCGCCAGATGAGCCTGATTGCATTTATGCAGGCACAAAACTGTTCCAACTATGTCGGTTCATGGCGTCACCCCTCTTCCATGGGTGACTTTACCTCACCGGCCTACTATCAACGAATCGCCCGGACGCTGGAAGATGCAAAGTTCGATATGGCTTTCTTTGACGACCGGCTCGCTATGCCCGATATTTACGGAGACGATCATCGAGAAACAGTGGCGAACGGGATCCGCGCGGTCAAGCTTGATCCAACAACGGTTCTGATGACAATGGCCGCTGTCACATCGCACCTGGGACTTGGCGCAACCTATTCGACCACCTACTATGAACCGTACCATGTCGCCCGCCTGTTCGCGACGCTTGATCTGATGACTGCGGGACGAGTGGCGTGGAACGTTGTCACTTCATTGAATAATTCCGAAGCCGAGAATTTCGGATATGAAGAGCATCTTGAACATGATCTTCGTTACGACCGCGCCGACGAATTTCTTGAAATCGTCACCGGACTTTGGGATAGCTGGGATGATGATGCCCTGATCCTGGATAAGGAAAATGACCGGTTTGCCGATCCCTCCAAAGTGCGCAGACTCGATTACAAAGGAAAATTCCTGCGATCCAAGGGACCACTTACCGTGCCACGTTCTGCACAGGGCCATCCGGTCTTGCTGCAGGCCGGCCAGAGTGGCAGAGGCATGGCATTTGCATCGCGATGGGCTGAGCTGGTCTTTGCCTCTTACCCGTCACTGGAAGCCGGGCGCAAGCAATACGAATTTCTGAAGTCCGCCGTCGATAACGCGGGCCGTGATCCCTCACAGGTCAAAGTTGCACCTGCCGTCAGAATCATCGTTGGAGATACCGCTACTCAGGCCCAGGAACAATACGAGCTGACGAAATCTCTGGCACGCCCTATAGACTCCCTTGCGCTGCTTTGTGAAGTATTGAACGTGGATTTCTCCAAACGCCCCTACGAGAAGCCGTTTTCGGATGAAGAGCTTGCCGCCGTCTCGTGGCACAGTTTGCGTGATAAGGTCATTGCAAAAAGTGGCAAAAAGAATCCCTCAGTGAAGGACTTCGTGGAATTCTCCGGCCGCGGCACCCTGAATGAGGGGCCCACCTTCGTCGGTACCGCAACTCAGGTTGCTGATCAGATGCAGGACTGGTTCGAAACTGCCTGCGACGGGTTTGTTTTTTCAGCCACCAATGTCCCGGGTTCATACGAAGATTTCGCGCGACTGGTTGTGCCTGAACTGCAGCGACGTGGCATCTTCCGCAAGGAATATTCCGGCAATACCTTGCGGGATACCCTGGGCATCGCCAGGCCCGGCGTAAATGCCTGGAGTAAAAACAAAAAAGAGGCAGCGTAATGACGGAAGAGCTCAAAATATTGACGCCACAAGGCATGCTGGGTTACGGCATTCCCGAAGAGCACTTCTGGCGTGGCATCGATCAGGGCGTTGATGCGATGATCGTGGATTCAGGATCGACCGATCCAGGACCATACCAGCTGGGATTGGGACGCATGCTGGTCACGCGCGAGGCATACATACGTGATCTGTCGATACTGCTCAAGGCATGTGCCGAGCGTAAAATCCGATTATTCATCAGTTCAGCGGGCGGCCCGGGTATTGATCAGCATGTGGATGACATGATCGAAATTATTCGTGAGCTGGCAAATGAAAAGGACTACCATTTCAAAATCGCTGCCATTTATTCCAACGTGGACAAAGCGTGGCTGCATCAGCGACTTGCGGATAATCAGGTAGAACCTTGTGGCCCGCACGATCAGTTGACTCCGGAAAGCATCGACTCGGCAGTGAACCTGGTGGCGCAAATGGGAGCTGAACCTTATGTAAAGGCGTTGGAGACATACCCGGATGCCGATATCATTATCAGTGGCCGCTCCTATGATCCCTCCCCTTACGCAGCCCTGTGCCACATGCATGGCATTGATCCTGGTGTGTACTGGCATATGGGAAAAATCGTTGAATGCGGTGCCAACTGTGCGGAACCCAAGGGCCGTGTGATTGTTGCGACTGTACGCAAGGACAGCTTCGACCTGGAGCCGATGAATCCTGCCGAACGTTGCACACCCAGCTCGGTCGCGGCGCATACGCTTTATGAAAAATCACGGCCCGACCTGTTGCCGGGCCCGGGAGGCGAATTGGACCTGAGCGGCGCACGCTACGAAGCCCTGAATGACCGTCGGGTGCGAATCAGCGGCAGCGTATTTCGTCCGTCATCAACGTATCGTATAAAAATTGAAGGCGCATCGATTGTTGGACATCGAACGATTTTTATTGGCGGCATCCGCGATTCAATTCTGATTGGTCAGCTGGATGATTTCCTGAACCGGGTTCGCGAGCGTACCGAAATCACTTATCCCGAGCTTGCATCCGGCGACGCGAATCTGACATTTCACGTTTACGGAAGGAACGGCGTGATGGGTGAGCAGGAGCCGCTAAAAGACGTGGTTCCACACGAAGTCGGGCTGCTTGGCGAAGTGACCGCACAGTCGCAGGAACTGGCAAATGCCATTTGCAGCAGCGTACGAATCACGGTATTGCATATGCCATATCCCGGTCAGCTCGCAACCGCTGGCAATTTCGCAATTCCCCTGAATCCACCTGAAAATCCCATTGGACCTGTTTGCGAATTTTCAATCTACCATCTGGCGGAAATTGACGATCCTGCCGGCTTCTTTCCCATTCGATACAAGGAAATCTGAAATGGCAGACACAACTTTGAAGAATATCGCAAAAGTGATTCGCAGCAAAAACGCCGGTCCTTTTGAAATCACATTTGATATTATTTTTGATACAAAGGAACAATATGAGCGCGTGAAACGAAGCGATGCGCTGACACGTGAGAAAATGGCGAAGTTATATGGCGTCGAAGACAAGGATGTGCAGGTCTGCATGTTCTTTGACCCTGCCATGGCGTTCAAGCTTACATTGCGCCGTAACTGGGGCCAGGGCACGGTTGGAGAACGCGACACTTTCGGTGCTCAACAGCACGCGCCGCTGCTGGAGATTCAGATTCCAAAATGAACGACACGTTCAAAACAGAGCGACGTCCGCACAAATTTATCGGATAGATAAAGACGAACGCATTGGCACACCCTACATTTAAATTCCAGACTGGAGCCACCTGACATGGGCAACACCGCCACAGCAGTAAAAACCGATAGCACTCCAATAGCCTCGACAGAAGCCAGAGAGATCGCCAAATTCATACTCAATCTGTCCGTCAATGATATACCTGCTGACGTCACCACACTTGCCAAGGAACACTTTCTGGATGCACTTGGAATTGCGTTGGCCTCGTCACGATTCGATTTTGGTGAGGCCATTTTGCTTGGCGCCCGAGATCTCGGCGAAGGCAGCGGAGCCAGTGCCATTGGCAGCGGAACACGTCTTCCGGCCGCTTCTGCGGCGCTGGTCAATGGTGTGCTGGCACACGGACTGGATTTTGACGATACTCATATCGGCGCTATTTATCACGCCACTGCACCAGCGCTCGCCGCGGTTCTTGGTGCCGGTCAGACGCACAACGCCAGTGGAAGCGAAGTTCTCGCGGCATTCGTTGGCGCATTGGAAATTGGCTGCAGACTTGCGTTGGTAGGGGCTGGTGCGTTTCATGACCGCGCCTTTCACCCGACGTCGCTTTGTGGCACATTTGCGGCAGCCGCGGCGGCAGGCCGTCTTGCCAAAGCCGATGAAGAAGCAGTCGTCTGGGCCTTGGGTATCTGCGGCAGTCAGGCAGCGGGTGTGCTGGAGCGCGGCACATCGTGGCTCAAACGTTTACATCCAGGATGGGCCGCCCATTGCGGACTTTCCGCCATGTCTATCGCCAAAGCCGGCTTTCGCGGCCCCGATACGATGCTTGAGGGGCACCGTGGATTTTACGCGGCCCATATCGAGCGCATCCCTGAAGGTGACGATCTGCCTTCTCATGGTTTAGGCGAAGAATGGCAGACATTGGGCATTGCGCTCAAGCCCTATCCATGCTGCCATTTTCTGCATGCCTTCATTGACGCCGCGCTCGACTTGCGTGGGCAATTCGACCTGAATGACGTGGTAAGGATTGACTGCCCTCTTACGCCGGCGCTACACAAAATGGTGGGAGAGCCGCGTTCTCGGTGCATTCATCCAACTACTTCCTATCAGGCAATGTTCAGTGTGCAATATGCCGTTGCCGCAGCCCTGGCACGAGGTAGGGTTGATCTGACCACTTTTTATGACGAACCACTGGATGCACCTGAGGTTCTGGAAATTGCCGAAAAGACGTATTGTGTTGATGATCCTGCCAGTGATTATCCTGTACATTTCCCCGGAGAGGTGATTGTTCATCTGAAGGACGGGAAAATGTTACGCAGCCGAAAACCCGCCAGTCTGGGAACGCCTGATGTACCCATGAACCAGGCGCAGATCAAGGACAAGTTCATAAAAAACGCGACTCGGGCCATTTCTGAAGAAGCAGCAAGTCAACTGGCTGCCCTCGTCCTGGATATGGAGAAACTGGACTCGCTGGAACCCATTATGGCGCTTTGCGTTGTCACAGACAAAACCAAGACCAGGATCCAAAAGACAGATTGAGCGCGTGAGTACCGCCGCCAGAATGTGCTAAACATATCTGGCGGCGCAAAAAGGCGTCAGGCCGTTAGCCATCGTTAAAATACTTGGCGATATCCGTATAATCCGACAGCACCGCCGGTATGGATGAACACCACATTCTCACCTTTTTTGAAATGTCCCTCACGGATCAGCGCAATGAAACCGGCCATGCCTTTGCCCGAATAAACAGGGTCCAGCAGAATGGCTTCCAGCTCAGCCGTCAGGCGGATAGCTTCAACCATTGCGTCCGTGGGAACGCCATAGCCTTCGCCCACATAGTCTGAATTTGCAACCACATCGGAACGCTGCACAGCAGAGGACGGCAGATTCATGTAGTCCAGCGTAGACTGCACCAGCTTCCATACATTTTCCTCCTGCTTGTCTTTAGGTGCACGCACGCCAATGCCATACACAGGAACGCCGACATTGCCCGCCCGCAGGCCCACCAGAAGACCCGCCTGAGTTCCCGCGCTGCCCGTCGCATGAACAATATGATCGATACGCAGACCGGTTTCAAAGGACTGATTCATCAGCTCCTGGGCGCATGCAACATATCCCAGAGCACCGACAGGAGTAGAACCGCCGCCCGGAATGACATAGGGCTTTGCGCCACTGCCACGCAGTTCCGTGGCCAGCTGCTCCATAGCCTGCTGCATATCTGTACCCGCGGGCAACCGCTGCACGATTTCACCGCCCATCAGTCTGTCCAGAAACACATTACCCGAAGTATCGTATTCTTCCGTGGCATTCTGAACACGTTGTTCCAGAAGAATCTTGCATTTCATCCCGGTGCGTGCCGCTGCGGCAACTGTCTGCCGGGCATGATTCGACTGCACTGCACCCTGCGTGATCAGTGTGTCGGCACCTTCAGCCTTTGCCTGAGCCACCAGGAATTCCAGTTTGCGAGTCTTGTTCCCGCCAGTGGCCAGGCCAGTGCAATCATCACGTTTGATATAAATATTCGGTCCATCCAGATGTCGAGTCAGGTTCGGCATAAATTCCAGTGGCGTGGGCAGATGCCCAAGACGAACACGTGGATATGCAGCAAGATGTAGCATGAGGTACTCCTTTCATTGGTTTGTCCTTCATGTTAGCGGGAAAATACGCAGTTGCCCAATGCCATGTTCTTAATGCATTATTCAATTTTTGCATATCGAGGGAATAATCGTGAAGCAAATCTGGATAGAGGATTTTCTTGCCCTGGTTGATGCAGGCACTTTCTCGCGCGCAGCGGCAATGCGGCATGTGACCCAGCCGGCTTTCTCTCGGCGAATACAAATGCTTGAAGACTGGCTTGGTGTTGAATTGATTGACAGGCATTCCCAGCCACTGACGTTGACACCAGTAGCTGAACGACATGTTCCTGCTTTCCGATCGCTCCTGAACGATCTGATGCAATTGCGCAGTCGTATGCAATCTGAACATAACGGGTCGGCGCGCATCGTGCTCTCCACTCAGCATTCGTTAACAATGACGCGGCTGCCGGGACTGCTTGAACTGCTGACTCGCCGACAAAGTCCTCGTATAGATTTCAACGTATTTTCTGAAGATCGGGACAAATCAGTCGCTCTGTTCATGCGTGGCGAAGCTGATTTATTGTTGTGCATGGAAGAGCAGAACGATCCTCTGCAAAAACTGTTGCCCGCTACGCTTCGGCTTCCAATGGGAGAAGAAAAGCTGATTGCGTTAAGTGCAGCTGGTAAAAATGGAAAAGCACTTCATCGCCCCAAAGCCGGGCAGGCGCTTAACCTCCTGAAGTTTCCGCAAGACAGTTTTCTGGGTCGCATTATCAATGATCAGGTCTATACCTCCCTGTCACGACATTACCGTCTGGAGATCGTGCACGAATCGGTTTTTCTGGCGGGCGTCAAGGAGATGCTTCTTGCGGGCCTGGGTATCGCTTGGCTACCCGAAAGTCTGGTAGAACGAGAGCTCAAATCGGGGATCCTGATTGATCTCACTTCCGTAAAAAATGGATTCACGTCTGTGATCCTGCCTCTGTCACTTTATCGAAATGCGCATTCGTCATACCCTGAAGCACTTGACCGCATCTGGGAAATGCTGAGCTGATATCAGATGACGGGTACCAACTTGTTGACTTGCGTTGTTACCCTGTTGCGACGAACCGACGTCGGCACTGGACGTATCGATTCAGGCACAGATTCCTGGCCTGCTTAACGATAGACAGGAAAAACTGCGCCTGACCGTATTGTTTATCGATCACGATCTGCCGGTGATTCGCCAGATGTGCTCTCGGGTGAGTGTGATCCTACCACGCCATATTGAAACCTGCCGCGATGCCGATGCCGCCTGAGGAGTCCCAGGAGGAGTTGAGCTTAATATGACGATTTTCTGCGAGCCGGAAAGTTGCGCCGCTCGCAATGGCGAACTGATTGCGGTATCCGGCCATTGCCATGCCAAATGAGGTATTGGTTCCCGCTGGCGGTGGCGTCAGTGCGGTCATTGCCATTGCACCTGAAATACCCGCGTTGGCGCGATTGCGCAACCTTTTCATTTGTGATTGCAGCTGACCCACCCGCTGATCGGTGTAGCGATTGGCTTTGCTTATTGCCAGTTCCTGGGCCTGCTGGCTTCTTTGATTGGCATAATCTTTCGCGCTTGTGAGCATATTGATGGCGGACTGGTCTGCATACTCCCGCGCGCTTTCGAACGCTTTCGCACTCTCAAGCTTTACGTAGGAGCGCGCTTGTGTAAGCGTATCTTCCTGTACCTTGTCGGTGTAGGCGTTGGCGGTTTTAATTGCAACGTCTTTTTGCTCGTGTGAATAGGCTTTGACTTCGTCCCTGGCCGAATTCACAAAAGTTTTAACTTCTTCCCGAGTCTTATCCGTATAGGTTTTAACTTCTTCTTTAGTCTTATCCGTATAAGTTTTGACTTCTTCTTTGGCCTTATCCGTATACGTATTCGCAGCCGCTATGGCATCGGCCTTGTCCTGCTGCGCCTGGTTCTCCCATTGACTGCGGGCCGCATCCGTGTAGGCTTTTGACTCAGCCACGGCAGCCGTTTTCTGTTCATTGGTATATGCGTTTGCGGTAGTCACTGCCTGGCTGACAGACTGATCGGAATAGGCTTTGGCATCATTCAACGTGCGTTCGCCCTGTGCAGCAACCGCGCTGGCGATATCAGCGCTGGAGGCAGTCACCCCAGAACCAGAAGCAGACAGCCCCGCTCTTGCGGCATTCAGCTGACGTACGGTCACGGCTTCATCATCCTGAACGCCGTCCAGCAGTCCCGACAGTTTGCGTGAACCAAAATTCACATCTCCGGCAGTCAGCGAGCGAGCACCGCTACCTATGGCGATCCCGCCGTTATCCGCCACTGCCGGGATCGTATGATAATTTGCAATCCCGGTGTTAAGACCATCTATATCGGTACCCCCGCCAATTGCAATGCTGGACCTGTCCCCTGCTCTGGTTCCGCGGCCAATTGCCACCGAGCCGATACCTTCGACGCGGGACAGACCGCCAATGGCAGTGTTGAGCGGAGGACGATCATGATCATACGAGGCATTAGCCCGCTCGCTGACGCCCAGTAACAATAAAGAACATACGATGGCAACAAATAAAGGTCTGGATTCGATAGCTTTGCTCATAAGGGTCCTCACTGTAGAATATGACAATTGCGGTTGTCACGAAGCGCAAGCTGGGGGTCTGAAGCTAACGAATGCGCAAACCGTGCAACCGCAGCAAAATTCTAGGGTTTGAGCGATTTTTAGAAAATTCGTAAATGCCGACAGCGTAGTGACATTGCTGCGCGCCTCACACGCCAGCCTGCAAGTTGCTGCACATGAACAGGAGATACCCGACTATGACAAATACAATCACCCCACAAGTGCAGGCACTGGTCTTTGATGTTTTTGGAACTGTTGTTGACTGGCGCACTGGTGTGATCAACGCCGTGGAAACATTCGCCCAGAATGAGCGATTGACCGGTCTGGATCCGGCAGCATTCGCCGATACCTGGCGCAGCTTTTACAAACCTTCAATGGAAGAGGTACGCAGTGGCCGTCGTCCATTTACCCGGCTTGATATCCTGCACCGTGAAAATCTGGAGCGAACACTGGAGACATTTCGGGTGAATACAGCTACGTTATCACCAGAGTCGCTGAGTACGCTCAATCTTGTCTGGCACAGACTGGATCCCTGGCCCGATAGCGTTGCCGGTCTGATGGAACTGAAATCGGCCTACATCATTGCCCCATTGTCGAATGGCAATATCCGATTAATGCTGGATATGGCAAAACGCGCCGGCCTGCCCTGGGACGCCATTCTGGGTGCAGAGACGGCCCAGGCGTATAAACCAGCGCCCGAAGCCTATTTGCGTACTGCTGACATACTGAGGCTGAATCCTGAGCAGATTTGCATGGTTGCGGCACATAATGGCGACCTGGCGGCAGCCCGCAAGTGCGGCTTCAGAACAGCATTTATTGTTCGGCCAAACGAGCATGGGCCTGACCAGAAAACAGATCTGGCAGCAGAACAGGACTGGGATGTCGTGGCCACGGATATGGTCGATCTGGCCCGTCAAATCGCTCTGGACTGAACTTGTATCGTTATGTAACAACACAGCAAACAACGATTTCCCGCGGCCTTTATCGATATGCCAAAGAGCCGCGCATGTGTTTGCTTAGCAATCTAATTGCAGGCGAGCAAACATGCGTTTCGGGCGTGTCCTCAATATGCGTTAACGAGCATAATAACGCCCCTCTTATTACGGCAAGTTACATTCATGACAGCACGCGCATGTTACGCTGAATACTCAAGTGATCGAGGTTTCCTTGATCGATTTACATTAACTATTCAGGAGCAAAACTATGAATAAAGATATTGCAGCCGGTAAATGGGAACAGGTCAAAGGTTCTTTGAAAGAAACCTGGGGCGAGTTGACCGACGACGATGTCGCTCAGGTTAATGGTAATGCCCAGAAGCTTGCAGGTATCCTGCAGGAAAAATATGGCCGAACGAAAGAAGAAGCAGAAAAACAGGTTGATGATTTCTGGTCTCGTCACAATTCAGATCTGTGATGAACTCACAACCTTCGTACACGGCATAGTATATGACGTTCCCCAATGAGGGCTCATCATAGTGCCGGGTACGGATCAGCGATGGTACTGAGCTGGCCTTATTAAGGTTCAGATCTTTGCCGAGATTGCACCGATATGCCCATGGCAACATCGGTGCATTTTTTATGTGACTCTGGTTAACTGAATTCTGTGTCTCTGATGAACAGAATTAGGATTCGCTGATATTTGGAATTATGATTCGATGATGAATAGAATTCTGCGTCTCTGTTGAACAGATTCACGATTCGCTGATGAACAGAACAATGCCAGTGCGAACAGTCGAGTCCCCCTGGTCCGGCAGATGTATGGCGGGATATTGCTGCGTATGAACGACGTTATATACATACAGTCCTTCACTTCTTTCAAAACGAACCAGCGCCTTGGCTCGGATCAGAGAAGCACCCGCCTGTTCAATTAATTGTTCCAGCTCTCGCATAAATGCGCGCCGCGACATGGGATCGGGCAAATCTATAACTTCTGTCCGAATCCGTGAGTGACGCTGTACGGACTTTAGTGGACTTGCAGAAACCACCTCATGCGCCTTATGCGCCTTATGCGCCTTATGCGTTTTAAGAAACGCATCGGAAGCCAGCGCCGGCCGGTCCGAATGCAATCGCAAATGCCATTTTTCTATATCGGAAATCTGCTCCAGAAATGCTGGTATTCCCATTATGGGGATATCCACCATCGAAGCCAGTTGCGTCCTGCAGGAAGCGACCTCTTCTTCTGAAGCCAAATCGGTTTTGGACAAGAGCAGCTGGTCTGCCAGCACAATCTGTCGCGACCATTCAATATAGGACATCTGTGATACAAAACCGGGCACATCAACAATACACAGACTGCCGTTGAAAACATATCGCGCTTTCAGAAAAAAATCGTGATGCAAGGTGAAGCGTAGCGCTGATGGATCCGCCAGGCCGCTGGTTTCGACAAGCACCTGATTGAAACGCGGTACACGCCGCGCCAGCGCGTCTGTGAAGAGTCGCTGCAGCGTCTCGTTCAACGACCCCTGCATCTGACAGCACAGGCAGCCGCCTTCAAGTAGAATAATAGAAGGCTGTACGAACGACCAGTTCGCCTGATCTATGCCCAGCTCGCCCATTTCATTCACGATCACAACCGTGTCTTTGAAAGCAGGCTGCTGCAATAGCTGGTTGATAAACTGCGTTTTGCCGCTACCCAGAAAACCGGTAATCGCAGTGACGGCAATTCGGCTCTCGGGTACAGTCGCGGTTGAAGTCATAATGGGAGTTTCAGTGTTGATCGCATTCAATGGTAGCAGGCAGTGACATCAGACGATGATAATAGTATGCAGGTAGCGCTGGTGCATTCACTGGCAGACCTGCCCGATTTTGACTGGGCTCAATGGTCAGACGACAATCCATTTGTGTCCCCGCCGTTTCTGCGTGCCATGGAAAGTACCGGCTGTACCAGTGAAGAGACTGGCTGGCAGCCCTGTCATCTGATTCTATACGATCAGATGCACGAGCCCGCGGGTTTCATGCCCATGTATCTGAAAACCCATTCCCAGGGTGAATTCGTTTTCGATATGGCATGGGCACGCGCATTCAGTCAGTATGGCCTGCAATACTATCCCAAACTGCTTTGTGCCGCGCCATTTTCTCCGGTAACAGGCCCGCGGCTGATCGGACGGGACCTGCAAGCGCGTCAAATTCTGGCGCAGGCAGCCCTGGAAGTGGCCGACAAACTCAAGGTGTCGTCGGTGCATGTACTGTTTCCCGACGCGAAAGATCTGGACGTGCTGCGCGAGGCTGGCTACATGGTCAGGGAAAGTGTGCAGTTTCACTGGAAGAACGCAGCATATAAAAGTCTTGACGACTTTCTGGCAACGCTGGTGTATGACAAACGCAAGAAGCTGCGGCAGGATTCGCGCAAGGTGGCGCAGGCGGGAATCACATTTGAATTCAAGCGCGGCGCCGATATCACTGAAGAAGATTTGTCATTTTTCTTTTCGTGCTATTGCAATACGTATTTCGAACGTGCTCGTGAGCCCTATCTGTCAGAAGATTTTTTTCGGCAACTGCTGAGTAAAGCACCCGACACTGTGCTTCTGGTCCTGGCCCTGCGAGATAACACGCCGGTGGCAAGCGCCATGAATCTGATTGGCAACAACAAGATGTACGGGCGTTACTGGGGTGCCCGTGAATACATTCCAGGCCTGCACTTTGAAACCTGCTATCTTCAGGGAATTCGCTATTGCATCGAGCACGGCATCTCAGTTTTTGAGGGTGGCGCCCAGGGCGAACACAAGCTGTCTCGTGGCATGCTGCCAGAAGCGACGTATTCGGCACACTGGATCGCCCGGCCTGAATTTGCCGATGCCATCCAGCGCTTTCTGGATGCCGAAACCGAGCACGTACAGGCCTATCTGGATGAATTGCAGGAGCACTCACCCTTTAAAAGGCCGTTGAGCGATGACAGGTGATTTTCCGCGCGGTGACTTCCGTGAAATTTCGGCGCCGGCGCACCGGCGCTGATTATTTGTCTTCCCCGTCTTTGTCTTTGTCTGAAACGGGGGCAAACGGAAAAGCCCCGAACATGTTGCTGGTCTGATTCTGCATTTGTTCCTGCATCTGCACAAACATGTTTTTTGACTGTTCTACGTAGTTGTTCATGACGTTATTGAGCAGGGGCGCCTGTATATTCATGAATTGCGACCACGCTTCTGCGCTGAACTGCGGGTTATAGACGCCCTTGGACTGCTCAGCCAGTTTGTCCTGAATGTCCACAAAGGCCTGCATGTTCTTTTCCAGATACGAACCCATCACACCCTGCATGGCATGACCATAAAAGCGGATGATATGGGCCAGCATATTGGAACTGAACATGGGAACGCCACCGGATTCGGCTTCCAGAATAATCTGCAACAGAATACTGCGCGTCAGCTCCTCTCCGGATTTGGCATCCAGCACCTGAAAACGCACGTTGTCCAGCACCAGCTGCCTGACATCCTGCAGCGTAATATAGGTGCTGGTCTGTGTGTCATACAGCCTGCGATTGGGATATTTTTTGATAGTCCGGACGGCGTCCGTATCAGTTGCTTTTGCCATTACCTGTTCAACCTATAGTTATCTGTCTGTGTCCGCCAGCGGACTTAACCCATGTGCAAGCCGCCATTGACCGAGAAGTCGGCACCGGTGGAAAAACCGGATTCGTCGGAGGCCAGCCATGACACAATGGATGCAATCTCGTCAGGGGTTCCCAGACGTCGTACCGGAATTGTCCCCACGATCTGTTCCAGCACTTCCGGACGGATCGCGCGTACCATATCGGTACCAATATAGCCTGGTGAAACGGTATTGACCGTCACGCCGCGGCTGGCCACTTCCTGGGCCAGTGCCATGGTGAAGCCGTGAATTCCGGCCTTTGCCGTGGAATAGTTGGTTTGCCCGAACTGGCCTTTCTGCCCGTTGACCGAACTGATATTGATGATACGCCCCCAGCGCTTCTCGTACATATGTTCAATGACCTGCTTGGTGACATTGAACAGGCTGTTCAGGTTGGTATCCATCACGGCGCGCCAGTCGTCAATCGACATTTTGCGAAACACGCCATCACGGGTAATACCGGCATTATTGACCAGTACATCTATCGGTCCGTGCTCGGCTTTCACTTTGTCAAAAGCCTGCACAGTAGAGTCCCAGTCGGACACATTGCCAGCTGAAGCATAGAAGGTATAACCCTGCGCAGCCTGTTCATCGATCCATTGCTGGGCGTTCCGCTGCGGGCCGCAGCCTGCGATCACCGTAAATCCGTCCTTGTGCAGGCGCTGACAGATGGAAGTCCCGATACCTCCCATACCTCCCGTCACATATGCTATTTTTTGTGTCATTTTGAACTCCTTGAGCTACTTCAACGGTAATAAAATACTACGAATTCCCTGATTATGCGCGGGTTCTGACATAGCTGCCCGGCGCCGGTGCCAGCGGAGCAAATTCCGCGTTTCCGGTTGTTGCCTTTGCCTTCACTTTGCGCCCGCTGTGTCCGGCCAGCCAGGCTGTCCAGTCTGGCCACCAGCTTCCTGGAATCGATTCTGCCTGCTCCAGCCAATCCTGCGCCTCTGTTTCCTGCACGAGGGCCTCATCATTGGCCCAGTAGTTGCGCTTGTTTTTTGCCGGCGGGTTGATGACGCCTGCAATATGCCCGGAGGCACCCAGAACATATCGGACGTCGCCGGACAAAAGGCGGGCTGATGCAAATGAAGCGTTCCAGGGGACGATATGATCATCTCTGGATCCATACACATAAACTGGCATGTCAATATCGGAAAGATCGACCTGTTCGGCGCAGACTTTCAACGCACCCGGCTGGCAAAGCCTGTTTTCCAGATACATATTCCGGAAATACCAGGTAAAGAACGGACCCGGCAGGTTCGTGCCATCCGAATTCCAGTAAAGCAGATCAAATGCTGCAGGCGCATTCCCTTTCAGATAGTTGCTGACAACGTAATTCCAGACCAGCTCGTTGGGGCGTAAAAAGGAAAAGGTGGTTGCCAGCTCCCTGGCTGTCATCAGACCGCCACGTCCGAGAAGCTGCTCGCGATAGGCAACATGAGCCTCGTCGACAAACACATCCAGAATACCTGTGTCTTCAAAATCCAGCAGTGTGGTCAGGAGTGTGGCACTGGCTACAGGATTGTCGCCACGCGCGCGAGCCACAGCCAGTGCACTGCTGAGCATGGTTCCACCCACACAGAAGCCCAGTACATTGATCTGCTTCTGACCGGAAATCTGCTGCACAGTATCAATCGCCGTCAGAACGCCTTTCTCGATGTAGTCGTCCCAGGTGGACGTCTGGATGCCATCGGTATCGGTCATTTGCGGATTGCGCCAGGAAACCATGAATACCGTAAAGCCCTGG
>JAEWHK010000051.1 GCA_023387815.1 Pseudomonadota bacterium
CGATTGTAGTTCATTTGCTTTTCCTGGGGCAAATCACTGATTGTGCCCTGTACGAAGCCGCGCTTGATGAACCAGTGCGAAGTACGTGTGGTCAGAACAAACAGCTTTTTCATACCCATGGCGCGCGCACGGGCTTCGGTATGGCGCAGCAGAATCTCGCCTTCGCCTGATCCCTGCCATTCCGGATTGACAATCAGACAGGCCATTTCCGCCATCTTGTCTTCGGGGAAGGGGTTGAGCGAGACACAACCGTAAATCACACCATCGTGTTCCAGCACGGTAAAGCGCTCGACATCGCGTTCAATCACATGACGGCCTCGCGGTACCAGCGTTCCATCGGCTTCCAGCGGTTCGATCAGCTGCACAATCGCACCAATGTCGTCGATGGTGGCGGCGCGCAGATCATCAAGCGTATCTTCAACGACCATGGTGCCCACGCCATCATGGGTGAAATATTCCAGAAGAATGCTGCCGTCCAGGTCAAAAGGAATCAGGTGAGCGCGAGCCACACCGCGTTTAACGGCCTTGGCTGCGTGGGACAGATAGCTGCGCGTATCGGCATCCAGCGAACCATCGCGAATCAGTGCTTCGGCATCTTCGCGCGCAATCTCGGTAATGATTTCGCCGACGCTGTCGCGAAGCATGCGATTATTAGTCAGGAAAATGAGTTTTTCCGCACGCAGGGCGACCGCGGTACTGGTGGCAATGTCTTCCATTGCCAGATTGAAGGCCTCGCCTGTTGGTGAAAAACCGATAGGAGAAAGCAGCACCACACCGCCATGGGACAGCACTTTTTTCATGGCGTCCAGATCAAACTTGCGCACCTTGCCGGTATGGCGAAAGTCCACCCCATCAATGACACCCACAGGCTGGGCGGTCACGAAGTTGCCCGAAATAATATGAATCTGGGCGTTGGACATGGGTGTGTTGGGCAGCCCCTGGCTGAACGCGGCTTCAATATCCAGCCTGATCTCGCCGGCGGCCTCCTTGGCACATTCCAGGGCTTCGGCAGAGGTGGGTTCCAGATCACGTCCAAACTGAAAGGAAAATCCTTTCAGGCGCAGTTGTTCGTTGACCTGGGGCAGGCATCCATGAACCAGTACAATGTGTACCCCCAGAGAGGTCAGCAGCGAAAGATCCTGGATCAGGGCGTTAAGGCCCCCGGCCTGGATCAGATCACCACCAAATCCAACCACAAATGTCTTATTACGCAGCGTGTGCACATAGGGTGCGACCTCGCGAAACCATCGCACAAACTGTGCGGGAACAAATTCAGGTGCGTCCTGGGCAGAATAGGTTTCGGGGTCGGGGGCGATGGTCACGGTTGTCTGGTTTCCTTGAATTGGAGGGAAATGCCGCTATCTGGGATGCAAGCGGCCTGCCAAAATTATAATGTTGGCTGAAAGAACAGAATGGATTGTATGAAAAAAAAGGAAGATCAGGCCGCAGATACGGCAAAGAAACCACAGAATGCGCGTCGGAACCCGTCTGCGCGTCCTGCGCCGCCTGTGCGTGAACCGCGCGAGATACCGCCCATCAGCTATCCAGAGGCATTGCCGGTCAGCGAACGACGTGAGGAAATTGCCCGCGCGCTTGCGGCGCATCAGGTTATCATCGTCAGCGGCGAAACCGGCTCCGGAAAAACCACACAGCTGCCCAAAATCTGTCTGGATGCGGGCAGAGGAAGAACGCGCCTGATCGGCCATACCCAGCCGCGGCGCCTGGCAGCGACCTCGGTGGCTCGCCGTATTGCCGAAGAGCTCAACACGCCCCTTGGTGAACTGGTCGGCTACCAGATCCGCTTCAACGACCGTACCGGTCCGAATGCTGCCATCAAGCTCATGACAGATGGCATTTTATTGTCTGAATCGCAGAAAGACCCGCTGCTGCGCCAGTATGACACCATCATTATTGACGAGGCGCACGAGCGCAGCCTGAATATCGACTTTCTGCTTGGTTTTCTGCGGGTGCTGCTGCCGCGTCGCCCCGATCTGAAAGTGATTATCACATCGGCAACGATCGATGCAGATCGCTTTGCCCGCCATTTTGCCGATGCCAGCGGCAAACCGGCACCCGTCATTGAAGTATCGGGCCGCCTGTTTCCGGTGGAAATCCGCTATCGGCCGGTGCATTTTCTGGACGACGAAGACACGGGCAAACCTGCAGCCAATTCGTCAAGTGACAGCCGGCGCATGGATCGTGATGGCGAAAAGGAACTGGTGGATGGGATTGTCAATGCCGTCGATGAATGCGCATCGCATGGTTCGGGTGACATTTTGGTGTTCCTTCCCGGAGAACGGGAGATTCGCGAGGCCGCAGAGGCTCTGCGCAAACATCATCCGCCCACAACACAGATTCTGCCACTCTTTGCCCGTATGTCCCAGCAGGAGCAGGAACGCATCTTCCGCCCCGATACCAACCAGCGTCGCGTGATTCTGGCGACCAATGTTGCCGAAACCTCGCTGACCGTTCCCGGCATCCGTTATGTCATCGATAGCTGCCTGGCACGGGTCAAACGCTATTCCTGGCGTAACAAAGTCGAGCAGCTGCAGATTGAACCCATCAGCCAGGCATCGGCCAACCAGCGCGCCGGGCGTTGCGGACGCATTGGGCCCGGTGTCTGTATCCGTCTATACGACGAAGAAGGATTCGCACAACGCCCCCGGTTCACCGATCCCGAGATTCTTCGTTCATCGCTGGCCTCCGTCATTCTGCGCATGAAGGCGTTGCGCATGCGGGATATCGAATCGTTCCCGTTTGTGGACCGGCCGGCGGGCAAGGCGATTGCCGATGGCTATCATCTGCTACAGGAACTCGGCGCGCTCAATGAACAGAATGCCCTGACGCCTATCGGCAGGACGCTGTCCCTGCTGCCGCTGGATCCGCGCATTGCACGAATGATCCTGGCGGCCAATGAACAGCACTGTCTGCATGAAATGCTGATCATTGCCTCGGCGCTTTCCATTCAGGACCCGCGCGAGCGACCCTTCAATGCCCGCGAAGCGAGTGAACAGGCGCATGTGAGATTTCGCGATGACAAATCGGAATTCATGTCCTATCTGAAATTGTGGAACTGGTATGGCGACGCCGTACGCCACAAGAGCTCGCAGCGTAAGCTGGTGACTCAGCTGCGCGGCGAGTTTCTCTCGCCATTGCGACTGCGCGAGTGGCACGATGTGCATACCCAGCTGGCCCAACTGGTGCGTGAACAGGGCTGGCGTATCAATACGACTGAAGCTACATTTGAACAGGTGCATCGCGCGCTGCTGACCGGGCTGCTCGGAAACATAGGTTTCAAGAGTGAAGAGGGCGGTCAGTATCAGGGTGCGCGCGATATCCGCTTTGTGGTCCACCCCGGCTCGGCACTGATCAAAAAAAGCGGCAAATGGATTGTCGCGGCGGAACTCGTGGAAACGACAAGGCTCTTTGCGCGATGCATCGCCAATGTGGATCCGCGCTGGATCGAGGCCGCAGGTGCACATCTTCTGAAAAAGCACTGGTCGGATCCGACGTTCAATGCAACGCGTGGCCAGGTGCTGGCAAATGAGCGGGCCACCCTATATGGTCTGATGATCTACAGCGGTCGCAAGGTCAATTACGGCCGCATAGCGCCGGCGGAGGCGCGTGAAATTTTTATTCGTCAGGCGCTGGTCGACGGGCAGATTGCAGCCTCGCTACCCTTTATTGATCATAATTCGCGCGTGATCCGTGACATCGAAAAAATGGAACACCAGGCCCGGCGGCCCGACATTCTGATTGACGATGAACTCATTTTCGCCTTTTACGATCGGCAGATCCCGGCAGATGTCTGCCAGACGCAAACCCTGATCAACTGGCACAATAAACTGGACGACGCGGCAGCCGCGCAGCTTCTGCTCAATCGTGAAGACCTGATGCGCCACGAAGCTTCGGGCATTACTTCTGATGTCTTTCCCAAACGTACCGGCTGGGAAGATATGTCACTGGCGCTGACCTATCATTTTGAACCTGGCTCGCCCAAGGATGGCGTGACCGCAACCATTCCGGTCTTTCTGCTGAACCAGGTGGACGCGATGCAAAGCGAATGGCTGGTCCCTGGCATGCTCAAGGAAAAGGTACTGCACCTGCTTAAATCGCTGCCACAGAAACTGCGGCGCCATTGTGTTCCCTTGCCCGACTATGCCCAGGGTTTTTTCGAGCGCTGGTTTACCGAAGCCTCCGATCCGGGACAGTCGCTGCTCACAGCGCTGGTTGATGACATTCGTGATCAGCTCTCAATCCGCGTTGCCGTCACAGACTTCAAGCCAGAGACCCTGCCACCGCACCTGTTCATGAATTTCAGAGTGGTCGATGAACATGGCCGCATGCTTTCTGCAGGCCGTAATCTGAGCCAGCTCAAGGCAGAACATGCGCCGGCCGCACAGGCCTCTTTCCAGTCACTGGTCAGTCGCGACAAATCGGTGGCGCAAGTGGTCAGTCAGGACAATATTGTCCAATGGAATTTCGGCGAGCTGCCTGAGATCATGGAGATACGCAAGAAGAACGAAACCTTTATCGGTTATCCGGCGCTGGTGGACCTGGGTGACAGCTGCACGATTGATGTTTTCGACGATCCCGAGACCGCTGCACGCAAACATCGCGACGGGCTGCTGCGACTGTTCCGTATCGCCATGAAGGATCAGCTCAGGCAACTGACCAAATCCATTCCTGAACTGACACGCATGGGAATGCTTGCCGTGTCGCTCATGAACCAGGAGAGCCTGCGCGACCAGATTGTGGATGCTGCACTCAGTCAGGCTTGCCTGGCCGAACCGCTGCCGACAGACGCCGGACAGTTCGAAGCCAGACGCGTGGATGCCAAGGGCCGCATTGGACTGCTCATTCAGGAGGAAGCGCGGCTTGCCCTGACGACCCTGACCGAATGGGCAGCCCTGCAGAAAAAGCTGGTCTCGGTGCGCTCGGTCAAAGCACTGCACGATGATATTGTTGCGGGCACGTCTTCGTTCATGACCGCACGTTTTCTGACGGATCATCCGCATGCACGTCGCGTACATTTTCCGCGATATCTGAAGGCGGCACAGGCACGCATAGACAAATACCGCAGCGATCCGGCGCGTGATGCAAGACTCATGCAGGAGATGGCGCCGTTGCTGGTCAATTATCAGCGTATGCGCGCTGGGCTCAAGGGACAGGCCGATGAGCGGCTGGATGATTTTTTCTGGATGCTGCAGGAGCTGCGTGTTGCCTTGTTTGCGCAGGAGTTGCGCACGCCGGTTCCGGTCTCGGTAAGGCGTTTGCAAAAAGCCTGGGAAACCCTTAATCGTTGATACAATAACGTATGACTTCCACAGACACATCTCCCATGTTTGTCCATCTGCGTACTCACTCGGAATTTTCCGTTGTAGATGGTACTGCGCGCATCAGCGAACTGGTTGCGGCTGCCGCATCATATTCGCAGCCCGCCATTGCACTGACCGATCTGAGCAACCTTTTTGGTCTGATCAAATTCTACAAGGCTGCCCGGGGCAAGGGAATCAAGCCGATTGCCGGCTGTGATGTCTGGCTGGCCAATGAACAGGATCGCGACAAGCCGTTTCGCGTGCTGCTGCTGGTGCAGAATCGCCAGGGATATCTGAATCTGTGTGAACTGCTGTCGCGGGCATGGACCAGCAATCAGTTCAAGGGCAGGGCGGAGCTGCAGCGCGAGTGGCTGGAAAACCAGGAAGGGCTCATCGTTCTTTCCGGTGGTGTTGCCGGCGATGTAGGGCAGGCGCTGCTTGCCGGTCGTACAGACCAGGCCGAGGCACTTGCGCGACAGTGGTCTGCGCACTTTCCACGATCTTATTATATTGAACTGCAGCGTACCGGTCCGCAAGCGGACGAGCGCTACGTGCAGCTGGCCATGCAACTGGCGGCGCGACTGGATCTGCCAGTCGTTGCCACTCATCCTGTTCAGTTTACGCGGCCCGAAGATTTCCGGATGCACGAAGCCCGCGTGTGTATCGCGGATGGTGAATTGCTGGGCAACAAATCACGTACTCGCCGCTTTTCTGAAGATCAGTATGTGCTTGGTTCTGCGCAGATGGCAGAGAAATTTGCCGACGTGCCTTCTGCCATTGCCAACACCGTTGAAATTGCACGCCGCTGCTCACTGACGCTTTCGCTGGGCAAACCGCATTTGCCCAACTTTCCGACGCCCGACAACAGCTCGCTGGATGAATATCTGGTCAAGTTGTCTGAAGAAGGCCTGGAAGTGCGCCTGAAGCAGCTTTACCCGGACGAACAGGAACGCGAAAAGGCAAGGCCAGCCTATCAGGACCGGCTCAAGCTCGAATGCAAAACCATTATCAGCATGGGCTTTCCGGGCTATTTTCTGATCGTTGCCGACTTCATCAACTGGGGCAAGAACAATGGCGTTCCTGTCGGCCCCGGCCGGGGTTCCGGTGCGGGCTCGCTGGTTGCGTTTGCACTTGGTATTACCGATCTGGACCCGCTGCGTTACGACTTGCTGTTCGAGCGATTCCTGAATCCCGAGCGCGTTTCCATGCCCGACTTCGATATCGATTTTTGTCAGGACAATCGCGAGAAGGTCATCGAGTACGTCAAGGAGAAATACGGACGCAATGCGGTGTCCCAGATTGCGACCTTTGGTACGCTGGGTGCCAAGGCCGTGGTTCGCGACGTCGGTCGCGTGCTTGAACTGCCGTATTCCCTGTGTGATGGCCTGTCCAAACTGATTCCCTTCAATCCCGCCAATCCCTGGAGTCTGGCCAAAACGCTGGAAGAAGAACCGGAGTTTCGCCGCCGTTACGACAATGACGAAGAAGTCAAAGCCATTGTGGATCTGGCGCGCCCGCTCGAAGGCCTGACGCGAAATGTGGGTATGCACGCGGGTGGCGTACTGATTGCGCCCGGCAAACTGACAGATTTCTGCCCGCTGTATTGCCAGCCTGGCAGTGAAACCAGTGTTGTCTCCCAGTACGACAAGGATGACGTGGAAGCCGCCGGTCTGGTCAAGTTCGACTTCCTGGGCCTGCGCAACCTCACCATTCTGGATTGGGCTGTGCGCTACGTTCGGCGTTTCAATCCGGGCATGCGCGATTTCGACATCATGTCGCTGCCACTGGATGATCCCGGCGCATATCGTACGCTGTGCGAAGGCAATACCACGGCGGTGTTCCAGCTTGAGGGCAGGGGCATGAAAGAGCTGCTCAAAAAACTGCTGCCCAATACGTTCGAAGATATTATTGCCGTGCTGGCCCTTTACCGGCCCGGACCACTGGAATCGGGCATGGTGGACGACTTCGTCAATCGGAAGCATGGTCGAGCCGATGTCGACTACTTCCATCCATCGCTTGAGTCCACGCTGCGCAGTACATACGGCGTGATCGTCTATCAGGAACAGGTGATGCTGATCTCCCAGATCGTGGGGGGATACAGCCTGGGTGGTGCCGACCTGCTGCGTCGGGCCATGGGTAAGAAAAAGCCCGAAGAGATGGCCAAACATCGCGAATTGTTTGAAAAAGGCGCGGTGGAAAAAGGTTATGACGGTGAACTGGCTGTGCGCCTGTTCGACCTGATGGAAAAATTCGCAGGCTACGGTTTCAATAAAAGTCACTCCGCCGCGTACGCGCTGATTTCCTATCAGACGGCGTGGCTCAAGGCGCATCATCCTGCTGAATTCATTGCTGCAACCATGTCTTCGGATATGGACGATACCGACAAGGTGCAGATCTTCTGGCGCGATGCGCTGGACAACGGCGTGCAGGTTCTGCCGCCGGATGTCAATGAATCGGTCTACCGTTTTGAACCGGTTGAGGACGAAGCCACTCGCGCCGGCAAACCGCCGCGCACCATCCGTTACGGACTGGGCGCCGTCAAGGGAACCGGTCAGGGTGCCGTCGAAGAGATCCTGCGCGCGCGCGAGGAGGGCGGACCCTTCCTGGATCTGTATGACTTCTGCAAGCGGGTCAATCGCCATACCGTTAACCGCCGCACCATGGAAGCGCTGATTCGCGCTGGCGCATTCGATGAGCTTGAACGCAATCGCGCCGCGCTGCTTGCAGCGCTGACGCACGCCATCGATGCCGCTGATCAGGCTGATCGCAGTGCCGACCAGGTCTCGCTGTTTGGCGACGATTCCGGCGCCATCGTGCAGGATCAGGTGGCGCGCGTGCCACCGTGGAGTCTTCACGCCGAACTCATCGAAGAGAAGAACGCGCTGGGCTTTTATTTCAGTCATCATCTGTTCGATGTCTGGCGTGATGAAGTGCGTCGCTTTGCACCAACGCGGCTTGCCGGCATTACCGAATCGCGCGATCCGCAGTGGGTTGCGGGCGTGCTGATTGGTCAGCGATTCTTTGCAAGCAATCGCAAAACGCCAGGTCAGCCGGAAGCTGATGATCGCCTTTATTTTCTGCTGCTTGATGATGGTTCGGCCCAGGTTGAAATCATGTGTCCTGGCAGTGTCTATGAACAGAATCGTCATTTCCTGAAGGCCGACAGTCTGGTCATTGCCCGCATCAAGGCCAAGGTCAACCGGTTCAATGGCGGATTGCGCATCAGCGCCGACAGTCTCTACGATCTGCAGAAGGCCCGCGAAGATCGGGCACGCTGTCTGCAGATAGAAATTGCAGATGGCATGTCGGTCGGTACACTCAAATCCATTCTGAATCCCTATCGTGCGGAACCGGAAAACGGTATCCCGGGTGTCAGGGTTCAGTTAAGTTATGTCTCTGCTCGTCAGGGTTACAAATGTGATATTGAACTTGGCGAAGAATGGCGCGTGCGCATGGCAGATAGCCTGTTCGAACGATTGAGGCAGGACGAGCAATCGCGTTCCGTAGAGGTAGCCTATTCGTGAACACAACGCTCAATTCTTCGCTGAACCCGCACGAGACCAAGGCCGTCAGCAATGATAGTGCCGATGTAGAAAAGACCAGCCGGCCGCTGCGAATCGTTCACTCTGAAGCAGCCGTGTCCTTTGGCGGACAAGAGCATCGTATCTTCAAGGAAATGCGCGCCATGCGCAAGCGTGGCCATCACATGGAACTGATCAGCCGGCCTGAAGCACAGCTGGTCGCGCGTATGCGTGATGAAGGGTTTGTTGTGCATACCGTGCCCATGGGCGGCATTCCCAATTTTGTCAAAGGCGTGGCTGCCATCCGTCGCATTCTTCTGCAGGGACGTTTCGACGTACTCAATACGCACAGCCGCAAGGACACGCTGATTGCTGCGCTGGCGGGACGACTGGCCGGCACACCTCTGATCGTGCGCACCCGTCACCTTGCCATCCCCATCGGTTCCTTACTGTCCTATACCTGGCTGCCCCACAAGGTCGCCACCGTCAGCAACCATGTACGGCAAATGGTGCTCGATAAAGGCGTTTCACCCGACAAGGTTGCGACCATCTACTCTCCGGTAGAACCACCGCCACCGGTAGCCCAATCCACACTGCGTGAAGAACTGGGACTTGCCGACAGCGCCATTGTTGTCATTTGCGTGGCAGTGATGCGCGAAAAGAAAGGTCATATTTTCCTGATTGACAGTATGAAACCGCTGTTTGAGCGTTACCCGGATCTGCATCTGGTGCTGGTGGGCGCAGGGTCACCGACCTTTGAAAAAGTGCAGCAGCACATAGCCACCACGCATCTGGAAGACCGTGTCCACATGATGGGCTATCGCAAGGATGTGCCGAACCTGCTTGCCGGCAGCGATATCTTTGCGCTTGCTACCGAGCAGGAAGCCTCGGGCACCGTATATGTGGAAGCACAGATGAGCGGACTGCCGGTGGTGGGCACCGACGTTGGCGGTGTGTCCGAAATGCTCAGGAATGGCGAAACCGGTACACTGGTACCACTGCATGATGCGACGGCGCTGACACAGGCGCTGGACGATCTGATCCGCGATCCTGCGAAACGCAGACAAATGAGCGAGGCTGCTCACAAATGGCTTTTTGACGAGGCGGTATTCTCGCCCGAAATGCTGGCAATCAATACTGAAGCCGTTTATTGCAAATGGCTGGATGAAAACTCATGACCGACAACGCAAAGAATGTACCGGTGCTCATGTATCATCACGTGCATCCGTTGAAAAGCCCGCTCAATGTGCAGCCCGACGTTTTTGAGCGTCAATTGCAGGCATTGAAGCAGGGTGGTTATCGTACGCTGACCATTGAACAGTTTGCCGACTACATGAATGGCAAGCCGGTGCCCGATAAATCCATACTCATCACCTTTGATGATGGCTATCTGAACAACTACACCTATGCCTATCCGCTACTGCAAAAGTACGGAATGACAGGTGTGCTGTTCGTTGTCACCGGCTGGGTAGGAGAGGGCGAACCACGGCTTACCATGGCTGATGGCCCTGCGGATGCACTGCCCGCCAGTTACGTGCACGAAGAATCCAAGCATCTGGTCGCCTCGGGCGAAACTGACAAGGTCATTCTGCGATGGTCGGAACTGCAGCAAATGGATGCCAGTGGCGTCATGCAGATTCACAGCCACACCCACACGCATACGCGCTGGGATAAAGTGTCGCCGGACCGGGAACAGAAGATTGAAAAAATCAGCGAAGAACTGGCGCAGTGTCGACGGCTGCTGGCCGAAAGGCTGGGCAAGCAGGACGACTTCCTGTGCTGGCCCCAGGGATTTTTCGACGAGGATTATAAACAGGCTGCAAGAGTTGCGGGCTATCGTTATTTCTTCACCACCGATGCGTATGGCTTTAACAAGCCCATGGGCGACAAGGAAAACATTTACCGCATCGCCGTTTCCAACCGCAGTGGCAAATGGCTGCTGAACCGGCTGTTCTACGCGCGGGACACCGTCGCTGGCCGTCTCTATGGCAAATTTAAAAAATGGAAAAAACAGCGTCGCGAGGCCCGTAAAAAAGCGCTGGAGAACCAGAAGTCATAATCCGAATATTTGAGCATCAGCAGCCGAGGATATCCGGGGACGCCAAAATCCGGAGATCTTAAATTCAACTTGCAACGCTGCGCGATGCTCTGGCTGCCTTTCCTCTGCTCAGAGCCAGCCGCGCAGCCAGTACACCACGACGCCCACGTATTCTTTCAGAATTGAACGGCTGCCTGCAAGCGCGCGTTCATTGGGTATAAACAGCGAGAAATCCTTATCCTCAGGCACCGTGATTTGTGGCGGATTGGGCGCTGCCGTGACGTCCAGCCTGAACTTGCTGAACGACGCCATGGAGCGGGGCATATGCAGTGCCGACGTCACCAGCAGAATTGAATGGATATCGTGGTCTTCCAATTCCTGCACGGTCAGCTCGGCATTTTCATGTGTTGTCCGGCTTTCGTTTTCCAGAATGATATCTTCTGCTGGAATACCCAGTGTCTTGAGTCGCGCAGCCATGCCACGTGCTTCGCTGACATCCCCGGACAGGGCACCACCGGAAACCAGAATGCGCGGCGCTTTGTGCTGCTTGTAGAGCTCTGCAGCCGTGTCAACGCGTGCCACCGTCGTGGCTGGCTCCAGTGGTTCGAACCAGTTGATGCGATTGTTGGCGGTTGCACCACCGAGCACCACAATGGCCTGCGCCTCAGGATACTCGTTGGCCGGCCGGTACGGATAACTGTTTTCCAGGACACCGCCCAGCAGAATCGAGGTAATGGGCAGGGACCAGATTAGTACCCAAAGAACGCCGGCCAGAATCAGTGTCAGTCCCGTGCGTCTGAATCGGATCACGCAAAGAATGAACCCGACCACCATCAGGAAGATGCACAGATTGAGAGGGACAACAAGATTGATCAATGAACTGAACATGGTTTACTCGTTCCGCAACAATTGATTGACGGCGCCCAGCACGTCTTCGACAGAAGGCCACTGGCCATATGAACCCAGGATATGCGCATGCGGTGTCCAGGGATGGGTGCGGGCGGCATCGGTGACACCCATCAATGTCAGCTGGGGCGTATCGGTAAGCGAAGCCAGGTGGGCCACGCCGGAATCGTTGCAGATCACCAGACTGCTTTGACGGACCAGCGCGACAAATCCGGACAGGGACAACGGTGCAATCACGGTAGCGGTGGGGGCGTTAGCCTTTGCCTGTTCAAGCTCGGCTTCTGGTGGACACATTGCCACCGTATATTGCTGTGCCTGCAACTGCCGCGTGAGCGCGTCAAAATGCGGCCACACCTTATTTTTGCCCTTGTGCTGACCGGTAGCGGTAGGTGCAATCAGTATTGGCCTTTCTCCTGCACACGCCTGCACTAATGCGTCACCGGCGGCCGCCATATTGTCTGAATCCGACGAGAGATGAAGACTTTGCGCCGGTTGCGCCGGCAGCGTATAGCCCCATTTGGCAAATGCCTGACGTGTCAGCCAGTACCATGACTGCACCGCGTGCATGGGTTCACCAGGTTTGGAAAAAGGCCATTTAAGCAACAGGGAGCGGCCATCGTCGCGATAGCCGGCGCAGGCCAGTCCGGCAAGCCGGAAGGCCAGTGCACTGGTGAGCGAATCGGGCAGCAGCAAGCCTGCACTGCGTCCTTGCACCGGATGGCGGCGGATATGTTCCCTGACTTGCCGACGGTCCTGCTGCCATTCACCGCTTACAGGCAGAAACTGCAGCGTTGGCATATCCGTCAGCAGAGACCGGGCCCAAGGCTTGCCGCAGGCGACAATGCTCAGACCGGTAGACACGGCCGCCTGCAGGGCAGGGGTAGACATGCAAACGTCACCAATCCAGTTTGGCAGCCGTATGTAAACACGCTCAAGGTTTTTCATGCACAGGATTTTAGCGTGGATTTGACGGGATCGCGCCAAACTTATCCCCCTTTTCCTGCCAAACCGTTACGCAAAGCGGGGCTAAACCGTTAAAATGCCCTGGATACACAGTATGCAAGTGACAGTACAAGGTAAACAGATTGGATAACTCGTTCAAAAGTGGCAGCCGTAAAACGGTATTTCGGCGCATATACGCAAGAGTCGGTGACTACTGGCAGGCGTTGGTGGCTGCCCTGGTGCTGGTCTCGGTAGCGGCAGTCACGCAGCCCGCGCTGGCCTACATCATGAAGCCGCTGCTGGATGACGGATTCAGCGGTGCCAAACCCTATTACATCTGGTCTATTCCGCTCACCGTGGTGGGTCTGTTTCTGCTACGCGGTGTCCTCAGCTTCCTGAGTGACTATCTGCTGGCATGGATCGCCAATAACGTGCTGCTGGGCATACGCAAGGATATGTTCGAGAAACTGCTGGGCATGCCCGATGCAGAATACCAGAAGGGTGATACCGGCAGGCTCATGAACCGCTTCACTATCGATGCCGGCAACATTACTGATTACGCCACCGAGGTCTGTATTATTCTGGTGCGTGACGGTGCCGTGGTGATTGCGCTGCTGGCCATGCTGCTATATCTGTCATGGCAACTGACACTGATCATCTTTATCATCATGCCGATTTCAGTGATCACGACCAGGATCTTCATCAAGCGCCTGCGGCGCATCAATATGAAAACGGTGGATATCAATGCAGAACTGACCCGGGTCATCAAGGAATCCATCGAAGGGCAGCGCGTCGTCAAGCTCTTCAATGGCTACAAATTTGAGCGCGAGCGCTTTTTCTCGGTAAATGGATCACTGCGCCGGTTTGCCATGCGTTCCGCCATTGCAAGCGCCGCCATGACGCCTATCACCCAGCTGAGCATCGCCTTTGCGGTGGGCATTGTCATCGCCACTGCACTCTACCAGGGCAGCACCGGCGCACTGACCGTCGGTTCATTTGCCGCGTTTCTGACTGCGCTTGCGCAGATTTTTGATCCGGTCAAACGCCTGACCAACGTGGCAGCGCGCATGCAGAAGATGCTGGTAGCGGCCGACAGTGTGTTTACGCTGATTGACAGTGTCCAGGAAAATGATACCGGCAAGGAAAAGCTGGACGAAAAAGACCTGGGAACCATTTCGTTTGAAAACGTCAGCTTCCGCTTTCCCGACGCCAGCAACAATACACTGACCGATATTTCATTCACGGTCAAACGGGGTGAAACCATCGCTTTTGTGGGCCGCTCAGGCAGCGGGAAAACCACATTAGTCAATATGATTCCGCGGTTTGTGGATCCGGTTTCGGGCCAGATCACCATTAATGGCCACAATATTGCCAACTACACGCT